>JAKISW010000058.1 GCA_021648375.1 Devosiaceae bacterium
TTTCCTCACGGATCGCTTCAAGCGCAACTCTGGCCTTAAAATCAGGCGAATGGTTCTTTCGTTTGGTCATTTTGAATCGTCTTTCTTATAAGTCGATCCACCTTAACTACTGGTACGAAATTGCGCGACCACCTCTGGGTTCCTGGCTATAGTCACCCCCGGTTGTCATGAGGACTAGCGCCTTGGTGCCCTGACGCAGGCCTTCATAGGATCCATCATCTTTTATTTTGAATGTTTTGCCGTTTTGAATTACCGCATCAAACCACGCCTTAACAACGGCTGGAATACTGAAATTATACATGGGATAGGCCAAAACAATTCGCTCAAAACTTTGCAGCTGCTCGACCATCTGATCAACATCTTGCAAAACTTCACTCTCGTCTGCATCGAGTTCCATCCCCATAAAATTGCGTTTCAGCAGGGCGTTTAGATTGTTACCCAACAATAATGGTGCAGGGTTTGCAACAAGATCAAGATGGGTGATGTCGGCTTTATTTTTTGTTGTATCGATAAATGTTTGTACCAGTTTTTTTGTGTTTGATTCATGACGAGGTGTGCAGCTGATCAGCAATATTTTGCTCATGTTGTTTTCCATTTAACTTTTGTAAAAAAATCACCATAGAAATTTCTTCAACTGAACTTTTGATATTTTGTGCTGGAATTTGACGTCAAACTTTTCGATTAAATTTAGAAAAATAAAATCATCATGCATTTGACGTGCGGCGTTGTGAGGCTTACCGTGCCTTGTTGAAAATTTTTAAAACCTTGATTCATGGGACTTGTTTCACTGGAGATGGGCAAAAATAAAACGGGGAGAATTTCATGTTAAAAAAACTGACTCTGGCAATTGCTGTTGCCGCGATCTGGAGCGGAGGGGCAATGGCTCAAACCGAGATACCATTTGCTCTGGACTGGAAATTTGAAGGACCGAGCGCTGCCTATTTCGCCGCTGTGGATAATGGTCATTTTGCTGCGGAAGGGCTATCGGTCGATATTTCTGCTGGTCAGGGCTCGCTCGATGCCATTCCAAAAGTTGCCACCGGTGCATTTCCTGTTGGCTTTGCTGATATTAATTCGCTGATTACATTTTTGGATAAAAACCCCGGTGCGCCGGTGATTGCGGTGATGATGGTTTATGACAAGCCACCGTTTGCCGTAATCGGGCGTGCTTCGCAGGGAGTAAGCAGCCCCAAGGATCTTGAGGGTAAAATTCTTGGTGCTCCACCACCGGATGGTGCCTGGGCACAATTTCCAGCTTTTGCCACCGCTGCGGGCATAGATGTTTCAAAAATCACTGTTGAGCCGGTCGGCTTCCCGACCAGAGAACCAATGCTGGCCGAAGGCAAGGTTGATGCGATTACCGGTTTTTCATTCTCCAGCTATCTCAATCTGGTGCGGTTGGGCATTGATGAGGACGACATAAAAGTTCTGCTGATGGCTGATTATGGGTTGGAGCTTTATGGCAACGCCATAATTGTCAATACGGATTATGCGGCCCAAAACCCTGAAATTATTACCGGCTTTATCCGGGCGGTCGCCAATGGCTGGAACGATGTTATTGCCGACCCGGCAGCGGGTGCCGCCATGGTGCAAAAGCGTAATCCGGCAGCGGATGTGGCATTGGAGCAACGTCGTTTGCAGCTGGCAATAGATGCAAATGTTGTTACCGATTACACCAGAGCCAACGGTATGGGTGGCATTGATGCTGATCGTATGGCGCGCGCTTTAGAGCAATTGGCGCAAAATTATCAGTTTGAAAATCCTGTTGATCCCAGCCATTATTTTGACAGTTCCTTCCTGCCCGATGATGGCAGCCTGATGTTGAAATAGGCCGGTTTTATCAACCTGCTATTTAATAAGTTTTGGAAGGGCGGTTAATCTGCCCTTCCTTTTGCATTAGTGATATCGACAGTTCGGGGGGACTGATGAAAGAAGAAAATCAGATAGAAATAAATAACGTAACCCACGCCTATCAGACTGATGATGGCCCGTTGCCGGTGCTAAAAAACCTAAATATTTCGGTGCCGATAAATTCATTTGTTGCAGTTGTTGGGCCTTCGGGATGCGGAAAATCCACCCTTACGCGATTGATCGCCGGTCTGATGATGCCCGATGAGGGCGAAGTGCGCCTGCATGGAGAGGTGATTACATCGCCCAAATCCAGCGTGGGAATGGCTTTTCAAAATCCGGTTCTTCTGGAATGGCGCTCCATTTTAAAAAATGTGTTGCTGCCGCTGGAAATTGTTTCCAATAACCTGTCCCAAAAGCAAAAAGTGGACAGGGCCATGTCTTTGCTCTCCCTGGTTGGTCTTGAGGGGTTTGAGGATAAGCGCCCCTCTGAATTGTCCGGGGGAATGCGCCAGAGAGCCTCGCTTTGCCGGGCGCTTGTGCACCGGCCGGAGGTGCTAATTCTTGATGAGCCTTTTGGGGCGCTCGATGCTTTTACCCGTGAAGATCTATGGCAGATTATGCATGAATTGCGCAAAGAAGAGGCGTTTACGACTTTGATGATTACCCATGATTTGCGCGAATCGGTATTTCTTGCGGATCAAGTGGTGGTTATGTCGGGACGACCGGCAAACAGCCAATTTGTTTTGGATGTGACCTTGGGAAATGAGCGAACTCTGGAAGATCTTTATACGGAAAAATCAGTGAAAATGCTGGCCAAGCTTCGCCATGAAATTCAGATTGCCCAGGGTAGAAGTACCAAGACAGAGGAGAATGCATAATGGAAACGGTACGAAAAATTGCAATTCCCCTGTCAGCGATAGTTATTTTCTTTATATTCTGGGAATGGCTGGTATGGGTCAATCAATGGCCAAACTATAAAATGGCCTCGCCATCTGATCTATGGCCTGCTTTTTGGAAGTTTAAGGGGCTTTTTCTCTCCTATGGCTGGGATACATTATGGCGTACAGTTGCCGGATTGCTGATTGCAATTATTGTGGGCACCGGATTTGGAATGGTCATGGGTCTTTCCAGATTTATGCGCGAAGCTCTTTACCCGCTACTGGTGGGTTTTAATGCCATTCCAAAAGCTACCCTTGTGCCGGTGATCGCCCTGATGTTTGTGGGCGCTGATGATATGAACACCGTAATGATGGCGTTTTTGATTTCGTTTTTCCCCATTGCTGTTTCTGTTTCCATTGGCCTTTCAACCCTTGAGCCGGAATATCGTGACATTCTTAAATCCCTTGGGGCCAGCCGTTTTACGATTTTTGTCAAGATCGCCCTGCCCAAAACACTGCCCGAGTTTTTTGGGGCCTTAAAGGTGGCGGTAACGCTGGCTTTTATCGGAACCAATCTGGTGGAAATTATTGAACCCCATGGTAAGGGGTTGGGCTTTTTGTTCGATAGCGGTAAAATTTCAGCTGATTATCCGTTGATGTTTGCGGTGCTGATCGCTTTGGCTTTTTTGGGCATTTTACTATATTATATCGTCGTCATGCTGGAGAAAATTTTTGCCGGATGGGCCGAAAGAGCAGAGACTTAAGAGGGGATGCCCCCTGATCATTGAGCTAATAAAGTTGCCCCTAATTCTAAATAGATAAAATTTTCTGTTTTTTTAGAACAAAACAGTTATTCATCCTTTGTATCGTTGCCAGTGGGGGCGCAATATTATTGCTGCCCAACGAATTTTTTTTAAAAATTCTGGTGAGGGTAAATTGCTCAGAAAAGCACAAATAGACATTGATGAAACCGGTTCTGCTCCTGATGGAATAGAGCGCAGGCAAAAACTTCCCGCAAGCAGCGATCAAGGCGTGTTGGCGGAAGTTGGCGGCTCTCCCACTGGTGTCGAGCGGAGAAAGCATGAGCGAGTAACCTATGACATTGCCAACCCTAAACAGGGGCATCCACAATATGAGGGGGTAGAGCGGCGAAAAACCGAGCGCCGCCAGATGGATGCAATGCGTGCCGAGTTGCAACGTGCCGGATCTGAAAAAACCAAACAAAACGGCTTTGGTAAAATGTTTGCCCGATCTCCCGGGCGGCGCAGATTTAAAATGTCCCAGGTTTTATTGTTGGCGCTGGCTATAATTTCTGGCGGAATGGCAGCGTTTTTTGCCATGCAGCAAGACCCTGAACTAATAATTGAACCAACCACAAAAGTTGAAGTTATAAAAGAGGCAAGGGTTCAGGTTTTGACAGCCCGGCAGGAAATCGGGGTGGGTCAGCGTTTGTCCAAGGCAACACTGGTTTGGGAAGAGTGGCCAATCGGTTCCGTTCGTTCAGACTATATAACGATTGAAGCCGCCCCTGATGCTTTAACAGATATGGGCGATGCTTTGGCCAGATTTGAAATTTTTCCCGGTGAGCCGATACGCGAGCAAAAGCTGGTTAGAGCTTCGCAGGGCTATCTTTCGGCGATACTTAATTCAGGAATGCGTGGTGTATCTGTGCCCATCAGGCCAGAGACGGCATCGGGTGGTTTTATAAATCCCAGTGACCAGGTTGATGTTATTTTAACCCGGGATACCCCTTTGGGTCTGACATCTGCGACAATTTTAAGCAATGTAAAAGTGCTGGCAATTGGTGCGCGTCTTGGTGAACGCGGAGAAACTGGAGCGCCCGAGAGCGAAGGGGACGTTAGTGCACAATTTTTCAATGAAAATGCTATTGTTACCCTTGAACTTGATACAAAGGGAGCTGAGGTGATTGTTGGGGCCGTCGGACTTGGTAAATTGTCGCTGGTGTTGCGCTCCATGAAGGATTTTGCCGATGTGGGCAATATGCAATTAAGCACTTCAAATCAGGCAATCAGACTTTCCAGCCCCTTCTGGAATGCAAATGGCCAAACGCCTCAGCTGAGATAATTTGCGCCGTTAATATGGTGTTGACCATAAATTGATAGGTTGGCTGTGATTTCCAAAAACAAGCAATTTGAAACTTTGTTGCCTGATTTTGGAGAAGATGTTTGACACATATGGGGGCCAGGTGTTTTGAGGCTGATATTTCAGCGCGACATGCCTGTTGATGCAGTAAAATGAATATTCGTAAATTTTTTGCCAGTGATGAAATTGCAACCAGACCTTTGCACCATGTTATGCGGGCTGGCATAATATTATCGTTGCTGTTTGTTGTACTAGCATCAATGTCTGGACGGGCAGTTGCTCAAACCATTGAATATGATTTGAGAACAGTTTCGGTATTAAAAATCAACCTGCCGGTATCCCAGGCGGTTACAGTTGTTCTCTCGGATGCGGTTAGTAAGATCGTTGCGGCAGACCCCGGTATTGCGGATGCGCAACCGATTACCGACAAATCCATCTATCTGGTGGGCCGATCATTCGGCACAACCACCGTTAATCTTTATTCAGAAGATGGAACACCTGTTGGATTGCTGGCGGTGGAAGTTGGGGTAAACAGTGCTGATATTTCGCGCTCGATCCGCGCCGCGCTCCCCCGTTCTGACGTCAAGGTCAACACGGTAAATGGTCGGGTGCAGCTTTCGGGTAGTGTCAATGATGCCTATTCCATGGAAAAGGTTCTGGAAATTGTTGATCAATATGGCTCCCCCTCCATCGTTAATGTCATTACCTTAAAAGGCGGGCAGCAGGTTAATCTTGAGGTGCGTATTCTTGAAGCCCAAAGAAATGCCGGGCGGGAGCTTGGTATTCAATGGGGCGGAAACGTGGGTGGTGTTTCGGTAGACATCGGGGGAGGGCCTCAAAACCCTGCCGCCAATGCAGGTTCGTTCGCAACTTTTATTACCAGCGTTATTTCCGGGGTTAGCGGGGTCAGTCTAAACGCCACCATCAACGCACTGGAAACAAAGCGATTGGTCAGAACTCTGGCGGAGCCGAACCTGACCACACTTTCCGGGGTGACGGCCAGCTTTTTAGCCGGGGGGCAGGTTCCCATCCGGGTCAATGATAACAATGGAAATTCCACCCTTACCTATCGTGATTTTGGGGTTCGGCTTGAATTTACGCCCATTGTTTTGGATGATAACCGAATTCAAATTCAACTTTCACCTGAAGTCTCCTCCATTGGCAGTTTTACAGCCACAGGAGACCCGGTGTTTAATACCAGAACGCTCAATGCCACGGTTGAATTAAGAGACGGGCAGAGCTTTGCAGTTGCCGGCCTGTTGCAGAACGATAATAATCTTCGCCAAAATCAATTGCCATGGCTGGGTGAAGTGCCGGTGCTTGGATCATTGTTCAAATCTTCGAGCTATCAAAAGCAGGAAACCGAACTGGTGGTGATCGTTACCCCAAGGCTGGTGCAACCGGCGGTGCCGGGGCAGGAGTTGGCTACCCCGCTGGATAATAGCGCACCGGCCAATGATGTGCAGTTTTTTGCATTGGGGCAGATGGAAGTCACAAGGCAGATGAGGCGCAATTTTGAATTGGGAGCGGGAACATCCGGCCCGTTTGGCTATATTATTGATCTTGGATCTGAGGGTGGGGAATAATTGTCATGAAATCTTTTGTGGTTTTAAAAAGTACAATAATTGTCGCTTCGCTTACATTGATCATTAGCGCATGCAACCCTGCCTATCTGAGCAATTCTGACAGGATTACCCAGGGGGCCGGAAATGCCGTTAAAGCAAACCTTGAGGGCCAGACCATCGACCCATCCAGCGACGAGCAATATGATGTTTCAGGGCTGGGCAAGGATGGCGGGGTGATACCTCCACCAGTTGAAGGTGGAGCGGAAGGCGAATAATTTTATACTCGCTCTGATGCAGCGTCGGCCAGCAATTGTATATTGTTGGCGATGGTGACGTTGTCTGGATCAATGGCTGCCGCTTTTCTGAAATTGGCTAGAGCCGCCTGCAGATTTCCGCGCAACATATAGGAATAGCCAACATTGTTATAATATTGGGCTGTCTCCCCGGTAATTCTGCGCATGGACGTATAAACCCTGTCGGATAGGTCAAAACGGCCTAGACGATCATAGGAAGCGGCCAACCCCACATAGCCCTGGGCGCTTTGCGGGGAGAGTTCGGTATATTTTTTGTAATAGGCGGCGGAATAGCCAAAATTGTTATTTTTAAACTGGGATCGGGCTTCTTTTAGCGCGCTGGTGGCGGTGAAATTTCCCTTGTCGGAAATATCGGCAATCTGGGCGGGTTTGGAATTGAACGGTCCGCCAAAGCCGGTTGCCGCGCAGCCGGAAAGAGACAATAGCGCAACTGCGAATATGCTGTATTTCAAAAAATTTGTAGTTCGCTGATGCATGTTTTGCCCCTTCATGCAATTTGAAGCTGACATAAGCCAGCATTATCAGGAGCAGATAATCACAGTTTTGATTACAGTTTCTCAACCTATGAACTATTGTGTGAAACAGGCTTAATTTTTTCTTAAATTTCAGGTTGGAGAATAATTGGCCGGATCAAGAATATCCGGGCGCCGGGGAAGAAAAAGTTCAGTTTCCTGCCTTGGGGTTTTGGCAATGATTTTTCCACCTCGAACCACAGCCAGCCGGTTGGCGCGCAAGCGAATTGCTTCGATGGTATCGCTGGCCTGTAGCAGAACAAAGTTGGCGTCGCAGCCTTTTTTAAGACCATAATTTTTTAGTCCCATGGCTTTGGCTGCATTTTTGGTCACTGCATCAAAGCACCACGCCATGTCTTCTCGTGAGGATAATTGAGCCACATGCAAGCCCATATGGGCCACATCAAGCATGCATGCTTTGCCAAGGGAATACCACGGGTCCATGACACAATCAGAGCCGAAGGCGACGTTAATCCCGGCGGCTCTTAATTCGGGCACTCGGGTCTGCCCGCGTCGTTTGGGATAGCTGTCATGGCGGCCCTGCAGCATGATATTTATCAGCGGATTTGCTATGGCGTGCAGTTCAGCTTCGGCCAGCAGGGGGATGAGCTTTGAAACATAATAATTATCCATGGAGTGCATGGAGGTAAGGTGCGAGCCTGTGACACGACCCTGCAAGCCCAAGCGCTGGGTTTCAAAGGCTAAGGTTTCCACATGGCGGCTCATGGGATCATCGGTTTCATCACAATGCATATCAACCATCAGGTCGCGCTGTGCTGCCATCTCGCAAAGGGCTTTGATTGAAGCTGCACCCTCATCCATGCGGCGTTCAAAATGGGGAATTCCGCCAACCACTTCCACTCCCATATCAAGGGAACGGATAAGGTTTTGTTCAGCAGTTGCACAGCGATAAAATCCATCCTGAGGAAATGCTACAAGCTGTAATTCCAGATAGGGTGCCACCTGTTTTTTTACCGCCAACAGGGCCTCAACACCTTTTAATTCATCATCGCAAATATCCACATGGGAGCGGATGGCACCAATGCCCATAGCGACCGCAAGGTCACAATATTTTAAGGCGCGCTCAACAATTTCTTCAACGGTTTGAATGGGCTTTAATTCACCCCAAAGGCCAATTCCCTCCAACAGGGTGCCAGAGACATTCATTCTTGGGCGACCAAGGGAAAGGGTGGCATCAAGATGGAAATGCGGGTCGACAAAAGGAGGGCTGACAAGAAACCCTTCGCCATCAATTATGGTTTTGGCTTCAGCATTGATATTGTTTTCAATGGCGGAAATTTTGCCATTTTTGCAGGCAATATCCATACGGGTTTTGCCATTGGGAAGGGTGATATTCTTAACGACCAGATCAAAAGCCATTTTGATAAAAATCCTATCTTTGGCCCTTGAACCAGGGATGAAGCAGGGCGCGGGGATATTCGGCGCGCCGGGCAACTATAACCAGAGCAATGATTGAAAGAATATAGGGGGCCATCAGGAAAATCTGCGAAGGGATAACTGCTCCCGCTTCGGTTTGCAGGCGCACCTGAAGTGCGTCAAACATGCCAAACAGCATAGCACCCAGCAGGGCTTTTCCCGGTTTCCAACTGGCAAAAATCACCAGAGCAATACTGATCCAGCCCCTGCCATTGACCATGCCAAAGAAAAACGCATTAAATGCCGACATGGTCAAAAACGCCCCGCCAAGAGCCATCAGGGCAGAGCCGGCGGCGACCGCACCAATGCGCAAAGCGCTGACCGAAAGCCCTTGGGCATTTACAGCATCCGGGTTGTCACCCACGGCACGAATTGCCACTCCCAAAGGGGTTTTGGCCATCATCCACCAGATGACAACCACCATAATCAGGGCCAGCCATGTCATGGCGGTTTGCTGGAAAATCACTGGCCCGAAAAATGGAATGTCGGATAA
>JAKISW010000059.1 GCA_021648375.1 Devosiaceae bacterium
TTGTAACCGGCATCAGCCATCAGGGCTTTTGCGCCTTCAGGATCAAATGGCAGTGCAGCACGATTTTGATAATATTCACCATATCCGGGGAAATCATAGGTCCCCGCTTCGGTCAAGCCGTTCCAGATTTTGTCAGCCATCAATTCCCGGTCCAACGACAGTGCCATGGCTTTACGAATTCGACTATCGGCAGCTACGTTGCCCTCTTTCCACTGACGGAAAGTGATCATATGGATGTTTTCAACTCTAACGGCACGAATTTCAGTGGCGTCATCATTGTCGATCGGACCAGTCTGATCGGGTGGCAGCGATGTTACGATGTCATACTCACCGGTCAGCAACCCAGCAATCCTGGACGAGGTTTCTGGAACCTCAAGGAAAGTGATGCTTTTGAGAGGAGGTTTTTCACCCCAGTAATCGTCAAATGCTTCAAGCGTAATGGATTCGCCAGTAACACGGCCAGCCCACATGTATGGACCTGTACCGATTGGATCACGGCCAAATGCTTCTTTACCCACACTCTCGTAGTAAGCCTGCGGATAGATATTGCCCATAGCTGTCGCCATGCGCGCCAGAAGCGCTGGATCGGGGTTTTTAGTAGTGACCCGAACGATCTTGTCATCAATCGCCACCACACTGGCGATTGTTCCTGATGCAGCAAACGGCTCGGTGCCATCGCCATAGGTATTGTTGATTGAGAATGCCACGTCTTGAGTGGTCATCGTAGTGCCATCGTGGAACTTCACACCTTCACGGATGGTAAAGTCCCATTCGGTTGGCGTCACCTGCACCCAGGATTCTGCCAGGCCGGGCACAAGTTCAGCCCCGCTGCCATCGGGATTGGATAGGAAATCACGCCATACCAGCCTGTCATAGATCGAATAAATGACGCGCGCACCAAAATTGTTGGTCGCTGTCGGACCGTGCGACGCCCAGGTTCCCGGCATCGCGATTTTAAGGTTCGTGCGACCGTCCTGTTCTGCAATTGCAGCGCCAGCTCCAAGCGAAAGCGTCATGGCAGCGGCAGCCAACATGGCTTTGACTGTCCTTAGGACACCTCCCGTATAAAATTTTCTCTTACCTGGTAAGAGTGTCGAAAATATTTTCATTTTTTATCTCCCTTTTTCATTAGGTTTTTTTGTAATCGGCTTCTCACTTGCGAGTGACCGGCATCGACCAAAAACCAAGGTGCCGAGCTTTATTCAAACTCGCACCGGATATCCTCCCAGATATCTTGTCTGCAAACGTTGGGAGCATTGGAGGACAAAGTCCAATACCATTTTCGAGAACGCTCATGCAAATATTGCATCATCAGATCCGATTTTTCAAACCGCTTATCAGATTGCCGCCACGTAATTCAAAAATATGGCACATAATTCAAAAGCATGAATTGGGGTCAGGTGCTATGATGCTCTGGTTCACGGCAGGCTTTTTCAATTAGCTTTTCCTGCTCCTGTAGAACTTTCCAGAATTTGGAGACCCGTGGCTCATTATTATTCAGGCTGCGGAAAATCCTTATTTCTACAAGAATATCGTCAGCGCGCTCTGCTGCCCTCACAAGCTGTCCCGTTTCCAGTTCATTTGCCACCAGCGTGCGGGGCAACCAAGCCATACCAAACCCTTCAATCGCCATAGCTTTCAGGGTAGTTCCCGTCGAAGAATCATAAACTGATTTAAAGTCTAGATCGCCAAATTTGGTATCCATATGATATTTAATCGGCCATGGAGAATTCTCGGGAAATGTATGAAGACATGAAATTGGTTCAGTCTGTTTGCCCGGCAACCACCAGCGCGGGCCACCGTTTTTGTTGGTGCTGCACACAGGCACCAAAGATTCGTTACCTAACAGTAACGAAGTAAACAGGGCTTCATCCTGTCGCATCTCGATACGTCGGTCCAGATAACCAATGAAAAAGTCGACGTAATTATTCTCCAAAGCAGAAAAGTGGCTGGAAAACCCCACATACTCGGTATTGACCACAAACTGGTCGGCATCAATGAAAGGTTTAAGGCTTCGAAGCCAGACCGGCATAAATATCTGAGCAATAGTGCCGAGCGTTGAAAACCTGATTTTTTCTTTCTCCTGCATCATCTGCGTCTGGACATCTATCTTTCCAGCCTCGATGATATCAACAATTTCGCGCGCAACCGGCAAAAACAGCCGGCCCGATACGGTCAATTGCGAAGGGTGGCAGGTTCGGTCTATCAGAGGAGCATTTAACCATGCTTCGAGAGCCTGAATGCGCCGGCTGAACGCCGGTTGTGAGACATTGCGCTGTAGAGCCGCCTGGCGAAAGTTCCCCAGATCGCTTAACGCAAGGAAGTCTTCGAGCCATTTGGTTTCCATTGCATTTTCCCTTGATCTTATACAAGCATAGACGGATAGCATCTGTGCGTCCACGCATGGCAATGCAAGACTTGTCTCGCAGTGATTTGACTTTCAACTTAGATGGGATACGGCAGCTAACCGCAGTCTGTAGGTTTTCCAGTATAACAAAATCATTGTGAATTTTTATCAATGTACCTGCTCTCAAATCAAGTACCTGCTCTCAGATACTGCGCACAACCGCCGCCTACGACGGCACTCAGATGCTGTCTTTTTGTTTTGGTTGAAAGGGGCGTTGACCCTGTAACAGGTCAGAGTTCTCGGCGAATATCTCACCAAGGAAATCGATTACAGCACGTACACGAGGAGCCCTTGCCATCGAGACATGGGATTCGGCCCAGACAATCTGCGAGGCGATCGGATTAGACAACACCCGGCGCAGTGACGGATCACTGTCCCCAACGAAGCAATCCAGTATCCCGATTCCGATGCCGGCACGGGTCAGGGCCAGGATATGGCCCTCGGAATTTCCGCGCGCTGCAATACGACCGCGTGGAAAGAGGTCGCGTTGCATTTTGGAAAACGCCGTCCCATCATTTTCACGCGGCAGAGCGATCAGGGGTGGTGCCTCGCCTAACTCCAATCCTACCGCCGCATAGGCAGCCTGTGCCACCTGTCCGAGCTTGCGGCCAACCGAATCCGGGTGGGTCGGTTCCCGGTTCCGCAGGGCAATATCAGCTTCGCGCCGCGACAGGTCGAGCAATTCGAGGTTGGAGGAAAACGTTATTTCCAGCCCCGGATGCCGGGCCAGCAGCTGCGGCAATCGTACAATGATGAGCGCGTCAAAGATTGCATCTAGGCCAGTCAGACGCAGCGGACCTTCAACGTTTTTGTCACTGCCTTCGATCTGATGGGAGAGCGAAAGGGCGGTAAGTTCCATAGTTTGGGCATGGGAAAGCGCCTTGTGGCCCGCATGGGTCGGCAGATATCCGGTGCCGGTCCGCTCGAACAGACGCGCTCCGAGATCGGCCTCGATTGCCAATATCCGCCGACCGACCGTCGTCGCGTCCACCATCAATAGGCGTGCGGCGGCGGCGAGCGTACCTGCGCGGCCCACGGCCAGCACAAATTTCAGATCGTCCCAACTCATGCTGCATTTATGCAGATTTAAGCTGCAAACTAAAGCATTTTCTTGCAGCCTGAATTCTGACAACCTCAATCTGTGAGGGTGGCTGAGCGCCCAGCGAAGGGTTACCTGCCCTGCTTGCGGGCTGTATCGCACGGCGAATTCATGGGCAAATTTAAGTTTGAAACACGAGGATAAAACAATGCAAAATCAAAGAGCTGTAACAGCAGATCCAAAAGACAACTCCAGAGCAATCGCATGCCTGGTCACCGCTTTTGCCAGCGATCCTTTCATCCGCTGGATGTTTCCGGATACCAGGCAGTACCTAAAATATTTTCCCATGGTGCTAAAGCATTTTGCAGGTGGTGCGATTGAAAACGGCTCTGCCTATCGCTCTGAAGATTTCAGGGCTGCCGCCTTTTGGCTGCCGCCGGGGATAAGTCCGGACGAAGAAGCACTAGGAGAGGTCATGCAAGAGGGCGTGGCGGCAGCGCTGCAACCAGAGGTGTTCGGCGTGCTGGAGCAGGTTGGCGAAGGGCATCCGCAAGAGGCGCACTGGTATTTGCCCGCTATGGGTGTGGACCCGATTTGTCAGGGTCAAGGTTACGGGTCTGCGCTTTTGGCTCAGAGCCTTCAGCCCTGCGATCTTGGACATGTCGCCGCCTACCTCGAATCCACAAATCCCGCCAACATACCGCTTTACGAACGGTATGGCTTTGAAGTCATTGGCGAGATTCAAGCCGGAACTTCGCCGGTGATCACGCGTATGCTGCGTGCTGCGCGATAGACCTAGGTGGGACCTGGAGACCCTTAAAGCGTGTCGCATTCAATAGTATTCACGCGACACGCTTTATCTATTTATTCGCCAAATCTTTTATCCCAAAACCGGTGTCCACCCACGGGTCAGGCCCGAGGACATGCTTTTGGGAGACACAAGGGGGAAGAGTTTGAACCCCGTCCGCCAAGCAACCGAAGAGGCCGCCAGCCAACAATTTGGCTGATCCCGCGAAGGCGTGAGCGAAGCGAATTGTCGCGAGCGATATAAAGTGGCAGAGAGGATGGGATTCGAACCCACGAGACGATTCCTCGCCTACACCCTTAGCAGGGGCGCGCCTTCAGCCACTCGGCCACCTCTCCAAGGATGTGAATACTGGTTTCATAGCGACAAAAGCAAGTGCTTTTTTTCAAGTCCCGCTTCAAAGCGATTTAACCGCTATAGAATACCAAGACTGGATTTTTTTAAAAAAAAGGTCTCGCAAGCAACTTTAAATAAATTTGACTATCTTCAATACATAAAAACTATCTGATAAGCACATATAAACTATGTTAAAATTTTCCAGCGCCAATTTCTTAAATATTAACTCAACGATAATTGTCGTATATGACTTTGAACCAAAATTTAATAAATCAAGTTAAAACTTGGATATATTGAGCGTATAATACTTGATTAATTTGATGAACCATTGAACGATAAGCCAGTGATTTTCAAATTTGTACGGGGAGACTATCAGGGGGCTACATTGCGGCAATTACAAAAGACAAAAATTCGAATTGGCTGGCACAGGCTTTGGTGCTGGTGCTTGCGTATAGTTTTTTTCATTCTGTTTACAGGCACCGCTGTGGCAGACAGCAATTTTTACGCACCAAAAGTTGTTGGAACATGGTACACAAAATCCCAATCGCAGGTAACCATTGAACCTTGCGATCAGGGATATTGCGGTGTTCTTACAGATGTTGTTATTCCTCAATTTCTCATTGATAAATACGGAGATAATGTAGCGGCCATGGAGGGCAACTATATAGATGCGCTCAATAAAGACCCGGCATTAAGGGGCCGACCGGTTTTGGGCCTGCAAATCCTGGTTCTTAACTCAAATGTCGAAAAAAACAGGATTGAGGGAACGATCTATAACCCGGAAGACGGGGAAACCTATAACGGGTTCATGGAGCTGATTGATGATGATAATATCAGATTGTCGGGCTGTATATTATTCAACCTGATATGTCTGGGAGAAGACTGGATTCGGGTAACGCCAAGCACTGCTTCTAGGTAAATAAGTACCGCTTCGCATTAAAAAACCAGTGGTTATAACTTGATAAAGTATTCTGTTAAGCACCAAGCGCCAATCCGCGGCTGACTGCCGGACGGGCCAGAAGGCGTTCATACCAGTTTTTGACGTTTGGAAACTCATTCAAATCAATCCGTTGGCGCTCGTAAGAATTCGCCCACCCCACGCATGCCATATCGGCAATTGAATACTCACCACAAATATATTCCTTCCCCGCCAGCTGGCGATCCAAAACCCCATAAAGTCTTTTACTCTCATCACCATATCGCTTTATGGCATAAGGGATTTTTTCCGGAGCAAACGCCGAAAAATGGTGCATCTGCCCAAGCATCGGGCCAAAGCCGCCCATTTGCCAAAACAGCCACTCATCCACCTGCACCCGCTGACGCCAGTCTTTGGGGTAAAATCTTTTGAACTTCTCTCCCAGATATTTAAGAATTGCCCCGCTCTCAAAAACTGAAATCGGTTCACCGCCCGGACCTTCTGGATCAACAATTGCCGGAATGCGGTTGTTGGGCGAAATTTTTAGGAAATCAGGCGCAAACTGCTCATCTTTATTGATGTCGATCATGTGAGTGTTATAGGGCAGTTCCAATTCTTCAAGCATTATTGAAACTTTGCGCCCGTTGGGCGTGTTCCAGTAATAAAGCTCAATGGGTTTAGTTTGGGCAACAGGGGGAGATGACGTGTTCATATTCAATGCCTGCCTGTTCTGATAAAAAATTCTTTTAATTGAAACAATTGTATCGGTATATTGCGATCTTAAACAAGTGCCAAATTTTGTCATTTGCAAATATCACAAACACCATTCAGGAGAAATGTGCTGGAAATTTTATTTCTATTTGGTGCCGGGCTAATTGCCGGGGCAATAAACTCTCTTGCCGGTGGCGGCTCATTTATCGCCTTCCCGGCTCTGTTGTTAGCGGGTGTCCCCCCGGTGATGGCCAACGCGACCAATACGTTTGCCGCATGGCCCGGATATGTCAGCGGAGCGATTGGTTATTGGTCCCAGATCAAGGAAAACCGCCATAGGCTGCCTCCCTATATTGCAGCTGCTATAATTGGTGGTTTTTTGGGGGCGGAACTGTTGCTTCGAGTAAATGACGAGCAATTTTCAACAGTGGTTCCCTGGCTCATGGGGCTGGCTGTTTTCATGTTTGCCTTTGGGGGGAATTTGAGCAAATGGATGAGCGCACAAAATTCCGCCTACGGTTCAAAAGCAAAAATTATCGCCGTGTCATTGTGGCTTTTGCTGGCGCTGATCTGCCTATATGGCGGCTTTTTCAATGCTGGACTTGGGATCATCCTGCTGGCATTTTTTGCCCTAGCCGGAATTTCAAATATTCATGCCATGAACGGGGTGAAACTGCTGCTTTCAGCGATTGTTTCATCGGTAGCAATAATTCGGTTCACCATGGAGGGATCAATCGCCTGGTATGAGGGCAGTTTTGTTTTTGCCGGATCAATGGTTGGGGGATTTGTTTCAGCAAAACTTGCCAAATTCATCCCCACTCCGGTTTTGCGCAATGGAATTATTGTCTATGGAATTGTTTTGACGCTGGTATTTTTCTGGCAGGCGTATGGGACCTAAAAACACCCAAAAATTACATCAAAATTACAGAAGAATTACAGCGAAGTTACAACGTAATTGCATAAAATTGGTAATTTATTCCATGACCGCGCTTTGGGTGTGTTTTTTTGTGCGCTGCCCCCCACGCAATTCAAGCCTCAGAGCGATGGAGCAGAATGAACAAGACCCCGGATCAGGTCCGGGGAGGCGCGATTTTGAGATGACCAAAATCTCAAACATTTTTATCCCCCCACCCCAACCCTCCCCTCAGAGGGGGAGGGAGAAGGAATGGTTTGAGTTCAGGCGGGCCGGCTAGTTTAGTTTCTTTGCCTTGCGCGCCCGTTTTGGTTTGGCTTTGGCAGCGGCTTCTATCGGTGCGACCATTTTTTCATAAAGCATGAACAGATGTTCGACCCGCTGGCGCTCACTTTCAAACGCTTTGGGGCGATAAAGACGATCGACGGCTTTGTCCAGAGCGGTATGGGCGCGGCGAAGGGGTGGCGGCATCAGGTCGGGGTCGTAAAGATCGGCAAGAGTCGATTCGGGGAACTGATCGCGAGCGTCAAGGATTGCCTGGGCGAGGTCGGAGATTTTTGCTTCTTGTTTGGGGGAGATAGTTGGCCAGGGGAAAGTGTTGTAGACCACGCCAACCGAATACATATAGTCGCTTTTCATCCTGCCAGTGATAGCGCGCATCCATGCCATGTGCATGGTGGAAGTGAGAATGGCGAAGTCTGATAAGGTTGCGTCCAATAAAACACGAAGTTTTTGATTAGGAATTGTCGGTGGATACATCCATCCAATTGGAATATATTTTCGACGTTCTGAGCTAACATTTGGGATTACAAGAAACTGGCTCTTAGGGATTGTTCCGCATTCAAAATCGGTTGGAGTCTGGCTAAGCTTTCTTGTTGCACTCTTTTTACTGTTTTGCCTAAATTCCTTAACTAACCTAATTCGTTCGAGAACTTTTGGTAAATTTCTAAGTATGTGCGGGCTAACATTTTCAAATCCTAGACACCAACGAAGCTTTGCATTTATGTATTCCTTACCTCCGATATATTTGTAAAACAGCGATTTTGCTTGTGGTTCAGAAGCTAGAAACTCTATCTTTTGTTCTGGTAAAAACGTGTAATGTCCATTGTCGACCATTTTAACCCCAAGTTCCATTTTTGGGCGCTTTGAAATTGGCAACGGCGCATCCTTCACAACCCGATGGCGGTTCACTTCTTCACTCACTCCAAACAGGTAAGCAGTCAGGGCCTTATGTCTGGTTTCTTCCGGCTCGCCCTTAATATTCTCATACTCAAACAAACGCTTTTGTTCCGGCTCCATATCGCGGCGGGTCAGGCCGATAATCACCACATGCACATGGGCCTTGCCCCTTGCTTCCGAACCCCATTCAAAAGTGCGATGAGCATACGATATTTCCAATTTTTAACGTTCAAACAGGATAAGCCAAAGCAGTG
>JAKISW010000060.1 GCA_021648375.1 Devosiaceae bacterium
ATGAAAATGGCTCTGGAAACTGTTGATCTTCCGGTAGATTACATCAATCCCCACGCTACCTCCACTCCGGTTGGTGATGAGAAGGAAATTGAGGCTATTCGCGCGGTTTTTGGCAATGAGGATAAATGCCCGCCCTTTTCGGCAACCAAATCTCTAACCGGCCATTCCCTTGGTGCTACCGGGGTTTGGGAATGCATTTTTTCTCTTTTGATGATGCGCGAGCGTTTTATTTGCAAGAGCGCCAACATTTTTGAAATTGATCCAATGTTTGCCGATATGCCGATTGTTCGCGAGCGCATGGATAATGTGGATCTTGGGGTTGTGCTTTCCAACTCGTTTGGCTTTGGCGGCACCAACGCGACCCTGGTATTCAAACATCCTGACGCCTGACACCCTTCGGGTGGAGCCATCTTTGAGTACTGTGCTAAACAGTTTTAAGAATTTTCAATTGTGCGCAACCAAGCAGCACAAGTGCTGCCGGCCAATAATTTGGCCGCCCCCGCGGAGCCGTGAGCTTTAAGCGAACTGGCGCGAGCCGCGAGACAGATAAAACTCACTCCACCCGCTGATATTTTAGCTCGCTAAATCTGGCTGCCCGTCCATCATATAACAACAGGCGGCCAATTAATGGTTCGCCCTCACCCGAGATGATTTTGATCACCTCCATAGCCATTAATGTGCCAATTATTCCGGTGGTTGCACCAATTATGCCGTTGACTTCACAGCCCGGCAAATCGTCATCATCTGGGATTTGCGGATATAGGCAGGAAAATTTTGGAGCCGGTTTTCCATTTTGCTCCATTAAATGTGGGGCAAATACGCTGACCTGCCCGTCAAACATGGAAACTGCGCCGGAAACGAGAACTTTTTGGGTTTCTTCGCAGGCATTGGCGATCATTAGTCGGGTTGAAAACCTGTCGGTTCCATCCACAATTATATCGTGCTCAACGATGATTTTTTCGGCGTTTTCATCATTTAGTTTGTGGTCAAAAATCTGCACTTCTATTTCAGAGTTCAGGTTCTTTGCGAATTGGGCAGCACTTGCGGCTTTGTTTACACCAAGGTCGCCGGTTGTATGTACGATCTGACGCTGTAAGTTCGAAATCTCCACCAGATCATGATCAATAATGCTGATATGGCCAACACCCGCCGCTGCCAGATAGGCAATTACCGGGCTGCCAAGACCCCCGGCACCCACCACAAGCACTTTTGAGTGTTTGAGTTTTTTCTGTCCGGCGGCCCCAAATCCTTTTAAGATCAGATGTCGGGAATATCGTTTGGTTTCTGAAATGCTTAAGGTCATGCAGATATTTTCAATTATTAGTTTAGTGGGATTGCCAGATAATGGCGCAAAAATTCATCTTCATCTGCAACATTCACAGAAATCACTGCAACGCCGTTTGCTATATCTTTTGCACCATATGGCAAAATAATTGCTGCAATTGTATACTTAAACGGGCAATCGCGTGAACGGGGCAACACTTCGTCCCGGTAAATTTCTGCACTATTTTCAGCGTTTAAGGACAGGTTTTTGAGCGAAAGAGAAACCCCCAACGGGTACGAAAAAAATGTTGAGTTGATAAATTTATCGCACTGTGCCGCCGCTTCGGTCTTAAAGCTCTCAAGGCTTAATTCGTAATCTGTAGAGGGGGCGGGTTCGCTTGTAATATTTTGTGCGTTGGCAATTGAAAACTTTAATCGGTCGCTGGCAACGCCCGGCTGCCTATTTCCGATCATGGCGGCGATATAGGCGGGCTGGTTTATCTTTAAGCTTTGTAAAACCGTATCCGCAGCTTGCCGTGCCTGTTCGCGAATTGTGGATATGGATTGTTCGCCAATATTTGCCCGATAAATAATTGGCGTTCCAACCACCTGGGAAATTTCGGCAAGATCAATCACATATATTTTGGAATAGGCTTCCCCGCTCGCCTCATTTACCAGGTATTCTTCATAGGAAAAAAACCGACCCTCACCAGAATATCCGATTGGATTGAATTGGGTATTTTGGCCTGCCAGCGCCGAAAGGGAAAGCAGGCTGATTAACATTGCCAATATCAACGATATGATCCGCATTTATTTACCTAACCGGTTGAACCAAAACCGCCTTTTCCGCGCTGTGTGTCGTCAATATTTTCCACCTCAATAAAATTTGCTTTTGCAACCGCAGCGATCACCATCTGGGCAATTCGCATTCCCCGTTTAACATAAAAATCCTCTTTCCCCATATTGATCAAAAGGACTTTAATTTCCCCCCGATAATCCGCATCAATTGTTCCTGGAGAATTTAAAACACTTATACCATGTTTTAAGGCCAGACCGGAGCGCGGGCGGATTTGCGCTTCATACCCTTTTGGCAAAGCCATTGAAAACCCGGCAGGGATCAGGGCGCGCTCACCTGCGCCAATTGATATGGTTTCTTCCATGTCAATCGCTGCACAAATATCAAACCCGGCTGCCTGCTCGCTTTGATATTTAACTTCAAGGCCTCTTCCATGTTCCAGCCAGCGGACTTTTACATTGCACATTTAAATTACCAAACCCGCCATAGTAATAAAACCAACAATGCCAGCACTGTTACAATAATGATTTTGCTCCAGCGGCCGTTTTTTCCCTGCTGGCGCTTAATTTCTGTCTCGTGGATTTCAAGGAGTGAATTGGCGCGCTCAACTATTTCAGGGATTTTTTGGGCCGCACTTAAAAATACTTTTATTTGCTCGCCAGCATCTTCAATCCTGCCTTTTGGGCCGGCCTTTTCTTTTATCCAGTCCCCAACAATCGGCTCGGCAATGCTCCAGATATCCATGTTTGGATCGAGCATGCGGCCAACCCCCTCGACCAGTGCCATATTTTTTTGCAACAGGATCAATTCCGGTCGCGCCGCCATGTCAAACAATTCGGTGACTTTTAATAATTGCCCAAAAACCTGCGCCATGGAAATATCGTTGGCCTTGCGCCCGTGCATGGGTTCGCCCACCATTCTAAGGGCCAGCGCAAATTCTTCCACCGATTGGGATTTTGGCACATATCCAATATCAAAATGCAATTGGGCAATTCGCTTGTAATTTCTGGTGATAAAGCCATAAAGAATTTCGGCCAGAAATCGCTGTTCCTTGGCCCCGATCCGGCCCATAATTCCAAAATCAACCGCCAGAATGCCACCGGTTTTAGGGTCGGCAAACAGATTGCCCGGATGCATATCGGCATGAAACAGGCCATCGCGAATGGCATGACGTAAAAAATTCTGCATCAGGTTGGATGCCAGTTTTTTCCTGTCGATCCCGGCCTTGTCCAGCTCATCAGTTTTATTCAGGGCAATGCCATCAATCCATGAGGTGGCCAAAACCCTTTGTGCCGTATGTTCCCAATTGACATCAGGAATTTCAAATCCGCTGTCGTCTTTGATATTTTCGCCAAATTCAGAAATTGAAGCGGCTTCAAACCTCAAATCAAGCTCAAGTTTTGCCGATCGCTCTAATATCCCAACAATGGCTACCGGTCGCAACCGCCTTAAGTCCGGCAAAAATCTTTCGCCAAGCCTTGCCGCCACAAAAAAACTTTCAATATCTTTTCTGAAACGTTCCTCAATTCCCGGGCGCAGCAGTTTTATGGCAATAGTTTGCCTGTCGCCATTTTCATCCACCAGATAACATTTGTGCACCTGAGCGATGGAAGCAGCAGCAATTGGCGGGGATATATTTTTTAGGTCTTTTGCCTTCTCGCCCAGCGCTTTTGAAAGCATATCGGGCACTTTTTTTTCATCAAACGGCTCCATTGCGTCATGGAGAGAGCCAAGATCAAGGGCAATATTCGCCCCTACAATATCGGGGCGGGTGGCCAGGGTCTGACCAAATTTCACATAGGTCGGCCCCAATCGGTGCAATGCTTTGCTGAGACGATCAACCCGGCCGGTTTTTCTAACCGAGCGGCGCTCAAACATCCGTATTAATGACAAGCCAAAGCGTGCGCCGGGTTTAAGCCCCTCACTGTTAATCAGTGAGAAAGCCCCCTCGCGGGAAAGCACAAATCCGGCGCGCAGCAACCGCCAATAAGCTGAAATTCCCATTTTCCACCGCCTCAGATTTTAATGCCGCAATGAATAGCGGCAATATTGCCGCTAAGCGGTGTGTGGGTGACCCGTTTAAATCCGGCTTCTTCTATAATGGATGAGAATTTTTCAGGGTTTGGAAACTGGCGAATGCTTTCAACCAGATATGTATAGGGATCAGCATTGCCGGTGACTACTTTGCCGATTTTGGGAATGACATTTGTTGAAAAACTGTCATAAATTTCACTCAAAATCGGCACGTCGGGCTGGGAAAATTCCAGACATAAAAATTTGCCCCCACGCTTTAATACCCGGTAGGCCTCTTTCAATGCCAAATCAATCTGGGGCACATTTCTGATCCCGACCGCGATAGTGTAGGCGTTAAAGCTATTATCCTCAAACGGTAAATCCTGAGCATCAGCGCGCACAAATTCAGCCGTACCACTAAATCGCCAGTTTTTTTCGCGGCTCACCCCCTCGTTGAGCATTTCCTGATTGATATCTGAAATCACCACTTGCGCATATCCGTGGGAGGCATTGACGATGCGCTCGCCAATATCTCCACTCCCCCCGGCCATATCCAGCACGCGATAGGGGCGGGTTCCGCTTCGCGGAGGATTGAGTTTTGCCACCAGAGCATCTTTCCATAAACGATGCACTCCGGCGCTCATTAGATCGTTCATCAGGTCATAGCGCGAGGCCACCCCGTCAAAAACCTCATTGACCAGGCCCTGCTTTTCTTCCATGGGCACCTGTTTGGCGCCAAAATGGGTGGTTTGTTGTTTTTCGCTCATCATCAGGGTCTTTTATTAAAAGGTTTTCGGGTTGAATATTTTTGTATTCATTTAATTATATTAGCGCGAACCAATATCAAGTGATAGGGCTGTTGAACCTGCTTTTTTTCCCTTATGCCGGATAAGTAAAATGCCCGAATTGCCCGAAGTTGAAACCATCAAACGTGGCCTGTCCCCTTATTTGATCAACGCCCGCATTAAAAAACTGATCTTAAGACGCAAAAACCTGCGCTTTGATTTCCCTGAGAATTTTGCAGAACAAGTATCCGGGACCGATATTATCAATGTTTCAAGGCGCGCTAAATATTTGCTGCTTGAACTTTCTAACGGAAAAACCCTGCTTTCTCATCTCGGCATGACCGGCAATTACCGGTTTTTTAATCCCCCAAAACCAAATGAGTTTGAAAAACACGATCATGTGGTGTTTGAGCTGACCTCACCCAATGCCCCGGCTCCTTTTCTGGTCTATTCAGATCCGCGTCGGTTTGGATTTATGGATATGTTTGAAGATGCTGAGGATTGTAAATTTTTAAAACATCTGGGCCCGGAGCCTTTAGGCAATCATTTAAACGCTTCATTATTGGCATCTGGGTTTGCCAACAGGCGCGCTCCGGTAAAAACGGTTCTTCTGGATCAAAAAGTGCTGGCAGGTCTGGGCAATATATATGTCTGTGAAGCGCTATTTCGTGCTAAAATTCACCCCGCGGCGCCTGCCAATACCCTAAGTGGAGAAAATGGTGTGCCCGGTTCTAAAAACACAAAAAATGATACCCGGCTGACCCCCTTGGCCATTCATATTCGTCAGGTGCTGGAAGAGGCTCTGGACGCCGGTGGATCAACCTTAAAGGATTATAAGTCGGTAGAAGGTGAAAGCGGGTATTTTCAGCATAGTTTTGATGTTTATGGGCGCGCTGATGAAAATTGCAGAACACCCGATTGCGACGGGGTTATTGAGCGCATAGTGCAGGCGGGGCGTTCGAGCTTTTTTTGCCCACGCTGTCAGGCCATATAACCATTAATGTAACCATCTTTTTTTAATCAAACGAATTTTGTTGACGCTTGCTCTATTGCTGACTATAAACCCAAAAATTCAAACGGATATTGTCCGTCTCTTTTCTATTTCACCTTGGCCCGTAGTAAATCCTTTATCTGGGTTTTGTCTTCGGTGTTCAAAAGAAGCCAAAAAGGCTAGAATTAATGGCTAATACATCTTCGGCAAAAAAAGCCGTTAGAAAAATTGCTACTCGTACCGAAGTTAACAAATCCCGCCGCTCGCGCATGCGCACTTTTTTGCGCAAGGTTGAGGAGGCAATAACTTCTGGCAATCAAGAAGAAGCCAACGCTGCCCTGCGCGCTGCTGAACCTGAAATTCATCGCGCCGCAACCCGTGGCATCCTGCATCGCAAGACCGCGTCCCGCAAAGTTTCCAGATTGAGCAAACGCGTAAACGCCATTTCTTCTTAAAAGCATCCAGGGTTAATTTTCTCTGGTAATAAAAATTATTGAGGCCTGCCGGAATTTCGGCGGGCCTTTTTGTTTGATTGGCTTGTTTCATCGGCCCCAATTTATATCTATTAAATTTTTTCTGCTCTTGCCCCTGGGTAAAATTTTATGAAAATTGGTTTTTTTCTTGGAGTCTCAGCCACTTAAATGTTTTGCTTGGATTGTCCCTTCTGGGACCGCAAAAAGTACAATTAGAGTCAAGCCCCATTTAGCAGTTTTAGCTGGTTGATCAAAAAATTTCTCCCCCCTATTATAGCTTTGTCAGGCAAGCGGCATGATAAGCGGTATGATGAATGGTATGACAAGTAGTGTGATTGGCAATATGACAGCTTTAGGTCAGGGTTGCTGGTTAAATCTGGGGTTTGATGGTTAGTCAGGCCTTTTAACACTCCTTGAGGCAATGGTATTCAGCTCGTTTTTGTTCGGTCGTTTTGATGCGGTTTGTTATTGGATCAGAGGCCTGCCCTCTTGTTCGATGATATCGGGTGGTAGTGTTTTTTTGAGTTAAGAAAACGCTGCATTAGCAGTTCCAAAGGGGTAATTTTGGTTCTGTCTATCTATTCCCACCGCTTTTCTGATTGGTGGGTCGCAGATGTTGGTTTTTTGCGATTATTGTGTGTTGCGGGGCGTTTTTGTCGGTACTGGCCTGTCCAGATTTTTGCCGGCCTAGTTCAAATTTTTTCATTGAGTATCCGCGAAATGGCTTTTCGTGGCTGGGATCGTTTGCGCGATTTTTAAATTTTTTTGGGGCGTTTAGGGGGCTATAAAATGAATGAACTTGCATCAAAGGCCGGTTTTGCCGGGTCTGATCTTAGTGAACTTGACCAGAATTCTGGAGTTCAAATTACTACGCCTGCCAAAAATAATTCAAGACCTCTGAAATCAGATGCAACCGGCACGCCTGCCAGCGCTACTGCAAAAGAGCCGGTTTTGAATTACTCCCTTATTAAAAATGCATCGAACAAGCGCACGGAAAGAGCACAAATGGATAAGCATTGGCTAAGAATAAAGGCCCGGTTGCGCGCGGCGGTTGGCGAGAGGGTATTTACCAGTTGGTTTTCGCGCCTTGAACTGGCTGAAATTGTTGATGATCTTGCCCATATCTCAGCTCCGACACCATTTTTGTGTTCCTGGGTACAATCGAATTATTCTCAGGTTATTCTGGAGGCATTCGGCGCTGAAAAATTAGAAATTGCCCGCCTGCACTTTACCGTCAGGGTCAATGGTCACTCTCAATCCCTTATGTCTCCGGCTGAAAAACCACTCAACCAGCCAGTGGTGCAAAAAATATCCCTTAACGGCTCAGACCCCACAAATTCCTCCCGTCCGGCACCAAAAGACATGCTTTGCGGTTCTGCCATTGATCCAAAAATGACCTTTGATAATTTTGTGCCCGGGGTTGCCAATGAAATTGCCCTTGGAGTTGCCCGACAGGTAGCCAGCGCCGCCGCCAATAATACAGTGGCGTTTAATCCGGTTTATATCCATTCCAGCGTTGGCCTTGGTAAGTCTCATCTTCTCAATGCTATTGCCTGGGCGGTTGGCTCAGCAGACGCATCACATAAAATCATCTACCTTACCGCCGATCATTTCATGTACCACTTTATAACCGCTGTGCAGCGCCAGTCCGCCTTGGCCTTTAAGGAATGGCTGCGCTCTATTGATCTGCTTCTGATTGATGATTTGCAGTTTTTACAGGGTAAATCAGCAACAGAATTCGGCCATACCCTTAGCGTTCTTATTGCCGGGGCAAAACAGGTGGTGATTGCCGGTGACGCGCCGCCAAGAGATTTGGAAATGCTTGATGAAAGGGTGCGCTCGCGCCTCTCGGGCGGGCTTGTTGTGCCTATTACCAAATTTGATCTGCAATTGCGCCGGGCCATTGTTAATCGGCGCACTGAAATTGCCGCCACCCGCTT
>JAKISW010000061.1 GCA_021648375.1 Devosiaceae bacterium
TGAACGTTGATTTCAATGGTGCGTTTAACTTTGGCCGCTTTTGGGCGTTCCACATCAATCATCAACATGCCATCACGCAGGTGAGCGCCAACAACATGCATGCCATCAGCGAGCAAAAATGAACGTTTGAATTGGCGGGTTGCAATACCGCGGTGCAAAAATTCGCGCTCCCCGGCCTGTTTGATACACCCGCAAACCTGCAACTGATTGGCTTCAGATGTAATTTCCAGATCGCTTTGCGAAAATCCTGCAACTGCAATGGCAATCTGATAAATTTCAACCCCTTCAGCGTCTGCCAGACGCTCGATATTATAGGGGGGATAGCCATCGCTTGCTTTGGCCATGCGATCAATGCGCTGCTCAAAACTTTCAAATCCAAGCATGAAAGGGGCAGATAGCAAAGAAACGCGCGTCATTTTTATGTCCTTTTATCAAAGCAACCGGTCAAGAATTTCCGGCCCGTCAGACAGCACCAGAATTTGTTGTTCTTTATTCTTCTGTGATATATGGGCGATCTGTGGCCAGTTTCAAGAGTTTAGCGCCCCTAATACATCGTTGGCAAAAGGGATGGCGGGTTGAGCACCTGGGCTCAGGCAAGCAAGTGAGCCTGCGATGGTCGCACTTTGCAGAGCCTTTTCCAATGAATAGCCTTGGGCAAGACCAGCAGCGAGGTAGCCACAAAACGTGTCCCCCGCGCCAACAGTATCAATCGGCACAATATCAAGCGCATTCACTTTGAATTGTGTTGTGGGGGTAAACCCGATTGCCCCTTTTTTCCCAAGTGTAATAATAAGAATTTTGTTGTTTTCCCGCGCCCACCCAGCCGCCACTTGTTCCATATCCAGTTTGTCCGGATCGTGGTCAGACAGGGCATAAAACTCGGTTTCATTCGCAATGACGACGTCTGCCAGCACTGCCAGATCACGGGTTTGAGGGCTAACCGGCGCGATGTTGAGCAATGTCATGATACCCTTGGTTTTTGCTGCTAAAAGCGCGGCCCTAAGGGTTTTTGCAGGCACTTCCTGCACCATCACCAAAATATCATCCTTTGACATTTTTTTAACTGCTGTGAGTGCATCCTTTTCGCTGACTTCTCCATTGGCGCCCGCCACGATTACAATGACATTTTCACCCCTTTCATCCACAAGAATTATGGCGATGCCAGTGGGCCCGGGGACAGCCCGAACGCAGGTTAAATCGATATTTGCCGCGCGTAAATCTTTAAGCGCTTTTTTGACAAAATTATCGCTTCCAACAGCACCTATCATTTTTACGCTAGCCCCGGCGCGGGCTGCAGCAAGGGCCTGATTGGCCCCTTTTCCCCCGGCGGATGAGGTGAATTGCGTGGCTGATACGGTTTCCCCCGGCTTGGGCAAACGCTGCCCGGTGGCAATCATATCAAGATTTATGGACCCCAGAACAAAAATCATTTCGATGCCTTTTTGACAATTTTTTGAACAGTATTCCAGTTGCGCGTTGTGAGAACATTGCCGCTTACAATAACGCTTAGTACTCTGTGCAGGCCAAGATCAGTAAACACCGCGCGCAATTTATTTATTTTGATATTGCGCTTACCAAGGTTTGCGCCCCTGAGAAAGGCTACAAATTGTTCACTCAATTGGCTCCCCTGTACCTAAGACCGTTGTTTTGGATTTAGCGCCCAGATTTGACGAAACGTCAACAGTGATAAATATCGCCCGATGATATGGTTCTGGTTGCAAGGAGACCCGACGCACGCCAGAAATGTACGCGGCAAGCAAACGCAATCGCTTCCCCCAACGTCCCCGTCATTACACTGCCTGTTTGGGTGGTCTTTCACGATAAATCACCCGTGCCTTGAATCAAAGCTTCCCTACATACAAGCAGAGCGAAGCTATTAATCCGCCCCGCGCACTTTTATGTTGGCGTCTGGGGCAGGGCGGAATATCTTTTGTATGAAGAACACACCTACCGCCCCTGCAACACCGATCAAATCAGAGACCCAGCCTCCTTCAATCATAAACAGCGCTGAAACTATTAGCCCAAGGCTAAGGAACCATGCCGTACGTGCGCCCATAAACCATCCCTGTATGCCTGAGGATAATAGATACACTCCAAATATAGCTGTAATGGCAGCCCGGGTTATCTCGAACCATGTGCCATCCATCAAAATCGCTGAGTTATAGAAGAACATGAAGGGGACGATAAAGGCTGAAATGCCAATCTTGAACGACGCCATCGACGTTGACATAGGATTATCACCCGATATCCCCGCCGCCGCATAACTAGCCAAGGCAACCGGTGGTGTTATGGCCGACACCACAGCAAAATAGAACACAAAGAAATGTGCTGTTAGCAATGGAATGCCAAGTTGCACAAGGCCCGGTGCAACCACAGAAGCTGCAACCGCATAAGCGGCTGTTGTGGGCATGCCCATGCCCAATAAAATAGCAATCAACATCGCAAACACCAAAGCTAGTAATTGGCTGGCTTCCGCAAGACCAAGCAGCAACGATGAAAAACGTGCGCCAACGCCGGTCAGTGAGATAACACCCACGATAATACCTGCTGCGGCACACACGGCAATAATTTGGATCGACATGACTCCAGCGCTTTGGAATGCTTTAATAATCGAGACAAAGCTCATGCCGTCATTAACGGTTTGCTCACGCGTTAGATTATTGCGGTGACGGTAAAATGCAACGGCACCCAGTATCAATATCAAGATCATACCGGCACTGGTGATAATACGCTGATCGAGTGAAGACAGGACATAGAACGCCCCCATCGCTACAAGCGCTGCCGCCCCGATGATAATTATCTGAAGGAACAGGGAGCCCAGCAGGCCAGTTTTTCGATTGCGCATAAATAACTTCTCTAGACGCATCTCAGCAGGTGCCAGCCAACTAATGACGGCGGCCGCAACTGTGGCTAGCGTACCGGCCCGTATTACTGAATAGCCTTGGAAAAGAGCGGCAATCAAAATAATGATTGGCAGGAATAAAAATACGCGACGGGCTAATTCTTTGAATTTTGGTAATTCATCTGCACGCATACCACGCATGCCAAGTTTAGCCGCTTCAAGGTCTACCATAAAATAGATCGAGGTAAAATAAAGCACAGCTGGAATAATGGCGGCAATGGCAATGTCCGCATAAGGAATGCCGGTAATTTCAGCCATGATAAAGGCACCAGCCCCCATGATCGGTGGCATGATTTGCCCGCCAGTTGACGCAGCGGCTTCAATCGCGCCAGCAGTTCTTTTCGGGTAGCCTACTTTTTTCATCAACGGAATAGTGAGTGAGCCGGTGGCCACCACATTACCTGCGGATGTGCCGTTGATCATCCCCATCAGGCCAGAAGCAAAAATGGCGACTTTAGCTGGGCCGCCACGGGATTTCCCAGCAGCAGCAAAGGCAAAATTAATAAAATAATCCCCCACTTTTGACGATTGTAAAAAGGCAGCAAAAATAATGAACAAAATAATATAAGTTGAAGACACCGCTGTTGTTGGGCCAAGAATACCGGCATCCGTGTAAACCTGACTAAAAAAACGTTGCCACGAAATATCAGGGGCATTCAAGAAACCGGGCAGATTTTCGCCTACAAAAACATAGACTAAAAATATGCCAGCAATGACGATTAGAGCCATCCCAGCTACGCGGCGGGTCAACTCCATAATCAGGGCTGTTCCAGCGATCGCTGCAAGACTCATACCGATGGGCGCAAAAGGTGTGCCAGTAGAGTTGCGCATCAAGGTGCCAAATATAGTAATGAGATAGATAGCAACACCAATACTTGCTAAAGCCAGAAGTACATCTGGCGCAGAAAACTTGGCCCGATCACGGCGATGGAACCAGCCCAAAACAATTCCGCCGCCAGTCGCTATCAGCAAAGGCACTCCAAAATGCCATGTCTCGCGAAATTTTATAGTTTCGTCGATGCCATTCCACAGAACGCCGCCAGCAATTTCATTAGCAAATCCAAGAGCTGTATAAATTGCATAAATGGCGGGTATCATCAGCCCATAGGCGATATATCCAAGTAGCGGGGTCTCTTTGCTCGCTTCTTTTTTAAAATCATGGGCGGCAAAAAGCATGAAGCCTAATATGAGTGCACCGGCAATATGCACAATGCGAAAATTCCATGTTTCTAATGGAAAACTTGGTAAAAACGGAATGTTAATGCCAGTCATTTCATAAAGCGATAACCCGTTCAAAGCCGCCATATGAAACGCGGCATATAATGTTGCAAAACCCGCAACCAGCAAATGAGAATTTCCGATATACAGACGCCGGTTGCGTTCAGTCATCTGTTCATCAACGTCCTTGGCCAGAATAACTTCTTCGTTTGTTTTTGCTGATTGTTCGCTCATAGACTTCCTCTGTCCGGGCCGATTATGTATTGAGTGGCACCTTTAACATTTAAAAAGCCGCACCCAAAATGGGGCGCGGCTAATATTTCAGAATTATTTCAGACTACATACCGCTGTGGATCATTTCGGCAGGAATAGTCGCGCCGGCATTTTCAGTGAACCACTTTGCAGCACCTGGGTGCCACATCATAACAGTGTTTTTGTCCCAATTTTCAGGAACAGTGGAACGAGCCGCACGGTGAATGCCCATCATCCGTTCGTTATCTGACATCACGACATCTACAACCGCATAAACAAAAGAAGCAGGCAGGTCACAATTGGCTATCGAAAAATTCCACATGGACACAGAACGTGCATCAGCATCAAGTGAGGTGTAAGAATCAGCGGCAATATCAAACTGAGAAACAGGGAAAGCTGCCATGATTGCAGTTTGCTCTTCTTCAGTGAACTCAATGATATTTACATCAGTTTGCACTTCTAGCTGGCTAACAGCTGGAACTGGAACACCCGCAGCAAATGCGATAACGTCTAGCAAGCCATCTTGTAATTGGCCGCCAAGATCAGTCCAGCCACCATTGCGACGTTCAAAATCTACGCCAAGCTCTTCCATCATACGAGGGAAGTAAGTATCGGAAGTGGATCCGGCTGGACCAAAGCCAATACGCGCACCAGCAGGAATATCAGCAATAGTTTGAATGCCTGAAGAGGTTAAAGCTGTAACCGAAAACGGTGTTTGATACATTGGGAACATAGCACAAGCGTCCGTCATCTTTAAACCCGGAGCAATTGGGTTGGTGCCATTAATTGATTCAGAAGCGGGACCCATTGTGGTCATGCCGAACTGAACTTCGCCGGTATGAACCAAAGCCATATTCTGCATTGGGCCACCGGTAACTTCGCCACCGCCAGATAAACCAAGCTCATCGGCAACCAAATTGGCCCAGCCGGCACCATAAGCAAAATATGTACCGCCCTGAGAGGCAGTGCCTACGGTGAAGCTTTCAGGCCAACCAGTGCGATCTTGATGGCTTCCAGCAAAAGCAACTGTGCTGGTTAGCGCAGCAACCAATGCAAGTGTGGATATTTTAGCAATTTTCATATTTTTATTCCTCATGTTCCGTGTGAAGTTACTCTTATCCGTGATTGGCAAAAGCATAATAACCACATCCCTCGCGTGGCTCATATATTTGCGTGTTATAACAAAGCCTAGATAGGCCTGCAACCATACATCTTGGCTTACTTTATAATGGCCTGAAGCATTTTTCCTCCACCTTTATCCCCAACGCTTTGATAGAACCTGAAATCGTGCATATGCCATAGTTTGAAGGGGGGAAGATTGCCCCCCTTTGTCGTAAGGGAGAAGGGTGCAATTTACTCGCCCCAGGTGCGCTTCAGGACCCCAAGCCAGTTTTCGTGGCAGATTTTTTTCATCAGGGCGTCATTTATGCCATGGGCTTTAAGCGCTTGCCGAAGGACAGTTAACCCTGCCGCATCGCCGATGGCATCAGGGATTGGTGCGCCATCAAAATCAGTCCCAAGTCCAACCCGATCTTCCCCCAGGTGAGTAATAAGATAGTCCAGGTGATCCAGGAGTATATCCAGACCTGTATCTGTGTCCCATTGCCCATCCGCCCGCAGAAATCCAACAGCAAAATTTAAACCCACCATGCCATTACTTTCCGCAATGGCTTTGAGCTGGCACGCACTCAGGTTGCGCGAACTCTTGCATAATTCATAGCTGTTGGAATGGGTTGCAACCAGTGGTGCCTTAGAGATTTTTACCACATCCCAAAAACCTTTCTCATTCAGGTGGGACAGGTCGATCATGATGTTGAGACGATTGCATTGCTTAATCAGTTCCTTGCCTGTCTCCGTCAGGCCCAACCCTGTGTCCCCCGTGGAGGGGAAGGCAAATGGCACCCCGTGTCCAAAAATATTTGGTCGGCTCCAAACCGGCCCGATCGAGCGCAACCCGGCAGCATGGAATACTTCAAGGGTATCAAAATCAGCATCGATCGCTTCTGCTCCCTCCATGTGTAAAACAGCCGCTATTATCCCCGATTTCAGGCATTGATCAATTTCACCGACGTTTGTACAGATTTTGAGCAGCCCCCCGTGTTCAAGTTTTCGCAAGAGTGCCATTTGTGTCATAATAACTGGCAAAGCCACCCTCTGATCAACTGGCGGGGGCAGGGGCAAATTGAGGGAGGCGTTGCCTGGTGTTTGCGCAAGCTGATCCATGGGAGCTTCGTGCGACGGCACATAAAGTGCAAACAACCCGCCGCCAAATCCTCCCTTTTTTGCCTTGGGCAGATCAATATGGGCTTTGTAACCACGTTCAAATATTTGAGCAGGGTCGCTGGCGTGAAATTGTGCGAGATTGGACAATACATCCACATGCCCGTCAAATATCGGTGGGGTTGAAAAATCTGACATATTTGCCTTCAAATGATAAAATGTAGCATGGTGTGCGCAAACGGCAACTTGAAAAACAAAAACCCGGGATAAAAAAGTGCTTTTTCTCCATCTGCAAAAAACCGCAAATTTTGCCCCTCCAAGCAGTGGTCTGCATACGCAAAATCAATTTATTTCCTATGGGGATCTGGCAGAAAAAGTTGAGCATCTGGCAGCAGGTTTTTTGTCTTTGGGTATCGCAAAAGGGGCGCGCATTGCTGTTTTCATGCCCAATGGACCGAAATTTTTTATGATTACATATGCGCTGGCTGCCATTGGGGCCATCATTGTGCCGGTAAACGAGGCGTCCGGGGAAGCAGAGCTTGAATGGCTGGCGCAAAAATGTGCGTTTGAAGCCATTATTTCTGCAAACAATTTTTCAGCTACGGCAACAAAACTCGCAAGGTTTTGCGGGGGAAATCCACCCTCTCCCATCATATATTATGAAAGCGGGAGCAGAGGGGCAAATATTATTGATCTGGCTAAAACCCCGCTGCAAAAGCTACCCGATATTGGCCCTGATCTGGTGGCTTCCTACCTGCTGTCTTCAGGCTCGACAGGCCGCCCAAAACTGGTGCCCCATACCCATGGCCAGTTAATCGCATGCGCAACAATCGCCTCAACCAGCCTTAAACTGACCCCTGCCGATATGATCCTCAATGCTCTGCCCGCCCATCACGCCTTCGGGTTTCTAAATGGTTGTTTTGAAGTAATGAGCGCGGGTGCCTCCACATATTACTGGGTTGATCCGGGTCCGCTTGTTTTATCAAGAAAGCGCTTTGTCGACCTGCTTGCGGTAGCAGGAATTACAGTTATGCCGGGGGTTCCCTATATTTTCCAAACCCTTGGTGAGTTGCGCCAGAGTGTGCAATTGCCGGACTTGAGGCTGGTTTATTCCAGCGGCATTGCGCTGAAACGTCCTATATTTGATGCTTTTCAACAGCGCTTTAACCTGACTTTATTTCAGGGTTATGGGTGCACTGAAACCGGCATGATTGCCCTAAATGGTGCTCAAAGTTGTCCTTCCCCCTGGGATTCGGTTGGTCGTACATCCAAAGGAGTAAAACTGAGCATCCGTGGCGGGCGTGAAAATGACATGGGTATTGGTGAACTGTTTGTTCAAACCCCCGCTTTGATTGATGGCTATGTGGACGCGACGCCTGAGCAAAACATGGCTTTTGTTGATGGGGGATATTTAACCGGAGATCTGGGTCGAATTGATAATCAGGGCAACATTTTTATTACCGGGCGCACCAAACTTGTAATCGAGGTTGGCGGTGAAAAAGTTGATCCTCTGGAGGTGGAAGATATTTTATGCCTCTCCCCGGATGTGGCTGAAGCGGTTGTGGTTGGTATACCCAATCCACGTAATACCGAGCAAAGACTAAAGGCGTTTATTTTACGCAAAAGAACAATTACTGC
>JAKISW010000062.1 GCA_021648375.1 Devosiaceae bacterium
CCCGTGGGCAAAACCCGCTTCATAATATACACCGCCGCGTGGTTTGTCTTTTTCAGAAGTAAAATCGGCTACAATAAACCTAGAGCGCCTGATTTCGGCTATTATTCTGTCATCAATTTTCCCATTATGCTCTATGCCATCGACCCTAACAGGATCATAACCACAATCCTTAATCGCAGGCATTAGGCTATTTTCGTACACATCTTTCATGCTGTCATTAAACCACATAGCGACAAAGCATTGGGCAGAATTAGTGTTTATTCCGTCTAATTCAGCAAGCCGTGCATATCCATCTGGGATTAGCATAATTTCGTGAAATACTGAATTGGGGACATCACTATGCTCGATCCAGTTTTGCTCGCTAAGATATTCCGCTAATGTAATGATTTCTGAAGTTTTCTCAGAACTTGTCCATGCTAACAATTCATCTAAGGTCTCTTGTCTAAGTGAATTTGTACCATTTTCAAACTGATAGAATTTAATCACATTCCCTAAGCGTTCACTCTTTTTGCTCAAATAACGCAGCAGATTATCAGCTCTTTCGTGAACGGTAGGCAATCTATGGTTCGTAACGTCAATCAATACATCTTCATTAATTTTTGGGGTCTTTACCCCAAGTCGCCTTTGTTCGATAAGCCATGAAGTAAGCAGGACTTTTTCTCGTTCGCTGAAGTTGGCAATCATTGCTGAGGCGGTGCCACTTATCCAATATTGCCCTCCTACTCTAGAGGAATTTACAATATCAAAGTCGCCGCCGTTGTTGGTGGTAAACTCTGCGGGTGTTTCCCAAATTAGGCAAGTGTCGTTATATTCCATATTGAATTCCTATTTTGTACAACAGCGTCATTGCGAGAAGCGTAAGCGACAAAGCAATCCAGTTTGGTTTCGCGCTTTAGATTGCCCCCACCTCGACCCTCTCCGCAAAGGGGGAGGGAGAAGTGGATATGGATTGCCGCGCGGTTTAACAACCGCTCGCAATGACGGGGTGCTATATTGTATCCACTGCGTCACCCCGGCGAAGGCCGGGGTCCAGTGCGTTGCGTCTGCAACGCTGTGGTGTATATTCTTATCGCAAGGACTTGCGCTGCTGGATTCCGGCCTTCGCCGGAATGACAGTTGCTTGTGTTGTCTCAACTACACCCGGTGGTACTTCCACAGGTTTCGCATTTCAGGCAGGTGCCGTTGCGGACAAGGGTGAAGTTTTGGCATTCGCCGCAGGCTTCCCCAACATAGCCCTTCATTTGCGCTTCCGCTCTCAAATTATCTGCCGTGCGAGGGGCGGCTTTTCCGGCCGCGTAGCCCATTGAGACTTTGTTATCGCTATCGTCTTCAGGGTTTAGAAGGGTATCACTTAAAGCACTCTGGTCGACCTTTAGTGCTGTGGCGGTAGTGCTTGTTCCAGAGCCGGAACCGGCTGCCATGGCGGTGGCGGCGGTTTGTTGCATGGAGTGAACAAGGCCATCAGGGGCTTCTTGTGTCTCTGTAACCAGCACCAGTTTTGTATCCTTGCCAACCCGGCCTCTGGTCATGCCTTTGGAGACATATTGCTGGGCGGAAACGGCATTTGCACCGCCGGTACGTTCGCCCTTGTCGGACTTTACTCCCCCGCCAATGGAGGTTGAGCCGCCATCGGGAATAACGTGGGCCAGATCGGAACGATCCAGATATGAAACCGCCAATTCACGGAAAATATAGTCAAGAATTGACGTGGCATTTTTAATGGAATCATTGCCCGTCACCATGCCGGCAGGTTCAAAGCGGGTAAAAATAAACGCTTCGACAAACTCGTCCAGCGGCACGCCATATTGCAGGCCAATGGATATGGAGATGGCGAAATTGTTCATCATGGCGCGAAAGGCTGCGCCTTCCTTATGCATATCAATGAAGATTTCCCCGAGGCGACCATCGTCATATTCGCCCGTATGCAGATAGACCTTGTGGCCACCAACATTGGCTTTTTGGGTATAGCCTTTGCGTCGATCGGGGATTTTTTCGCGGCTGCGCTCAATGATGCGCTCCACAATGCGCTCGGCCACTACCTGAGCACGTTCGGCTGGTGGTTTTGCCATCAATTCTTCTGCGGCATCCATGGCATCTTCGTCATCATCGGCCAGAATAGAGGCGTTTAATGGCTGGGATAGTTTGGAGCCATCGCGATAAAGCGCATTGGCTTTCAGGGCCAGTTTCCAGCTGAGAATATAGCTCTGTTTGCAATCTTCAACCGTTGCATCATTGGGCATGTTGATGGTTTTGGAAATAGCGCCGGAAATAAACGGCTGGGCCGCCGCCATCATGCGGATATGGCTTTCAACAGAAAGATAACGCGTGCCAAGTTTACCACAAGGGGAGGCGCAATCAAATACTGCCAGATCATCCGATTTCAAATGGGGCGCACCTTCAAGGGTCATGGCGCCGCAAATGTGCACATTGGCGTTTTCAATATCCAGCTTTGAAAAGCCCATATGAGCTAAAATATCAAAGTTGAAATCTTCCATTTGCTCATCACTCATTTTCAGAGTGGTTTTGCAAAACTCTTCGCCAAGGGTCCATTTGTTAAAGACAAATTTAATGTCAAAGGCAGCGGTTAAGGCATCGTTTAATGCCTTGATTGCCTCATCGGTAAAGCCTTTGGTTTTTAGGGTGGCAGGATTAATGGCCGGAGCCTGATTTAGATTGCCATGGCCCACCGCATAGGCTTCGATTTCGGCGATTTCACTCTCGGAATATCCAAGGGTTCTCAATGCCGGAGGAACAGCGCGGTTGATGATTTTGAAATATCCGCCGCCCGCCAGTTTTTTCATTTTTACCAGCGCAAAGTCTGGTTCAATGCCGGTGGTGTCACAATCCATGACCAACCCAATGGTGCCGGTGGGGGCAACAACAGAAACCTGGGCATTGCGATAGCCGTGGGCCTTGCCAAGCTCGAATGCTTCATCCCAGGCAAATCTGGCTCTTGCGACAAGGTTTTGATCGGGGCAGGCATCGCCATCGAGGGGAACCGGATTGATGGAAAGATTTTTGTAGCCGTTTTCATTGCCATAGGCGGCATTGCGATGATTGGCGATAACAGCAAGCATGGATTTTGCGTTGCGTTTATAGTCTTTGAAGGGGCCGAGTTCTTTGGCCATCTGGGCCGAAGTGGCATAGGCAACACCGGTTAGAATGGCGGAGACGGCTCCACAAATGGCGCGGCCTTCTTCGCTATCATAAGGGATGCCAGAAGTCATCAAATAGCCGCCAATATTGGCGTATCCGATGCCAAGGGTGCGGTAATTAAATGAGCCAAGAGCAATGGATTTTGATGGAAACTGAGCCATCATTACCGAAATTTCCAACACCATGGTCCAAAGGCGGGCCGTGTGTTCAAAGCTTTTGGTGTCAAATGTGCTGTTGGAATTGCGATAGGGCAACAGGTTTATGGAGGCCAGATTGCACGCCGTATCATCCAAAAACATATATTCAGAGCATGGATTTGAGGCGTTTATGGGTCCGGCTTCAGGGCAGGTATGCCAGTCATTAATGGTGGTGTGATATTGAATGCCCGGATCGGCACAGGCCCAGGCCGCATAGCCTACGCTTTCCCACAATTCTTTGGCGTTGATGGTTTTTATCACATCGCCTTTTTTCCGGCCGATCAGATCCCAATCACTATCCTGTTCGACGGCGCGCAAAAAATCATCGCTGACGCGGATGGAATTGTTGGAGTTTTGTCCGGCAACGGTGAGATAGGCTTCGCTATCCCAATCGGTATCATAGACCGGAAAATCCAGATTTGTGTAACCCTGACGGGCAAACTGCATCACTCTATATATGTAATTGTGGGGCACTAAAGCGGCTTTGGCGGCGCGTACTTCGCGTTTAAGGGCCGGGTTTTTATCCGGGTCAAAACAATCATCGCCAGTGCTGGTGCAATTAACGCAGGCTTTCATCAGGGATTTAAGATGTTTGGAGACAATCTTTGATCCGGTGACTAACGCGGCGACTTTTTGCTCTTCTTTGACCTTCCAACTGATGAATTGTTCGATATCGGGATGATCAATATCCACAACTACCATTTTGGCGGCGCGGCGGGTGGTGCCGCCGGATTTGATGGCCCCGGCAGCGCGATCGCCAATTTTTAGAAAACTCATCAGGCCGGAGGATTTACCGCCGCCGGAAAGGGTTTCACCCTCACCACGCAGGGCAGAGAAGTTCGAGCCGGTGCCAGAGCCATATTTGAACAGGCGGGCTTCACGCACCCAAAGGTCCATAATGCCGTTTTCGTTGACCAGATCATCATCCACCGATTGAATGAAGCAGGCGTGGGGCTGGGGGTGCTCATAGGAGGATTTGGATTGCACAAGCTTTTGGGTGAACGGGTCCACATAAAAATGGCCCTGTCCCGGCCCGTCAATGCCATAGGCCCAGAACAGGCCGGTGTTGAACCATTGGGGAGAGTTGGGGGCAACACGCTGGGTGGCCAGCATAAAACGCAATTCATCATAAAATGCGCGAGCGTCTTCCTCTGTGTCGAAATATTTGCCCTTAAAGCCCCAATAGGTCCACGTGCCGGCCAGTCGGTCAAAAACCTGTCTGGCATCGATTTCTGAGCCATAGCGATCTTCTTCAGGCAGTTTCGCCAATACTTTTTCATCTGGAACCGAGCGCCACAGCCATGAGGGCACGTCGTTTTCTTCAACTTTTTTAAGGGCTTTGGCGACACCGGCCTTGCGGAAATATTTTTGCGCGATGATGTCTGCTGCCACCTGAGACCAGGATGCCGGCACATCAATATCCTTTAGCTGAAAGACAATCGAGCCATCGGGATTGCGAATTTCGCTGGTGGTTTTCCTAAAATCCAATCCCTCATAAGCGGAATTGGAAGATTTAGTGAATTGGCGTTCGACGCGCATTATTATCAACCTTAATATAGTTGCGAGACATAAAAATCCCGCTGTCAATCTCAGGTTTTTAACCCGGATCTGTTTATTGCCCCAAAATACCGAACAGTTTAATTTCGGTATTCAACCTGAAAGTTTTTTATAGTTTCCCGAGCTGTTGCCAAACTTTTATGTCTGGTCATATCAATCCGAGGCTGCAAAATTTCTATACATTGTGGGTTCGAGCAAGCTTTGTTGCGTCAATTTACTTAGGTTTTTTTACTGATATTGAGCAAAACAATCATTCGTAAATCTGTTCAGGCCGAGCGGATTTTGATGTTTCAATCGAAAAAAAATCAACTTCCTTTTTACCGGCATAATGAATGCAAAATAACTTGGTCTGATCCCTTTCAATTTTAAAATTTGCAACGAAGCAAAACTAGTTCTTTTTTGGATGGATGGTCAAGCGTGCAAACGTGTAAAAAAGCCATCCATAGTGGTTATCAGTTTATATATAACTAAATCTGGTAGATAATATGTTAATTGTGGGGAAAAGTTATGACCGACAAAATCCACGAAACAGGCAAAAATTGCCCTATGAATTATTAGTTTACCAGAGCTGGAATTTGCTTTGGTTTTTCCCCTAAACCCAAGCGGTTATTAGTGCTTTTAGATTGCATCTGGTTAATACAAGTTAGCTCTATGGTGCCGTGATAATCCCAAGGGTGCGCAACCCATCTAGATTCGAAACCTAGTCAAGGGCAATATTTTAAGTTCGGAGTAAAATTTAAATATTGGATTTTAATCAGGCAGAGTTTTTACGAATACCTATTTTGACTGCACGCGTATCCAGAACAGGAATGTGCTATGGGCATTAATGGACAATCGGGGAAAAATGGCCCAAAAACCGGCCTGAATTCCATTGTGGTAATCGAGCCAAACCGGCAGATGCAAAATCTGCTGCGGGCGATGTTATCCAATTTTGGGCACCGGGCGGTGAGAGTTTTCAGCGAAACTGATTCGGCTGTTACCTCGATGTTAAGCGATCCGCCATGTATGGTTTTGCTGGATTGGGATGCGGGACCGTACCGGGGGCGTAAATTTTTAAAATTGATTCGCCATGAAAAAATGTATCCGCTTTGTCTGGTTCCAATTGTGGTTTTGTTTGCCCATGCGCGACAAAGGGCTGTGGAAAGCGCCTTAAGACTTGGAGCGCAGGGAGCGTTGGTAAAACCTATTTCACCAGTAATTCTCATGGAGCACATTAATTGGGCGGTTTCTGAGCAACGGGAGTTAAAGCTCGTTGGTGAGCGCTATGTGGTGGCCGGAGTTACTGAAAAGCTCGACGAAGAAACAGAAAAACAACAGCAATTAGCTTCTGCCCGCGAATATCAGGCCGAGCAGGTCAAGGCTATGGATTCTTTGCAAAGTGATGTGGACCGGATTCTTTCTTCGACATTTTAGCTCTCTTAAGAGCCAGGTTTATTGCTCAACGCGGCCCTTTGCCGATTTTGTCAGTAGTACCTTCCCAAAAAGACCAGCAAAGGGGCTTTGCCATAAACACCAGTCATGATAGATGATAGCCAACAAACTTGCTTTAAAAGAAACATTGGCAGGCGGAAACCGAGGGCAGGCAGATGCAGTTTATCGCGGATCTATTTATTTGGTGGAACAAGCAAACTATTGAAACCAGAGTTTTTACTTGGTTGCGTGGAGTGCATGTGGGCACCGACGAGGCTGGAAATCGCTATTACAAGGCAAAAAAGGGTCCCAAGCGCTGGGTGATCTATAATGGGGTTGTTGAGGCTTCTCAAATTCCGCCAGGCTGGCATGGCTGGATGCATCATCGTACCGACCTGTTGCCGGATGAAGAACGCTATGTGCCAAAATTTTGGGAAAAATCCCATCAGCCAAATCTTACCGGATCGGCTGACGCTTATAGACCAGAAAGCTCACTTCTGGTTAAAGGGGAGCGCCCAAGGGTTAGCGCCGACTATGACGCATGGTCGCCATGATGGCATGGTCTCCCTAAAGACAGATACTTATGGGTGGGGATAATACCTTATTCTTTTCATAATAATTCTTGGCACAATAAGTTCATGTTTTGATGATAGTTTTCAAGATTAATTTTTATCCATGATAAATTACTACCACCCGATTTGCTCGGGTAATTAAAACCAGTAAAGCGCGCATGAATATGGTATCTGTTATTGCTGTAAATAAAGGCGTGCTTGCCGCATGGGGCCTGCTAAGGCACACGATTTTTACGCCTGCCAGATTTTTTGCTGTTGCGGTCGCTGTAATAATGTTCACTCTGGTTTCTATGCCGTTGGTTGTTTCCAGAGCATATGCCGCGCCCATTGAAAATCCGGTGGCTGCATTTGCCGGGCTTGATAAAATTACCGGCCGATTGACTAAATTCGATGTCTATATAAACGAAACCGTGCAGTTTGGCGCGCTGCAATTGACCCCACGGGTATGCTATACGCGTCCAGCTTCAGAAATTCAGCGGGTTTCGGTGTTTTTGGAAGTTGATGAGGTAAGTTTGCAAGGAGATATCACACGGATATTCTCCGGTTGGATGTTTGCGGAAAGCCCGG
>JAKISW010000023.1 GCA_021648375.1 Devosiaceae bacterium
ATCCATTCCAAAAGCTGTGGTGAAAAGACTGCCAAAAGCAATTACCGGCACTGATCCAGAGGCATTGAGCTTTTTGACAAATACGCGCTACGACACAAAAAATGCCGAGGCCATGGCGCAAAAAATGAATATTTCCATGCCGGATTTCAACAATAGTTTAGAAAACTGGGTTGATTTTCTGGTTGCAAAAAACTTTGGTAACGCGCTGCATCAAATGCCCGGATATTTTAAGAATATAGGGGGCAGCAATAGCTATTTAACCGGAGCAATTCCCAATGCCGATTATCTATTATTACATGGATTGCCCCTTGATTCGCAAAGCTGGCAGGATTTGGAGGATGAGCTGAACTGCAATATTTTACGTCCCGATCTTCCCGGTCATGGCAGAAGCGGCGGCGGCACACCTGATCCATTGCCATGGATGAAAAGCCTGATGAAAACATGCAAAAGCAGGCCTACAATAATCGCCCACTCCATTGGCTGCGAATATGCCCTTAGATATGGAATTGCCCACCCAGACGCTGTGTCACACATCGTTTTAATTTCCCCGTTTTTCTTGCAAAGACAGGCTTCACCCTTGATGGGAAACCCGACAATTTTTGGCACAATAGTCAGGCTGGCAGGCGCTGCAAAAACATTAAAACAAGCAACCGGACTGCCGGACCAGAAAAACCCGCTAATCACAAGCGCTGTGACAAACTTGCAACGACCAGGCAAAGTTCAAAGGTTTGCAAACGAACTCGCCCGGGTTTCAAAACCTGCCCTGCGCCAGGAACTTCGTGAAATCCTCAAATCCATAACAGTTCCGGTCACAATAATTGTTGGTGAAAACGATCCGCTGCTTGAATGTGCATTTCATCACAAAACCCATATCATCCAAAAAAGCGGTCACTATCCACAGCTGACCAATCCGAAACAATTGGCACAAATTATCAGTTCCATAGACCAAAGCCCCTTGCATGGATGAATTCCAAAAGTTCATTCTTGTAAACTCGTTGGAATTGATGAAAGCTCCAGATCAAAGCTAAAATTCTGGAACAAGCCGGGGCCGGTTTCCATATGCAAGACATGTCTCAAATTTTGGATCTGATAACAAAAGCGGCACTGGAAGCCGGTGAAGCAATTCTTGAAATTTACAACTCTCCCATATCGGCCACAAAAAAACCCGATGGAACACCGGTGACCATTGCCGACCAAAAGGCTGAAGCAATAATTCTGAAATATCTGGAAAAAACCTCCATTCCCGTTCTGGCTGAAGAAAGCGCAGCAGCTGGCAACATCCCAAAGTTAGGAAACCGGTTTTTTATTGTTGACCCTTTGGATGGCACCAAAGAATTCATCAAAAAGAACAATGAATTCACCGTAAATATCGCCCTGGTTGAAAACGGCAAACCGGTGTGTGGAATAGTTACGGCCCCGGCACTTAAAAAGGGATTTATTGGCAGCCGACAAAGAGGAGCCTTCCAATTTTTAATCAATGGCAAAACAATTGAGGCAGAAACAAAAATTGGCGTTTGTTCAAGCGGACCTCTAAAAATTGTATCTTCCCGATCTCACAAAGCCCCCCTGCCAGATAGGCTTTCCACCTATTTTGATGACTGCAAAGAAAGCACGATTGGCTCATCCCTGAAATTTTGCCTGTTGGCCGTAGGAGATGCCCGCATTTACCCAAGATTCTCCCCAACCAGCGAGTGGGACACAGCAGCAGGACAAGCAGTGCTAGAAGCGGCGGGCGGTGTGGTCTTGACCACAGACGGCCAGGCACTCTCCTATGGAAAAGCGAAAAAAAAATTCATAAACCCCAATTTTATCGCAGCGGATTGTAGGGATATTGCTGAAGAAATTTTGCAAATGCTCAAGCATGAATAGCAGTAAAAATAAAATAGCGGGGTGTCGAGTATGGGATAGGAGCAACCAACGGCGACAAGTAAATCACACGAAGTGTGTGGTACCCATTTAGGTGGTACGCTGAGGCAGAAAATTCTCGGACCAAGGCCAAGCGGCACAAGTGCCGCCGGCCAACAATTTGGCCGCCCCCGTGGAGCCGCGTGCAAAGCACGCTGGCGCGAGCGATATAATGGTGCGGGCGGCGAGACTTGAACTCGCACGAAAGTTACCTTTCTCAGGATTTTAAGTCCTGTGTGTCTACCGATTCCACCACGCCCGCTAAAACGTATTTTTATTTCCCTGCTTAGCCATTGAGGCCCGCAGGTCAAGGCTATTAATTAAAAACCCAAGCTAAAAACCCAAGGTTCAAAACCCGAGGTTCAAAACCCGAATCGAAGCCCTAGTCGTCGCCCCCGTGAATGGGCGGTGCATAGGCCACTTCCAGATCCCATGGGAAATATATCCATGTGTCCTGGGATACTTCAGTCACAAACGTATCCACAAGTTCGCGCCCCAGTGGCTTTGCATAAACCGTGGCAAAATGCGCACTGGGCAACATGGCCCTGACCACCCGCGCGGTTGCGCCCGTATCCACCAGGTCGTCAATGATCAATACCTTGCCTTTGCCGCGTAAAACCTTCTCGGATATCGACTTTAGAACCGTTAGATCACCCTGATTTTTATGCTGATAGGATTGCACACAAACGGTCTCTACGGTCCTTATGTTCAACTCCCGTGCCACGATTGCCGCTGGCACCAATCCGCCACGGGTTATGGCAACCATGGATTCAAATGGTCCCTCTTCGGTCAGCCGCCAGGCCAATGCCCGCGAATCACGATGAAACTGATCCCATGAAACCGGAAAGGATTTGTTTTTTGCGTCCATTATTTCAACTCCAGAGCCTTTTTTAATTTTGGCGGCAGATCGATATCTAGCGCCCTATGGGCCTCGTCCACTATTGCCTGCACTTTTTGTGCCGCTTCGTCCAGCAGCAAACGCTCGCAACTGCGCAAAACAACCTGAGTATAAACAGGTTTTTCTCCCATTTTGGGATAAGAGCCAATTTTAACCCCATTATATTGCTTTTGAATATCGCCCAGACCCTTGGCAATTGTGCTCTCCCCTACCCCCACATCAATGGCATGGGAGAGCATTTTTTTACCCCCCTTAAGGGTAGGGGCAATAGCTTCGAGCATGGCGCGCATTATCACCGGCACCCCGGCCATCACATAAACATTCTCAATTTTAAAGCCCGGCGCTCCGCTTACAACATTTTCAATCAAAGAAGCCCCAACCGGAATTCTGGCCATGCGCAACCGCTCCGGGGTAAAATCCATTTCCCCATATTTGGAAACTATCAAAGCCTTGGCCTCTTCGCTTACCGGCAGGTCAACATTAAAAGCGACCGCAATGGCATCGGCAGTTATATCATCATGGGTCGGGCCAATTCCTCCGGTGGTAAAAACATAATCATATTCTTTGCGTAAATCGTTGACAGCGTTAACGATCTGCCCCTGCACATCGGCGACAATTCGCACTTCGCTCAGTTCAATTCCAGCTTCGGTGCACAATATTGCAATTTCAGGAATATTTTCATCCCTGGTTCTGCCGCTCAAAATTTCATCGCCAATCACTAAAGCCGCTGCAGTTACTTTGATGTCGCTCATTTGCTTTTGCCAAATCTTTTTGCGGAGTTTTAATAGCTTTAAGTTGGCTCAACTTGAAGCTATTTCCAACTTAAAAAAACTTTATATCCATTTGCCACGATTTCCAAAATCAATTAAATTCTTTAAATCACTCAGCAACTATGAAAAGCCTAATCAATGCAGCTTCCCCCCTCCATGACAAAAGTAAAACTTATCAAGCGCTATAAGCGCTTTCTTGCTGATGTGGAATTTGACGACGGCACCATTCTCACAGCCCATTGTGCCAATACCGGCTCCATGAGCGGATTAACTGATCCCGGTCTGCCGGTATGGGTTTGGCAATCTGACAATCCATCCCGAAAACTCAGCTGGTCTTTAGAACTGGTGGAATTGGCAAGCGGCCTGGTGGGAATAAACACCTCCCGCCCCAACCAACTGGTGGCCGAGGCCTTAAAAAACAAAAAAATATCCCCTCTAAAGGAATACTCCCAAATTCAACCGGAAGTGAAATATGGAGAAAAGAGCCGCATAGATTTTTTGCTCACGGAACCGGGCCTGCCCAAATGTTATGTGGAGGTGAAAAACGTGCATTATTCCACCCGTGCCGGGCTGGCGCAATTCCCTGATAGTGCCACCAGTCGCGGTGCGCGTCATTTGATGGAAATGAGCAAAATGTGCCAGTCAGGCCACCGGGCTGCAACAATTTATGTGGTTCAGCGCACAGACTGTACTGAATTTTCTCTGTGCCAGGAAAATGACCCGGCATATGTCGAGGCATTTGCTCAGGCGAAAAAAAACGGGGTTGAGTCTTATATCTATTCGTGTGCAATATCACCGACAGAATTAAGGCTTTGCTCGGCCCTTACATTTTCAAGGGATAGGGCTTAAAATAGGCTCAACTCAATTAAAAGTTCTGACCTAAACTAAATTGAAAAGACCCATGCAAATGGTAACCTACGTACAGGCGATAAAAGGCAAAAAACGCGATCCAGGCGTGATTCCTCTACATGGAAATGTAGGGTTTGAGGGCATGCGGAAAGCAGGCAATCTGACTGCGCGCGCCCTTGACATGCTAACCGAACATGTGCGCCCCGGAGTTAGCACAGGTGAACTTGACCGTTTAGCCTTTGAGTTTGGCCGCGACCATAATGCGATTCCGGCCACCCTGTTTTATCGCGGCTACAGACACTCAATCTGTACCTCCATAAATCATGTGGTCTGCCATGGAATTCCGGGTAACAAAGTTTTGCGCGAAGGCGATATAGTCAATATAGACCTGACGCTGATCTATGAGGGCTGGCATGGGGACAGCTCACGCATGTATGCAGTGGGCAAAATTTCTACCAAAGCAGACCGCCTGATAAAAATCACCTATGAAAGCCTGGCCAAAGGCATAGAGGCCGCTGTGCCGGGCAATACTACCGGAGATATCGGGGCTGCCATACAGCAGCATGCGGAAAGTGAGCGCACCAGTGTTGTGCGCGATTTTGTCGGCCATGGTTTGGGCCATCTTTTTCACGACGAGCCAAACATTATGCATTTTGGCACCCCCGGATCAGGGCCGGAGCTAAAGCCGGGAATGATTTTTACCATCGAGCCAATGCTCAATCTTGGCCGCCCCCATGTAAAGGTTCTAAACGATGGCTGGACCGCCGTCACTCGCGATCGTTCCCTTTCTGCCCAGTGCGAACATTCAATTGGTATAACTGAAACCGGCAATGAAATATTCACATCCTCACCGGCTTCAATATTTAATCCTCAAAACCCTCAATAAAAAGTTCAGCTATATAATGACCTCCCGGACCGGAAAAACTGACGACCCGGACAATGATCATTCCCGGGGAAATCAATCAGTAAAAACCCAAACCCCAGGGGGTAAAAACCATGGTCTGTCAGAGGATCAAAGCCCTCACTATCTTGGACACCGGGATCGCTTAAGAGAGCGCTTTGTCAGCAATGGTCATGAAACAATGGCCGATTACGAATTGCTTGAAATGGTTCTGTTTCGCATATTGCCGCGCCGCGATACCAAGCCCATTGCCAAGGCCCTGATCGAGCGCTTTGGCTCATTTTCAGAAGCCCTGAGCGCGCCCCCAAAACTATTAAGTGAAGTTAAAGGCCTTGGTCCCATGGCCATAACTGACCTCAAAGTTATTCTGGCCGCCGCCCAGCGCTTTGCCCGTGATGGCGTTCGTGATCGTCCGGTACTCTCATCATGGACCCAGTTAATTGATTATATCCGCTCTCAAATGGCGTTTGAAGAAAAAGAGCAGTTTCGCATATTGTTCATGGACAAAAAAAACATGCTGATCGCCGATGAGGTTCAACAGGTGGGAACCGTCGATCACACGCCGGTTTATACAAGAGAAGTTATAAAACGTTCGCTGGAATTGTCGGCAACGGCAATTATTCTGGTACATAATCACCCCTCGGGCGACCCCTCCCCCTCCAGCGCCGATGTGCGCATGACAAAGGCAATAATCGAGGTGGCAAAACCGTTGGGAATCATCGTCCACGACCACGTTATTGTCGGGCGTTCAGGCCATGTTTCCCTGCGGGCAAAAAAACTATTGTGAACTCATAGCCTTCGTCCGATTCTTGAGATTTTTTCTTAAGGACAACCGCACGGTTTTAAATATTTTGAACAAACGATCATTGCCCTTGATCAGTTTTCTGGCTCTGGCTTTAATCCGGTGCAGTTTTGCTGCCATTTCGCCTCTTTTATTCAATGCCAAATAACAGGTATTGAGTTGATATTTTTTATTGCACCAGCGCCCCTTTTCGTCAGAAAACCCCGCCCCCATGTCATGGATAGTAAATCCCGACTGAAATATGCTGGCCATTCCATGCAGAATACTTTGTTTTCCGGGAGAGCCGGGGCGAATTTCTTCGCGCTCTGACATGGAGGTAATCAGCACAAATATTTTTTCCATATATGAAATATTATACCGGGTGGCCACAATTTCCCCGTTCAGACTCAAAACCTGAAGTTTTGCGCCAAGTGCATTGTTTTGACGGAATAAATCCTTGTAAAACTCACGGGTCTTTTCTTCAGCAAACGGGTCTTTTATTCCCATCTGCTCAAATCGAATTGCCTTTTGGACAAACATTTTATCTATTGCATCAAGCGCCTCAGGACCGGGACCAAGTTCATCAAAACTGACTTCCCCCATAGCCCTTAATTTTGTGCTTTGCTGCTTATCGTGTTTTTTGCGCGATCGTGTGCGCTGAATTTTTTCGCATTCTTCCCAGTCAGAAAATTCGGCCCGATAAAGAAATTCTTCAGGCACATTATAACCAAGCTCATCAAACAGGCTCGCCTCATCCATTTGGGGCATTGCCGGCAGATACAAAAGATCCGCTCCAATCATAGCCCTGCCCATCCGCTGCCAGAGTTTTTTGCGCTCCCCCTCATCAAGTTCGCCAAGGGCTTCTTGATCAACCAGCGGCCGATTGGAACCCACATGAGAGCCAAAAAACCATGTTAGAGCATTTACGCCCAGCAGTTTTTTTCGCACAAGCGGCATCAGGGCAATAACTTTTCCCCTGGCAGCGCCGGTTACATATAATTGTTTTTCCTCACCAATTTCAAAACGCTTTATCCAGGCTTTAGTGAAATCAATGCTTTGAGCGGGGGATATAATACCCTTCCCCTCTAACTGCCGCCAGATGTTTTCCACTTCAGAAATATTTTGCGTGGCAGCAGCGCTAATTCCAAGATCATCCCACCAGTCGGCACTCTTTCTCTCAATTCCAGATTGAGAACGCGCGACCGGTTTTAAAATTTCCTGGGCAATCCCGTACATAATGCTTGCGTCCCTGCCATTTGCAAAGATGCGATCATTACGATCAACCGTGAAGTTTCGATTTACTGCAAGGCCGATGCACATTTTTTTGCCCTAATAGGCGGCCCTTTGTGTGCAAACGGTAAATGAATTCCTAACCAATGTTGGAAAGGGCGGGGAATGTTGCCAAAAACCAAAATGAGAGCCGGGTAAATTGTCCGGTAACAAACAAAATTCCGGTAAGAACCAGAAAAGCTCCCATAAATTTTTCGACCTTGGCCAGATGTTTTTTGAAACCGTCGAAGAAATCCATAAACGGGCCGATGGCAAATGCCGCTAAAAGGAATGGCACCCCAAGTCCGGCTGAATAAACTCCCAGCAAAATTGCGCCTTCCATGGCCGATTGCTGACTGGCAGCAACGGCCAAAATCGCGGCCAGAACCGGACCGATACACGGGGTCCAGCCCAGTGCAAACGCCAACCCTAGGGTAAAACCTCCGGCCGGGCCACTGGCCTTGGAAGGACCATCAGAGCGAATTTGCATATCAAGGAACCCGATGCGAAACACACCCAAAAAATGCAACCCCATGATGATGACGATTATTCCGGCCAATGGCGATAAAAACGGCATGGCCTGGCGGAACAATTGCCCAAAAGCTGTGGCGGTTGCCCCCAGCGCCACAAAAACCACCGAAAACCCAAGAATAAAAAATAACGAGGTAGCAATCGAGCGCCGCCAGACTGCCCCCGATCTTGCACCATCAACCCGCAATTGCTCAAAAGTTGAGCCGCCCATATAAGTCAAATATGCAGGCACCAAAGGCAATACGCACGGGGATAAAAAACTTAATATCCCGGCACCAAAAACCAGCGGTAATGATAGACCTAGCATGGGAAATCCAAAAATAAAAAATTCAAACGATGTCAGCTTATAAAATGCATTAGATATGGATAGCAACCACATGACACAGCTCTCCCGTCATTGTGATTGCCCGTGCTTGAATTAATTATGAAAACTTGCTGAGCGTCAGCGGGCCCGTTTCCAGATTAATTTCAATGATGATCGGACGGTGATCCGACGGTCCGCGCTTCAAGGTTTTTGCCCCGCTCCACGCCAGATCTCTGACCAGCACCCGGTCAAGGCGAAAGGGCATTAGTTTTTTTGCCATATGGGTAATGCGGCGCGGCCCCACATCCTTAAATCCCTTTAAAATTATCGGGCCGACAGCATTAAAATCGCCAATAATCGCCACCGGACCGGAAATAGATTTGCCAATATGACGAATTTGACGCCGATTGAGCAACTGACCATGACTTAAGTGAACATTGACAATGCTAAACTGAGGGAATTTGAGAATTTGGGCCTGACGGGGCGGAAATTTCCCCGGAATTTTTGAAAATGGCAATTCTAAAGACCCGGTCTCAACCTCACCCCGGGCCAGCCATGCCCCCAAAGCATAAGATTTTCCCTTCCAGGGCTGTGTATAAAAACTTCCCTCCACAATTCCCGGCAGCTTATTAATGCCGCTGACAGCCTCCTGCAGCAAAAACAGATCCGGCTTTTCTCGCTCTATAAGTTTGGCCACATCAGCGGCTGCCGCTCCTCGCCGATACAAAAGGTTCCAACTGATAATTTTCAACAAACTTCCCCGGTGAATAAATTTACCCTGTAGAGATCGTAAAACCTTATCAATTCTATAAATATGGCAAAAACAGCCGCGCCCCGGCATCACGCAATTTCACCGGCAGTGAACGCCCAGAAATCATATGCTCCTCCAACAGAGACGATTTAGCTTTTTTGGCATCAATCAAAGCATCCACTTTTGCACAAATTTCCCGATCATAGCATTCAACCTGAAACTCAAAATTCAAACGCATGGAACGCGCATCCCAGTTTGCCGAACCGATCGAACTCCACTCCCCGTCAATGCTGAAAAGTTTTGAATGATCAAACGGAGCTGGCATCAGATAGGTATTTATTCCCTGCAATGAAAACGTGGCCATATGCCCCATAATCGCCCAGTCAAAATAAAACTGATTACTTTTTTGCGGCACAAAAATTTCCACCAGAACCCCGCGCATGGCCGCGCGTCTGATGACTTCGAACAACCTATCTTCAGGCAAAAAGTATGGAGTTACTATTCTGATGCTTTTTTGCGCCTGCTCAATGGCGGTTGCAAACAGCGCCTCGATCTGCCCGATGCTTTCATCCGGTCCAGAGGAAATTCCGCGCATCGCCGCCTTGCCATTACTTTTGATATTTGGCCACCAGATATTCCCTTCAAGGGTTTGTGAGGTGGTAAATTCCCAGTCGCGCTCAAATGTCTGCAATAATTGCGCCACCACAGGACCATCAATTCTGGCCTGAATATCCTGAACTTTTATTGGTTTTTCTGCCAGATCAATATTCTCGTCGGATATGTTCATCCCCCCCGTAAACCCGATTTTGCCATCAATTATCAGTAGTTTTTTATGATTACGAAGATTTATGTAGGTCATGGCCCATGGGGCCCACTGATGCAAAAACTGGTCGACATTAACTCCACCGGCTCTTAATTTCTCCACCACCGGCGAGCGAAAATAACCGCTACCAATACCATCCACCAGCACAAGCACATCAACGCCACGATTTTTAGCATCGATCAGGGCGTTAGCGAATTTGCTACCAATATCATCAGATGCAAATATATAAGCGGCCAGCGCAATTGAGTGTTTTGCCTTGGCAATTTCATCCAGCATTATCGGATAGGCATCATTGCCGTTGCAGAATAATTCCATATCATTGCCAGTGCTAAGGGCGACCCCTGATATGGTGTCCCCGGCCTTGCCAATGGCAATTATTGCCTCGGGTACGTCCGCACCTAAAATATTTTGCGCCCTTGTCATCCCTTTCGGGTCGCAAATGCTTGGACCAAGACCGCACCGGTTAAGGCCGCTTTTAAGCGCCCGCCTGACAACCCGGTTAATTCCAAACGCCAGATAGATTGACGATCCGATAAACGGAGACAACCATGACAGGGCAATCCAGCCAATCGACGAGCGCACATGCCGGTGTGTTAAAAGCACATGAATACTTACAACGGTTGCCGCACTGATATGGGCGATAGTCAGAAGGTATTCCAAATTCGTCCCCTTGCAACAAAATGTCCGGAACGACAATATTCTCGCACCGTTTCTTTTATGCACCTAAGTGTTTGCAAAGGCGATTGCAAATCATCCAAAACCCGTGCTACCCCACCCGCAACAACAGCAAACGAGGGTTTTTATGAAAAATCAGGCAATCAAAATTGCTCCATCCATCCTTTCGGCTGATTTTTCAAAACTTGGTGATGAAATTATTGCCATTGATAAAGCGGGATGTGACTGGATACATGTGGACGTTATGGACGGGCATTTTGTTCCCAATATTTCTTTTGGCCCATTAATTGTTGAGGCCATCCGCCCCCTGACCAAAAAAATTATTGATGTGCATTTGATGATTGATCCTGCCGATGATTATTTGCCCGCCTTTGCCGACGCGGGGGCCGATATTATTTCCGTACATGCAGAAGCTGGCAAACATTTGCACCGCTCCATGCAATCAATCAGATCAATGGGCAAAAAAGCCGGTGTTGTGCTCAACCCGGCAACCCCGGTTTCTGCATTAGAAAATGTAATTAATGATATTGATTTGATTTTGATCATGAGCGTAAATCCGGGCTTTGGTGGCCAAAAATTCATCCCCGATGCATTAAACAAACTGGCCCAGGCCAAATCCCTGATCGCTGATCGAAATATTGATCTGGAAGTTGACGGGGGAGTTACAATGGATAACGCCGCCCTAATCGCCAAAGCCGGGGCCAACGTGCTTGTCGCCGGGTCATCGGTCTATGGGGGCAATGATCCAAAAACCTATCAGCCCAGAATTGAAGCCATTCGCAACGCCGCCCTTTCTGCCCTTTAAGAACACGCTTGATTCAATTTCTTAAAAAAAGAGACTAACCCTATGATCGAACGTTATTCCCGCCCACAAATGGTGGCCATCTGGTCCCCTAAGACTAAGTTTCGCATCTGGTTTGAAATCGAAGCCCATGGTGCCTCAGCTCAAGCCGAACTTGGCGTGGTGCCAAAACAGGCGGCAAAAATCATTTGGGAAAAGGGCAATGCTGCTGAATTCGATGTAGCGCGCATTGATGAAATCGAGCGCGAAGTAAAACATGACGTAATCGCATTTTTAACCCATCTGTCCGAGATTGTTGGTGAAGAAGCCCGTTTTGTCCATCAGGGCATGACATCTTCTGACGTGTTGGACACCACCCTTGCGGTACAATTGACCAGAGCTTCTGATTTATTGCTGGAGGGAATGGACCGGCTACTTGCCGCCCTGAAAAACCGCGCCCAGGAACATAAAAGCACCATTACCATTGGCCGCAGCCACGCCATTCATGCCGAACCAACCACTTTTGGCATAAAATTGGCTCAGGCCTATGCGGAATTTTCCCGCAATCGCGAACGGCTGATGGCCGCAAAGGCTGAAATTGCCACCTGCGCCATATCGGGCGCCATTGGCACCTTTGCCAATATCGACCCCTTTGTCGAAGAATATATTGCCAATAAACTGGGCCTGTCGGTCGAGCCGGTTTCGACCCAGGTTATCCCGCGTGATCGTCACGCCATGTTTTTCGCCACCCTTGGGGTCATCGCATCATCAATCGAGCGTCTGGCTGTTGAAATCCGACATCTTCAGCGCACCGAGGTTCTTGAGGTAGAGGAATTTTTCTCAAAAGGACAAAAAGGCTCCTCCGCCATGCCCCATAAACGCAATCCAATTCTCACCGAAAACCTCACCGGACTGGCTCGCTTAGTGCGTGGCATGAGCATTCCGGCGATGGAAAATGTCGCCCTGTGGCACGAGCGCGATATTTCTCACTCTTCGGTTGAAAGAATGATTGCACCTGACGCCACGATAACACTGGATTTTGCCCTGCATCGTATGGCGAATGTCATTGAAAACCTTATGGTCTATCCTGAAAATATGCGGGATAATCTGGACCTTTTGGGAGGGTTGCACAATTCTCAACGGGTTTTACTTGCTTTGACCCAGGCCGGAATGAGCCGGGAAGAAAGCTATAGCGCCGTGCAGCGCAACGCCATGCAGGTCTGGCAGATCAAAGGCAATAGAGCTGGAAAATTCGCGCAATTTCTCAAAAGTGACAAAGAGGTCGCAGCGGCGCTAACGCCAGAGCAGATCGACAATATGTTTGATGATGCCTATCACCTAAAACATGTGGATACGATTTTTAAACGGGTATTTGGCGAGTAGTTCCAGCACTTATGCGTTGATTTTACCACCTCGCCACTCCCTGATTTTACCACCGCGTCACCCTCGGACTTGATCCGAGGGTCCAAGTACCCGTAGTTGCGAGATGGATACTCGGATCAAGTCCGAGTATGACGGTTTTAATTCATCAATAAACACTACAAACAAAAAACCCGGCACCTGCAAAGGAACCGGGATATTATTATCATACCTGCTTTTAGACCTGCCCCTTGGGACTAATCCCAAAAAATTAAACTTCCGACAATACCTGCTCGCGGGCGCTAGCCATGAACTCGTTCATTTTTGCCCGCAGATCTTCATCGCTGACCTTTTGATCAGCGGCCACCAGATCGGCTTTTACCTTGCGAAAAACATCATCATCGCCCGCTTCTTCAAAATCCGAAGCAATAACTTCTCCCACATAGGCATCGGGATTGACGTGGCTCATTAAATCAGCCGCCCACAGGGCCAGCAATTTGTTACGCCGTGCCTCAGCCTTAAACTGCAATTGTGCATCATGGGCAAATTTGGCTTCTTGAGCCTTTTCGCGTTCATCAAAACCAGACATTCTTCGCTTTTCTCCGCAGTTAAATTAATTACACTTTATAAACACCATTTTTATAGGTCTGACATATGTCTTTGTTGTCGCCAACGCAACGCCAAACAGCCAACTTTTAAGGCCAATCACAAATTGCTTGCAATTGCTGGTCAAATTGGCACAAGGGGTTTTAGTGTGAACGCACAAAGTCTCCCGTTTATAGAACAGGCCAAAAAATTATGAACCGCAGACGCAAAATCTATGAAGGCAAAGCCAAAACCCTTTACGAGGGACCGGAACCGGGCACCCTTATTCAACACTTTAAGGATGACGCCACCGCAAATAATGGCAAAAAACACGAAGTCATTGACGGCAAGGGTGTGCTCAACAACCGAATTTCTGAATTTATTTTCAACAAGCTGAATAATCTTGGCGTTCCGACCCATTTTATTCGCCGCCTTAATATGCGAGAGCAACTGATCAAGGAAGTTGAAATCATTCCCCTTGAGATCGTGGTGCGCAACGTGGCTGCCGGATCAATTGCCAAACGATTAGGACTTGAACAGGGCACCCGCCTGCCCCGCTCCATCATTGAATTTTATTATAAAGATGATGCCCTTGGCGATCCGTTGATTTCCGAAGAACATATAACCGCTTTTGGCTGGGCCACTCCCCAAGAGCTGGACGACATTATGTCCATGGCCGTCAGGGTCAATGATTTCCTTTCCGGGCTTTTTTCCGGAGTTGGCATTCAACTGGTGGATTTCAAAATAGAATGCGGCCGCCAATTTGAAGGTGAATTGATGCGAATCGTAGTCGCCGATGAAATTTCCCCGGATTCCTGTCGTTTATGGGATGCAAAAACCCACAAAAAACTCGACAAGGATATTTTTCGCGAAGATCTTGGCTCCCTGATCGAAGCCTATCGCGAAGTTGCTCAGCGGCTTGGCATATTGACAGAAACCGAAAATGCATTGACCACCGGTCCCCGTCTGGTCGAATAAGGCCAATTAGCCACCACAAAAATCGGAGTTTTCAAATGAAAGCGCAGGTCCGCGTCACTTTAAAGTCCGGGATTCTTGATCCCCAGGGCAAAGCCATTGAAGAAGCTCTGGCCAGCCTTGGTTTCAACGATGTGGGATCAGTCCGCCAGGGTAAAACTTTTGATATTGAACTCAATGAACCCGACGACGAAAAAGCAAGGATTATTATTGCTGATATGTGCGAAAAACTTCTGGCCAACACGGTAATAGAAGATTATCAGGTGGTCACAGATGGTTAACTAAAACCATCTAACAAGCATGCAACTTTATCATAAATATGCAAATTTGAATAAGTCAAAAAACAACACCGGAAAAATATCTAATGATCCGCCAATTGTCCCTGACCGCGCTGTTTTTTCTTACCATAGGCCTGATGATGGTTCCCTATGCTTTTGTTCCCATTACAGGCTAGTTCATACCCCCATATCAGGACCTCAGGTCAGTAAGTCGGGCTCCTGACCTTGCCCTTTATTTTTACATAATTAGACGATAGTTTTCTTCGATAAGCTTTATCGGAGATAATAAATGTCAATCACCGCCCAAATTTTAGTAGGCCTCGTAGCTTTCCTTCACATAGCATTTTTGATTCTTGAGATGTTTCTTTGGGACAAACCATTGGGGCGCAAGATTTTTGGGTTGAAAGAAGATTTCGCCACCCAGTCTAAAACCCTTGCTGCAAATCAGGGCCTTTATAACGGGTTTTTGGCCGCAGGACTTATCTGGAGCCTGTTTCCCGTTGGCGCATCAGGCATGAATATCCCTATCGCCACATTCTTTTTGGGCTGCGTAGTCATTGCCGGACTATATGGTGCCATGACGGTTTCAAAAATGATCCTGTTTGTGCAGGCAGTTCCGGCCATTATTGCCCTGGGCGTCCTTTGGCTGCTTTAAAGGGACCTGTTTCGTTTTTCGTTCCCATTTTCCTTAACCGGTTAAGTAAACCGTTAAGGTAAACAATTGAAATTGCACCATTTCACGCTGCCGTGAATAAATCATTTGCCTTTTTTGCTCTATGTTGGCTTCAAACGCGCGCATATCAAAAGAGGAATTGATAATATGTCACAAAGTAAACGCATGGACTGGGTGGACAGTGCCAAGGGAATTTCAATAATATTAGTTGTAATGCTTTATGTTGCCAATTCTGTTGGCAAGGCTACTGGTGAAGTTGGTATTTTGCATTATGTTATTGGTTTTGCCACGCCGTTTAGAATGCCCGAATTTTTCCTGATTTCTGGTTTGTTTTTGTCCCTGGTTATTGCTCGAGATTGGAAATCTTATCTTGATCGGCGTTTTGTGCATTATCTTTATTTTTATGCGCTTTGGGCTTTAATAATAATTGCTGCAAAATATTTAATATTCACCCCCCATCTTGCTCACGCTCTTTCACTAATTGTTTGGTCAATTATTGAGCCTTATTCTTTGCTGTGGTTTATCTATGTTTTGGCGTTCTTTTCGCTTACTGCAAAAATCGCTCATTCCCTCAAAATTCCCCATTGGGCAATGCTAGCAGGAGCGGCAATGTTACAGATTTTGCCAGTGGATACTCCCGTATATGCGTTTAATCAATTTTCAGAATATTTGATTTATTTCTATTCTGGCTATGTGTTTGCGCCAAAAATATTTAATGTTGTAAAATATTTCTCAACTCGCCCCCTGCTAATTGTTAGCACCCTGGCTATATGGGCTGGCATAAATGGTGCGTTGGTGTTCTTGCCAGAATTTTCTGCTCAGCCTACTGAATTTACAATGGGCTTTGCCGCTATTCCAGGATTACATTTGGCGCTTGCGTTAATTGGCGCAATGATGGTGTGTATTGCCGCTAGCCTGCTTCAACGTTTTAGAGTGATGGGCTGGCTACATTATATCGGCGAACATTCAATCGTAATTTTTCTTTCCTTTTCAATTCCAATGGCAATTAGTCGTGAAATTTTGCTTCGCACAGGGGTAATTACCGATACTGGTATTGTTTCGCTAATTGTTATGGTAGTTGCAATTGCTTCGCCGTTGGTGCTTTATTGGTTGGTACAAAAAACCGGCTGGGGAAAATTCCTGTTCACCCGCCCGGCATGGGCTCATATACCCGGAACTCCCGGCTCCCTTCCAGCAAAAGTAGATGCCAGCAAGGTTCCGGCTGAATAAGCTCAACCAGTTAAACGGACAAATATATCCAACGCCTCGGCTAAATAGCCGGGGCGTTTTCTTATAGCCCCTAAGAAGCAGATATGATTCCATTGAGCATTACATCCATTGCCTGCCCATAGGATTTTTGAAGTGAAAATTTCTCCGGTTCCACAAACCAAATTAAATTCAAACCCTCAAACTGAGCGATAACACTGCGTGCCAACACCGCAGCATCACCGGGATTAAACTCCCCGTTTTTAATACCAAGCAAAATAACATCCTCCAATGCTTTTGCGTAATCGGCATAGGCCTTGCGGATAACCAAACGCACATTCTCATCACTGCGCACCAGAGCCACAAGCTCAAATCCCAACCCGATATAGTTCCTCGCCGCTGCAATTTCACGTCCACAATTATCAGCCCATTCCTTCAACGCCACAGAACATAACTGTTCCTCCTTGCGATCGGGCAACGATAATTGGCTAAATATCGAAGTGCACAAGGCAAGGATAAGATTTTCCTTGTTTTCGAAATATTTATAAAGCAGCGCTTTGCTGAGTTTTGCCTCGTCAGCAATGTCGCTCATGGTGGTTCGACCCATGCCTTTTTGAGCAAACACTATTGCCGCCGCCTGCAATATTTGCGGAATTCTTTGCGCACTAACGTCCGGTCTTGGACTCATCAAAACACCCTGTTTTTATCGGAGACAGATTTCTCCATAATGTAATAGAGCACGCCACGTTCCCCATGGCGCCCCGTTTCGTGATAACCTAATCGTTCAAATATCTGCAAGTTTTCTACCCGTACTGTTTCCAGCCAGAATTTGCCGCCTTGCTTGTGCGCCACATCAAACAGTTTTGTGGCTGCTCCTTGTCCCCGTGCTGATCTGGCTACAGCTACAAATTCAATAATGTTGACATTTTCAGCACGAATTCGTTTGCGCCGCATATTATCATGCGCGATGGTCCTAAACGCCTGCAAGAATCCAGCTGAGGAAATACTGGCAATTAACCATTTTAATTGTGCCATAGCAGCAGGAGGTTTCCCTCCCCCCAACACAATTACCCCGGTTAGGGTGTCGCCATCAAACAATCCTATCAAATTATCTGGCTTCATATGCACAAGTTTCAAAACTGCCCGGAACCATCCCTGCATACTTTTTGGCCGCACTGGCTTATCACCACCAAGAATATCCAGCAGGCCAACATCATCGGCAAAACTCTTAGCGAAAAGAGCAGACGCCGCCTCAATTTCATTTGCAACAAGCAGGCGGGGATTGTTCATTTTGAGGCATCACTTTTCTCTGGTGAAAATGGTGCCTCGGTCACCAAATGTGCTATTAATAATTTAAAAAACAACAAGGGTAAAAACCAGTTCAACCCCGCCACCCCAAAAAACTGTAACTGTGCACCCAGCAATCCCAAGGAAAAGAACAAAACGGCTGTGGGTCGCTGCAAATAAAGCGGAACCCATAAAATCACCACAGCTGCTATCATCAAAAACCCGAACACCAGCGCAAAGTACGTTATTGGATTTGACGCAAACAACCATCCAAAAATACCAATATGCAACCCGTGAATTGCAATGAAGCGAAATAGCGCAATTTTTGAATGTTGTGGCCGATGATACCAACGCTTGGCGGTATTGGTTGCGTTGGTTAGCAGCCCCCCTCCCAGATCAAGTGCTAAAATAACAACGAATATCGAGGTTAGCCAATTGTTAGAAAACCCCTCCTCCAGCCAATAAAGCGCAATAACCGCCAAGGCAATCAGCAGGCCTCCCAAAAGCTGCAACCATTCTTCTGCATCGGTTGCACCCGGCCCCACAAACCGATCCCAACTTCCCATGAAGCCTTTGCGCGGCAAAGGGGAAACCCAATCAATCTTATGCACCTCACACCTCCATATATAATATCAAACTTATAATAACTAACCAGTCAGTTATTATAGGCACCACCATTAGTCAAGGGATGTAATTTTTAGATATCTGAATGCTTATGCTAACGGCACAAAATCTCTCTTTATCAAAAACAACACCTGCGACGGCATCGTTAGGTCAGGCCCCTGAATTTGATTTCATTTCTCCTTGCCTTTTTTCCCCTGAGCAATCATAAAGCGCCCTCTCTTGGCCCGCACGAGAATCGCTTCATGAACTCAATAGTCATTCAATTTCCCGGCTCCAACCGCGACCGCGATATGATTGCTGCCTTAAGCAAGATTTCAAATAAAGCTCCAACCCTTGTCTGGCATAAAGAAACAAGCCTGCCAAAAGCTGACCTTATTGTGATACCGGGTGGTTTTTCATATGGGGATTATTTACGTGCCGGAGCCATTGCTGCCCGCTCCCCAATCGTTGAAGAAATCAAAAATGCCGCCGCCAAAGGCGTTCCAATTTTAGGGGTGTGCAACGGCTTTCAAATTTTGAGTGAAGCGCAGCTTTTACCCGGAACATTGATGCGCAACGCCTCGCTGAAATTTGTCTGCAAAACCGTAAAACTTGAAGTCACCAACAATCAGACTTTTTTCACTTCAAAATATCAAAAAAACCAGATAATTTCCTGCCCCGTCGCCCATCATGACGGTAATTATTTTACCTCCCCCGATCAGCTGCAAAGACTGGAAGACAATCAACAGGTTGCTTTCAGATACGCCGATAACACAAACCCCAATGGCTCAATTAATGATATTGCCGGTGTGTTCAACGAACAAAAAAACATACTCGGCCTGATGCCCCACCCCGAGAATCTAATTGAAAAAGCCCATGGCGGAGAAGATGGTCGCCCCCTGTTTGAAAGTCTTTTGGAGGCTTTAACATGAGCAATTATTTCGAACCAGAAATCACTCCCGAATTGATTGCAGACCACGGCCTTAACACGGAAGAATATCAAAAAATCCTCTCGCTGATCGGACGCGAACCAACCTATACGGAACTGGGCATATTCTCGGCCATGTGGAATGAGCATTGCTCCTATAAAAGTTCCAAAAAATGGCTAAAAACCCTGCCCACTACCGGCGAATGCGTAATTATGGGACCGGGAGAAAACGCCGGTGTCGTTGATATTGGTGACGGTCAGGCCGTGGTCTTTAAGATGGAAAGCCACAATCACCCCTCATTCATCGAACCTTATCAGGGCGCCGCAACCGGGGTTGGTGGCATATTGCGCGATGTTTTCACCATGGGAGCACGCCCGGTCGCCGCCATGAATGCCCTTAGATTTGGCGAACCAAAAAATCACAAAACCCGTCACCTGGTCTCTGGCGTGGTCGCAGGGGTTGGCGGTTATGGCAATTGTTTTGGCGTTCCCGTGGTTGGTGGTGAAGTGGAATTTGACCCCCGCTACAACACCAACAATCTGGTAAATGCCTTTGCCGCCGGAATTGTTGACACGGACAAGATATTTTATTCTGAAGCTAAAGGCGTTGGCCTGCCGGTGGTTTATCTTGGTGCAAAAACCGGCCGTGACGGGGTTGGCGGCGCAACCATGGCCTCGGCCGAATTTGACAATGACATTGAAGAAAAACGCCCCACCGTTCAGGTCGGCGACCCGTTTACCGAAAAGCGCCTGATGGAAGCCACATTGGAACTTATGGCCACCGGAGCGGTGGTTGCCATTCAGGACATGGGAGCGGCCGGGCTAACCTGTTCTGCCGTTGAGATGGGTGCTAAGGGCGGCCTTGGCATTACGTTAAACCTTGATCAGGTGCCGGTGCGCGAAGAAAACATGACACCCTATGAGATGATGCTTTCTGAAAGTCAGGAACGTATGCTCATGGTATTGCATCCTGAAAAAGAACATCAGGCCCGGGCGGTATTTGAAAAATGGGAACTGGATTTTGCAACTGTTGGCAAAACCACCAATGATTTGCGCTTTTCAATATTCTGGCAGGGCAATGAAGTCGCCAATCTGCCAATCCGCGAGCTTGGTGATGAGGCTCCCGAATATGATCGGGAATGGATAGCAACAAAACCACCGTTAGAGCCAAAAAGAGATCTGCCCAAAAACGATATTGCCGATGTATTGCTTCAACTGATTGCCTCGCCAAATCTTAGCTCGCGCCGCTGGGTATGGGAGCAGTATGATACCTTAATTCAAGGCAATTCTTTGCAACTTCCCGGTGGGGACGCCGGAGTTATTAGGGTCGATGGCCACCAAAGCAAAGCCCTTGCCTTTTCTTCGGACGTAACGCCTCGCTATTGTGAGGCCGACCCGTTTGAGGGGGGCAAACAGGCAGTGGCTGAATGCTGGCGCAATATTTGCGCCACCGGTGCCACCCCCCTTGCCTGCTCGGACAATCTTAACTTTGGCAATCCTGAAAAGCCTCGTATTATGGGACAATTGGTTGGTGCAATCAAAGGCATTGGCGATGCGTGCAAGGCTTTAAATTTCCCCATCGTTTCGGGCAATGTTTCCCTTTATAACGAAACCAATGGCGTTGGCATTTTACCGACCCCAACCATTGCCGGGGTCGGGCTGCTTGCTGACTGGTCCAAAATGGCTAAAATTGCTTTTGGTGCTGAAGGGCAAATAATCCTGCTGATCGGCGCGGCTGATAATTGGGGCAGCCATCTTAGCCAATCCCAATATCTGGCCCAAATTCATAATGATTTTGACGGCCCGCCGCCCCCGGTTGATCTGGATAAAGAAAAAAACTCCGGAGAATTCATTCGCGCAATAGTGGCAAAAGGCCTGGTTAGTTCTGTGCATGATTGCTCTGGTGGTGGCCTTGGCATCGCCATCGCGGAAATGGCCCTGGCCGCCGATATGGGTGCAATCATTTCGCCACCGCCCGACTCTAATTCTACCGCTGCTTTTTTTGGTGAAGATCAGGGCCGGTATGTAATCGCCGTCGATGAAAAACATCTGCAAGAAATTCAAAATATGGCTAAAGCCTCAAAAACTCCCGCTTTGATTATCGGTGCGACCGGAGGCCACACCTTGAAGCTGGGGCAAGCCCGTGCCATATCTGTTGCAGAGCTTAAATCAGCCTTTGAGGGCTGGTTCCCCCAATTTATGGCTACTTAAAAAAGGATTTACCCATGGAAACTGCCGAAATAGAACGCCTGATCCGTGATGCAATCCCCGGTGCCTCCGTTCTTGCCCAAACCGACGATGGCCGCCATTATACCGCGACCGTTGTCGCCTCAGCTTTTGATGGCAAATCCCGCGTACAACAGCATCAAATGGTTTATGCCGCCCTTAAAGAAAAAATCGGCGGTAACGAACTGCATGCTTTGGCCCTGCAAACCAGTGTTCCCCAATAAACCGCTTAGCATAAAACTAACCTAGAAATTCCGGCAAATTCCATTGATTTTGCCCCTCGACTTCTCAACCATGAATGCCTATTTAATTTCTAATCGGAGTTGATTATCCATGAGCGAATTCTTTCTTGCCATCGCTTTGATACTTGTGATTTCGATCGCGGCGGATTTTCGTGTTTTAAATGCCCTGATCTGCCTTTTTAATTCTGTTACCGGCACAATTCGCCGTCAACTGTTCAAAGGAACAAACAAATGAGTGATATCCAGGCCATTATAGAAAAACAAGTAAAAGCCAGCCCGGTTGTTTTGTTTATGAAGGGTAGCGCTGATTTTCCCCAGTGCGGATTTTCCGGTCAGGTTATCCAGATCCTAAAATATCTGGAATTGGATTTTAAAACCGCCAATGTTCTGGAGAGCGACGAAATGCGCCAGGGCATCAAGGATTATTCCAACTGGCCCACCATTCCCCAGTTATATGTTAATGGCGAATTTGTTGGCGGCGCCGATATTATTCGCGAAATGTTTCAGGCTGGCGAATTGCAGGACCTGCTGGGCAAAAACGGCATTGAACATAAAGCCCAAGACTAGAGCATTTTCAGGATAAGCATGCCCTCGGGCTTGACCCGGGGTGGGTCCGGTTATCCAGCCCGCCGGCGTGAGGCAAAAAGTTCAGCACTTTTTTAGTGCTGTTTCGAAAATGCGACAAATCAAAGACTTAGAACTTTTGTTTTGGTTCCTCCAAAACATGATGGTCTCTAAAGGATATTTCTATAATGAGCGAACATATTTGGTCCGTATACCTGTCGGGTGAAATTCATACCGATTGGCGCGAACAGATTAAAACCGGAGCAAAAACCCTCGATTTACCGGTGGTTTTTTCCGCTCCGATTACTGATCATGAAGCTTCTGATGATTGCGGCGTTAAAATTCTTGGAGCAGAGGAAAATAAATTCTGGCATGATCACAAGGGCGCAAAAATCAACGCTATTCGCACCCGCACTTTAATTTCCATGGCCGATATTGTGGTCGTGCATTTTGGCGAAAAATACAGACAATGGAACGCAGCTTTTGATGCGGGAGTTGCCAGCTCCCTGGATATTCGCCTGATTGTTATGCATGCCGATGAGCATCAACATGCACTTAAGGAAATTGATGCAGTGGCCATGGCAGTGACAAAAACCCCTCAGGAGGTGGTTGAAATTCTTGCCTATGTGACTGATGGCAGACTTGAAAAATAACCATCACCAATTTTCATGGCTTTATCAAAAGCTCTGATTTGACTTCGCAAGTTCAATCCGCCTAACCTTCGCCCCTTTGCTCAACAGGCTTGCGGGATGGCGATAAAATGGCGACTGATTCTTTAAACAAGCAGCTCGCCCTGCCATTAATAGCAACCATAATAATTGGCTCCATAATTGCGTTGGTTGCTTTTGGCGCTCGCTCTTCCTTCGGAATATTCACCCTGCCGGTTACCGAAGATCTTGGTTTTTCGCGTCAGACTTATGGCATGGCAATGGCCATACAAAACCTGGCCTGGGGCATAGCTCAACCCTTTGCCGGAGGTTTTGCCGACAAATATGGCACAGCGCGCGTATTGGTGGTTGGAGCGCTCATTTATGCGGGCGGTATGATCGCCATGGCTATGGCATCATCGGTTGGAATTTTTTACCTTGGTGCTGGAATTTTAGTGGGTATTGGCGTCGCTGCCACCTCATTTGGTATCATAATGGCAGCTTTTGGACGTTTGGTCCCACCTGAAAAACGCACCTTGATCTTTGGTGTGGCAACGGCGGCCTCCTCTTTAGGTCAGTTTGTTTTTGCTCCGCTGGGACAGGCCTTTATTTCCAGCTTTGGCTGGAACATGGCATTGATTTACATCGCAGCTCTGGTTTTGCTGATCATTCCGCTGGCCGTTGCACTGCGTGGCAAAACTATAAAAACTGACGATGAGATTGTTTTCCCCGCCAAAAAAGCTCTGGCTATGGCATGGGAAAATCCATCCTTTAGATTATTGACCATCGGGTTTTTTGTCTGTGGATTTTATCTGGCTTTTGTCACCATCCATCTGCCCCCCTATCTGGTGCAAAACGGGCTTAGCGCTGCGCAGGGAAGCTGGGCCATTGCCATTATCGGCCTGTTTAATGTCTTAGGCTCACTATTGGCAGGGTATTTAGGCGGTAAATTCCCTAAGCAGATTTTGCTGGCAGCAATTTATTTAATTCGAGTTGTGGCTACTCTGGCGTTTCTTTTTGTCCCGGTTTCTCTTGTTAGCACATATGTCTTTGCTGCTGTGCTGGGCCTTGTCTGGCTGGCCACAATTCCCTTGACGGCCGGGTTGGTAAGTCAGTTTTTTGGTCCCCGATATTTGGGTATGTTGTATGGAACGGTATTTTTATCGCATCAGTTAGGTTCATTCTTTGGTGTCTGGCTTGGTGGATTGATATTTGATCTAACCGGGTCATATAATCTTTTGTGGATTCTTGCAGCAACACTGAGCCTTATATCGGCTGTACTTCATATCCCGATTAAAGAGCGTCGGGTTGGAGCTTTTTTTGCTCCCGCCACTTAACATTACATAATTGAACATATTCTGCTCCACCCAAACAAAATCCCCCTTGCCAAACTCAATAAATTGAAGTCAAATTAACAAGACTCATGATCCTGTTAGTTGTGATTTTTAGCTAACGCCTTCGGGTTTGCTGAGTAAAAATTTTTTAGCGAGCAAATATGAATAACCAAAACGCCCAGCGGCGCCAGCTTCCGCGACTGGAATTTATTGCATTGATGGCAACATTGATGGGCCTGAACGCCCTGGCAATTGATATTATGCTGCCTGCCCTGCCCGATATCGGAGCAGGTTTTGGCAATGATAACGCCAATGATCGCCAGTTGGTAATTTCATTTTATCTGATTGGTGCCGGGATTGGCCAATTGCTTTTTGGACCTCTCGTTGACAGGTTTGGCCGACGCAACCCGCTGATGTTCTGCTTTGGCGTTTACGTAATTACCGCCCTTGCGGCCACCATTGTTTCCAGTTTTTCAGCCCTGATATTATTACGATTGGTGCAGGGACTTGGCACCGCAGGTTTTCGGGTTGCAGCTCTAGCCATCGTTCGTGATCTACATCATGGTCGGGCCATGGCCGAAATTCTCTCGCTGGTATTCATGGTCTTTATGATCGCGCCGATTGTAGCTCCGGGCATTGGGCAGTTGATTTTATTTGCTGCTCCATGGCAGGGAATTTTTCTGTTTGTTGCCCTTATTGGTGCAATTTCCTGGGTCTGGGCCTATATCCGGCTACCAGAATCCCTTGACCAAAAAAACCAACGCCCTCTCACAGTTAAAAGCATATTTGGCGGCTTTAAAATCGTGCTTACCAACCGGGTTTCGATGATTTATTCGATTGCCGGCATGTTTGTTTTTGGCTCTCTGGTTGGCATGCTTAATTCTTCCCAGCAGATATTCGTCGAGATTTATGGCCTGGGTGCGCTATTCCCCATCGCTTTTGCCGGAGTAGCGGTGTTAATGGCTATCGCCTCATATCTCAATTCACGCATGGTCACGCAATTTGGCATGCGACGTATGGCGCACTTTGCTTTGATTGTTTTTACAGTTTGCGCTATTCTTTTGCTGGCTCTTTCCATGATGACAAATGTTTCCCTTCCGGTATTTTATGGGTTTTTAGGAACATTATTTTTCATGTTTTCCTGGACCGCCCCGAACATGAATTCCTTATCCATGAACCCCCTTGGCAAGGTTGCGGGAACCGCCGCATCCACATTTGGATTTTTTCAAACCCTTGGTGGCGCATTGTTTGGCCTGTGGGTCGGCCGATTATATAACGACACTATAATACCGTTGGCCGCAGGATTTGCCATTGCCGGTATAATTTCACTGGCTCTTGTACTGATTGCTGAAAGGGGCAAATTGTTTGGAGTTGGGGACGGCGCACAAGACACCTGATTTAGAGCGCTTCCAAGATAAGTGGGCCCGGTTATCTGGTTCTAAAGCGCGACAAAACAAAGATTTAGAGCATAGGTTTTGATTCTAACAAAACCTATGCTCTAGCTTGTGCCGACAATGCTTACACAAACACTTTACGTGTTTTTGCATATTGCTTAAGCCACCTCGGATTAACGCTATGGGCATAATGCTGCTTTGCAGGGGCAGAGCTAACTAAAATTCATCTGGTTTTGCCTGAAAATCTATGTGGCAAATCAGGGATACAATCATGAAAAAACCAATTGTTAACACGGCTTCAGGGCGTTTGTTAAATGCGATCCGCTCAGTTAAAGGGCGTGTAATGTTATTGGCAATCGTTCCGACAGTAGCGGTTATTTTTCTTGGTGCCCAGATTTCATTAGAGAAATTAAATGAAGTAAGAAACGCCAATACGATGATTGAAGAATTTGCAATTGCACCAATCGTCGCCAAAATGGTGCATGCCCTGCAGGCCGAGCGCACCTATGCCAGCGGATTTGCAAGCCTTGAGCGCTCTAAATTTATAGAACCGCTGAAACAGTCCCAATTGCGTTCCCAGAATGAGTTAAGTACTTTGCTTGCCGGATTATCAGCTTTGCAAAATCAGGGTAATTCTGTTGCCGGTGATAGCCATGTAGTTGAGGCTTTGGCTTCACTTGATAATATGGCGTTCATCCGCGAACAGGTCAGACAGTCAACAATCTCCCAGGAGGAGATAATCTCCAATTATACTCAAATCATCCATGGGTTGATTGAATTGCAGGAACTGGTGGCAAGTGAAGCAAAAACCGTTGAACTGACCCAAAAAGCATTCACTTTTGTAGCCCTTGTTCTGGCCGTAGAAGCTGCAGAGCTAGAAAGAGCGGAAGGCGTGGCAGGAATTGGCAACAAAACATTCACCTCCTATGAGTTTGAGGATTTTGTATCCCAGGGGGCAACCAATAAAGCCTACATGAATGAATTTCTCTCCTCAGCCACTCCTGAAGAATTAACAGCCTATCAACAGCTTGCGAACAGCGAAACATTTTCCAAATTCGAAAACATTCGAAAAGATATTTTTGAACGGCAGTTTGCCGGCGAACCTCTAAACACAGATGCCATTACATGGATTGAAACTGCCGGGGCCAGAATTTCAGCCCTGACAGATATGGAAAAATCAGTGAGCGCAAACCTTCTTCATGAAGCAGAGCTGGAAGCTGGAACCGCCAACTTACAATTATGGATGGTGCTTGGCATAAACGGAGTGATTTTGCTGATAACCGGAATTCTTGGCGCCGTGATAATCAGGTCAATTACCATCCCGATTGCTGATCTGATGCAAGCCATGAACGCATTATCCAAAGGCGACTTCGATGTGCAGGTTCCAGGAGTTGAAAGTTCAGACGAAATTGGTGACATGGCGCGAGCCGTGGAAATTTTCAAAACATCTGGCATTGAACGCCTTCGCCTTGAAGGGGAAAGCGAAAAAGACCAACGCCTTCGCGCTGAACGTCAGCACAAGGTTGATGGCTTGATTGAACACTTCCGATCCAACGTGGAAACAGCGCTCGTTGATGTAGCCGCAAATGCCGAACAAATGAGCAATACTGCCAACAAATTAACCTCCATTGCCTCCAATACTTCAGGACAGGCAAAAGAAGCGGTTGATTCATCCCAACAGGCTTCAGAAAACGTGCAGACTGTTGCAGCGGCCACAGAACAACTCTCCGCATCTATTTCTGAAATTTCCCATCAGGTATCAAAAACCAACACAATTGTTGCCAATGCCAGCGATGCGGCCAACGCCACTAATGAAAAGGTGACAGCTCTTGCCTCAGCCGCCAAAAACATTGGCGATGTTATTGCCCTTATTCAAGATATTGCCGAGCGCACCAATCTCTTGGCCCTCAATACTTCAATTGAAGCGGCCAGAGCCGGAGAAGCAGGCAAAGGCTTTGCCGTTGTTGCTTCAGAAGTTAAAAGTCTGGCCAATCAAACTGCGACTGCAACCGAAGAAATATCGGCCCAGATTGCCGATATTCAAAACTCCACAGGCGAAGCAGTTGAGGGAATAGCCGAGATCACCCGCACCATGACTGAGGTTAATACCTTTACCTCCTCAATCGCATCAGCCGTCGAAGAGCAAGGTGCTGCGACTCAGGAAATATCCCAATCCGTATCGCAAGCGGCAAATGGCACCATGCAGGTGGTTGGCTCCATGCAGGCCGTCACATCTTCGGTGGAAGAAACCAATTCCAGCGCCTCGCAGGTGCTTGATGCTTCAAAAGGGGTGGCAACTCAGGCCAGTTCTTTGCGTCAAACCATTGACACTTTCCTTTTGGAAGTAACCGCCGCCTAGAAACCCTTTTTGGTATAGAATCAGTCAACTCGATTCGAATAGTAATCCCGCCGGAATTAATTCCGGCGGGATTTTGGTGAAGGAAATGCCCCCGGCAGCTTTTTTTACATCATTTTCTGCCAAATCCTCAAAAAACCGCGATTAAATCACCACTTCACTTAAACCTGAGTTGCAAAATTTCTCTCCAGACAGTTAGATTTCATTTAAACTATCTAGGAGATACTAAATTGTTTCGCTCTTTTTTCCCCTCACCCCGTCTGTTTTTCCCGGCCTCTATTTTGTGGGTTGGTTTCGCAATGTTCGTCTGGTTTTTGATTGGCCCTCAGATTGGATCAGTTCTTTCCATCGGTAACCTGATTGGCATTGCTCCAACGGAAGCGGAACCTGATCCGTTCTTCTCAGCTGAGAAGGTCTGGCTTTATCAATATGTATTGCTGACCGGATATCTGTTTTGTGTGCCCTGGTATTTTTTCAAAAAAACTCCCTGGTTCTGGTGGTCGGTTTTCGGCTCAGTAACGATTTTAGAAGTGGTATATTTCAACGTGCAGATCGGAGCATGGCTAAATGATTGGTACGGCACCTTCTTTAACATGATCCAGCAAGCCATGAGCGAGGCAAATTCTGTTGCTCCGGCAGATTTTTATGGGGAGCTTTGGACCGTTCTTTATGTTTTGGTGCCCAATATCACCGTGTTGGTGTTAAACGCATTTTTTATTGCCCATTACCTGTTCCGCTGGCGCCGTGCCATGAACGCGTTTTATATGGCCCACTGGCCCATATTACGCGAGGTTGAGGGGGCTTCGCAACGTATTCAGGAAGATACCCAACGCTTTGCCCGCATTGTTGAGGGACTGGCGGTTTCTTTTGTCGCCTCGATGATGACCCTGATTGTATTTTTGCCGCTTTTGTTCGAACTTTCTACAAACATCACCGAATTACCCATCATCGGACCTGTAAACGGATCACTGGTTTGGATTGCACTTATATCGGCAATTTTTGGTACAGTCCTTCTGGCCACGGTTGGCATAAAACTCCCCGGCCTTGAATTTGAAAATCAAAAGGTGGAAGCCGCTTTCCGCAAAGAACTGGTTTATGGGGAAGATGCAACTGAGCGCGCCCAGCCGGTTTCTATCAGGGATCTGTTTGGCAATGTACAAAAAAACTATTTTCGGCTTTACCGCCATTATCTTTATTTCAACGTTGCCCGCTATTCCTATTTGCAGGCGTCCAATTTTATTCCTCTGGTGGCCATGGCCCCGTCAATTCTTTCGGGTGCCTTAACCCTTGGCCTCTTTCAGCAGATCTCGAACGCATTTAATCAGGTTGAGGAATCGTTCAAATTCCTTGCCAATTCATGGACAACGATTATTGATCTGATTTCAGTTTATAAACGCCTGCGCCTGTTCGAATCTTCTGTGCCATACGAAGCTGATATCGCCTATGATCTCAATCACCCGGTGTTTATGAATTCGGGGAATTCTCCGGCTGAATAGACAAAAAGCACCGCAATAAAAAAGGCCGCCCGAACATGGGCGGCCTTTTCAATGTAAATCTGTCGGTTAATTGCTAAAACCGAGGCAGAAACTGCCTATCTCGAGTAGAATTCCACCACTAGGTTTGGTTCCATCTGTATACGGCTGAGCCCCAAAAAGTGGGAACCGGTTTTTGGATAAGGCGAAGCGAAAAACTCCGGTACACCAGATTAAAAAACCTTATCTCGAGTAGAATTCCACCACCAGGTTTGGTTCCATCTGTACCGGATAAGGTACATCAGAAAGGTTTGGAATACGGGTCAAAGATGCTGTGAGTTTTTCATGGCTGACATCAATATAATCAGGAACATCACGCTCGGCCAAAGCAATAGCTTCAACAATTATGCCCATTTGCTTGGAACGCTCACGCACCTCTATCACATCACCAATTTTCACACGGTAAGAAGGTATGTTAACTCTGCCGCCATTGACCGTTACATGGCCATGGTTGACGAACTGACGGGCGGCAAAAACTGTAGCCACAAATTTTGCCCGATAAACTATTGCGTCAAGGCGCTGTTCCAAAAGTCCAATAAGATTTTCGCTGGTATCGCCTTTAACCCTAACAGCTTCATCATAGGTACGACGGAAAGCTTTTTCCGTAATTGAACCATAATAACCTTTGAGTTTTTGCTTGGCGCGCAACTGCAATCCATAATCGGAGATTTTTGACTTGCGGCGCTGCCCGTGCTGACCGGGTCCATAAGAGCGGATATTTACCGGACTCTTGGGACGACCCCAGATATTTTCACCCAAACGGCGATCTATTTTATGTTTTTGTGTATGGCGCTTCGACATCGCTCATCCTTTCATCACTAATCAAAAAGATAACACGCCCTCCTCTGTTTTTGTTGAGACTGTTTCGCTTGAAACCTTAGCAACTCAAACCGACAGGCTTCCAGTGATTGAAGAAACCTCGGGTGCGCCTAAAAAGCATATCGCTTTATAGGTGGGCGCGTTTTATGGGCGCATGCGCACAAAGTCAAGCAAAGGATACGCGTCAAACCCCCCTACAGTTTGTATATTTTTAGGTAAATACTAATATTTGACAAATTTATTAAATACACACAGCTCGTTTCACTTGAAGTTTACCGCTCGAGGCCCTAATAAGGCCCGCAGCAAACACCGTTAAACAACGGTCGTGCAATTTTAGAGGTTATGCAAATTATGAAAAAATGGATATGGATCGTTCTTGCGGTCGTTCTGCTGGGGGGCGGATATTATTTCTACAATCAACAACAAGTTCAACAAGCCGAAATAGCCGCTGCCGAAATGGCCGCTGAAGAAGCTGCCGCTGCTGCCGAAATGGCCGCTGAAGAAGCCGCTGCCGCTGCTGAAGCTGCCGCTGCTGAAATGGCCGCTGAAGAAGCCGCTGCCGCCGCAGAAGCTGCCGCTGCTGCCGAAATGGCCGCTGAAGAAGCCGCTGCCGCCGCAGAAGCTGCCGCTGCTGAAACCACTGAGACTGCACAAAGCATCTTATCAGTTGAAAGCGTCGCAAAAGCCATTGATGATGCCGGTCTTGATGAAGGCACCACCCAAACTCTGAAAACACTGCTTGAAACCGTAGCTGACAATCCTGAAGCCTTACAAGTTGTGCTCGATCAGGTGATGGAACTCACCCAGTAGTTATTTTGAGAATCTAATATTGAAAAAGGCCGGGGGTTTCCCCGGCCTTTTTTTATTGCCCATGTTTTGTCAAAGACCGGATTCAGAACCCATTTCAGTTCTTGAAATACTTCTCAGAAACCTCATCCAGCGGAAACATCAGCTCAATTTTCAACTCATCCAAGGCCATATCCTGAACGGTTCCAAACTGGGCAAAAGTTGAAAAAACCGAAATTACCCTGCCACCAACATCAAATTTTGTTGGAATAACCGCCTGGGAGCGATCAAATTCTTCGTCCCTTCCATCAGTCAAAAAACGCGCCGTCAGTTTTTTCTCTAAATGTTCCAGTTCACTATTTCCGCCAATTGCATCAAGTTCGGTGCGAACCCTCTCCAGCGACAAGCCAATGGCCTCCTCCCAATTTACGATTGTGGATTGCTCTTTGGTTTGCTCTGCCAAAGCCAAAAGAATATTTGAATAAGAGCCAAATCCTGCCTCACCCATTAACTGCATAGCAGCCAAATTTGCGCCAACAATATTCCACACCTTATCAATGGATATTGCCGGATAGGGCATATGATTTTCCAGCATTTTCTCTATAGCGCTTTCAATGGGCACCAGATCTCTGTCCCCGGGCGGGCGGGCAACATAGGCAGGCGCAAATCCCGCCGCCAACAAAGCCCGATTTATCTCACCCTTGGGCATCTCTAACCGATCAGTCAGCTTTAACACCATTTCCCGACTCGGGTTGGCGCGCCCGGTTTCTAAAAAGCTCAAATGGCGAGAAGAAACATCAACGCTAAGCCCAAATCCAAGTTGACTGAAGCGCCGCCGCTTTCGCCAATCACTTAAAATCTCGCCAAACGTCAAATTCTTCGACTGTAATTTTTCCATGCGCCATTGCTAACACATGGATGGCCCAGTTTCACTTACCCTGCAGGTAATTGTTTTGATTATTTTTTATCTCTAACAAGCATCCACTACCAACAAATTTAGCAACAATAAAAAGGAAAAACCATGACACCAAGTAACGCAGCAAAAATGGTCAAATTTGTATCATATTTCTTTATTGCCTTTGCCGTTGTCTGGGGTCTTGCACCCTATTCACCCCTAAGCGAGCCCTCAAGAATGCTGCTCGATCTGTTGAACCTGCCGTTTGGCGACGCACCCGCAACCCTGACACAATCAGAAATGTGGCTTTCTTCCATCGGGGCCGGCCTGACAGCGGCAATTTGTATTATGTTACTTGGGATTGTCGTTCCGGCAGTTCAAAATGGTGACAAAAAAATTATCAAAACTACCGTTTGGGCTTTTATCGTCTGGTATATTGTCGACAGTGTCGGCTCAGTTGCCGCTGGCGTACCCTCAAACGCATTTTTCAATGCCATTTTGCTGATAGCGATTTTAATTCCCTTATGCACCGTTAAATATGAACAGCAATCGCAACAGAGCTAGCCTCAAACTTCAATGGTCCTGCCGACAATTTTGCGCTAAGACTCTAATACTGGAATTAATGGCAGGACCTAAAAAATCATGACGATTGAGAAAATTGTTGGCGAGATAGAAAAGATCAAACGGATTTATCCAAATAATCTTATGGCCCGTTTTTTTAACGCCAACAATTTTTCAAACCTCAGCGAAGACGACAAATATCGCCTCATGCGCATCATCAATACCGGCATAAAAAACCCGACCAGCGAAATGGGTGCCTATGCAATGTATGTGGATGATTATGAAAAATTTAGTTTTCAACTCGATCCGATGATCCGGGATTTTCATAATATCCCGGCAGAGCACCCCATATCCCAGACAAATGACTGGGATACAACAAAGGCCAGATGCGACCTTGGAGAAATTGATCCGTCACTAAAAAAAACCTCCATGCGTGTGCGAGTGGCGCGCAATATATCTTCCTTCCCCCTGCCCGGTGCTATGGATAAATCCCAGCGAATAGATTTTGAAAAACTGGCCGTTTTAGCCTTTGACAGACTAGCAGATAATCCCGATTTCGGCGGAAAATATCTTTCCATTACCCCCGGTACCGCCAACACAATCAGCAATCAGGAATATAAGAACCGCGTTGCTTCTCATCAGATGTTCAAGGATATGAGCGCCGATAAATACCTCAACGCCGCCAATATTTCCGCCCACTGGCCGTTTGGACGCGGCATGTATATTTCGCAAAAAGAGGATTTTATCATTTGGGTCGGCGAAGAAGATCACCTTCGCATCATGGCTATGCAGACCGGAGGCAATCTGAACTCTCTATTTGAGCGCTTACACACAGGGCTTAAATTTGTTGGCGACCTGCTGCCCCCGTTTGCCATATCCCCAAAATATGGCGCCATTGCCTCCTGCCCCACCAATCTGGGCGCTGGTATGCGCGCGTCATTGCACATCAAATTGCCAAATCTTTGTGCGGACGATCCAAAACTAGAGCGCATTGGCAATGAGGCCAAAAAGCTCGGACTGGCGGTGCGTGGAGCAAGCGGGGAACATTCGGGCGCTGGCGAGGGAGGGCTTGTGGACATTTCACCCTCAGCCCGCCTTGGCGTCACTCAAATGCAAATCATGCAAACACTTTATGATGGTGTTGCAGCGCTTTGGAAGCTGGAGAAATCATCAGCAATTAGGGAGTAACCTCTTTATTTTGCTCAAGACTTGAACTGATTTCTCCAAACAATTGCGCCGCCACGGTTTTAATTCTATCCGATTTTCTGGAATCCTCATTTGTCAAAACCCAGACATCAAAGGGTTTTTTTCTGACTATCGATTTACATTCATCCAAATTGTTTGCTTGCATACCAACGACCACCGGTAAGAACCCCACCCCAAGCCCGTTTTTTATTGACGAAAAAAGCACCCCAAGGTCACTCGCTCTGGTGGTATGGCTCTCCTGCTCAATAATTCCCGCCAGCCAGTCAGTGGTGCGCAGGTGCGATGTCAACATGGCCACAACCGGCACATTTGCAGGCTTTTTTTCCAACACAGCCTCATCTATTTTGCTGACAAACTGAGGCAGGCCATAAAGCGCAAATTCCAGCGCCCCCGCATTTCTGCCAAGCTGGTGGCCAGGAGCGGACTTTACAAACCTTACAGCGATATCAAATTGACCGGACTGAATATCCAAAGGAGCATTATCGGCAATCAGATCATATTCAATCATCGGATATTTTTTGCGCAACTTAACAATTGCCGGCATTATAAACTGATCAAACCCCAGCCCGGCACTGGTGATGCGAACACGCCCCGCCATGCCCAAATACTTGGAGCGGGCACTCAACGCCGCGGCCCGAACGGAGGCCTCAATTTCTTCCGCCTGCCGAACAACCCCCTGCCCGCAAACTGTTAATTGCCAATTCAGGCCAGAACGGTCAACCAACCGCGCCCCAAACCCCTTCTCCAATTCACTTAGACGGCGCGAAACTGTCTGATGAGAAACAGATAGCATACGGGCAGCTTTTATGGCGCTACCACATCGCTCCAGAGCCAGCAAAAATCGCATATCATTCCAGTTGATTTCACTATCTATGTCCACAAACGAACCTCTATTGCACGTTATTGTACCTTTTTGTACCTGCCTGTCTTTGTTATGCCAGTTCACGAACTGAAACAAAACAAATCCGGAACAGGTAAAATGATGAGCATAGAACTTTGGATGTTAACCGCCGTCGCCGCATTGCAATTCACCATTGTTGTTACCCATGGGGTGCATATATTTTTCACATCGGGAATGTGGTGGGGAATTGGCCGGCGCAATACTACTAGAACGGTTAGCGATCTTGGGCGACGCATAGAGCGCACCCTGATCAACAATATGGAAGGTTTGGCAATTTTTGTCCCCCTGGTTCTGGTGGTTCAGTTGGCCTCGATCTCTTCCCCGATTACCCAGTTTGCCGTGCAGGCCTATGTGATATTGCGGATAATTTTTGCGCTTTTATACATCACCAACATCCCATATATCAGAACCTTCGTATGGATTGGCGGACAGGCGTGTCTGGCTGCACTGGCCTTTGCCATTATTACCACTGCGGTATAAAGTTTTAGATCAACCAAACGGGTTGCGTCGATCTTTTAGAATAATTTTGGCAGCGTTGTGCCCCGGCGCGCCGGTAACTCCACCCCCCGGGTGGGTACCAGCGCCGCACATATAAACCCCTTTGACGGGAGTGCGATAGGCACCATTTCCAAGCATTGGTCTGGCAGAGAACAACTGATCCAGACTCATACGACCGTGGAAAATATCACCTCCGATTAGAGCAAATTTTTCCTGAATATCCCATGGGGAAAGAACCTGTCGCCCCAAAATTGAAGCAGCAAATCCCGGCGCATATTTCTCAACACTTGCAATAATATGATCGGCGGCAATTTCGCGCTCATCTTCCCATTTTCGCCCGTTGGGTAATTCAAAGCTAAACTGTTGACAGAACAGACTGGCCACATACTTGCCCTTTGGTGCCAGAGTTTCATCAAGAGTTGAGGGGATTAACATTTCAATCACCGGTGCATCAGACCACCCCTTTTCGCGTGCGCTCAGCCATGCCTTGTCCATATATTCCAGCGAAGGGGCAATGATTATTCCCGCCGTTAAATGATCTTTTCCTTTTGGAGCGTTAGTAAATTTTGGCAAACTGTCCAGCGCCACATTCATTCTGAAGGTGCCGGAATGGGATTTGTAATTGCGTATTTTTTTAAGAGCTTTTTCCCCAACAGCATTCTTATCCAGCAGTTTTTCATAAAGAATTTTGGGATGAACACTGGCAGAAATTATCGGAGCGGAAAAAACGCCTCTTGTGGTTTCTACCCGTCTTGTTTTTTTCCCGTCTTCCTCGACTTTTTCTACAGCTACATCGGTAAAAATCTCTACTCCCTGCGCGGCACAGGATTTTGCCATCGCTTGAGTGATCGATCCCATGCCTCCGATTGCATGCCCCCATGCCCCTTTTATGCCGTTGGTCTCTCCAAACACATGATGCAGCAAAACATAGGCCGATCCCGGCTCATAGGGGGAAGCAAAATGGCCCACCACCGCATCAAAACCAAACAGGGCTTTAACGGTCTCATTTTCAAAATATTGCTCGAGGATTTCCCCCGCTGATTTAGCAAAAAAATCCAGCAAATCACCTTGGGCATCCACATCCAGTTTATTGACAATCGCGCCTACCTTTAACAGGGCCAGCAAATCACCAATTCCCCCGCCCGCATTGGGCGGCGCAACAAGAATCAATTGGCGGATGCACTCCACTACCCGCTGCAAAACCGCCTCATAGGCGCTCAGATTTTCCGCATCTTTTTTAGATAAACGTGCAATTTCTTTATGGGTGAGTCCTCCACGCCCAGCCATAAGATATCCATCCGTAAGGGGCAAAAAATTGTCAATTTTGCGCAGCACGATTTTTAGTCCAAACCGCTCCAGCTCCATATCATCAATAATTTTAGGCTGTAAAAGCGAAACGGTATATGAGGCAACAGAATTGGAAAATCCGGGGTAAAATTCTTCTGTTATCGCCGCTCCGCCAACCTGATTGGAGCGCTCCAATATGCAGGTTTTTAAACCCTCTTTGGCCAGATAAAACGCACAAACCAGCCCGTTATGCCCGCCTCCGACAATTATCGCATCGTAGTTTTTTGAAGATGTCATTGCTATTCACTTATTTCAGCTGGGGTATTTTTATCATTATTGCCCTTACGCTCCCGCTCATGTGCTCTTTCCAGAGAGGAAATCATTCCACGAAAAGTGCGCACTTCCTGAGCATTAAAATTTGCTCGCCCCAGCATAGCGCGAATATTGTTGACCATCGAGGGGCGTTTTTCTTCAACGGTAAAAAACCCTGCCCTTTCCAGCGAGCTTTCCAGATGTTCAAACATTCTCACCATATCTTTTTTGTCGGCAGCAACCCCTTCACTGCTCGAAAAAGGCAATTCTTCTCCTTCCCTGCTGGCCCGACGCCACTCATAAGCCAGCACCAGCACCGCCTGAGCAATATTTAGCGAGGCAAACGAAGGCTCCACAGGAAGGGTAACAATGGCATCGCACAATGCCACTTCTTCATTATTTAGCCCCCAGCGCTCCCGACCAAACAACAATCCGGTTTTTTGCCCGCCCTGAATATGCCCATGCATGCGGTTTCCTGCCAGGTCTGGCCCGATAACCGGTTTATTCATATCGCGTTTTCTGGCTGTTGTTGCAAAAACCAGTGACAGATCAGCAATAGCATCCTCGATGCGCTCAAAAACCTGCACTTTTTCCAGTACATGGCTGGCTTTTGTTGATGCCGCCTCCGCCTTTTCATTTGGCCAACCTTCGCGCGGATTTACCAGTCGCAATTCCCAAAGGCCAAAATTGGCCATGGCCCGGATTGCCGTCCCGATATTTTCACCCAATTGCGGCTCGCACAAAATCACCACCGGGCTAGGGCCTAAATCAAGTTTTATTGAACTGTCAGTTCCCGCCATTTTATTTCCTGCCATCTAAATTTGTGCCACACTGCTCATTAGAGCATTTTCAGGGTAAGCTCTAGACAACATGAATCAACAAATAAAGAAACAAGATCAACCTTAAGGAAACTATGATGAAACTCACCGGTTCCTGCCATTGCGGCGCTGTTACCTATCAAGTTGATGGATCTCCCGTACGCATGGCCCAATGCCATTGCAATGCCTGCCGAAAAATCACCGGCACCGGGCATAATGTGCAGGCATTTTTTAAAAGGGAACAGGTCGCAATTAGCGGTAAAACCAACACCCATGATTCTACATCTGACAAGGACAATAAAAGAACCCGTCATTTTTGCACAGTTTGCGGATCACGGCTTTTTGCTGAAAATTCCGCATCTCCGCAAATCATCGGAATAGCTGTTGGTAGCTTTGACGACAGTTCCTGGTTCAAGCCAGAAGTTATTCTCTATAACGCAGAGCGCCCAGAATGGGACAAAATCGATAAAACCATAACAACTCACGAACAAATGCAATAATGACATCAATGATTGAAGGCACAGATCGCTTGCGGGATATATTGGGGGATGATCCCAATATCGCTGAAAAGAAAATGTTCGGCGGCGTGGCCTTTATGCTCAATGGTAATATGCTTTGCGGCTATACCAACAAAGGAAAATTAATGGTTAGGGTCGGCAAGGAGCTTGAAGCCGAGGCCAGAAAACTTCCCGGTGCGCAGGATATGGATTTCACGGGCAAGAAAATGGGAGGCATGTTGTTTGTCGATGAAGCAGCCCTTGAAGAAGATGCAGCATTGCAACAGTGGATTGCCCTCGCCACCCGCTTTGTGGGTGCGCTCCCTGCGAAATAAAGCCAACTTTTACGTGTCAGCGGCGCTCATTTCAAGAGCCATCTCCAGTTACCCGTTTTTTTATACGACTAAGACCAACCGGGGTAACGCCAAGATATAACGCAATTTCATTTTGTGTAACCATTTTCAACAATTGCGGCGAATTTTTTAACAGCCCCCGATATCTTTCCTCTGCCGAAAGACAGAGCAATTCATATTCACGTTTTTCCTTTTTCATTGCAAATGCAAGCAACACATCAATCATCGCTGAAGCCACTTCCACATTTGCCCGGCCTGCCTGATTAAAACTGTTAAATTCAATTTTAAGCAATTTCGATGGCTGCATCGAAACAAGTGAGAATGAAGAACTTTGACCTGCATAAGCTGCCGTCAAACTGCCGATAAAACTGTCAGCTAAAATAAAAGATTTGATGTGCTCTTTGCCCTTCGCCGACAGGTAATAGGCCTTTAGCAACCCGCTCTTAACCACATATATCGAGTTATGAGTGTCGCCCTGATAAAACAGATGCTCTCCCGATTTTATTGTAATCGTCGTTCCGTGTTTTTGAAGAAATTCAAGAATATGCGTCATGTTTTAACCCGGGTTAATTACCCGCCTCTGCCCTCAAGGGTAACAGATGCGCCTAAATGGTGTGAATGTTTATCGGAATTGGAGTGTTGGCAATGGCCCTTATAGGAAAATGAATTGTTATTACCGGCGGAGCCTCTGGTATCGGTCTGGAATTGTTTAAGCAATTGGCAGACAAAAATGAGCTTATTATTATTGCCAGAGATTCGAAAAATCTTGCCCTGTTTAAAAAGAAATACCCGGACATGGCAATACTTGCGGCCAACCTTTCTGATCAGGAAATGGTGATAAGTACTGCAAGGGATATTATCGCCCGGTATCCAGAAATTGACGGGTTGATCAACAATGCAGCTCTGCAATATACACCTCGGTTTGTTGATCCTCAATTTAAAATCGACCAAATCACCAATGAGATAACAATCAACTTCACCTCCCCCTGCCAGCTTTGTTTTTTATTGCTCCCCCCCTCTCTTAAAGGGAAGTGAACCTTTCATAATGAACATAAATTCAGGCCTGGGCCTTGTCCCCAAAACCGGCTCTGCCATTTATTGCGCAACCAAGGGCGGATTGAATATTTTCTCGAAAGCACTTCGCAACCAGCTTGAAAAAACAAATGTCGACGTACTTTAGGCATTTTTGCCTCTAGTTGATACACCAATGACCCAAGGGCGCGGCAGCGGCAAACTGACACCTGATAAGGCTGCCAACCTTATTATCAAGGGCATTAATAAGCGCACGCCAGATAATGACATTGGCAAAGTCAAAATTTTGCGACCCATTGCCCGTTTGCTGCCGGGACTGGCGCAAAAAATCATGAAGTCCTATTAAGTCCAAGGAAACCAGACAGATGAAATCACTATTAAAAGTTATGTTAATTCTGGGGCTGATCTTTGCTTCAACCTTCATCATAGGGCGTGCCTTGGGAATTTTTACAGTTGAAAATGTCCGCTACCTGCTCGAAACAGCACGCCAGGTTGCCCCCTTATATGTAATTGGCGTCGTTATATTATTATTGTTTATCGACTTGTTTGTTGCCGTGCCAACACTGACAATCACTCTTCTGGCTGGATATTTTCTTGGCTTCCCTGTTGGCACCGCCACAGCTTTTACCGGTATGACGCTGGCCGCATTTGCCGGCTATGGTATTAGCTGGAAATTCGGTAATAAGCCGCTAAATTTTCTGGTTAAAGATGCAACCAAACGCCAACAGATGATTTCGGCCTTTACCAACAGCGGCCCGGCGATGATCATGCTATCACGCGCTGTGCCAATTTTGCCCGAGGTCACAGCCTGCATGGCAGGGGTCACCCGTATGCAGTTCTGGCGATATTTATCGTTCTATTCTCTTGGCACAATTCCCTATGTGACAATTGCTGCCTATGCAGGCTCCATCAGCACACTGAATAATCCTGAGCCAGCAATTTTCGCTGCCCTTGGATTATATGCGCTTTTATGGGTCGGCTGGTTTTTCTATCGTCGCTACAAAAAACTTCAACCAATTGCTTAAGGGTGGAGCTATTAATTATACAAGCTCCTTTTGCCTATTGTATCTTGCGATGCTATAGGGGCGCCTGAAATGGCCACTGATTGTTCGCGGCCAAGATTTACCAGCAGTTTGTGGAGTGCTCAATGTCAAAAATTAAAGTAGAAAACCCGGTCGTTGAACTTGACGGCGATGAGATGACACGCATCATCTGGCAGGAAATTAAAGACAAACTTATTCACCCCTATCTGGATATTGATCTTGAATATTACGACCTGGGAATTGAAGCTCGCGACGCCAGTGATGACCAGATTACTATCGACGCTGCAAACGCCATTAAAAAACACGGCGTTGGCGTAAAATGTGCCACCATCACTCCCGATGAAGCACGGGTGGAAGAATTTGGCCTGAAAAAAATGTGGCGCTCACCCAATGGCACCATCCGCAATATTCTGGGCGGAGTAATTTTTCGCGAGCCAATCATCTGTGACAATGTTCCTCGCCTTGTTCCG
>JAKISW010000024.1 GCA_021648375.1 Devosiaceae bacterium
ACGTTCACCGGCTTCGATTTTAAGGCTGACATTTTTTACAACCGCGTCCGAACCATATTGCTTTGTCACGTTGGAAATATCTAGTGCGTTCATTGTATTTCTTTCCATGGGGGGAATTCAGGCTCGATCGGGAGCATAAGAGGAGCACTGTCCATAACGCCGCCTGGCAACAGGGCAGGAAAAGCCGATTGTGACCAGCGGATAAGTTGCACGGCAGGCGAACCCAGAAGCAATTTGGCCGCCGGTTGGCGCCAAAGCACCTGATCCATCGCGTCATTGGGCCGATAGGGAGCATCGGCAATGCCATCACCGTTTAAATCGAAACCCGGATGATCCGACCAATAATTACCCAGTCCGTTTTCACTCCAGTCAACCCAGCGTGTGCCTGCATATTGAACCTGCACCCGATTGCCCACAAATCCGTTGCCGCTAAACTTGTTGCGCTCAGACCCGGCGGTAAAATGAACTCCGATACCACAGCCAGAAAACAGGTTCCCCGCAAAATTGTTTTTGTGGGAATTATAAATGAACAGGCATTTCTCATTGACCCGCTCAATGCGGTTGCCAAGGATTTCGCTATCGTTGGTATAATTCATCATGATCCCGTGATCACGGTCGCCGCGCGAAAGATTGCCTTCAACCCTGACATTTTTGGAGTTCATGATGGCATAGCCAAGATGGTTGCCAAGCGAAACATTGTTAGAAACCAAACTGTCATGCACATACATGTAATGAACAGCAAACCTGAGATCGCGAAAACGATTGCCTGAAAATTCATTATCACTTGAAACATTGGCAAAAATTCCATCCCGACCCCAGCGGATATCATTGCCGATTATTCTGCTCTCCGGTGAATTCCACAAATATATGCCATTGCCCCGATCATTCATGCGATGGTCCTGGCGACCTTCAATAACATTATTTTTTACCAGAGCGCTTTTAACACCTTGAAGGTTCACACCGATCAGATTGCCAATCAGCCTGTTGCCAATAACAAGGGCATTGGTGGCATCTTTATTAAGTGTAATTCCGGCATCTTTGGTTTGACCCGCCGACCCTGAGCCTGAAATTGTAAGACCTTTAATGGTGACATCAGGGGCGCTGACACTAATCACCGATCCAGTACCATTGCCTTGGATGCTTGCCTCTCCATTGCCATCAATTGTCAGGCTTTTTTCAACAATAATCGGGCCCATATGAGTGCCGGGCAGCAGGCGGAGAACGTCCCCCGCCTGCGCTTTTTGCAAGATTGTAACAAGCTCTTGCCCCCCCGGCTTTACAAGCCATTCCACAGCCCCCGCAGCAGATGCTAGAAGCAATAGAATTAACAATGTCAGCAGGGTTCTTAAAAGCATTGCCATGCCTCCTTTATGCAGGCTCGACCAGCATCCGGCCGCGCATTTCAAGATGCAATGCGTGGCAGAACCACTGACAATAGAACCAGTGCACACCGGGACGATCAGCAACGAAAGTCACGGACTGGGTCGCCTGCGGACCGACTTCCATGGCCACCCCGAAATTCACCATGCAAAAGCCGTGGGTCAGATCATCAACATCATCAATATTGGTGATATAGACGGTAACCTCATCGCCCTGTTTGACTGTAAATTTCTCCAAAGAGAATACAGGCGCCACCGAGTACATATAGATCCGCACCTTGTTGCCGTCGCGAATGACATCAGCTGCGTTTTCCAGATCCACACCATCCGCCTTTGCCTGGGCAATTGCATCGGCAAATATCGGGTCATCGCGTTTGTATATCGAGGAAGGATTTACCTTGGAACGGTGTATGATAACGCTGTCATGGGGTTCGGCAAAGGTTGCCCCGTCATGCACCACCTCAAAATTGCCATTGGAGATATCAATGAGCTGTTCATTTTCTGGTTTAAGCGGGCCCGTATTAAGAAACCGGTCCTTGGAGAACTTGTTCATTGAAACCAGCCATTTGCCATCGGCCTCTTTGGTTTCACCCATGGAAGTGGAGTTGTGGCCGGGTTGATAGGCCACATCGACCTTGGAGATTATGGGATCAACATCTTCACCCGCATAAAGCTGAATGGCTTTGTCGATATTCCATTTTACCACCTGACTATCCAGGAACAGGGTGGTAAACGCATTACCGTCTCCGTCAAAGGCGGTGTGTAGGGGGCCAAGTCCCAACTCTGGCTCAGCAACGATGACTGAGCGCGGGTCTGCATCGGATGAAAACAATGCATCCACTTTGCTCACATCAATCACCGAAACTGTTGGCGATAATTTACCCGCTATCATGATATGTTTGCCGCTTGGGGCTGCATTCACACCATGGGGTGAGGTTGGGATGGGTACATAGCGGGTATATTTAGAACCCTTGCGACCATCCAGAACCGGAACACCGTTGAGCATTTGATAGTCACCGGCTGCAACTCCCGCTTCAATGGCCTTGATGTCAAAGATGACACAATGGTCCATTTCATTGGCCATCATATCAGCCAAATTCATGCCATTTTCCGAGTTGTAGCTTGAAGCAAAGGCATATTTGCCCTGATAATCAGCGTCGACATTGTCCAGATTACCAGAGACCTGCAATTGCCATTTGACTTCCATTGTATCACCGTCAATGGCGGTGAAGATGGAAACATAGGTGGAAATATCCTCCAGACTCCTGCCATCATTGATCAACGGACTTTCGTGCTCACCATTGGCAAAGACATAACCCGTGCGAGGGAACTTTTGCGGGCGCAAACCGTGAATGGCAAAAGCATTGGGAATTTCAATGATCTTGTCGCACTTCATGATATCGACCCGAACACGGGCTACCCTTGTGTTGGCTTTGTCGTTCATGAATATATAGCGGCCATCATAAGTGCCATCGGTGAACGACATATGGGGGTGGTGAAGGTCACCATTGTCATAGGTTTTTTTGCCCTGTTTTGCCAACATGGCTTTGGTCTCTGGCAGCAGGCCTTCAGTTAGAACCTTCAAAGATTCGTTGGTCTGCCCCCAGCCGGTGGCTGAGCAACGATTAAAAACGGGAACCCGCATCAGCTCGCGCATTGAAGGTACACCTAAAATACGCATTTCACCGGTTTGCCCAGAAGACCAGAAGCCGTAATATTCATCCAGCTCTCCGGGTTTTAGCTCATTTGGTGCACTGGCTTTTGAGGGAGAGGCAAGCAGTGCTCCGCCACCCGCAGCCGCGACGGCTCCGGCAAGTACGGCTCCACGACCGGTGCCGGTCAGCAGGGACCGTCTTGAGATACCTTCTTTTTCTTTTGTGTCATCAGACATTTTTATTCTCCTTTTTTGGGGGGGATGAATTACTAATCATCTGGTCCATAGCGGCGCCTGACAGGGCGGTACTCTGGGCCAGCCTGTCCCGTTTTTTTCGTTTCATAATACGAACGGGGCATTTAAAATCGTCCTGATAGAGAACCTGACAGTTCAGACAGGACAGACATTCATTGGGGTTGATTTCACCGGTGGGGTGAATGGCCTGCACAAAACAGTCTTTGGCGCAGGTCTGGCAGGGGCTGCCGCATTCCTTGTAACGCTTGAGCCAGTCAAACATGCGCATGCGGGCAGGGATTGCCAAAGCTGCGCCCAATGGGCACAGATAGCGGCAATAAAAGCGCTCGATGAACAGACCAAGACCCAGAATAACCGTTGCAAACAGAACAAACGGCCAGGCGCGGGCAAACTTTAGAATTATAGAAGTTTTGAAAGGTTCCACTTCGGCAAACTGTTCTGCCAGGGGGATCGAAATCATCGAAAGCGCCACCAATCCTAGAAATATTATATATTTAATGGGCCACAGGCGCTCATGCAGGCCCCAGGGCAGGCGCCATTGGGGAACTTTGAAAAAGCGCGCAATTTGGTTGGTCAATTCCTGCAGCGCTCCAAAGGGACATAACCAGCCGCAAAACGCACCACGCCCCCAGAATAAAAGCGCAACCGCCACCGAGACCCATAAAATAAAGACCAGCGGATCAAGCAGGAACGTGTCCCAGTTAAAGCCTGATATCAGGGAGGTGCCCAGGGCCATAAGGTTGACTACCGAAAGCTGGGCATTCTGGCTCCAACCTAAGAATACCAGCGTGACCACCAAAAAACTCATACGGAACCAATAGAAGGCGCGTGCATTTTTTGTGGCCTGTACCTGAAAGAAAAATACACCGGTTAATATGGTAAGCATTGCCACCAGAACGCCGATTTCGATTTTTTTGTTCTGCCATATGCGCTTCCACAATTCGGCTCGGGCTGCGGCGTCCTCCTCGGCCTGCGCAAATTGGGGTTCAGACGGGGGCAGTACCAATGGCATCAGATATTTTTCAGGCAACTTATATCCCAGATCAAAGGTCATAAAAACCTTCTCAATTGCCCCCACTGATCGCTGGGCCAGTAACTGAATGCGCCAGGGCCTGGTGGGATCAAACCCCGCATCGGCAGGAATTTTGAATATGTCTGTTTCGGTAAAGGTTGGCGCGCCATCAGCGACCAACCCACCCAGGCGGCGGTGTTGTTTGTCGCGAAAACGAACTGAAATATCACCCTGAATAAGTTGAAACCGGTCAAATACTCCACCCCGTACGTATCCGGAGCCTTTGAACGAGTATTGCCCGCGTCCCATAACCAGGATCGCCTGATCACCCTCGTTGAGCCAATCGGTGAGGTTATTATATTCTGCCTCCCCCAACAGGCTCAAACCTATTGCAGGGGCCGATATCAGCGCCACCTGCATGTCAATATAAAGGTCTTGCGGATCTCCTGGTTCCGGCCGGGCTATGGCGCGCGGATCGCCCATACTTTCAAAGGCCTCATTGATCTGGCCCACATCGAGTGTCAGGCGACGAACTGATCCGTCGCCGGCAAGGGTTGACCAGTCAGAAACGTTTGCTTCTTCCATATTCAAGGTGCGTGTTGGCCCGTTACTGGTGGTCTCAACAAGTCCACCAAGTCCAAGTGCCCGGGCGACTTTGATGCTGGCGCGCACGATAGAATCATCGATAATCATGATGGTTACAGTGGCGCCAGATATAATCTGTAAATCGTGACCGGAACCGCTGGCGGCAGCTTCAGCAACAATATCAAGTCCCTGATAGGAGGCTGTTAGCGCCCGTATTTTGCGCTCTGGTATTCCGATCAGAACAATGGGTTCGGAGTGTTCAACCAATTCGGCTCGCAGCAGTTTTGCGTCCTCATCTATAACCACCAGCACATGAATGGGCTTGCCAGAATATCCGGTAGTGCCCACAAAGTCACTTGTGACATAGGCATATCCCAGTAGCTCGTCCCCTTTAAGAACCGGGACCACGGGTATCTGCGGGTTTATCGGACCATAAGATGTGGCTCCTTCAACCAGTTCAGCGGCTGGAATCTGAGAGGTGAATTTTAGCACAATCGGAGATGTGGTCTGGGCCAGGGCCGAGAAGGAAAAAAACAGGAAAACAATCTGAACGAGTAAAATGGTGAATAGTTGGGAGGGGAGGGAGCTTATCTTCATAAACAAAGCCCTTTATTTTGGGGCTGAGTTTGGAATTGCTGAAACTTCATTGTTTTGGTGAGAGATGATGTTGTGGCAACCGGAAGCAAAGAGCATAACAATGTGAAAAATCCCCCCCGCTTCCGGGGCCATGGCCGGGAGTTTGGGAAGTAAATTGGCAAAACGATTTTTGACATAAAATAACAAACTCAAAGAGCTAAATGGGGCCGATAAAGTTAATCGGCTTCCGCACTTATATCGCTCCAGGCTGAGGCAAGTTTGTTCCAGAACAAATAAAAATCAGTTTGGTAAAAAAATAAGATATATACAGACAGAGCTGCCAGTTCAGGACCCTAAACCGTGATTCCAATTGACCGTAATTTGTTAAAAGAATTTGCTTTGTTCGCCACAATGAGCACGGATGACCTTGATAATATTCTGTCTGGCTCCACCAGTCGGCTGCTTGGGCGCAATGAGGTGGTATTTAAGCAGGGTGATATGGCACATTCCTTTTATATTCTGCTGCACGGACGATTAAAGGTCTCTCAGGTCACCGCTGACGGACAGCAGATTATCGTGCGTATCATTAATCCCGGAGATTTGTTTGGTATCGCCAAAGCCCTCAAACGCGACAGCTATCCAGCAACAGCAAAAACGGTTAGCGAAAGCCTGATTTTATGCTGGCCAACTAACTTGTGGGATCAACTTATGAAGGAGCACCCCGCATTGTCTACAAACGCCCTGCAAACAGTGGGAGCCCGACTTCAGGAGGCCCATACGCGTATTCGCGAATTGGCAACCGAGAATGTGGAACAAAGGGTTGCTCATACTATTCTCAGGCTTGTGCGCCAATCTGGCAAGCGTGTGGAGCAAGGAGTAAATATCGACTTTCCGGTTTCTCGTAAGGATATTGCGGAAATGTCAGGAACTACCCTGCACACGGTTTCGCGAATCTTAAGTGCCTGGGAAAGTGCAGAGCTGGTGCAAAGCGGTCGTAAAAAAATATTGGTGCGCCAACCCCATCGGTTATTACTGCTCGCTGATGGCATTATTGAGGGTTGTGCTTAAGGAAGTTTGCTCCTTCCCACGGGCTATTTAAATTTATTCGCTATAATATCAAAATTCACTAAGGAGTGTTTTGTGAACCAAATTCAAGTGGAAAAACTTCTGCACCTTTGGCCAGATACAAAAGGTGCCAACGCAAAACTGATTAACCTGTCAGAAAACCATACCTTTTTGATCACCAGTGCAAATGGAGAAAAAACCATTTTGAGGGTGCATCGGCCCGGTTATCATCGCCAAAGCGATATTTATTCGGAATTAAACTGGATGGTGGCCTTAAGGGCAAAGGCCAAAATTAAAACTCCGATACCAATTGCCGGCATTGACGATAAACTGGTGCAAACCCTTAGTTTTCAAGATGATGACTTGGAGGACGAGCGTTTACTGTTCGCTGTTATGTTTGTTTTTGAGTCTGGTGCTGAGCCGGATGAGAATGAGGATTTGCGCTCTTCTTTTGAGCAATTGGGGATGCTGGCGGCAAAGTGCCACTCCCATGCGCAGGATTGGATTTTTCCGGCCGGCTTTACCCGCCTGACGTGGGATAAGGCGGGTATATTGGATAAAAAGGCCCATTGGGGAAACTGGCGAAATGCCCCAAATATCAGCGCTGACAACCATATGATTCTTGAAAGAGCTGAAAAAACTCTAAGAAAACGTCTTGATGAATATGGCAGTGATCGTTCCCGCTTTGGAATTATTCATGCCGATATGCGCCTTGCAAATCTTTTGGTTGATGATGGGGAGGTTAAACTGATTGATTTTGATGATTGCGGCTTTGGCTGGTTCGCCTATGATTTTGCTGCTGCCATATCATTCTTTGAAGATTCACCTTCAATTTCAGCCCTTTTTACCAGTTGGCTGGCCGGATATGTTCAGGTGCGTGAGTTTTCCAAAGCCGATATTGAAATGGTTGATTCCATGGTGATGCTGCGCCGGTTTGCGCTTTTGGCCTGGGTTGGCTCGCACGCTGAAACTGATCTTGCCGCAGGCCTTGCACCCGATTTTGCTAAAATAAGCGCCAAACTCGCTGAAAAATACGTAAACACGGGGCGGTTGGTTACCTAGAGCGCTGCCAAGAAAAGTGCTCTTGCGGTTTTCTGTTTCGGCAGCGCGAATATTGAAAGGCTGTGAAAGTTTTTCACTTCCCCGGCCACCGAGCCGGGGTCTGACTGCTCCAGGTCCCGGATCAAGTCCGGGACGGTACACGCATCAAATCAACCGCTTGCTTTTATCCATTTGCTCTGGGTTGGTTCGTCCATAGCCCGCATAAACCCCCCAGATCATGCCGACCAGCAAAAACAGGTGTCGCCAATGATCGGTATCAATAATTGCCGCTTCAATGGAAAGGGGAATAAAATTTGCCATCAGCGGTATCATCAATAAACGGTTGGGAGAAGCTATTAGCAGGGCACCGGCACCATTTTTCATGGTCATCCACATCATCGAAATATATGCCAATCCCCCAATCCACCCATAGGAAAGAATGACTGTTACATAGGTGTTGTGAGGGTCTTCGGTGACCCTTAGGTTTCTGAACTCCAAAGGTCCAATGCCAAGGGGGTTTGAAAGGGCCAGTTCCATGGCATAAGATTGGCGGCCAAATCTTCCCGATTCCCCTGAATCATAGTTTTGCTCAAGGCTGAAACGCTGCAAAAACAGCTCAGCCACCGAATCAATGCTTAGCAGGGCAACAAGAGCGATCAGCAGCGCAAAGATACCGGCTACGGTAATCGCAATCATCCGTGCCCGGTCGCGAGCGCTGGCTTCAAGCACAAAACAGGCCACAAAAACGATGGCAGAAGTTAAAACAATATATCCCCATGCGGCCCGTGAAAAACTTAAAAAAACTCCAACGAATAAAATTCCATAAACAACTCCACCCCACATGGCTCGTTTGCCCGTATCCATCAATGCCCGCTGCAGGGCAAAGGCGGCAGGAATGATAAGAAACGGTCCAAATACATTTGGGTCCTGAAACGTTGCCTTGACCCGATCATAAAGTAAAAACACTTCGGAGCCTGGGATCAGATCCAGATAGGCCAGGGTTCCAATTATTGAAATAAAAACTGCGACCCACGTATAGGCCCTGATCATATCCCCCAGTCTTTTATGGGGGTTTTCTGCAATGTAATTGGCGGCAAAATAGCCGGTAAACCACAAAAAAACCGTGACAATGGAAAATGTCAGACTGGTTGAAAAGTCCGCAATTCTAACCTGAAATGCTCCAATTATCGAGAACGGTAAAAATATCACCATCAGCTTGAACAGACCCAAAGCCCGGCGATGGATGTTCATGCCCCCAAAAAATGCCAGCGGCAAAACCACCAGAAACATCAATTCGTAAGGGGAGGGCTCAAATATCACAAATCCACCCGCAAAAACCCACAACATCACTGCACCGGGCAATAGTTTTTTCGCCAGCAGGTGCAAGGCGTTATTTGATGAATTGGGGGCAGTGCCGGATTGTGGTGTTTTATATGCTCCGGCAATTGCCTTGGGTGAGGTGAATTTTTTACCCTGATGATGAGATGGAGTGTCGATGCTCAAAAGGCGTTCTCGCTTTTTGAAAACAGCGAAAACGGGGTCATGAAAACGATATAAATGTCCATCAATGGTGTCCAGTTTTCGATATAATGCAGATCGTGATTTACCCGTTGTTCAATTTTATCAACGGTATCGGTTTCTCCCCGCCATCCGGAAATTTGCGCCAGACCTGTCATGCCGGGCTTAACTCTGTGACGGGCAAAATACCCGCCAACCGCCTCATGATAAAGCTTGTTTGCGGCCTTGGCCTTAAGGGCATGGGGGCGCGGTCCGACAATTGATAGCTCGCCTTTTAATACGTTAAATATTTGGGGAAGTTCATCAATGGAGGTCTTACGTATAAATTTTCCCACCCTTGTAACCCTGGGGTCGCCTTTGCTTACAAGTTTTGAGGCATCCGCATCATTTTGATCCGCATACATCGAGCGAAATTTATAGATTTCAATCAGCTCATTATTGAACCCGTGTCGTTTTTGTTTGAACAGCACCGGTCCCTTGCTTTCCAGCTTTATGGCGATTGCGGCTATCAGCATAATCGGCGAAAGCAGAATTAGCGCCGATATCGCAACGGTTTTATCAAATACCCATTTGAAAACCAGATTCCAGTCCGAAATAGGCCTGTCAGCCATATCAAACATCGCTACACCACCCACATAGGAATAGGCTGATTTTGTCAGGCGCAGCTTGCTCATATGGGCGCTAAGCCTTATGTCAATCGGCAATACCCACAGGCGCTTGAGCATATATAAAACCCTGTCTTCCGCCGATAGGGGCATCGAAACGATAACCAGATCCAACGGGAATTTTCTAGCGAATTCAATTAATTCATCGACATTGCCAAGCTTGGGACAGCTGGCAACAATCGATGGTGATCTCTTGTCCACGCGATCATCAAACAACCCGATAAGCTCAATATCGCTATTGCCATTTTTTTGAATTGCTTTGATCAATTGCTCGGCATCACTGCCGCCGCCCACAATAGCCGTACGTCGCACCAATCGCCCTTTTGCCGTCCAGTATTTAATTACATTTTGCACCCCGGTTCGGAACAATACCAGCGCAATAGCACCAAGAAAATACCAGGAAACCAGCCATACTCTGGAAACCTGATCAGAAATCTTTAGCAGAAATACACTTAAAGCTATCAAAACGAACACCACAGACCATGCAGCCAGCAGGCGGGCGCTTTGATGTACCCGAGTACGGTAAATCGAAATAGAATGGGTGTGAGCCATATTAAAAATAACATTTGCGGCAAGTGATGCGCCAAAAATTATTGGTACATAAAGCGCGTTGTCTGGCACCTCAACATATGACCAATAGATTGCAAAACCCAATAATGCCAGCAGAAGGGTTTCAAGCAGTTGCACAAAGCCGATTATCACGGTGGATGAAATATTCTTTTCAACCGGACTGCTGGCCACTTTCATGGCCTTTGCGGATAGTGTGATTTGTTTTTTTGGCTCGTTCTGGCCCGCGTTGATATGCTCTTGAACGGCGATTTTGGGGTCGAGACGAAACATTATTAAAACTCACGCAACAAATTACTCAAACTTCGATAAAATATTATGCGCCCAAAGTAATGAAAACTCCGTGAATTGAATTTTTAGGAATTTGTCATGAGTAATGATATACTGCCAAGCATGGCTGCTTCCAGTAAATGCACGATAAAACAACGGGTTAAAAATTTTAACTGAATCAGTTTCTTTGCACTAAATCTAATGGTTTTTCTGGTCGGCAATTGCTTTTTGATAAACACTTTCAATGCCATTCACCATTTTTTCTGCTGAGAAAGTTTCTCTGACCCATTGCAGCCGGGTTTGCATTTCTTTTTTTGCATTGTCCGGGTTTAAAATATTGTTCTGCATGGCTTTTTTTAACGCATCGACATTATCCGATGGAAATAGAGCCTTAGCCGTGGGGCCGAAAATTTCTGAAATGCCCCCGACATTTGTAGCCAGAACCGGCTTTTGCGCCGCTGCCGCTTCAAGCACTACATAGGGCAGGGATTCGGCCAGCGAAGGAACAATTACCGTTCGGGCCTGCTCAAATACTTCGCGAGCGGGCTTTACTCCCGCCATTTCAACCCGATCACAAAGCCCCAGCTCTTTTATTTGCCGTCTGATTTTTTCTTCATCAGGGCCACCCCCGGCGATTATCAGGCTGGCATCCGTGCCATCTTTTCGTTTCACATCAACCAGAGCCTCAAGCAGAATATGAATGCCCTTCAGTTGGCGAATTTCTCCAACAAAAGCAAAATCAAAGCTGGCTTTTTTGGGGTCCAGAGCAATAAATTCGTCAAGCGATAAACCATTGTGAATAATTGCATTCGGAACAGAAAAACTCCCTATTTGTCTCTCAAAGGATAGTTTGGCAAAAGCGCTTTCAAATATAATTGCATTGGTTTTTTTTGTTAGAAAGCGCTCAATGCCATAAAGAACTTTTCCGGTAAATCCTGACGAAGAATAATGCAGTACGCCTCCGTGAGGGGTGTAAATAGCAATTTTCCCGGGTGTGATCATCTTTGCGATACGAGCATTAAATCCGCCCTTTGCTCCATGACCGTGTAAAATGTCAGCGTTTAATTTCTTTGTCAGAGCGCGGATTTTCAACGACGCAAACAGATCGTTCACACCAAATAAACGTGGCATTGAAACATTATGCACCCCCAGCGTAGGCTGATTTTGCATTGCTTCAATGCGCTGTCTGGTTTGAAAATCTCCATTGCTAGCATCGTAAATTATGCCGACCCTGTGGCCGCGCCGGCTCATTTCATCACTTAAATCAATTACATGGCGATACAGTCCACCAACGGGTGAGCGCAAAATCATCAGGATATTTAACGGATGTCGAGCCAACCTGCTGTCCTTAATGATGACTAAAGCCAGCGATCAAGCACCACAATCGTGTCGCCGGGGCGAACAGGAAAGTCCATCTCCACATTTCCCTTGATCATTTGACTGCCCTCAGGCCGGTAAACGATAACCCTGGTTCTGTTGGCAGTATCCGTAAATCCACCGGCGGTGCTGATTGCAGCTCTTACGGTCATTCCAAAAACATATGGAAACTGGCCGCTTGATATTACTTCGCCCTGAATAAAGAACGGACGATATATCTCAACTTCAACTGCAACGTTTGGATTGCGCATGAAACCATTTGCCAAAGCGGCAGTGATTCGAGCTGCAGCTATCTGCGTGGTCTGGCCCCGCACAATGATCGGCCCAACCAGCGGAAAGGCAATGGCACCATTGTCATTGACCCGGTATTGATTGGTTAGCTCTTCATCTCCATACACTGAAACCCTTAAAACATCGCCGCTATCAAGGGTATATGGCCCCTCAATCTCAACCATATAAGTGGCCGGAGCGGAATTAATCGCGCAACCGGATAATGGGAATAATATTATAAGGGCGAACAGGGATAGCCAGCGCATTTTTTTTACCATTTAGTTTTCTTCAACTCTAAAGGGCATGGACATGGTTAATATTTCATTATTTTTTGAATTTTGAATAGCGCTGTCTCAATAAAAATTAACTGATTGCTTACTACGTTGTCGTAAAAAACTGACATTCAAATGTTAGGAATTAGTCCTGCAAATATTAGGAATTAGTCCTGCAAATATTAGGAATTGAACGTGGTGGATCACAACAATCAGGATAGTATAGCTCTGGATATTCGCCAGCTCGCTGTCAGTATCTGGAATAAGAAGATCAGAATCGCGCTGGTGAGTGCATTTTTGCTGGTGATTACCTATCTGGTATTGTCACTGGTTCCCAAGACCTATGAGTCTTCGGCTTCTATTTTGGTTGAGCCTAGGGAGAATATTTTTTCGGTTGGCGCCAGTGGTGCAGGTGCGCGTGGTGTTTCAGATTCTGTAATCATGTCTTCCCAGGTGGAACTGATAAAATCCTCCCAGACCCTGCTGGAAGTTGTGCGTTCTCTAAATCTGATCGAAGTTCCAGAATTTAACGGTACTGCCAGTTCCACGTTTGATCCGATACTGACTATGATTGGTCAGGCCCCGGTCCGTCGGGTTTCTTCTGAGCAAAAAATTCTCTCCAGATTGTCCAGGGCCATTACGGTTGTTCAGGAACGTAATTCGCGGGTGCTTTCGATACTTGTTCGTGCCCGTGATCGCGAATTGGCAGCAAATATCGCCAACGCTGTGGCTGCCGCCCATATCAGTCGGCGCGTCCAGCTTTCCATCGAAGATACAACAGATGCCAGTCGCTGGCTGCAATCTGAAATCGAAAAACTTCGTATAAGTGTTGTTGAAGCTCAATCAGAAGTCGCCAGTTTTCGCATCAATAATGATCTGTTTGTCGGCATTAATAATACCAGTCTTCTGGACCAGCAGCTTTCCAATATCGCAGCCCAGATTACCACAGCGCAGGAACGTCGCAACCTGGTGCAATCCCGTGCTGATCTTATCGGTGCTTTGCTTGATGCCGGTCAGCCCATTGACGGGGTTGCAGAGGTGCAGGGATCGGTAATTATTCAGCGCCTGTCGCAGGATAAAGCGCAACTGCAGGGCCAAAGAGCCCAGCTTTCTGCCACTTTGCTTTCCAATCACCCGCAAGTGCGCTCCATCAGCGCCCAGATTACCGAGATTGATCGCCAGATTACCCGCGAGGGTCGCCGGGTTGCCGATGCCATGATTGCAGAAGCTGCAATTGAAGAAACTCTGGCTGCCAATTTGCAACAGGATTTTGCCCGCCTCAAAGGCAGTGCCTCGTCTGCTGCAACCTCAACCGTTGAGTTGCAGGAGTTGGAGCGCGAAGCCAAAGCCCAGTCTGATTTGCTCCAGACCTATTTGCTGCGCTTTCGTGAAGCAACAGCCAGAGCTGATAGTGGCGCGGTTTTGCCCGATGTTCGTGTTGTCACATTGGCAATGCCCGCACTTCGTGCCGTGGCACCAAAATCAACAATGATATTGATTGCTGTTGCTATTGTTTCGGGTGCGGTGCAGGTGGCAGGAATATTGTTTGTTGAATTATCGCGCAATATTCCGGGGGGAGCTCTTTATGCGCCTGGAACTTCATTGCGGCGGGAAGGGGAGCAGTTTTCTGCTTTGGGACTAACCTCTTTGAATGAAAATAATTCAGCAGGCTCACCACCGCTCGCAGATGCAGACATAATGCCAGGCAAAAAATCTTCTCTTGGTTCAAAAATAAAGGGCCGGTTGAAAACCATCCTGCAAAAAGATCGCACTGATCCAGCTGTTGAAGAGTTTGAGCAGGATGGTGTTGTGAGTGGGAATGATCGGGACCAAGAAATTTTCTCCCAAAATTCTATACGCAAAGCACATCCGGGTTTGAGCGATGCTCCACCTTCACGGAGCCAGATTGAGAAGAAACCAGAAACACCCGACGGGGCGTCACATGACTATGCGTCACATGACTATGTGTCACATGACTATGTGTCACCTGACCAGGTGTCTGCGGACAGCTACGAGCAGCAGTTTTATGATCTTGCTGATGATCTGGCTGATGGGCGTCAACAATTGGTTTTTGTTGGCTCTTTTGATCGCAATGGCGACGCGGCAAGTGTTGTTGAAGTGCTTGGTGACGATGTTCTTGAAGCTGGTCGCTCTGTTGCGATAATTGACGCTGGAAGCTCCGTTATTTCTGATTATCCGGGAATTAGTGATCTGGCAGCAGGTGATGTTGATTTTGGCGAAGTGGTTTTTCACGGAGATACTGATGAGCCAACTATTGTAAACTGGGGGCGCCTGAACGCGATTTTATCAGGATCAGATCGGCCCAAAATTCTGGTGGAAGCGCTCTGTGACATATGCGAAGTGGTGATTGTTATGGTTGGCGGAGAAAGATCAAAATCCAACCTGTCGATTTTTGCCGGACTTAATGCTCACCTGGTTCTGGTGGCGGCAAAAGATCCTGACAACCAGCGGATAGCTGAAACCCTTGCTCAAACAAAAGCCCTTGGCTTTGAGAATACAAGCATTCTGACTTTGGCAAAAAAGCGAGCAAACCGCGACCGTGTAAATGTTGCTTGAGTATCATGCGGTTTCTAAAAATTTTTCTTGGCAAAGTTTTTTGCAAGTGGCACTTAAAAGGCAATTGAGAGGCAATATATGAATTTAAAATATGCCGCCTATAAGGGCTTCTTTGAGCTTATGTGGGCCAGTCAGGTTACTCATCTTATTAGGACTCTTTCACGGGCTCGCGGGGTTATATTTACCCTTCACCGTGTGTTGCCCGGAGCGCCGGCTGATTTTTCTCCCAATGCCATTTTGCAGGTGACACCACAATATCTGGAATATGTTATTGTTCGGGTGCGTGAGCTTGGTCTGGATATTGTCAGTATGGACGAGGCGGTTGAACGTATAAAAACTACCGAACCGGCCAATAAATTTGTCGTTTTCAGTTTTGATGATGCCTATAAGGACAATCTTGAACATGCGCTGCCGGTATTAAGACGCCGGGAGTGTCCGTTTATTCTTTATGTGCCAACCGCGTTTGTTGATGGGGTGGGGGGAGTCTGGTGGCAGGCTCTTGAAGACGTTATTGCCGGCCAGGAGGCAATTGCCTATATGGATGATCACGAAGAAATTGTATATGCAGATACCAAATCACTGTCGCAAAAATATGCCACATATTCAAAGCTGTATTGGCGAATGCGAAACCTTCCTGAAGGTCAGCGGGTGAAATTTGTTAGCGAATTTACCAGCGGTTATGGTTTGAATATGGATAATCACTGCCGTGAACTCATTATGACCTGGAAGCAATTAAAAACCTTTGTAGATGAGCCATTATGTACAATTGGAGTGCACACGGTTCACCATTATGAGCTTGCAAAGCTTGAGGAAAAACGCGCAAGGGAAGAAATTGAACTTTCAATTCAGGTTATTAAATCCCAATTCGGGATTGAGCCAACTCACCTGTCCTACCCGATTGGCAGGCTGAAATCTGCAGGTCCTCGCGAATATGAACTGGCCAGACAATTAGGACTTGCCTCTGCGGTTACCACTCGCCCCGGAGCTATATATTATCGCCATAAGGACCAGATTACTTCCCTGCCAAGAATTTCCTTGAATGGGAGTTTTCAGGAGCACAGATATGTGGAGGTTTTGACAACCGGGGCCATATTTTCGATGTTTTCAGGCATTTGATCGCAAATATTGCGTGCCTGTTGCAAATTACTACTCACCCGGTTTATTCAGGATCCGGGCGGGACATCCACTTTATGATCATTCCTGCCGGAACCGCCCAAAACAGCCCGAAAATCAAAAAGAAAATCAGCGAAGCCCAAACGGGCAGCCACATTAATTGTTCGGAATAAATAACAATTACCACTAGGGGGTAAATAATCAACAGCGCGAGCATCAGCCAGATGCCAACAAATTTTCTAGCTCTTTGTTTCAATATCTTATCTTTGCATCTTTTTTTGTGGCATTCATCATGCGAATTCAAAACTCAAGCAATTTCCTGCAAAACCAAATTCTTGCAAAACCAAATTCTTGCAAAACTATGATTGCCAATTGTTTGAACTCCCTTTACCACTTCTTGTCAGATAATATATCGCAAATAAGTATTGCCCCAAACAAATTTCAGTGGATAGTTACGTGACACATTCGGTTCAATCAGCCATAAATTCCTTGCCCGCAGACGGTCCTGACAGGTTACGTCCGGTGCGCATCTGGCTCTATGTGCTTGCCGCTGCCATTCTAGCATTAGTGGCGGTTGGCGGCTTGACCAGATTGACTGATTCCGGCCTTTCCATAACCAGCTGGAAACCAATTTCAGGCATGTTGCCACCGCTGTCTGCTCAGGACTGGCAAGCAGAATTTGAGGCCTATAAATTAATACCCGAATTTATTAAGCAGAATTATTGGATGGAACTTTCTGACTTTAAATTTATTTTCTGGTGGGAGTGGGGACATCGTTTTTTAGGGCGGATGATTGGCCTGATATTTGCAGTCCCGTTTGTGATTTTTCTTGTGCAGGGCCGCTTGTCAAAAAAACTGGCCCCTTCGCTGGCCTTATTGTTTGTACTCGGCGGCTTTCAGGGGTTTTTGGGCTGGTGGATGGTTTCTTCTGGCCTGACCGCCCGAGTTGATGTTTCCCAATATCGTCTGGCTGCCCATCTTGGTGCCGCAAGCATATTGTTCGCCGCGATAGTCTGGGTAGCTCGAAGATTGGAACCCAAAACCTCGTCCGCCTCTTATATGAAAGCATCCTCCGGCGGACGTCTGGCATTAAAATTTATGGCCCTTCTGGTTTTTATTCAAATAATCAAAGGCGCGTTTGTTGCCGGACTTGATGCGGGATATGCCTTTAATACATGGCCCCTTATGGAGGGAAGCTGGATACCTGCTGGCCTGCTTGCAATGCAACCGGCGTGGTTGAACTTGTTTGAAAACCTGCTGACGGTGCAGTTTTCTCATCGCATGCTGGGCTATGTTATTGGAATATTTGGCCTGATCATGCTGGCCTATGGTTTTCGAAAAAGGTCGAGCCTGCTTTCGGGGTGGATGCGAATTATAGGTATTGTGATTATTCTGCAAATAATTCTTGGTATAGTTACACTTGTTTTGGTGGTGCCGATGCCGTTGGCCCTTGGACATCAGGCGCTGGCCTTTGTGTTGTTTGCATCAATATTTGCAGCACTGGCCGATACCAGCAGCAAGCCGCCATTGGCTTAACGCCGTTGATTTGGCGCTATTGGCATAGCTGGATTAATTGACGGTATCATAATACCGCGCTAATAACCTGTTGAAATCAAACAATAAAATATTAGTGCTTGACGTATATCGGTTGGGAATGTAACACGCGCACAATAGGCCGGTTATTTTAAAAATTCCCGGCAATTAAAGTATTCCAGCTGAATTTAAAATTTTAGGAAATCAAATCATGAAGACCTTTTCGGCAAAGGCCAGCGAGATCGAAAAAAAGTGGATTTTGATCGACGCCAAGGGCCTGGTGGTTGGCCGTTTGGCTGCCATTATTGCCACTCGACTGCGTGGCAAGCATCTGCCAATTTTTACCCCCCATGTTGATTGCGGCGACAATATTATTGTCATCAACGCTGATCAGATTAAACTAACCGGTAAAAAACTCGATCAGCGTAAATTTCACTGGCACACGGGCTATCCCGGCGGCATTAAAGAGCGCACTTCGCGCCAGATACTTGAGGGACGTTTCCCTGAACGGGTGTTGGAAAATGCGGTTCGCCGCATGTTGCCCGGCGGGCCTCTTACCCGCGCTCAGTTGAAAAACCTGCGCATTTATGCCGGCGAGGAACATCCCCATGAAGCTCAGCAGCCCACCACATTTGATGTTGGCGCTCTTAATTCCAAAAATGTGAAGGTTGGTTAAAGATGGCCGAAGATCAAACACTAAGCTCTCTTGAAGAGTTGGCTGAGGTTGCAGAAAACATCGCTCCTGAAGCTCCTGTCTATGTGCAAAAGCTTGATGAGCATGGCCGCGCCTATGCCACTGGCAAACGTAAAGATGCTGTTGCCCGTGTCTGGATTAAACCAGGTTCCGGTCGCATTACTATTAATGGCCGCGAGTTCGAAAAATATTTTGCTCGTCCGGTTTTGCGTCTGGTATTGATGCAACCGGTTATCGCCGCTGAACGTTCAGATCAGTATGATGTGGTAGCTACGGTTTCCGGCGGTGGCCTTTCTGGGCAGGCAGGGGCTGTGCGCCACGGTATTTCCAAAGCGTTGACCCTGTTTGAGCCGGATTTGCGTCCGGTGCTGAAAAAGGGCGGCTTTCTTACCCGCGATAGTCGTGTTGTAGAACGCAAGAAATACGGCAAGGCCAAAGCCCGTCGTTCATTCCAGTTCTCCAAGCGTTAATTTTATTTTATCGACTTGCACTTCATTGGATCTGCAAGGTTTGCTAAAATTTCAAGACATGAAAAAGGCTCCCGTTTGGGAGCCTTTTTTGTTGTATCAGCTTCAAACAACCATCTACTACTTTTTGAATTTATAACCCAGCAGCCTTAGGGCATTTGCTGTCACCAGCAATGTTGCGCCGGTATCGGCCAGAATTGCCATCCAAAGAGTGGTTATTCCCAGCATGGTGGTAACCAGAAATACAGCCTTTAGCCCCAAAGCAACAGTAATGTTCTGGTGAATATTGTTCATGGTTGCTCGTGAAAGGTTCACCAGTGCTGGAACATCAGAAACGCGCTCGTGCATCAGGGCGGCATCGGCGGTTTCCAGAGCCACATCGGTTCCTCCACCCATGGCAATCCCCACATCAGCTCTGGCCAGGGCCGGGGCGTCGTTAATGCCATCGCCCACCATGGCAATGTTGCCACGCTCCTTAAGCCTTTCAATTTCCGCCAGCTTGTCTTCAGGCATAAGCTCGGCTTTAACCTCAATACCTAGTTGGGCTGCCAGGGCATTGCCGGTGCGCTTGTTGTCACCAGTCAGCATTACAGCGCCAACCCCGGCATCTTTGAGCTGCTTCATGGCGCTTGTTGCGTCTTTGCGCAATTCATCCCGTAGGGCAATTAATCCAAGGATTTTGTTGTCACCAATTTCTTTTTCCAGAATTACCACGGCAATAGTCTTGCCTTCGTCTTCCAGCGCTTCAAGTATTTTTTGTTGTTCAACGCTGAACTGGGAAACTTCACTTGCATAACGAGGAGAGGCAATTATGGCTAATTTGCCACCAACATTTGCCTGAACGCCGCGACCGCTAAGCGCTGAGGAATCGGTCGCATCTTTGATGGCAATTCCCCGTTGCTTCACCTCTTCAACAATGGCAACCGCCAATGGATGCGAAGAACTGGCTTCCACCGCTCCGGCATATTCAAGCAGGGTTTTTTCATCACCAGAGAAGGTTTTGACATCGGTTATTTTTGGTTCGCCCTTGGTCAGGGTGCCTGTTTTATCAAATGCAACGATTTTTACCTTGCCTATAGCTTCAAGGACTGCGCCCCCCTTCATCAGCAGGCCTCGTTTTGCCCCGGCAGAAATGCCTGAAGTTATTGCCGCTGGCGTGGATAAAACCAGCGCACATGGACAGCCGATAAGCAGAATTGCCAGACCACGATAAACCCACTCGGTCATATCGCCGCCAAAAAACATCGGCGGAATAAAGGCGATCATAGCCGAAACAACGAATACCCCTGGAGTATAATATTTAGAAAAATCATCGATAAATCTTGCAGTAGGAGCCTTGCTTGCCTGCGCGTCTTCCACCATTTGCAAAATGCGCGAAATCATGTTGTTTTCTACGGTGTTTTCTACTGTGACGCGGATAACTCCTTCCGCATTGATCGAACCGGCAAAAACACTGTCGCCAACCTGTTTGCGCTTGGGCATGGATTCACCTGTAACGGCAGCTTCATCAATTGAGGTCTGGCCTTTGCTGATTATGCCATCGGCTGGAATGCGACCGCCCGGACGAACTTCAATAATGTCGCCAATTTCCAATTCATCAGCGCTTACTTCCTTTGTTCCGTCCTCAGTAATAAGAAACGCCGATTTTGGTACCAGATCAGCCAGCGCCTGCACAGATTTACGGGCCTTGGCCGCAGCCATTGCTTCAAGCAGTTCGCCGATTAAGAAGAAAAAGACCACAATCGAGGCTTCTGCTGCCTCGTCAATAAATATGGCACCGATCACTGCAACCGTGACCAGGGTTTCGATAGTAAATGGCTGTCCGGCAATTGCCGCCGCCCAGGCTTTTCTTGCCAAAGGAACCAGCGCAATCAATCCCGCCGCGGCAAATACATATCCTGAATATTGCGGTAAAAACAGAACCAGTCCCCAGGCGAAGGAAAGCAGCAGTGTGGTGCCTATAACCAACTGCCCTTTACCAGTTTGCCACCAGTGCAAATTGGCCAGACGATCTTTTTCGCCGGGTTGGGTTACCTTGTAGCCCAGTTTTTCGACAGCCTTGATAATCGGGCGCGCATCATTGGCCGCATCTGAAAGATCGAATTTTAGCTTTTGAGTGGTGTAATTGAGTTTGACGTTTTCCACACCGGGAATATTGCAAACCACTCCTTCGATTTTTGCAGTGCAGCTTGCGCAATCCATGCCGTCAACGAGCAGGGTTTTTGTGTTTGCCATGTTATTTATATCCCGGTCAAATTTGATTCTGAACGGCGGGTATAAGACCTCTAGCTACTATAGGTTCAAGAGAAAAATCTAAAATCCTGCAATTTTCTGAACTTTGTTTCGATTGGCGATAAAACCTTCTGATCATATTATTTTGACTTGGTGATATTGAACTTGTTCGCTATGGCTTTTTGGTAGTTTTGATTATTTTTACTGTAGAATCAAAATTTGCGTGCTGTAACAATTGCCTAGAAAGCTTTGTCGGAATGGAAATTTCACTGGTTACCCTGATTTTATTGCCGGTCGGGCTTGGGCTTTTGGGGTTTATTGAACCATGTACCATTGGTGGGCATCTGGTATTTCTGGATACTCAGAAATCGCGCTCCCGAAACGATAAAATCAAGGCGGTTGGAGTATTTGTTGCTGCAAGGGCCATTATTACCGGGGCATTTGGAGCATTTATTGCATTTTTGGGGCAAAAGCTCATTGGCGTTCAAACCGGAATGTGGTTGGTGTTTGGATCTATTTATCTGCTGATTGGTATCGCATTTATGATCGGTAGGGCCGGTTTGATCAAACAGCGGATAAACCTTGCTCCGGCAGCTTGGAAAAAGGCCCAAAATCCAATTGTGCTGGGTCTGGCTTTTGGCCTGAATATCCCTGCCTGCTCGGCCCCCATATTGTTTGGCCTGTTGGGTCTGGCGGCTACGACGGGAACAATTCTGACCGGGTTTATTATGATGTTCCTGTTTGGGCTTTTTCTTTCCCTGCCGCTGATAATATTTGCTATTGTGCCAAAACTTGGCGACTGGCTGGCAAATCTGGCAACAAAGCTTAGAAAATCCACATGGATAATTGGTGCGATTTTTGTGTTGCTTGGTCTTTGGTCAATCTGGTTTGGCCTGTTTGTTGATCCGGCCAACTGGGTTGGCCAGATCACTCTAAGCTGATTGTATTATAAGAATCTGACTACCCTTCAGGGCCATGTCCTATATCAATTCCCAAGCTGTCCAGATATTCATCGGTGAATTTATGTTGTTCACTGTCATTGTGTAAAAATGCTACAATGTCCGCCAGTTCCTGGCCGGTGAATAAAATCTGCGCGCCCATCTCGTCTTCCTGGGCAGCAATCATAAAAGGAGCCATCGCCCACATTTTTGCTGCCAGTTCAAACGGGTTCATCTGGGCGTCCATATTATGGGCATCAAGGGGAGAGGCATCAATTCCCCCAATTCCATTCACAGCATGACAGGAGGCACAGCCCTTGGTGGCAAACAGTTCCCGGCCGCGCTCTGCGTTCATTTCCGGTATTTGCAGCTCGACCTCAACTCCCTCATGGGGAATTGCATCAGCATCCACATGAGGAGCAGCACCTGCTGTGCTGGGGCTGGAAAACGCAGCCCCCGGAATCAATAAAAGAGAAAATATAGCTATAGCATTGGCAAAATCAGATTTCTTCATCTGTAACCCCCATTAAAAAAATAAATGACCCACACCACTTATTTAAGTATTGCAGGCATTTGTTTGTAAGGCAATGGCATTGGCTTTTTTAGCTCCTGACCTCAATATTTATCATAATGGAAGAAAAATATAGTCAGGGAAAAGCGCAAGAAATTCAGTAAAACTGGCGGGGAATTTTATTAGCTGCCAAATCCAGTCATAAAACTTGCCTTTTGATGTCTTTGGTCATGGGGAACGTAATTTCTCATAACCCGCTCAATATGTAAAATTGCCTTGTCTGGACCGTCCTCTTTTGCCAATTCGTCAGCCACATCTTTAGCAGCAATTTTATAGGGTGAAAAATTTGTCATTTCATTAAAAGCGTGCGCCAGAATTTGCGGTGTTAATTTTTTGAGTAAAACAGGCTCAGGTCCGCAACCAAGCTCATGCACCCGGCGGCCCCAATAGGGCTGGTCGATTGCCTGGGGCACCACAAAGGTCGGTTTGCCGGCATAAAGACCGGCAGCGGTTGTTCCGGCACCCCCATGATGAACAACCGCGCTCATATATTTAAGCAGTTTGTCGTGGGGGGCTTTAGATATTGCCATGACGTTTTTGGGAAGGTTATCGTCTTTTATTCCTCCCCATCCGCTGGCTACGACCACTCTTTTACCGCTTATGGATACAGCCTCTTTCAGCAATTGCGTATTGCGTTCAGCTCCAAAGGGCATTGAGCCAAATCCCACATATATGGGAGGTTCGCCAAGGGATAAAAAATCCTGAAGTTTTTTAGAAGGCTCCCATCCGGTCTGATCTTCAAGTCTCCAATAACCGGTTACTATTGCGGTTTTTGGCCAATCTCTTGGTCGCGGGGAAACCAGGGGAGAATAAGCGTAAAGGGTTACAAGGTTTTTTCCGTCGGTATCCTTAAAAAAACCACTGTTTTTCCTTGGTTCAAGGCCCATTAGTTCTTTGCGCAATTTATCACGGGGAAAGTCGTAATAGGCTTGCTGAACAATGGTTGCTGTATGGCTCAGCCAGTTAAGAGCTCGCCCCATATCAGGAATACCAAACGAGCATATGGGGAATTCCCCGGTGGAATTAAGTGGCTGTAAGGCGCTCATTATGGTTGGAATATCCATCGCTTCGCCGAAGTCTATGGCAAAACTGGTGTTGATATTCATGATTATTGCATCAGCACCCTGCACCATTTTCCATGAGTTGCGTGCTGCTTGTTCAACGATTTCCTGCCCCTGCTGCAAAAGAGCCGGCATATTAAGCAGAAAGTTTTCGCTTGCGTGTTCAAAATTAGATTGCTTGAGGAAGGCACGAATATTCCCGCCAAGATCGCAAAATTCGATACCCAGATTAAGTACTTCGTCAGCGAAATCAGATGGGGCCCCCACCACAACACTATAGCCCCGTTTGCGCAATTCCAGCGCCAACGCCAGATAAGGCTGCACATCACCCCGGGTGCCAATTGTTGTAATTGCAATTCTCTTGCTCATTCAACCCAGCTCCTTCCCTGTCGGTCAATTGTCTGGAGTGACATTAGAATCAAATATTTGTGCAGTTCATAACAATTACAAGCCTTACCAATTACAAGACAAAAATGTGGCGGTTTTGCTTGACTATAAATCTGACAGCTCTATTCAAGTTTTAATCACAATTATCTGGTATAAGTAAATCTGGCAAAATGCTCTTAAATGCAGTTTTGTGTTAGGATTTACTCCACGCTCATTTACTAGTTTTGGCAAGAGCAGCAATTTTTAATAAGAGAATTCTTATGGAACCCGAATTTCATCGCATCAAACGCCTTCCTCCGTATGTTTTTGAGCATATAAACCCTATTAAAGCCAAGGCGCGCGCTAACGGGGTTGATATTATTGATCTTGGTATGGGCAATCCAGATCTGCCAACTCCAAAGCATATTGTTGATAAGCTGGTGGAGACTGTCGCCGATCCGCGCACCCATCGTTATTCCGCATCCAGAGGTATTCCCGGTCTAAGGAAAGCCCAGGCCTCCTATTATGGTCGCCGGTTTGGTGTAAAGTTGAACCCGGATACTCAGGTTGTTGCCACCCTTGGTTCCAAAGAGGGGTTTGCCAATATGGCTCAGGCCATAACAGCTCCGGGTGATGTGGTTTTGGTGCCAAACCCTACCTATCCCATTCATTCCTTTGGGTTTATTATGTCGGGTGGAGTTGTTCGCTCTATGCCTGCGGCCCCCAATGATGAGTTTTTTCGGGTGCTTGATCGGGCAGTGCGCCATTCGATTCCCAAGCCCATTGCACTGATTTTGAATTATCCTTCAAATCCCACCGCCTATGTGGCCGATCTGGATTTTTACGCAAAAGTTGTAAAATACTGCAAAGCTAACGAAATTTATATCCTTTCAGATTTGGCATATTCTGAAGTTTATTTTGATGGCAACCCACCTCCATCAATTCTTCAGGTTCCCGATGCGATGGATATTGCGGTTGAGTTTACTTCCATGTCCAAAACCTTCTCTATGCCTGGATGGCGCATGGGTTTTGCTGTTGGTAATGAAAAACTGATTGCTGCCCTTTCAAGGGTTAAATCCTATCTGGACTATGGGGCGTTTACCCCCATTCAGGTGGCAGCAACTGCAGCCCTTAATGGTCCTGATGATTGCATTGCAGAAGTGCGCAAGATCTATAAAAGTCGCCGTGATGTGCTGGTGACAAGTTTTGGCCGCGCCGGCTGGAAAATACCATCACCCCCGGCGACCATGTTTGCCTGGGTTCCAATCCCCGATGAATTTGCACATCTTGGATCTTTGGAATTTGCCAAATTGCTGATTACCGAAGCTGCGGTAGCCGTGGCACCGGGAGTGGGCTTTGGGGAATATGGCGATCAATATGTGCGCATTGCCCTAGTGGAAAACGAACAGCGCCTGCGTCAGGCAGCGCGCAATCTCAAAAAATTTCTATCTGGCGCAAAAACCAATTCCAACGTTATATCGCTGAATAAATAGGCCGTTTCTTGATCGAGTAACTATTCGCTTTCACGCTGCCTTAGTTGTTGCACTGTATAAGAATTGTTCACTGGATATTCGGTGTCAGCAACATATTCGCTGTCGGAAACTGTGCAATTGCGACCGCACAACATGATCGCGGTTTCCCTGTCAACGCTGTTGAACCAAATGCGACCGCCGGGAGTGGCCACATAGCCATCCAGATATTCATCAATATCAGCTTCAAGGTCATTTAAGGAAGGCAGCTCGGAATCTGCATCAAACATATAAGCGCCATGGGTGTGATATGTGGCAAATAAATCTAGATTCTCGGGAGGGTCATTGGCAAGGCAGCTATCTGTATCACCTTTTGCAGGTGTGGTAGCGACGAAATTATCATTCTCGTCAATGCCGAAATAACCACAATATTCAGTATTTTCAGCAATTGATTTCGGTTGTAATTGGTTGAAGAAATTGGTGACGAAATTAATTTCTTCCTGGTCCTGAGCATAAGCGCCCGGGATGAAAGCCATAACCATTCCAAAAATCAAAGCCTGTAGCAAAGCGGTTTTTTTCATTGTTCCCTTGATTTCAGCTGTCCCTTTTGTGCACGATATTATCAATTTCTATTGACCGCAAGCCAAAATACTATTCTAACCGGGCAATAGAAATCAGGACAATATTGTCCAAAAAGTACTGGTCTTTTCGCAACGCGCTTAAAAAGTAAATTTGATGGATGAACACTTGAACAATGATAAAATAAAACCACTTCGAATTGGCATTGCCGGACTTGGCACAGTCGGTGCGGCACTGGTTTTAATGCTGGAAAAAAATGCAAAGCAAATTCAGCGCAAACACGGGCGTATGGTTAAAGTCGTTGCTGTTTGCGCGCGCTCCCGTTCTAGAGACCGTGGCATCGATATTTCTGGTTTTGCCTGGCATGACGATCCGGTTGCGCTGGCCAAAGATGAAAACGTTGATTTGTTCGTTGAATTGATTGGCGGCGAAGACGGTCCGGCACTGGCATCAGTAAAGGCTGCTCTTGAAGCCGGTAAACCTGTAGTGACTGCCAATAAGGCACTTTTGGCAAAACACGGGGTTGATCTGGCGGCGTTGGCCGAAAAATCGGGCGTGCATATGGGGTTTGAAGCTGCGGTTGCCGGTGGTATTCCGGTGATAAAAACCCTTCGAGAAGGTTTGGGGGCAGCCAGCGTCACCCGTGTTTATGGAATTCTCAATGGCACCTGCAATTATATTCTAACGAGGATGGGTAATGAGGATATATCATTTGCTGATTGTTTGAAGGATGCACAGGCTCTGGGCTATGCTGAGGCCGACCCGACCTTTGACGTTGAGGGATTTGATACCGCCCATAAGCTGGCCATCCTGACTTCGCTTTGCTTTCAGTGTAAAATTGCCGCCGATGAGGTGTTTGTGGAGGGCATCACGGCCATAACGCAAGAAGATATCAAGGTCGCAGCTGAACTTGGTTATGCCATTAAACTTTTGGGCATTGCCAAGCGCTCAGAAAAAGGAATTGAACAGCGGGTTCATCCCACCTTTGTTCCAGCCAGCAGCGCCGTAGCGCGGGTGGATAATGTTTTAAACGCAATTATTCTTGAAACCGACCATGTATCAGAACTAATGCTTTCAGGTCCCGGAGCTGGCGGCTCGGCCACCGCAGCATCCGTTCTGGCAGATATCCTGGATATTGCCCGCGGGCAGATTATTCCTCCCCTTGGTATGCCAACGGCTGAATTGAGCGATTATAAGCGCGCTCCCATGCAGTCCCACAAGGGTGGATATTACATTCGCCTTGATGTGCTTGATGTTCCAGGAGCACTGGCGGCGATTACTTCTCGTCTGGGAGAGAACAATATTTCTCTGGAAAGTGTAATCCAGCGGCCAGATATAGATATTGATGCGTCAGGAATTAGTAACTCCAGCGAAGCCGGAAAAACCAGAACGCTGGTTTTAATAACCCAGGATACTCTTGAGGCCAGTTTGCGCAAGGCGCTGGATCAGGTGGCCGATGATGGCCACACGATTGGCGCGCCGCAAGTGATACGTATCGAGAGTTTTTAGGCCCCATTCGGGGCAGGCACTTTAGGGGTTCTCCCCTTTGTGCCATGCTCATTTTTTGGCACAAAAATAAGGCGCAATATGGCAATTGAAAAACCTGAAAATTTTCTTGGCGTCTCCAAATCTTTTAGCGGTCAATCATGGACAGACCGGCTGAATCCGGTAGCTGTTCGTCAGGCCACAGCCATATCTCAACAGCATGAAATTTCAGAAATTTCCGCCAGAATCATGGCAGCTCGTGGTGTTGAAACAGGTGAGGCCACATCATTTCTTGAACCTTCCATCAGAGATATGATGCCTGATCCTTCAACAATGACCGATATGGACAAGTTTGCAGACCGTCTGGCTAAGGCTATTGATAGCGGGGAAAAAGTTGCGCTTTTTGGTGATTATGATGTTGACGGGGCCTCTTCCAGTGCTTTGATGTTAAGATATTTGCGAAGTTTTTCACTGGATGTGATCTGGCATATTCCCGATCGTATTTTTGAAGGTTATGGCCCAAATATTCCCGCTATCGACAAGCTGGCAGGCGAGGGGGCAAGCCTGCTTATATTGCTTGATTGCGGCACAACAAGTTTTGAGCCGGTGGCCCATGCCAAAAACAAGGGCTTTGATGTTTTAATTCTTGATCATCACCTTGCCAAAGAACAATTGCCCCCATGTGATGCGCTGGTAAACCCCAACCGGGCAGATGATCTTTCGGGTTTGGGATATTTGTGCGCTGCCGGTGTTACATTTATGGCCCTTGTGGCCACCAATCGGGTTTTGCGTCAGTCCGGGCGCGACAATCTGCCCGATTTGATGGAATTGCTGGATCTGGTGGCTTTGGCCACCATTTGTGATGTTGTTCCGCTAAAGGGTCTGAACCGGGCCTTTGTTGTTCGTGGAGTTGAGACAATGCGCCAGGGTAAAAATCCCGGCATTTCAGCTTTGGCGCTGGCGGCGCGTATTAACGGGCCGATTGCCGCCGGTCACTTGGGATTTATGATCGGACCGCGCATTAATGCCGGGGGACGAATAGGGGACGCCGGGCTTGGCACCAGATTGCTGGCCACCACTTCCGAGGAAGAAGCAATGTTAATTGCCGCCTCCCTTGATGAACTCAATGCAGAGCGCCAAAGCATTGAGGCCATAGCGGTTGAGGAGGCGATAGCAGTTGCAGAGGCGGAAATCGGGGACGGAGAAGCTCCTGTCATTGAAGATCCTGCCATTCTGGTTTTAGCCTCTCAAAACTGGCATCCGGGTGTGGTTGGTCTGGTCGCCGCTCGCCTGCGCGAACGCTTCAACCGTCCTGCATTTGCCATTGCCATGCGCGCTGATGGCACCGGCACAGGTTCCGGGCGCTCAATTCCCGGCGTTGACCTTGGGGCAGCAATATTGCAGGCGGTAAATGAGGGTATAATTGAAAAAGGTGGCGGCCACGCCATGGCTGCCGGAATTTCTCTAAAACAAAGCCAGTTGGCAAATTTCCGCGCATTTATTACGCAAGCGCTTGCAAACGATGTGGCTTTATCGCGCCAGAGCAGTTCCATTAAAATAGATGCAGCAATCACAGCCCGCACCGCTTCAGTGGATTTCGTCAATTCATTGGAAGCGCTTGGACCGTTTGGAATGGGCAATGCATCGCCAATATTTGCCCTTGCTTCCCACAAAGTCACCTATGCCGATATTGTGGGCAAGGGCGGGCATGTCAGATGCACTCTTAGCAGTGGCGATGGGGCAACTATCAAGGCAATTGCCTTTCGAGCCGCAACCAGCGAAATGGGAAAAGCCCTGCTGAGCGCCCCAAGAGATCAGCCATTGCATTTTTGCGGAACGCTAAATGTTGACCATTGGCAAGGGCGCCAAAGGGTGCAAATGCGGCTAATTGATGCCGCAGACCCGGAAAAATCTTATCGCTAAAGTGCAATAACTTGAATAAATTCAACAACTTAACTGCTAAAAACCCATTGCCCTTGCAAGATGGGCAAGCTGCTATAATATTACCTAAAGCGTTTTCAGGATAAGTGGATCCGGTTATCTGGTTCGAAAACGCGATAACACAAAGACTTAGAGCATAGGTTTTGATCCAGTCAAAACCGCAAATGCTCTAATATAAGTTGTTTATTCGACCTTTTATATAAAAAGGTCAGCATTCGGGGTGGTATCAATACGACTGCATCAGGCAGGTGCAATTTACTAAAGGTATTTATTCGCCTGATAGCTGTAAAAATCAAGAATTTACGTTCCCGTTTGCAGGATTATCCTGTTTTTACAAGTTGGCGGTGATTTGATGACTGACAGTGTTTTTCAATCCAAATCTTCAGCTTTTTGGCCATTGACCTGGCCGCTTTCCAAGATAGTGGAATGGGTCGGAGTTAAAATGATCGGTGAGCCAAAATATGGCGCTTTGACGGTTACCTTCCCCAATAATAGCTCACGCACCATCGGAAATGAAGATACCGGTTTCCATGCCCGTGTTAAATTCAACAATTTCAAGGTTTTGCGTCAGACCATGCGCCGGGGCACAGTTGGTTTTGCTGCCGCTTATATAAATGGCGATGTTGAGGTTGATGACCTGACCGACCTGTTCAGGTTTTTTCTGCAAAATATTGAAATGTTTGATAGTTCAAATCCTGGTGTTTTTCGCCGCGCTGCCAACGATATTGCCTATCATATCTCCAGAGCCAATTCCCGGTCCGGATCAAAACAAAATATCGCTGAACATTACGATCTGGGTAATGATTTTTATTCCCTTTGGCTGGACCCCTCGATGACATATTCATCGGCCATTTTTGCAACGCCGGATTTGTCGCTGGAGCAGGCGCAAAAAGAAAAATATCATCGCATTGCTGCCATAGCTAAAGTAAAACCTAACAGCAAAATTCTTGAGATTGGCTGCGGGTGGGGAGGGCTGGCTCAAACTCTGGCTGCGGATTTCAAAGCCCGGATTTATGGCATTACCTTATCGAACGAGCAGCTGAAATTTGCTCGCGCTCGCATGGAAAAGCATGGGCTTGATGAAAAGGTAAAACTTCAATTTGAAGATTATCGCGACACAAAAGGCCAATTTGATCATGTTTGTTCAATTGAAATGATCGAGGCTGTTGGCGAAGAGCATTGGCCGCGCTATTTCTCCGCCGTTTCTCAGCGTTTGAAACCGGGTGGAACCGCTGCAATTCAGGCCATTACCATCGATGAGGTCCATTTTGATGCCTATCGTTCCGGCCCGGATTTTATTCAGCGCTATATTTTCCCCGGAGGCATGCTGCTTACCAAATCTGCAATGCTGAAACAGGCTGAAAAGGCTGGATTGAAATTGGAAAAAACTCAATGTTTCGCTGATTCATATGCCAGGACCCTAAAAATCTGGCGCCAACGATTTTTGGACAAATGGGAGCAAGTTTCAAAACTTGGTTATGATGAAGCCTTTAAGCGCAAATGGGAATATTACATGTCCTATTGCGAAGCCGGATTTGCCGAAGGCTTTATTGACGTGGGCATATATCAGTATCGCAAACCGAGTTCCTGATAAATGGCATTCACTTTAACAAAGGTAAATTGGATGGAGCTTCAAGGCAGAAAAAAACCCGAATATATTCACTTCTGAAACAACAACAATTTTGTCACAATAAAGTAGCCACACGAAGTGTGTGGTACGTCCAACGGGACTTAAACCCGTGTTTGTGCCATAAAAGGAGAGCGCCACCAGCGTTGCACCTGCCGCAACGCGCAACGAAAAATCAGGGTACAACAATTTCGCTGTAATAATAAAGTAGCCACACGAAGTGTGTGGTACGCCCAACGGGACTCGAACCCGTGTTTCCGCCGTGAAAGGGCAGCGTCCTAGACCACTAGACGATGGGCGCACAAGGGTCTTTATATTCAGTCGGCATCGTATAAGGGGATAGCGGCAGATGTGCAAGCCTGTTTGCTTATGAAATTGAAAAAAAATTGCTTATGAACAATACCTGTCAAATTCGATCTTGAACAGAGGCGCTTAACATTGCCTAATCTCTTAGCACTGCCAAGTTACAGGGCCGCTATAGCCTCTTGGCCTTTCTCTCATATCGATGTGAATATAATTGCGTCCATAATAGCAACCCAGCCCCCCAATACCGCGGATAGTTTTTGCAAATGCGATTAATTCTGATTTTGGAACACCAGGAATAAAAAAATCAGCTGCTGAACATGTCATATGCAGGGATTTTGCAGCACCGCCAACCGAAGCATTGTACCACGGGGTGCGAAAACCGGAGGTCATGACGATTTTTTTGCGAAATTTCCCCTCAAATTCCCAGATTGCCAGACGCAGGGCTGGAGAAATGCAGATTGTATTCACCTTGCTGCTGGCCACTTGCACCCCAAGGCTGGTGCGATAATTGCGATCGGGTGACGCAAACATTGCCAAAGGGACACATGCTGACAAGGTCAGGGAGAAGGCGATAAGTTGCAATATTGATCTCATGGCTGCTCAAAAAGTTAATCACTGGTGAATTGAGCAATTAAAATACCCTAAAGAGCGCTAATCTTTGGCTAAGCGGCAGGGTCAATTTTTGATTAACAAGCAGATATCACAGATGGGGCAGTCAATTCTATCTTGTTCTTACCACTCACCAATGTTTTTCATGGAAAGCCATGGTTCGGCCGGAGGCAAAGCCTCGCCGCCCTGCAGGATTTCAATGGAAATACCATCAGGTGAGCGTACAAAGGCCATATGTCCATCTCTTGGAGGACGGTTTATGATTATGCCCATTTCTTGCAGGTGTTTACAGGCTTGATAGATATTTTCTACTTCAAAGGCTAAATGCCCGAAATTGCGCCCTCCTGAATAAGTTTCAGGGTCCCAATTATAGGTAAGTTCAATTTCCGCGCCATAATCGTTGGGAGCAGCGAGAAAAATCAGGGTGAATCGTCCCTTTTCAACTTCTTTGCGCCGCTTTTCCACCAGCCCAAGCCCTTTGCAATAAAAATCCAGGCTCTGCTCCATATTGCTAATTCGTACCATTGTGTGCAAAAATTTCATTTTATCAGATCTTTTTGTTTGAGATTACTTTGGCTGATTTGTTGATTTTCAGAGTGATACCAATTTTTGTTAATGTGTTTGTTTAATGTATTTTGGGGTGCGGGCAAAACCGGTAACAAAATTGTTTATCTATCTTAACTTTTGTTGGTGAATCGGTCAAAGTGAAACAAGTGGTTTGAGTAAATGCCGCCTGCGGCGGAATGAGTATGAAAAGGCGTTAGTATTATGGGGGCAGGTAATTCACCTGAAGACCAGCAGCCTGATTTTTTTGACGTTGGCGGCAAGGCCGCTGACGAGGTGGTTGATGGTCAAGAAGCAAATGGCGATGCGGCAGGCGATAGTTTGGTGCATGGCAGCGAGACTGTTTTTGATATTGCACAGGACGAACTTGATGCATTTGAGATATCTGGAACCATAAAATGGTTCGATGTGTCCAAGGGTTTTGGCTTTATAGTACCGGACAACGGCACGGCTGACGTTTTGCTGCATGTTACGTGTTTGCGTCGCGATGGTTTTCAAACCGCCTATGAAGGCTCTAGAATTGTTTGTGAAGCATTGATGCGCCCCGGCGGCCTTCAGGCATTTCGCATTCTTTCAATGGACGATAGTACGGCCCGACATCCCTCTCAAAGGGGCGAGCCGCGAACTCACGTAACTGTTGAGAGTTCCGGGCCGTTGGTAAAATTACAGGTAAAATGGTTTAACCGGGTTCGTGGTTTTGGGTTTTTGTCGGCCGGGGAGGGGCACCCGGATATTTTCATTCACATGGAAACCTTGCGCCAGTTTGGTTTTGCTGAATTGCGCCCGGGTCAGTTTGTTCTGGTTCGGTATGGTGAGGGGCCAAAAGGCCTGATGGTGGCTGAAATTCGTCCGGAGGATTGGGGTGATGCGCCAGCTTCTCACTAATTTTGGCGGGTTTTTCAGTTTGAGCAGGTCTTTGGAAATCGGCAGTAATTGGGTGATTTCGAAATTGCGCTTTGTGCGTTTGCTTGCCTCATTTGGCCTGGTATTATTCGTGGCAGCCTGCGCCAATCAGCCCAATGTAATATTAAAGACTGCCGGCGGCGATTTTACCTTTGAGATAGAGTTGGCCGATACTCCCAAATCCCGGGCTGATGGGTTGATGTTTCGAAACGAGCTTGCCCCCAACGCTGGAATGTTATTTGATTTTCAGGAAGAGCGCGAAGTCAGTTTTTGGATGCGCAATACTTTTATTCCTCTGGATATGATATTTGTAGCAGCCGATGGAACGGTGATGAATATTCATGAAAACGCCCGGCCCCAGGACGAAACTTCAATTCCCTCCGGGTTTCCGGTGCGTTTTGTTTTGGAAATTCCCGGCGGTCGCTCTGCTGAAATCGGACTGAAGGCCGGGGACAAGATGGTGCATCCACTGGTTGGTGCGCAATAATTCAGCCCGTTTGATCCCATCGATTTTGTTATTGCGCGTGATGGGATTAATTCAAAAAAATTAAACCGGCTTACAACCAATGCTCACTATTTCACTGGCAATATTATCAATATTGATTTGTGCCATGGCGATTTCTCGTTGCAGATCTGCCGCTTCTTTTTCCAAAGTAGCCAGCACCATTGCCAGTGACGACAATTCACGCTCCAAATCAGCAATTAAATTTACCAGTTGAACAGCTTCATTGACTTCGTTCTGGGATTTCGCAACCGCATCATTCAGTGCCGATTCAGCCAAAGGTTTGGGTTTGTTTGATTTTGAGTTAGCGATTTCTTGTCTGGTTTTGGCAATGTTTTGACGCAGGTTTCCAATATTTGCGTTTGTAATTGCGAGCTTTTCACTTCTGATTTTTTGCGCTTCAATCTGCAATTGATAATCTTTGTGCAATTGATCACATTTGCCGGTTTCTTCAATCATTTTGCTCAGCTTCCTGGTTTTGAAATTGGGCTTATGATTGTAGTTGGCCGATTTGTGGTGGGGATAAGGTTTTTGAAAACCCTCAGAATTATCTCAAATATACCTAAGGAATTTTTCCGCCGGTCATCAGGGTGATTTGATCTGCAGACCGTCGCACTCTTGGGCCAATTTCATCCACTTCAATGTCGGAAAAGCGAATTGTAGGGCCGGAAACAGAAATTCCAGCTATGGCTTTGCCAACTGAATTATAAATTGAAGCAGCCACGCAGCGCATGCCCATATATCTTTCTTCATCATCAAACGACCAACGGCGGTTGGCGGTTTTTTTAAGGTCGGCAAACAGGGCATCGGGGGAGACCAGGGTGTTGGAAGTAAATTCAGGCAAGCCGGTCTTTTGCAGAATTTTTTCAACTTCGGTCTGGCTCATATCAGCCAGCAGCGCTTTGCCGATACCAGATGCATGCATATGCCCACGTGTACCGGGGCGAAAAAAAGCTCGTATCGGATTGTGGGTTTCAACCTGCGAGACAAAAACCACCTGACCATCACTGCCAATGGCTAAATTGGCTGTCTCGCCGGTCTCCTCCATGAGATTGCGCATAACCTGTTGGGCCATTTCCACCAAATTGGTTCGCTCAAGATAAGAATTCCCAACCCGAAATGCTTCAATGCCGATAGCCCATTCCTGAGTAGTTTCATTGAACTCTACAAACCCGTGTTTTTGCAGGGTGATCAAAACCCGATGGGCAGAAGAAGGAGGCATTCCAACTTTTAGGGCAATATCGGTCAGGGTAACGCTTCCCTCGCGGGTTAGCGCCACCAGCAGCATCAGGCCGCGATCCAGCGCCTGCACGGTGCTTCCTGTCATATTGTTGTTTTGTGTTCTGGGCCGCCCGCGCGAGCGTTTTATTGGCGCTGTTTCATTGCTATTCATGACGTCTCCTACAATTCCAATATCACTCGATATTCCAAAATATGAAATTAAAAAAATATTTCAAAGAAATAAATACCATGCTTTTGGAAAAATAAAAATACCGAAATATCAATGTAATAGGAATTAAATAGTAAAAATAGAAAAATATTTCAAAAAAATTGCAAAAATCAACAAAATTGATATTCTTCACACCTGACCTGCCCTGTGGAGACAAAATTTATGAATGCCCAAAACCCGGTTTTTATTCCTGGACCAACAAACATCCCCGATAGATTACGCCGCGCTATGGATGTTCAGACATCTGATCATAGGGCACCTGACTTTGTTGAGCTGTTTGCCCCGGTTCTAAAAGGTGTAAAAAAAATCTTTAAAACCAGTGATGGTGAGGTGGTAATTTTTCCCGCCAGCGGCACCGGCGGCTGGGAAGCTGCAATCACCAATACGCTTTCTCCGGGTGACAAGGTTTTGATTGCCCGCTATGGCATGTTTTCTCACCGCTGGATTGATCTTTGTCAGCGTCACAATCTTGAAGTTGAGATTATAGAATGTGAGTGGGGAACAGGTGCTCCTGCTGATATTTTTGCCCAGCGCTTGCGCGAAGATAAAAACGCAGACATCAAAGCTGTTTTGGTGACCCACAATGAAACCGCCACCGGCGTTCGCTCTGATATAGCAGCGGTAAGAAAAGCCATGGACGCGTCTAATCATAGAGCATTATTCTTTGTCGATTGTGTAAGTTCTTTGGCTTCGATGGATTTTCGCATGGACGAATGGGGCGTTGATCTGGCGGTGGCCGGATCTCAAAAAGGTTTCATGCTGACAACAGGAATGGCTATTGTCGGTTTTTCCCAGCGTGCCATTGCGGCGACAAAATCCGCCGATAGTTGCCGCACGTTTTTTGATTTTCATGATATGTTCAACGCCAATGCTAATGGTGGTTTTCCCTATACTCCGCCATTGCAGCTGATTCACGGTCTTAGCGCCTCCCTGGATATGTTGTTTGAAGAGGGGCTGGAGCAGGTTTTTGCCCGCCATTTCCGCATCGCTCAGGGTGTGCGCCATGCGGTTGCGGCGTGGAATATGAAATTGTGCGCAAAAACTCCTGATCTTTATTCAGACAGTGTTTCGGCGATTTATGTTCCTCAGGGGTTTAATTCTGATGAGCTGACAAATCACGCCTATGACGCTTATGGAGTTTCTTTTGGTGTTGGACTTGGGGAAATGGCTGGCAAGGCGTTTCGCATCGGTCATCTTGGCTCCCTTAGCGATGTTATGGCTCTTAGCGGTATTGCAACCATTGAAATGGCCATGCGCGATTTGAATTATCCGATTGAGTTGGGGCAGGGGGTAAGCGCTGCGCAGGAATATTATCGCAAGACCACGGGCACAGCCCTCTCCAAAAAAGCGGCCTAGGAGAAATCAATGAGTGAAAAATCACAACAGATGTACATTCCAGATTTCGATGATGTAAGGGCAGCGCATGAGCGCATAAAGCCCTATATTCATCGCACCCCGGTTTTAACCTCCTCCTATTTTAATGGTTTGAGTGGGGCTGAATTATTCTTCAAATGCGAAAATCTGCAAAAAGCCGGAGTATTCAAAGCTCGTGGTGCCTCAAATGCAGTATTTTCCTTATCGGATGAGCAGGCAAAAAATGGCGTTGCCACCCATTCATCGGGCAATCACGGCCTTTCATTGAGCTATGCAGCCGGACAGAGGGGAATTTCAGCTTCGGTTGTTATGCCAAAAACTGCCCCGGAGGCAAAAAAAGACGCAGTACGCGGCTATGGAGCAACGGTTGTTGAATGTGAGCCAAGCACTTCGTCTCGTGAGGCAGTGTTTGCTGAAGTTGTAGCTAAATCCGGTGCCGATTTTGTTCACCCCTATAATGACCCGCGCGTAATTGCCGGGCAGGGCACTTGTGCCCTTGAACTCGTGGAACAGGCAGGCCCGCTGGATGCATTGGTTGCACCCATTGGCGGCGGCGGCATGGTTTCCGGATCATGTTTGACCCTTTCCAGCATTTCCCCAAAAACCAAAATTTTTGCAGCCGAGCCTGAACAGGCAGACGATGCATACCGCTCGTTCAAAGCCGGGTATATTATTGCTGACGATGCCCCGGTTACTGTTGCCGATGGTTTGAAGGTGCCACTCAAAGACCTGACCTGGCACTTTGTTTCCACCTATGTCAGCGATATTTTGTTGTGTTCCGAGAGTGAAATTATTGGTGCCATGTATCTGATTTGGCAGCGCATGAAGATTGTTGTCGAACCATCTTCTGCAGTTACCTTGGCGGTAATATTGAAAAACCGCGACCTGTTTGCCGGTCAAAGGGTTGGAATAATCTTAACCGGCGGCAATGTGGACCTTAAGAAATTACCATGGATGGAAAAATGAACATGAAAACTGATCTTTCAAACTATGAAGTAGGCTACAATATCCCCGCCAAACCCGGCATGGCTGAGGCAGATATTCAAACCCCCTGCCTGATGGTTGACTTAAATATTTTAGAAGAAAATCTGGATAAAATGCAGGCCCATGCGAACAGGATGGGAATGCGTTTGCGGGTGCATGGCAAAATGCATAAGTCTGCCGATATTGCTAAAATGCAGATTGAGCGCGGCGCGTGTGGTATTTGCTGTCAAAAAGTTTCAGAGGCTGAAAGTTTTGTCAGAGCTGGAATAAAAGACGTTCTGGTTTCCAATCAGGTTCGTGATGCTGCAAAAATTGACCGTTTGGCACAATTGCCAAAACTTGGCGCGCGCACTCTTTGCTGTGTGGACGATCTGGCCAATGTGGCTGATCTTTCCGCCGCTGCGCAAAAGCACGGTACTGAAATTGAAGTTCTGGTTGAAATTGATTGTGGAGCCGGACGTTGCGGGGTCACCACTAGCGAGGCGGTTGTAGAAATCGCCAAGGCTGTTGACAGTGCGCCGGGCCTAAAATTCTCCGGTATACAAGCCTATCAGGGCGCAATGCAGCACATGGATCTTTATGCGGATCGTAAAGCCAAACTCGACATTGCCATCGAAATGGTGCGCGATGCCGTTGAAGCTCTCAAAAAACAAGGCCTTGAGTGCGATATCGTCGGCGGCGGTGGCACTGGTTCTTATTATTTTGAAGGCGCTTCAGGAGTTTACAACGAACTGCAATGCGGCTCTTACGCCTTTATGGATGCTGATTATGGGCGCATTTTGGACAAGGATGGCAGGCGCATAGACGAAACAGAATTTGCTTCCTCGCTATTTCTTCTGACATCGGTCATGAGCCATGCCAAAGCCGATAAGGCCATTGTTGATGCGGGTCTCAAAGCTCAAAGCGTTGATAGTGGTTTGCCAGTAATTTCCGGTCGCGAAGGCGTTGAATATATCAAATGTTCCGACGAACACGGCGTTGTTGCTGACCCGGATGGCAAGCTTGCGATCAATGATAAAATCAAGCTGATCCCCGGTCACTGCGACCCGACCTGCAATGTCCATGATTGGTATGTGGGCGTGCGCGGCGGCGTGGTTGAAAGCCTGATCCCGGTCACGGCCCGCGGCTTGGCCTATTAAAAAAATTAGGTGCGATGCCAGAAAAAGTGCATAGCGGTTTTTCGGTTCGGCATCGCGACCACTAAAAAAGATAGGAAAAGCGAAATGCTTATTGTTACAGAAGATATGTGCAAACAGGTAGTTGGACGCACTGATGCGTTTGAAGCGGTTGAGGCGGTTTTTGCCGCCATGGCTAGGGGCGATGCCTATAATTTTGATGTAATTCGCGAGGCAATCGGCTATGCGGATGCGCTTTATGGCTTTAAATCCGGTTTTGATAAAGCGGGTCTGACCCTGGGTGTTAAGTCAGGCGGTTATTGGCCCGGCAATCTTGAAAAAGGCCTGACAAATCATCAGTCAACGGTATTTTTGTTTAACCCTGATACCGGACAGCTTGATGCTTTGGTCGGCGGCAATTATCTGACAGCGGTTAGAACGGCCGCTGCCAGCGCGGTTTCAATTGCCCACCTGTCCAGAAAAAATTCCAAGGTTTTGGGCATGGTTGGAGCCGGGCATCAGTCCGCCTTCCAGCTGCGCGCTGCTGTTGAACAACGTGATTTTGAAAAAGTCGTTGCATGGAATTTTCACCCCGACATGTTGCCAAAACTGGGCGAAGTGGCAGCTGATTGTGGCCTGCCGTTTGAAGCGGTGGATCGCGAGCAATTGGGTGCTGAGGCTGATGCAATCATTACCATTACTTCGGCCCACGAAGCCCTGATTATGAAAGACTGGATTAAACCCGGCACTCACATTGCGTGCATGGGCACAGATACTAAAGGCAAGCAGGAGGTGGATCCGGAACTGATCGCAGCGGCCACATTGTTTACCGATGAAATTGCCCAGTCCATCTCTATTGGCGAAACCCAGCATGCCATAGCATCGGGCTTGATTAAACAGTCCGACATTACTTCCATCGGATCCGTCATCAATGGTGATCATGTGGGGCGTAGTTCTGATGAAGAAATCACGCTTTTTGATGGAACAGGGGTTGGCCTGCAGGATCTGGCGGTGGCTTCTACAGCTGCCAGACTGGCTAAGGAAAAAGGGCTGGCTCAAGAGGTTCAGCTTTAAAAACCACCATTCAGCAATCGCTGTCTCTGGCCTTGAGACGCACAACCAATAAAGGAGCAAATTGATGTCATTGATTCCCATGCCAACGCCCGATGCATCAATTATTACTTCTCGTGATCAGATCATCGCTTCTTTATTATCTGTATTGCCTTTGGATGTTGTGATTTATGATGCTGCTGAGACGTTGGCGTATGATTGTG
>JAKISW010000025.1 GCA_021648375.1 Devosiaceae bacterium
GAGACCGGTACCCAGTCTTCAAGTTTGGCAAGAGGGGCAGTGGAGCCATAAATGTCAAATACATGCAGATCCCAATCCAGAGTTTGACGGCGCTCAAAGATCAGATCCTGCTGTTGATTATTCATCACAAGGCCAATGCCGATACTGGCGGGAATGGATTCGACCAGCAATTCTGTAATCGGCACATAAAGATCATGGTTTGCAACATCAATAACCAGTTCAATGTCGGTGCCATCTGCATATTCGCGGATACCATCACCATCGCTGTCCATATATCCTGCCTCATCAAGCAGGGCGTTGGCGCGTTCGATATCCAGCTCGGCAAATTGTGTGCCGGCTTCGGCATCATAATATGGAGAGTTGGGGCTGAACGAAAATGCCGACGGATCCAACAGATCAAGGAAGAACTGGCGGTTAATCGAATCCCGGTCAATAGCCAGTGACATGGCTTTGCGGAAGTTCAGATCACGAACAAGATTGCGCTTGTTATCATCTGCATTATCATAGTTCATATAAACAGCCATGCCAGGCGTGTTGTTGAACCAGCCGATTTCAAGATCCCGGCCTTCTTGTTCACGTAAAAATAATGGCAAATGCTGATTACCAACCCATGTGCCATCATAATCAAACTGGCCCGAGATATTGCCCAAAGCCACTGATTGACGATCGGGTACTATGCCATATTCAACATAGTCCGCATAAGGCAACTGGTTGCCGGCGGTATCGACTTTCCAATAATAGGGATTGCGAACCATGCGAACCAAAGTGCTGTCATCACTAACCGATTCCAGACTCCAAGCACTTACAGTTTCCTTACTGCGATCAGACCACCAAGGGGCAAGTTTGTTGAATTCTTCATAAGTGGCATCAGAATTATAGCGCGGATGCAGTTTGGCCAATTCATGTTTGGGCCACGCAAAAGTATCCTCAACCGCCGAGAGCGATTGCAAGGCATATTTAAACGCAAACGGATAGGTGAAGCGAATTGTATATTTGTCAATCTGCTCAAATTCAGGCGCAACACCGGGCGCAACAAATAGTGCAGGATGCACAGGCACAGTGGTATTGGGGTCTTCCATCACATCTTCCCAGAAGAATGCAATATCATCGGCGCTGAACTCATGGCCGTCAGACCAACGCACACCCTGGCGAATATTCATGGTCAATTGGGTTCCATCTTCACTGAAGGACCAGGATTCGGCAAGGTTTGGCACAGGTGCCGCAGCGCTTGGATCAGGAAAGGCAAATGACACCAGCGGCTCGCGGGTCATATTCGCACCAAGAACAGGAAATAACAGAGCCGAACCCCGGCTCAACGTGCCGCCATATTCACCAACTTCATTTAAAGGATCAACCACAAGCGGGTTATCAGGCAGGCGCTCTTCCAGCGGTGGCAAGCTTCCAGCCATCACCATTTCTTTAAGCATTGGCGCTTCTTGCGCCAACGCACCAAAGCTGGCAGCCGTCAGGCTTAAAGCAATGGATATTTTAGTTAGAGTTTTGATCACGACAATTATCCTCCCAGGTTTCAAGCGTGGCGAACCACATTTGCATTGTCCTGAGGGAACCTAATGGTCTGACAGGTTTTGTCAAGATTTTTTTGCACACTAGATTGAATCGCCTTTAACAAGGCTCTAATATCACCTGCAATTCCGGACTTCTTTACCGACTTACGGCGAAATTTCTAATTTAAAAGTTATTAAGTTATAATATTATATCTTTTTGGTATCACTAGTATTTTGACTCAATTTATAGCCTGCATTACATTTCTAAACAATGCAAAATTCCTTCAATTTAGCAATAGGTTGCGCCATAGCTCGGATGCATCAAAATTGAAATTATCTGGATGTTTTGCTGAGTTGCTTCAAAAACGGGTAGTTAGCGCCGGATTTTGGGCCTTTGATTTTATATAGCCATAGACTTTGAAATGTCAAAAAACAAAGCTAGCAACCGCTGATAGTTCTAATTCTTATATAAAACCAGCGTTAAAAACATCATTTGTTCAAAAGCCTTTTTAGGCTCGCAATTGTTCAAATTCGTATATGTACAAACCAATCAGATGACATCCAAATCCTGGAATATAAGCGCTATAGGATCGAGCAGAGTATAAATTACATTGAGAGCTGGCACATAATCTTTGCATTTTTTCAGGGTATTTTATCGCCTTGTTAAAGCAAAAACCATTTGGACCAAACATAATTGCAATGGTTTAAATGGTCATAATTCCAGCACTTAATGATTAAAGCGCTTCCATGGTCAGAAGGGCAGACAAAGGTTCCCCGCCCAATCCAGAGAGCTTAACAACAGCGGTATTTTGTTATTTGGTCAAAGATTTTTCGTGATTGGGAGCAATTTTGCCAACGTTAACCGCTTCAAGCAGCGCATGTTCAGTTGCTTCATTTCCCTTTAATTCGCCCATTATTCGTCCGGCGTAAAAAAGCAGGACACGATCACAAACCAAAGCATATTCGCTCAACTCAGACGACATAAACAATATAATCTGATTGTCTTTAGCCAGCGTGTCAATAATATTATAGATTTCATTTTTGGCGCCAATGTCAACACCGCGTGTTGGGTCGTTCAGCAACACAAGGTCTGGATTTCCTGCCAGCCATTTTCCAATGACAATTTTTTGCTGATTGCCACCAGAAAGACTGTCGGCCGGGTCTGTAAGTTCTCCAAACCGTAAATTTAAGGCTTCAGCCTGCTCCAGAGCCACTGCGCTCATTTGGCTTTTTGTTGGTGCAAAACCCAACCGTCCCAGCGCTCCAGTAACCACTGTATTCATATTGCCAACAATATCCTGCTGCAATGCCAAACCTTCCGTTCTGCGATCAGGAGGAACCATTGCGACACCAGAATTCACCGCGCCCAATATGTTATTGGGCAATTGTTTGTTTCCCGGCATGGTGACAATTCCATTGGTGGGTTTTAATCGCCCAAACAAAATATCCAAAACCTCTTCGCAACCGGCACCCTCCAGACCTGCAAAACCAATCACCTCACCGGGCGCTGCGACAAAACTGCACTCATCAAGCACAGCGCTGCTCAATCGATTTACCTGCAAGCAATCGTTAAGGTTTGTTTTTGATGAAGTATGGCGTTTACGTTTGGCCCTGCTGGCGACCTTTTTGGCCTTGTCACCAAGCATATCATTGACAATGCGGCTAATGCTCATGCTTTTGCCGCCATATTCTGCCACTTTTTTTCCGTTGCGCAACACGCTAACCCTGTCGGCAATTTTCACCACCTCCTCAAGCCGGTGGGAACTGTATAAAATCCCAGTTCCTTCAGCGCGCAGATTGTTAATCACGCGGAAAAGCCTTTCACTTTCTTCAACATTAAGGGAAGAATTTGGCTCGTCCAGAATTAACACTTTGGCATCAAGGGCCATAGCTTTGGCAATCTCGATCAATTGCTGATCAGCGATGCGCAATTGACCGATTGGCGTTTTGATATCAATTGATAAGCCAAGCTGTTCAAATATCGGTAGTGCTTTGCGCTCCATTTTCTTGCGGTTAATAATACCGAACCGGCGCGGTTCGTGGCCAAGAAATACATTTTGCACAGCGTCAAAGTCCGGGAACAGCGATAGTTCCTGAAATACGATTGCGACCCCGCTGGAATTTGCCTGAGAAACTGAACGTAGATTGACAGTTTTACCCATGAGCGAATATTGGCCAGATCCGGGTGTTTCAGCGCCTGCAATAATTTTCATACAGGTGGATTTTCCCGCTCCATTTTCACCACAAAGAGCGTGAACCTCTCCGGCGCGCAAGGTTAAATCCACGCCGGAGAGTGCAGTAACGCCACCATAAGTTTTAGAAATATTTGAAATTGCAAATAATTCGCGTGCTTTATCTGATGGCATTATCGTTGGCCTTACTGAGCCAAAAGATCAGAGAATGATTGTACCGAACCTGGTAAATCGTCAAAGATCACTTCGATATCATTGGCGTAAAATGCCCGGATATCTTCATACCCGGCAGAAACCGTTTCTTCCCGAGCGGTAATCGATTCTACGTTCTCCATCGTTACAAGCTCTGGTCCAACATCAATCCAACCACGAGGAACTGGGGTGCCGGATGCAATGCTTTGCAACATGGCACGCATGGCAACATAGCCCTGCATAAACGGTTTTTGGCCAACAGCTGCCAATGCAACCCCACGTTCAATTCCGTCCAGTCCGTCCGGGTTGATCCCGATTGAGGCGATTTCAAAATCCTCGCCAGTGCTTTCTTTCAAACGAACCAGGCTTGGCAGATCGTTTTCACAAAATCCCACATAGGCCAGCGCGCCCTGATTGGCGTCATAAACCGAGCGCCAGGCTGAGAAATTCTGGGTCTGGTCAAATTTCACGTCAAATGCGCCGATCACTTCAACATTTGGCAGTCGTTCTGCGATGCGCTGGTCAAAACCTGTGACCCGTGCTTCGATCAATGCCAGACCAGGCAGGCAAATGCCTGTGACAATTGTACCTGAAACATCAGGATCAAGTTCGTCAGCAATCACATCAGCCATCATCACGCCCTGATCTTTTTGTTTGGGCGCAGTATGCAAAGATGCCAGAGATGAGGGTGATTCAACATCAAAAGTTGATACAACAACACCGCTATTTACTGCCTCGTCAATCGGACGGATCCAAAAGTCGGAAGGAAAAGCCACAACAACGATGGCATCAGCGCCAGCCAAGACCATATCCTGAAATGCTGCAACCTCGGCTGCCGTATCAAATGCTGCCGGGCCTGCTGAACGATAAGTCCCGCCGCATTCTTCCACGGCAGCTTGTGCACCCATAGCCAGTTGCTTGGTATAGGGGCCTTGAAAATGCACAACAGATGCGCCGGTCAACTCAGAGCAATCAAATTCCTGAGCTATTGCGCCAGTTACGCCAACACCAGTTACAGCCATAAAGGTTGCCGCAGTGAGCGCCGTTGTCCCGGTTAGTCTGGTAATCATTTTTACAATGTTCATTTTAGTTCCTCCTGTTAAGTAGTTCTGTTTGTTGACAAAATCTTGCCGCACTCAAGGCACAACACTTACGAACCTCGTCGCCTGCGAATGGCTGCATCAAGCGCCACCGCAAAAATAATCAAGACGCCTGTGACAAAAACACTCCAGTTTGCCGTTATGCCAAACTGCACAATTCCACTGCTGATGACGGCAATTAACAGAGCGCCCAAAGCTGCACCAAATACAGTTCCGCGACCGCCGGTAAGCGCCGTCCCGCCAATTATGGCAGCGGTAATTGCCAGCAACTCATATCCGGTGCCAAGGTTTGGATCCGCTGTTGAAAAGAACGCCAATGTGAGCATTCCAGAAATGCCACACAGGCCCCCGGTCAGCATCAGGGTTTGTATTCTCACCCGTGCGATCGGTATGCCGCTAAGTTCAGCAGCTTTTGGATTTGAGCCGATAGAGCGGACCAAAAATCCATATCGTGTGTGGTTATAGATCAGAGACAATATAATTGTCAGCGCCGCGAAAACCCAGATAACCATAGGCACCCCAAGAGGGGCAGAACCCATAATTTTGAAAAACGAATGCTCGCGAGGCAAACCATAAATAAATCCGCCGCCGGAAACGATTAATGTCATCCCTTTAAATGCTGACAGGGTTCCAAGCGTTATAATGATAACGGGAACTTTAAACGCAGTTGCCAAAATTCCGTTTAAGGCACCAAGCGCAACGCCAACGCCGATTCCAAGCGCTGAAGCAATCCAGGGATCCACCCCAAAAGTCACAACAACAATGGCTGCGACATTAATGGTCAGCCCATAAATGGAGGCGGTTGAAAGATCAATTTCGCCCATGGATAATTGAAATACAACGCCAAGACCGATGATGCCGAACCAGGCAGCACGCGAGCCAAAATTTGACAAGGACGCAATTGAGGCAAAATTTGGCTGAACGAAACTAACCACAACAATCAGCAATACCAAAACAAATAATATGCCGATTTCACTGGCCGCAAATATTGAACGCCCCGCCGAAAAGACAGATTTTGACTTTGGTGTCAAATCACTCATTTGCACTTCACAGCATATGTTTGCTGTGCGCACTTATTGATCATTTTAATTGCTCCGATAGCTTTGAGCTCCAATAAATGTGTTAGGTTTTTAAGAGACTTGCCGAACAAAAAGCCTTTTAGAAGCTTTGCCTGCGCGCTATTTTTACCGATAATGTTATGACTTTTCTTTGGGAGTGGAACGGTTACGTGCTGCCAAATCAAGCTCATACTCAAAGCACAAATTTTGTGATGCATGCCTAAACTCCTTGCTTTGGTATGACCAAAACTATGGAGCTTGTCAACCACACAGTTAAGCACAACTTCCTGCCGCTCCCGTGCCAACCGATCGCAACGCGCTATATATTGGTGATTTATCGCGAAATTTGTCTATATATTGAGTTTTGGCGCATTTTTAAGAGCAGCAGGTTTTTGATTTTAGGAAATCAACCGTTTTGGTCTCTCTGGTCTCAAGGTAAAATGCGCGTTCCTGCACATCAACTATCCTGGGTTTTCTTAAATCCACCAAAGCTTTAAATTCCAAAATATTACTTTGAGACAACCATTTTTAAGAAATCAAACAGGGAAAAATTTCACCCAAGAAGTGTACCACCCTGGGGGCGTGCACCTGACGGAAGATCCCGCCTAAGGGATAATTCGTCTTTGGAATAGTTAGTTTAAGAATAAGTTTGGCTTATCTGAGCTGATTGGGGGAGTAGTACCTTGCCCCTAAAACCCGATCCCGCCATTTTCCATAACTTTAATTATTGCTGGAGAAATAATCACAATAAAAAGCACCGGCAAAAAGAAAACAATCAGGGGCACGGTCATTTTAGGTGGTAGGGCGGCGGCCTTTTTCTCAGCTGCCATCATGCGCTCTTCACGCCCCTCTTCTGCCATAACCCTTAAGGCCTGGCCAACTGAAGTACCATATTTATCAGCCTGGATCAGGGCGGTTGCAACCGAACGAACGCTATCAAGATCTGTTCGTCCGGCAAGGTTTTCATAAGCTTTTGCACGTATTTCAAGAAAGGAAAGCTCAGCCTTGGTTAGAGTTAGCTCTTCTGCCAGTTCGGGGCTTTGCTCGCCAATTTCGCGCGCAACCCGCTGAATAGCATGTTCAATGGACATTCCAGATTCTACACAAAGCAACATAAGATCCAGAGTATCCGGCCATGCTTTTTTAATCGATTGTTTGCGTTTGATGATTTTGTTTTTTAACAAAATTGCAGGTAGATATGATCCGGCAAGGCCAATAGTTAAGGCATATAGTAAAATCAGATACATGGGGCGATCTGGCATAATTATAAAACCCAGATATATAAAACTCCCGATAAACAAAACAATCGGGCTGGCAAAACGCATGAACAGATAAGTTGTTAGGTTAGAGGAAGAACGATATCCGGCCTGGGCCAGCTTCAGTGTGGTTTTATCATCCAAAAAGGCCTTGCGAAGAGATAAGGATTCCACGGTTCTTTTAACCATGGTTCCGCTTTGCACTCCACGAAGGGAGGCGATATCTGAGGATTTTTGTCCTCGCCCGCGCAGGCGCTGCATCTCTTGAGCCCGCATTTGTTCACGTTCAACCGCAACCCTTTTGATGCGCCCTTTGAGTTCGGAACGATCAAAAAACTGGCTGCCAAAAGTAAATACCGCCGCCGCCGCTGAAATTGCAGCAAACATTGCAATGAGAAATGATGGGTCAACAAGCATATTGAGAATATTCATCGCCAGCTCCTAAGGCCCGTGGACAACAAGGTTTCGGGCGTGACGCGAGTTGGATTTGGTCCATGAACAGGTAAAACGCGCACCATGGTGCTTTCACCATAAGCGCGGCTTAACGCATTCAGGGCCCAAATCCGCCGCGTCCGGTACGGATAGGGCGCAATTCGACCAGCTTGGCGTCGCAAAGCCTTGAAGGGGGATAACCCCTTTTGCGTCTTTTCTCCTAAAACTGAACGAATTGCGCTCATATCACGCTCCAAATCCTTGTTGTACACGGACCTTAATAATCAAACTGGATCATGCGGTTCATGATGAAAATGCCAAGAGACATCATCACCGTCGCAATGCCAAGCATAATATATCCCATGGGCGAAGACACCAGGGGCAAAAGATAATCAGGGGTTACAAAGCTGACCAATGCCGCCACAATGAAAGGCAAAGAGCCAATAATCATTGCTGAAGCCTTTGCTTCTGAAGACATGGCCTTGACCTTGGCCTGCATTTTTTTACGGTCACGCAAAACTCGCGCCAGGTTTGTTAGCGCTTCTGAAAGATTGCCGCCCGCCTGCTGTTGAACACTTATAACTACGACAAAAAAATTGACCTCTGAAAGCGGCACCCGCTCATAAATCAATGCCACCGCTTCGTCCGTGGCCTTGCCCATGGACTGGGCATCAATTACGTGAGCGAACTCAGATCGAACGGGCTCTTTTGCTTCCTTGGCGACGATGCGAAGAGAATCATTAAGCGGCAAGCCGGTTTTTACCCCGCGCACAATTGCCTCAACAGCGTTGGGCAATTCCAACAAAAATGCTTTTTGAAACTTTTTCTTGCGATGGCCCAAATACCAGCGGGGCAGCAAATATCCACCTGCAGCGGCAAAAACAGCGGCATATAACAGGGGAGCGCCAAATATAAAGCACAGGACAAATATCACAATTGCAAGAATTGCTGAATTGCGAATAAATGCCGCCTTATCAATTTTCAGACCCGCCTGATGCAATTGAGCCTGCAGGGGGATGCGTTTTTTCTTGTTGCCATTATTTTTTAGCTGCTCAGCAACTGCCTGCTGCATCGAGCGCCGTCGATCTTCTTTACCTTTGGATAATTTATCATCTGCAGATTTGCCAAGAGCAGACCCATGCAATGCCTTGATGCGTTTATCGGCACGACCGGAGCCGGCCATGGAGGGAACAAAAGCCACCCCCAGCGCTCCCACGCATATAAAAATCAGTATTCCAAGCACAATAGGTGACATAAAAGACCTCTCCTAGCCTGTCTGATCAAGTTCTGCATTTGCAGCTTCAAGAGCCTCAACCAGCGCTGCCTCTTCATTAAAGTAGCGCGCTCTTTCTGTAATTTTAGGTTTGGTTATGCCAGTGGAACGATGGCGGCCGATAATATTGGAATTTTCATCCTCACCAACTATTTCATAGAGGAAAATATCCTGGGTAACGATAACTTCCCCCTCCATTCCAAGGATCTCGGTAACGTGAGTAATTCGGCGCGAGCCATCACGAAGACGGGCTGCCTGTACCACCACATCGATGGAAGAAACAATCATCTCGCGAATGGTTCTGGAGGGAAGTGAATAGCCCCCCATTGTAATCATTGATTCGAGTCTGGAGAGGGCTTCACGGGGAGAGTTGGCGTGCAACGTTCCCATGGAGCCGTCATGACCGGTGTTCATGGCCTGCAACAGATCAAAAGCCTCGGGGCCACGAACCTCACCAACAATAATACGTTCCGGACGCATACGCAGGCAGTTTTTAATGAGATCACGCATGGTGATCTCACCTTCCCCTTCCAGATTGGGGGGGCGGGTTTCAAGGCGCACCACATGGGGCTGCTGAAGTTGTAATTCAGCACTATCTTCGCATGTGATAATACGCTCATCACGCTCAATAAAGGCGGTTAAACAGTTAAGAAGTGTGGTTTTACCAGAACCTGTACCCCCGGAAATCAAAATATTTCCCCGTACCCGGCCAATTATCCTTAAAAGCTCGGAACCTTCCTGGGATATTGATCCAAATTTTACCAATTGATCAAGGGTCAGCTTGTCTTTCTTAAATTTACGAATTGTAAGCGCTGGACCATCAATGGCTAAAGGGGGGGCAATAACATTAACCCTTGATCCATCTGGAAGGCGAGCATCGCAAATCGGGGAAGATTCATCAACACGGCGGCCAACCTGAGAAACGATGCGCTGACATACATTCATCAGGTGAGAATTATCACGGAACCGCACATTGGTATTTTTTACTCTTCCGCCGACCTCAATGTAGCAACTGGCGGCACCATTGACCATAATATCTGAGATATCATCACGGGCCAAAAGAGGCTCCAAAGGACCATAACCCAATACGTCGTTGCAGATATCATCGAGCAGTTCTTCCTGCTCGGATATGGACATTACGATGGATTTCAGAGAAATAATCTCAGAGACAATATCGCGTATTTCTTCGCGCGCTGCCTCCATTTCCATGGTGGCAAGCTGGGATAAATCAATTGAATCAATCAGTGCGTTAAATACCGCTGATTTGGTCAGATAATATTCATCATCGCGAACCCCGACGCTTTCATCAGAGATGTCAAAATGGGTATCAACTTCAGGGGCTGGTTTTGACGGGGAGGCGGATGAGGCCTCCCCGGAATTATTTTGGATTTTTTTTGTAGCTGCCTCTTGCTGATCAGAAGAATCAGGCGAATTAGGTTTTGCTGAAGCATGAGTGGGATTTTGGGTGTTCCCACCAAAACTTTTGCGTTTTCCAAACATAAGGCAACAACTTTCGTTTTAAGATCGGGTTTAAAATCCCGACGCCTGACTTTTTAAGCTCTTTTTAGCTTTTTAAGCAGACCGGAAATATCCAGTCCGCCCAGCTTGCTGGTTGTTTCGTGAATTTGTCGGCCGGTAATTCGAGCCGAGATATTTTTAAAGCTGTCATTCAACCGCGATCCGGAAGAAACTTCAGCAATCATCTGGCCATTATTGGCGGCGGTGCCAAATGTGGGGGCATCAAATGCAATCTGCTCAATAAGTTCACAATCGACGGCACTGGCAAATTCTGCTGAGGGAATCTCTGGTCTTTTTGGCAACCCGACTTTATTTAGCACCAGCATGGGTTTGTTTTCGCCGGGACGCAAAGCTGCAATAGTGTCAACCAGGGTTTTGGTGTTTCGCAGATTTGCCAGATCAGGTTCTGCAACTATGACTATTTCATCAAGTGCGATCAGAGTTTGACGCACCCAGCTTGTCCACAAATGGGGTATATCTAAAATTACCAGCGGAATATTGCTTTGCACTAATTCTATAATCTGTTCAAAGTCACCGGCTCCAAAGTCAAAAGGTTTTTCCAGACTTACCGGCGCTGTCAACAGGTTGATATTGTTGGCCGCCTTGGTGATGAGCCGGTCCAGCATAACCACGTCCAGATTTTCCTGAGCATATACAGCATCTGCGATGCCGTTTGGCGGGTCCTGATTAAAATTCAACCCGGCAGTACCAAACGGCAGGTCCATATCAACAATCAACACATCCTGACGCAGGGCCTGGGCCGCCATCCAGGCTGAATTATGGGAAACAGTTGAAGATCCAGACCCGCCTTTTGCAGAAATAAAGCCAATTGTGCGCCCGATTGGAGGAGAATCATCGGCTACGAAAATTTCAGAAATCGCTGAGACTAAAATATCAGTGCTGGTGGGAAGAACGATATATTCCGCAACACCGGATTTAATTAAACTGCGATAAAGGTGCACATCATTTATCTGACCTAAAACGATCACATGAGTGCCCGGATCACAAAACTGGGCCATCTCTTCAAGTGCGGACGGGATCTGGTCTGTGGGCAGACTGGTTTCCACCAGTATCAGGTTTGGGGTGGGATTTGAGCGATAGGTTTCAATAGCCCCCTCAATCGATCCATTGTGGGTGGTCAGCGCGACCTTTGACATACGCCGATCCGATAGGGCTTTTTCAATTAATTGAGCAGTTTGTGAGTTCTCGCAAAATGCCTGCACTGTTATTCGTGGAATAAGACGGGTGCCAACGTTGAGCGCTGGCTCCTGCCCCTCGTGGTTTTGAGTGTTCTGATTATTGTCGCTCATTACTAAAATCCTTAATCAATGCCTGCTCTGTGGCAATTGTTGATACGCCCACTAATCAAGAACAAATCCAACAGATCCGTTTAACTGACCGGTTCCGCCCTGACCCACACCATATAGTCTTTGCATATTGCCTAAAAAGATTGCTTCTGCGTCACCAGAAAAGTTCAAATTGTCTGTAGGTAGGCGGGCAGGACCGCCAGGACTTACCAAAACCGGCGTTACCATGATCAAAAGTTCGGTTTGCGAACGTATGAAATCACGGGACCGGAACAGTGCTCCAAGAATGGGGATGTTGCCGATGCCGGGCAAAGAATTAAATTGCTGACGAACCTTATCTTCAATCAATCCCGCAATGGCTAAGGTTTCACCTGAGCGCATCTGCACGGAAGTAGAAGCCTGACGTTCTCTTGTGGCGGGAATGGTAACGCCCCCGGCATTAAATCCACCCTCGGTGGTTGGCTCTGAAACCGAAGTCTCAACCTGAAGAGCAATAATTCCATTGGAGCGAACAGTGGGGCTGAAACTCAAATTTACCCCAAATTCTTTAAATTCGAAAACTATCCGGCCATCTTCAAACCCAACAGGAACAGGATATTCTCCTCCAGCCAGGAATGTGGCTTCGCCGCCTGAAATTGCGGTAAGTGTTGGGGAAGCCAGGGTGCGCAGCGCTCCACGGCGCTCAAGAGCGCGCAATGTGGCATCAATGGCAAACCCGCCCCCGGCAAACCCGGCAGTAAACGTGTTAGGCCCTGCAACATTTGAGGCTCCGCCGGTGGGCGGTGCTGAAACCAGACCAGTGGTCAGATTGCCAACGGATAAAGAAGCGGAAAGGTTGATACCAAGCTGACGCACGGTTTCACGCTGAACCTCGGCCACAGTAACTTTGAGCATCACCTGCTGGGCACCTGAAACAGTCATCACATTGGCGACGTTACCTTCTCCGCCGGCAAACTGCACAGCAATCGCCACCGCTCTATCTATATCATCCGAGGACCTGGCCGTGCCTGAAAGAACGATACGCTCACCAAAGGAATCCACATTAATTTGAGAGCCGGGCACAATATTGCGCAATGCGCTAACCAGCGTTGAAACATCATTTACCACCGAAATTTCAATTGTTGCTATCTGACGTCCATAACCATCGAGAAAAAATACATTTGTTTCCCCGGCGCCAACTCCCTGAATAATACTTGAACGCTTGTTGCGCATGATTGCTCCGGCAACACTGGGTTGGGAAACAATGACTTCGCTCACATCATTGGGCAATTGCACAATAAGAGACTTATTTAGCCCCAATTGCACATTTTGTGAGCTTCCCATGGAAGAAATCAGCAAATACCCGTTGTTTTGAGCCTGAGAAATACTGGCACTTGCCACCCAAATTCCAAGGGCTGCTACAAGTGCAAATGCACCTAAAACTAATCTGGCACCAGCTGTCGGTATTGCTGATTTAGCTGAATTTATCATCATCATCATTTCTCACAAATCACGAAAGAGGAACTTCGGGGTCAAATTGTTCTGAAAACTGCTCATCAGGTCCCAAATCTTCAATTATCGTATTCTCGTCAACGCCCGGAGGAACAAGTTGCTGAGTGGCAAAAACGGGAACCTGTTCTTCAACGGGGCCCTCTTCGCTCATCTGCTCTTCCGTATTGACGGCAGAGACGTTTGTTTCGACACCAAACCTGATTAATCTTATGGGCTGGTTGGATGCCTGCAGCAGACCATCATTAGCGGAGGGGGCAAAGTCAGCCACCGAGCGCAAAACCAGGGTCAACTTACCATTTGCAGCTGCTCCGATTATTGTTTCGGCCTGGCCCGGGCTTAGTTCCAGGGTGGCAACAGTTTCTTTATCAAAAATTTGTGCCTGGGGGTCTTCAGGGTCGGGGTTGCCTGCACTGGCACCAGCTTCGCCAAGCCTGAGGCCAATTGCCAAGACTTTAATGTTGGCCAATATAGTTTGAGTTCCTGAGCCTATAGCTGCCCGACCGGTGCGAACAATATCAACACGATCGTTTGGAACAATATATCCACCAGCGCCAGATTCTGCCGTTACTGAAACTGAAACGGCTCGCATTCCGGGTTGAATTACCGCTGAAAGATAACCCTGATCAGAACGAACCAACTTGGTTTCACGAATTGGCTCGCCCGCAAAAATTTCAAACCGGGCAACCGTTCCCTCCATCTGCTCGATTGCGTCTGGAATAATTTCAGAGGTAATATATTCCGGACGCACTGCCCCTTCAGGCCAGTCCTGCCAGGAAACAAGCGATGAGGTGAGCCGTTGGCCAACACCAATCGTGTCAGATGCAATCAAAACCTGAAGTTTTGCCTCTTCAACAACTTGAGTGGTCTGAACCACCTGAGTAACAGGATCTCCGCCACGAGTTGCCAGAAAAGCGGCCAGACCACCAGTGACAATTGCAACAGATAAAAGCAGAATACGCGCCGGTTTCATTCCCAAACTCCGATTGCTCTGAACAAACGGTTCAGATTCCATCAGGGGAGTTTTTACGGGAGAAGGGTCAAGTTTTGGTTAACCGAACGTCTTCAAAGCTGGTTAATGAAATATAAAACCAACATTGGGCGCGCTTTATACAATAAGAGTTTGAAAAATTGATGTGTCCGAATAAGCAATCAAACCGGCAACAGCCAAGGCAATTCCATAGGGAATCCCGGTTTTTTGATCATGGAGGCGGGCAATCCATTCCACCCTGCCAAGCATAATCGGCAGAGGATAGCGTCGAATAACCAGCAAACCAAGCGTTAAAACACCACCAAGCAAAGCCGAATAAATCAAATATGGCAGAGTTATGCCAAATCCAAGCCATAGGGATGTGGCGGCGGCAAGTTTTGCATCACCGCCACCAATCCAGCCAAAAGCAAAAAAGGTGAAGGCAAAAACCAACACCAAAGCACCAGCTGCAATATGCATCATAAATTGTTGCAGGGAAAAATTTAAAACCAACGCCAGAACAAAAAATCCAACCATCAGTAACAAAACCAGACGATTGGAAATTTTCATCGTCAAAAGATCAGAAGTTGCAGCAAGCGCCATAAACAACGGGAAAAACAACAAAGCGATGGAATTGAACATAATGAAGCCTATGACATATCCGCCAAAGAGACGGCGTTGATTTTTGGATATGGCAATATTGCGCCTCTGACGTTAATAAAGCGCAAAAATGGATGCCGAGATGAAAAAGACAAAAATAAAGGGGGGCAAATGCCCCCCTTTTTTCGTTGAAACTAATCGGAAGTGTTATTCTTCTACGGCAGGTAAAGAAGTATCAAGTCTATCAGAAATTCCTGTAAACACATCGGCCAGACTGCTGCCCAAAGTTGTCGCAGCGGCAATAATACCAACGCTGATAAGGGCAGCAATAAGACCGTACTCAATCGCTGTGGCACCGGATTCATCATTTACAAAACGGGTTACAATTTTCATTTTTTTAGCTCCTAGCTACACGTCAAATGTCTTTGACAGATCAATTCAACAAACCTCTCGCTGAACTTGATTGAAACCTAGGGCGCACAAATTGAAAATTAGTTAAATCAAAGCCGCAGTTTGTATCAATCGGCAATCGAATTTAATTATACATATCAAAGTGTTAACGGAGTAGATAAAATTTTATCTAAGCTTAAGTATATAATATAAAGACAGCGTAGTCTGAATGGCAGAACAACCTCCCAAAAAAACTGTACTCTTAAAAACAGCAATCAAATCAATCAATTAGATAGGATTTGATAAAACCTCAGATGTTCTGCCAATCAAATATCCACAATGTTTGCTAATTATTCACCATTATGAGCAAAACTTGGGCAATTCGTATTTCAGGGTCCAGGATGTATCTCATGTTAAAAACAATTCTTAAACCAGCGCGAGCTTTGGCAACCAGTTTCGCAATAATGGTATTTATGGGATTGTCCGGGGGAAGCGCCATTGCCCAGAATACTTTGGGCCAGGGGGAGGCCACAGCCAATGAGGCGGTTTGGGTTAACGTGAATATGGCTCGTATCTTAAGAATTGCATCGCCTGCGGCAACGGTAATTGTTGGCAATCCGGGCATTGCTGATGTTACCATTCAAGACCCTCAAACGCTAATTCTAACCGGCCGCAGTTATGGAAAAACCAATCTCATTATTTTGGATTCCATTGGAAACCCCATCGCCGACATAATTTTGAGCGTGGTTTTGCAAAGAGCCGGCTTCGTGACCGTTTATCAAGGTGCGGCCCGCACCACATTGTCCTGCGCTCCAAATTGTCAGCCAACTATCATGCTGGGTGATGATACGGCCTTTACTGCTGATGCTATTAGTTCATCCAATCTGGTTGCCTCATCAGCTAACTAGGTCAAAGGCTTGGTTTGGGTTCTATAATTTTGGATAGCATTTTAATTTTCAAGCTAACCGCTGATTAACCAACCCAAAAAATTCTGGAAAATTCCAGCTAATTCTCTAACCAAAAATTAGGCTTGGGTAATATAATCTGCCCAGAAATAAAGAACGCTTTTATTACAGCGACAGGCATAAGTTTAAGGTTGAGACCTAAGCTTAAAAAATACTTTTAACGAAGTTAGCTATGCCGCTGTTGAAAAAAGGGTTCAGTTCTATTTCTGGCCGGGTCTATTTAAAAATTTTACCCCTGCCCGTAATAAAACCAATATTTGGTGGGCTTAAAAAATGTCAATATCATCAAAACCAGTTAATCTGCTCAGGCTTTTTGCACGGTACAGACCTTTTCGCCGCAACAAAACAACGGGCCAATTTAAAGGTGATGAAAATGGTGTCACCGCCGTCGAATTTGGTCTTTTAGCATTACCATTTTTTGCCATTATCGGCGCTATTTTAGAAACTTCCCTGATATTTTTGGCCTCACAGATTCTGGACAGCGCAGTTAATGACAGTTCACGGCTCATTAAAACAGGCCAGGCCCAATCAGCAGATTATACTTCAACAGAATATAGGGCCGCAATCTGCGATGGCCTTTATGAAATGTTCGATTGTAACAATTTGAGAATTCGTGTGTCCGAAGTGGCAAGTTTTGGCGCTGCAACTTTATCAAATGTTGTAGACTTAACTGACGGTTCATGGACCATTGTCGAAAATTACGACGATGGGGCCGGAGCCAGCATCATATTGGTGGAAGCCTATTACAAATGGCCCACAATGTTGGACATATTAAGCTTTGACCTTAGCAACCTTGCCGATGGTACCCGCATGCTTTCAGCAGTACGAGTTTTTCGCAATGAACCGTTTTAGGAGGCGCGCCCATGAAATGGATTAAAATGGATTGGTTTAAAAATATCCGATTAAAAATTTCAAGGTTACACCATTCCAGCGAGGCGGTGGCGGCGGTTGAATTTGCCCTTATCCTGCCAGTCTTATTGGTGCTTTATATGGGCTCAATCGAAGCTTCGCAGGTCATTTCCGTTGACCGAAAAATGGCAGTGGCAACCGGTGCCCTTGGGGACCTTGTGGCGCAAAGCGACGAGCAGCTGGATGAGGATGATCTTAACGATTTTTTTGAAGCGGTCGGGCTAATTCTTACGCCTTTTTCGGCTGATGACCTAGAACAACTGGTCACGCTGGTATTTGTGGATGAGGATGGAATTTCTGAAGTTGTGTGGAGTGTTGGCTACAACGGAGCTGTGGCCAAAGAAGAGGAATCTGCTTACACACTTCCCGCAGAAATCATTGCAATTGCCCGTGAAACCTATGTGGTCGTTGCCGAATCTCAACTAGAATATGAGCCTTGGGGCGGCTATGTTCTGCAAGGAGGCTTCAACCTTTATAAGCAGTTTTTCCACTTGCCACGATTTGGGGGCGAGATCGAATTAATTTAAGAACGCTTGTAGCATTATAAAGGGCAAATAAAATCTGCCAGTATTTCTGCTTGTATTAACGAGTGCCATACATGCGATCGCCTGCATCACCCAACCCTGGAACAATATAGCCCTTTTCATTCAGATGACTATCAATCGCTGCTGTAAATACCGGCACATCCGGGTGTGCCTCGGTAAAGGCTTCAATGCCCTCAGGTGCAGCAAGCAAACATAAAAACCTCAAATTATTGGCACCGCGCCCCTTAAGCCTGTCAATTGCTGCGATGGCTGAATTGGCCGTAGCCAACATGGGGTCAACAACAATAATAAACCTGTCGGCAACATCTGATGGAGCTTTGAAATAATACTCCACCGGTTGCAGGGTTTCGTGGTCACGATAAAGACCGATATGGGCCACCCGAGCGGCAGGAACCAAATCAAGCATGCCTTCCAGCAGTCCGTTTCCAGCTCTTAAAATTGATGCAAAAACCAGTTTCTTACCCTTTAATATGGGGGCATCCATAGCCTGCATAGGGGTTTTAATCGCCTTGGTTTCCAATTGCAGATCGCGGGTTACCTCATAACAAAGCAGATGAGCAATCTCGCGCAAAAGCCTTCTGAAACTGGCGGTAGAGGTTTCCTCGTCGCGCATTATAGAAAGTTTGTGTTGAATTAGCGGGTGATCAACAACCGTTACTGATTTCATATCAAGGTGACCTTTTACTTGAGACTAAATTTAGATTTTTTAAAAAAAACTGGTGCCGTTTCTGCCCTGTGAAAGCCCGAGCCATTTTGAAATGCTTTGCCCAATATCCGAAAAAGAGACGCGCAAACCAATTGATTTTGGAGCTGGATCCGGCAACAAAGCAAATTTTGGAGAAAACATTAAAATGGGTATCTGCTCACGGGTGTGATCTGTACCCGGTGCCGTTGGATCATTGCCATGATCAGCACTGAACAACAACAGGTCATCAGGGAGCATGCGCGAAATCAATTCGGGAATCCGGCGATCAAATTCCTCCAGAGCATTGGCATATCCCGCCACATCTCTGCGATGGCCAAATTCACTATCAAAATCCACGAAATTGGTCATTATCAAAGCCCCGTCCGCTGCCATTTCCATAGCCTCAAGGGTGCTGTCAAACAAGTTCATATTACCGGTGGCTTTGATCTTATGGGTAACTCCGCGTCCGGCATAAATGTCAGATATTTTACCAATTCCATAAACCTGCCTGCCAGCTGCCTTTGCACGATCAAGAAGAAGCTCCCCTGGCGGATCAATAGCAAAATCACGCCGATTTCCGGTGCGGGTAAAATTGTGGGCACTATCACCACTAAATGGCCTTGCGATCACCCGCCCGATTTTCATTGGTTCGGTATGTTTAAAAACCAGTTGGCAAAGATCATAAAGTTTTTGCAGGCCAAATTTTTCTTCATGTACTGCAATTTGTAAAACACTGTCAGCGGAGGTGTAAAATATGGGTTTGCCGGTTCGAATTTGCTCTTCACCAAGCTCCTCGATTATTTCAGTACCGGAGGCATGTTTATCGCCCAATATTCCGGGCAGGCCTGCTTCTTCAATTATTGCTTCGATCATATCCTGAGGGAATGCGGGTACGATATCGGGGAAATAACCCCACTCAAACGGCACCGGCAGACCGGCAATTTCCCAATGACCAGAGGGAGTGTCCTTGCCAATTGAAACCTGACGTCCAACGCCCCAAACACCAGCTGAGGGATGGTTTTTCATGCCGGGAGGAATAATACCGCAGGATAATTCCACCGCAGCGCCAAGGCCTAAATTGTCAAGATTGGGCACATTTAGAGGCCCGCTTCTTACCCCTGCAATGTCACAAAGCCCTTCCGCGCATTTTTGAGCAATATGCAGGACCGTGTTGGAACCTGCATCACCAAAATCAGCGGCATCAGGTGCGCCCCCGATGCCAACACTATCCAAAATACAAATTATTGCCCTTGGCATGAAATTTTACCCCCGCTCAGTTCTCCACTGCTTCCAAAATTATTGGGTTGTCCCGCAGTTGTCCCTCAATATTATATGCTTCGTTTAATCTTTTTGCTGCACTTGATGCGCTGTCTTCATCACGCGCATGAACGCGCGCAACCGGTTTGGTGTGATCAACTTCACTTCCAATCATAGCCAGATTATCAAAGCCAACCCTTAAATCGATTCTATCAGTTGGCAAAGTACGACCGCCGCCAAGCTCTACCACCGCCATGCCGATTTTTTTGGTGTCAATGGAGCTTATTATCCCTGATTTTTCAAGAAATACATCATGAATTACCGGTGCCGGCATCAAATATGTGTGCATCTGCTCAACAAAATCATTCGGCCCGCCCAGAGCGCTGACCATTTGGGAGAATTTCTCCAGCGCCTGCCCTGATTTCAGGGCGGTTTTGGCCATGGCAAAACCCTGTTTGTCATCATCAGCTTTTTTAGCCATTACCAAAGCCTTGGCCGCCAATGCCAGCGTAACTTCTTCAAGTCGCGGATCAACAAAATCCCCGGTTAAAAACTCAACCGCGTTTTGCATTTCAAGTCCGTTTCCGGCCGCACTGGCCAGCGGCTGGTTCATATCAGTTATAAGCGCTGAGGTATTCATACCCGCACCATTGGCAACTTTAACCAAGGACTGGGCTAACCCTCTAGCCTCGTCAAAAGTTTTCATAAACGCCCCGGAGCCGCATTTGACATCCAAAATCAAAACGTCCAGCCCTGCCGCCAATTTTTTGGATAATATTGACGCGGTGATCAAGGAGATATTTTCAACCGTTGCCGTTACATCACGCAAAGCATAAAGGGCGCGATCGGCAGGGGCCAGATTATCGGTCTGCCCGATTATGGCGCAACCAACTTCGCTAACGGTTTTATGAAACAGCGCATTATCCGGTATCGCACAATAGCCGGGAATTGCATCAAATTTATCCAGCGTTCCACCGGTATGGCCAAGTCCGCGCCCCGAAATCATTGGCACATAGGTATCACAGGCGGCTAAAATTGGCGCCAGCATCAGGGAAACATTATCGCCGACACCGCCGGTTGAGTGTTTGTCGACAACGGGGCCATCAAGATCCCAAACCAGCACATCACCGCTATCGCGCATGGCCATGGTCAGGAATACCCGCTCATCAATATCCATCTGTTGAAAGTAGATAGCCATGGCAAAGGCCGCTGCCTGAGCATCAGAAACCTTGCCTTTGGTAAAACCATCAATGAATAGGGAAATTTCTTCCCCCGTCAGCTTTTTGCCGTCGCGCTTTTTTGCAATCACTTCCTGGGGAAGAAAAACCATTTAAGAAACCCGTCTTTTAAAAAAATGTGCAAGGGGCATTAGGCGCCATAGGGTATCCAGACATTTTTAACCTGTGTGGCCTTTTGTAAAAAATAATCCCCATCAAACTTTTCGCTATCACTCCAGTTCAAATCTTTGCCAAGATTGGTCCAAACCTGCTTGAGATTGCCGGTTGAAAGTTTTTCAACCATCGTTGAACCCGCCTGATCACCCGCAAACCACAACGCATCAACCCCATCATGCTCGGCAAGTGTTTTAGCCAGATCATGGCTGCCACCGGTGATAATATTTATCACCCCGTCCGGCACATCTGAAGTTTGGATCACCTGATAAAAATCGGTCATTGCCAGCGGAGCATTATCGCTTGGAACCAGAACAACGCAATTACCCATGGCAATAGCCGGAGCGAGCATGGAAATTGATGCCAAAAGAGCAAAATTTTGCGGAGCGATAATACCAACAACCCCCATGGGTTCAATCATGGCGGCGGCAACGGCACGAATTGGCACATTGTGCACCGCACCATCATATTTATCGGCCCAACCTGCATATGCAAACAGGCGCTGGATGGAAAGGTCCACCTCATTTTTGGCCACCGATGCACTAAGGCCGTTGAGCTGGCGCAGACGATCGGCAAATTCCTGCCGGCGATAATCCAGATTCTCACCAAGGTAATAAAGAATTTGCGCCCGGAAATGAGCCGGTTTTGAACCCCAACCCAGCCCCTTGCGAGCCGCCTCGACCCCGTTGCGGATATCCTTGCGGTTTCCTTCGGCAACAGTGCCAATCATAGCGCCATTTGTGCTGATAACCTGACGGGAATATCCGCTGTCGCCGCGAGCCTGCTTACCGCCAACAAAGTTTTTTGCGGTGTGGTCAATGGCAGACGAATTTTTGACCCCGCTGGCTTTTCTCACCGGTTCTAAAACACAGGGTTTTAGCTTTTTTTCCCAATCGCGTTTGAGGTAGGAAACCATGCCTTCAGCTCCACCTTCACGACCAAATCCACTTTCTTTATAGCCACCAAATCCGGCCGACGCGTCCATCTGATTTGTGCAGTTTATCCAGACGATGCCCGATTTTATCCGTGGGGCAATATCAAGGGCCAGATTGATGTTTTCACTCCAGACAGAGGCCGCAAGGCCATATTTGGTATTATTGGCCAGCGCTACCGCCTCGTCAGGATTGCGAAAGCTTAATGCGACCAGAACCGGGCCAAAAATCTCTTCAGACACCAGAGAATGGGAGGGGGAAACATCCGTAATCAAAGTCGGTTTCAAAAAACTGCCAATGGTGGGAATATCCCCTTTGGCCTCATAGATGGTGCAGCCTTCTTTTTTGCCCTGCTCCAACATTTTTTTGATATTTTGCACCTGAATCGGGGCAACCAATGCCCCCATATCCATGGATTTATCCAGCGGATCGCCAACCCTAAGCTTATCCATGCGGGCCTTTAGTTTTTCGATGAATATTTTTTCGATACTCTCATGGACCAGGAGCCGTGATCCGGCGCAACAAACCTCGCCCTGATTAAACCAGATGGCATCAACCAATCCCTCGACGGCGCTATCAATATCGGCATTTTCAAAAACGATATAGGGGCTTTTTCCACCCAGCTCCAGCGATAGTCCCTTGCCGGTGCCAGCCGTTGTTTGGCGAATAATTTTGCCCACTTCGGTTGAACCGGTAAAGGCGATTTTATCAACATCGGGATGTTCAACAATGGCAGCGCCGGTTTCTCCTTCTCCGGTGACGATATTTACCACGCCCTTTGGCAGCCCGGCCTCAGAGCAAATCTGAACAAACAGCAACGCCGTAAGGGGGGTGAATTCTGCCGGTTTCAAAACCAAAGTATTTCCCGCCGCAAGGGCCGGGGCAATTTTCCATGACAGCATTAAGAGGGGGAAATTCCACGGGATAATCTGCCCACAAACTCCATAGGGAGAATATCCCTTAAACTTATTATCAACATGCATGGCCCAGCCAGCATGATGATAAAAATGGCGAATGGCCAGTGAAATATCCGCATCGCGACTTTCGCGGATTACCTTGCCATTATCCATGCTTTCCAGCACTGCAAAAAGCCGTGAATGTTTTTGCAATTGCCGGGCAATGGCATAAAGATATTTGGCTCGTTCAAATCCACTCAAAGCCTGCCAAAGAGGCAATGCGGCCCGTGCTGCTTTGACCGCCTTGTCCACATCGGCCCTTGTGCCATTGCTGATCTGAGCCAGTTCTTCATCTGTTGCCGGATTTATGCTGGCAAAGCCTTTTTTATGGGGGGTGAACTGACCATCGATAAAATGGCCGAATTTGCGCCCGTGGTCATCCAGCCAGCCATTGGCCATGTCTTTAGCTTCCGGGGCCGGGCCATAATCCAGATTCGCAAAAATTTCATTTATGTTCATTTGGATCTCACTAAAAAAAAGTCGCAACGGATAAAATAAAAAAGCTCAAAAAATCAAACCATGGGTTGGCGATAATCAGCGGCGTAGCGTCCGGTTACCTGATGTTCAAGCTGGCGTTCAATATCGGTTAAAAGCGATGATGCACCAAACCGGAACAGGTGAGGCTCAAGCCATTTTATGCCCAGCTCTTCTTTCATCAGCGCCATATAAGTTAACGCGGATTTAGCCGAAGAAATACCCCCGGCCGGTTTATAGCCAATTTCTATTTTCGTCTTTTGATAAAATTCCCGGATCATGCGCACCATGGAAAGGGACGTGACAAGGTTGGCGTTGACCTTTTCTTTGCCCGTGGAAGTTTTGATAAAATCGGCCCCGGCCAGCATGCACACCAATGAAGCCTTGGCTACATTGGTCTGGGTCGCCAACTCGCCCGTACCAAGAATAGTTTTAATATGGGCATCGCCACAAGCTTCGCGAAAAGCCTTTATCTGATCATAAAGCCCCTGCCAGTCCTGATTTAGAACCTGCGAGCGCTCAATTACGATGTCAATTTCTTTGGCACCGGCTTTTACCGAGGCCTTGATTTCCCTGAGACGAATATCCAGCGGAGTTAAGCCATGGGGAAAGGCCGTGGAAACCGCAGCAACAGGAATATTGGTTCCCTCTAGGGCCTCAACCGCTGTTGCGACAAAATTATGATAAACGCAGACTGCACCGGGGCGGATAGGCAGATCATTTGCCCCCAATGCCTGCAAAATATCACGGCGGACTGGATTTTTGGCCTTGGCGCACAAACGGCGCACCCTGCCGTTCGTATCATCAGAATTTAACGTTGTAAGATCAATAAGCGTTATGGCCTTTAAGAGCCATGCGGCCTGATATTGCTTTTTTACGGTACGGCGGGCGCCAATGGTTGCGGCACGGCGCTCAAGGGCCGAACGGTTCATGACTATCCGGTCCACCCAATCCAGATCAAGCTCAAAGCCGGGATTGCGCTGATGGGCAGAACCGATTTTTGCAACTGCTTTGCCGCTTGAGGCACTGCCGCTTGTTGCGCCGCCTTTTGGCGCCATGTTTTTGGATTTCATGTCACGAACATTCAAACTCATAATGTCTGCACCAAAGCTGGAATTAGTTTTTCGAATTTTTCTGCACAGATCGCAGCGACATTTTTGGTCTGGGTGTGGCTGATTTCTTCATTAGCCATTCCCGCCCCCATATTAGTTATGCCCGAACAGGCCCATACTTTTAGCCCCAACATTCTGGCAATTATCACTTCCGGCGCAGTTGACATGCCAACGGAGTTTGCACCGAGCCTAATGGCCATATTAATTTCAGCCACCGTTTCAAAAGATGGTCCCGAATACCATAAATATACGCCATCTTTAAGATCAAAACCCAGATCGAGGGCAAGCTGTTTTGCCTTTTTCCTGAGATCAGGGTCATAGGCATCAACCATATTCACAAATCTTTTGTCACTAGGCTCACCGATCAGAGGGTTCATGCCCGCATAATTTATATGATCCCTGAGCATCATCAGATTACCCGGCCTGACACTTTCATCCAAAGATCCCGCGGAATTTGTCAGTAACAAGGTCTTTGCACCAAGGGCTACAACAGTTTCCAAAGCCGGGCGCATGGCGGCGGCATTACCATGCTCATAATAATGCTCACGCCCGGTCAAGATCGCAACCGGAACTCCGGCCAGCTTACCAATCAGCAAATCACTACCATGTCCTGAAACAGCTTTTGTTTCCTGAGCAAATCCGGGAAAGCCAGGCAGTTCGGAATAGGGGAAAACCTGTTTGTCGCTCAACAAATCGCCAATTGAAGAAAGGCCGGAGCCAAGCACAATCGCCGCTTTAATTTCGATGTCATCGGTTTTTTGGCGGATAATATCTATGGCTTGCATGCAAATACTTTCGTTATTCTGAGAGCAAAAACTGCGGTCCAAAAGAATGGGGCAGCAATTTCTCAATACTGGTAAAAAGCGGCTCACCCCCATCAATCCCGACACAGGTCACCGGCACGTCAAAAGTTGCGAATTCGCGGATACGCTGGCGGCATCCTCCACATGGGGTAACGGGTCTATTCCCAGAACCGACAGTTAAAACTCTCACAATGTGTTTTCCACCACCCATAATCATTGCCGATATGGCAGAGGCTTCGGCGCAATTACCCAAAGGATAGGCTGCATTTTCCACATTGCAGCCCGCATAGGTTTTGCCATCATCACTAAGAATTGCCGCCCCCACCAAAAACTTTGAATAGGGGGCGTATGCAAGGCCAAGCGCGTTTTTTGCTTCCTTAAGCAATTGTTGGTCGATTTCATCCATTGTCCGCTCCGAAATTGGCCTAGCGTTCTTTGACATAGGGGATGCCACCAGCCTTGGGACCAACCGCCTTGCCAATAAATCCTGCCAGTAATATCACCGTCAAAACATAGGGCAATGCCTGAATCAACTGCACCGGAACTTCGCCAATCATGGGCAATTCAACTCCCTGCAAGCGAATTTGCAATGCATCCAAAAAGCCAAACAACAGAGTGGCAAACAGGGCGCGAATCGGCATCCATTTAGCAAAAATCAACGCAGCCAAAGCAATAAAGCCCTTGCCGGCTGTCATATTATTGCCAAATCCGGCCGACTGGGCAGTGGACAGGTAGGCTCCGGCAATTCCGCACAAAACCCCGGTAATTATCACCGCCTTAAAGCGCATAAAATTGACGTTTACGCCAGCAGTATCAACGGCTTTGGGATTTTCTCCCGATGCCCTGAGGCGCAGGCCAAACCGGGTATGAAACAATACATAATAGGTTATTGGCACCGCAGCAAAGGCCACATAGACAAGAATATTATGACCAGATAACAGTTCTGAATAAATGCCGCCAATTATTGGAACATCGGCAAGTTCGGCTGCATATGGAAGTTCGATACCTGTAAAGCGGGCATCGCCGGAAAGCTGGGGGGTGCGCCCACCCTGGCGGAACCATGTCTGGCCCAAAAGGGTCGTCAATCCAGCGGCAAGGAAGTTTATGGCGACGCCGGAAATGATCTGATTGCCACGAAAAGTAATGGAGGCAACGCCGTGGATCAGTGACATGATGATGGAAACACCAATTCCGGCCATCAGACCATAAAGCGCGGATCCGCTTAGTGCTGCGACCGTTGCGGCGGCAAAGGCTCCGGCAAGCATCTTGCCTTCAAGTCCGATGTCAAAAATTCCCGCCCGTTCCGAATAAAGCCCGGCAAGACAAGCCAGCAACAGGGGAACTGTCAGCCGGATAGATGAATCAAGCATAAAAATCGAAGAGTTGAAAAATTCCATTGCCGCCCCCTATTCCTTCGAATCTTTGTGTTGATCTTTTTCAGTTTCCGCATCTGAATTTTTGCTGAACTCAATCAGGCCGAATATGGTTTCCAATGGACCTCGAAACAGGCCCTCCATAGCTCCGGTGAACAGGATAACCAACGCCTGAATAACCACGATCATCTCGCGGGTAACCGCAGGCATCATAAAGGCCAACTCCTGACCCCCTTGATATAACGCACCAAACAATATGGCCGCCAGTGCAATTCCAATCGGATGATTGCGCCCCATAAGGCCAACCGCAATACCAACGAAACCATAGCCAAATACAAAATCCAGAACCAGTCGGTTTTGCACCCCAAGAACCTCGTTAAGAGCAATCATGGCCGCCATCGCCCCCGCAATGGTCATAGAAATCATTACAATCGCCGAGTTGGAAATTCCCGCATAATGGGCCGCATCAGGGTTTTTACCAAGTGTGCGGATTTTATAACCAAGTTCGGTGCGCCACAATAAAATATAGGTAAATATCAGGGCAGCAATGGCCACGAACAGCATCACATTTACCGGGGCAAATCCGAAGAAATCCCAAAATTCGCGCAATTGGGGCATTTTACCCGCATTGACAACCGATGCACTTTCCGGAGCCATATTGGATGGCTCTTTAAGAACATTATTGAGCAGGTAAACCATTATTGATGCGGCAATAAAATTGAACATAATCGTGGTAATAACCACGTGAGAACCGCGCTTGGCCGCCAGATAACCGGGGACAAACCCCCAAAACCCGCCAAGGGCACCTGCCGCCAACATGGCCAGCGGCATAACAATCAACCAATGCGTCTGGTCAAGAAACAGAGCAACCAGAATAGCGCCCAACCCGGCGATATAGGCCTGACCTTCAGCACCGATATTGAACTGGCCCGCGTGAGAAGCAATGGAAAACGCCAGACCGGCAAAAACAAAATTGGTGGCAAAATGCAGGGTGTATCCAAGCCCTTCCCCATAACCAAAAGCGCCAAACAGCAAAATCTGCACCGCTTCCAGTGGACTTTCTCCAATAATCAGCACCACAAGCCCTGAAACCAGAAAGGCAAGGGTCAGGTTCAGCGCCGGTATTAAAATCAGGTCAGCCCAACGGGGCAAAGGTTTGCGAACGCTCATTTAGTGCGCTCCTTATTATTTTCAGGCTTAGTTGCTGATTGATCCTCAATACCTGCCATGAGAAGTCCTAATTCGGATTCGGTTGCGGTTGCCGGATCAGCCTCCCCGACAATATGTCCATCAAACATCACCAGAATTCGATCTGATAATGAGCGGATTTCATCCAGTTCAACCGAAACCAAAAGCACTGCCTTGCCAGCATCGCGCATGGCAATAATCTGATTGTGAATAAATTCAATGGCACCAATATCCACCCCTCGGGTGGGCTGGCCAATTACCAAAACATCCGGGTTTGAACTCATCTCACGGGCCAGAACAATTTTTTGCTGATTACCGCCGGAAAAATTGGCAGTCTTCAATCGATTATTGGCCGGGCGAATATCGTATTTTTTAATATGTTCATTGGCCTCAGCGCGGGCGGCAGCAATTGATAAAAACACCCCTTGGCCATATTTATCATCGTCCTGATAGCCTAAAATCGCATTTTCCCACTGCTCAAACTCTATAACCAGGCCAGCTTCCTGGCGGTCTTCGGGCACATGAGCAAGGCCGAGTTTTCTAACCAGCGCGCCACCCGCGTCTCCGGAAAAACGTAAATCCTTGCCTTTAATCTGTATTTTCCCCGCAGAGGCCTGTCGCATACCGGTTACAGCTTCAAGCAGGTCCGATTGACCGTTGCCGGCAACCCCGGCAATGCCAACAATTTCGCCAGCCCTTACATCAATATCAACGCCTTTAACCCTTAGGACGCCCATATCATCCTTGACCTCAAGGTCGCGGACTGAAAGCAAAACGTCGCCGGGATTGGCTTCACCTTTTTCAACCCGTAGCAAAACGCGACGGCCAACCATGAGTTCGGCCAGTTCGGCCGGGTCGGTATTTTTTGTTATCAGGGTTTTAACCATGGCACCCTGACGCATTACCGATACGTCATCGGTGATGGCCATGATCTCGCGCAGTTTATGAGTGATCAGAATGATGGTCTTTCCCTGGGCGCGCAGGGTTTCGAGCACTTTGAACAGATGATCAGCTTCCGATGGGGTCAACACTCCGGTCGGCTCATCCAAAATCAAGGTCTGAGCGCCGCGATATAGGGCTTTTAGAATTTCCACCCGTTGCTGACCGCCCACCGAAAGATCTTCAATCAAGGCGTCGGGATCAACTTCCAGCTCATAATCTGTTGCCAGTTGGGCAAGAACAGAGCGGGCTTTTGCTAAACTTGTTTTTAATAACGGGCTGTCTTCAGCACCTAAAATTACATTCTCCAGGACGGTAAAATTATCCACCAGCATGAAATGCTGATGCACCATGCCAATGCCAAGTTCTAAGGCATGGCTGCTGTCGTTAATTTTGACGGGTTTGCCATCAACCAGAATCTGGCCGGAATCAGCGGTGTAAAATCCATAAAGGATCGACATAAGTGTGGTTTTACCAGCACCGTTTTCACCAACAATTCCATGAACAGTTCCGCGCCTGATTTTAAGGTCAATGTCCTTATTGGCATGAACAGGGCCAAAATGCTTGTTGATGCCGACCAGTTCAATGGCCACATCGCCAACAGCGGCCGTTTTAGGCCGCTGTTGAATATTAGGACTGTTTTCAGTCATATCTTTTTTTCAAACCCTGATTATCAGGAAACCGGGCAAGTGCCGTCGGTTGTGTAATCATGCACAACAATTTCACCGGACTGAATTTTGGCAGAAAGCGCATCAACTGCATCTTTCATTTCATCGGTAATCAGGTCGGCGTTGAATTCATCCAACGACCAGCCAACACCTTCATTGCCAATACCCATGACCTGGAAGCCAGAGGTCCACTCGCCATTTGTCTGATCAGCAAAAGCGCTGGCAACAGCCAGATCAACGCGTTTCAGCATAGAGGTAAGAACTGATCCGGGCTGAATATAGTTTTGATTGGCATCAACACCGATCGAGAATTTACCCTCATCAGCTGCTGCCTGAAGCACACCAAGGCCAGAGCCACCGGCAGCCGCATAAATTACGTCTGCGCCGCGAGCCATGGCAGCTTTTGCCAATTCACCAGCGGTAATCGGATCATTCCAGGCGGCAGGTGTGGTGCCGGTATAGTTTTCGAAAAGTTCGATATCAGGATTAACCGCACGGGCGCCCTGGGCATAACCACAATAGAATTTGCGGATCAGGGGAATATCCATGCCGCCAACAAATCCGACTTTTCCGGTTTCAGACTTCATTGCTGCCAAGGCACCAACGAGGAAGGAGCCTTCATGCTCGTTAAATACCACAGAACGCACATTTGGCGCATCAACAACCATGTCGATAATGGCGAAATTTGTTTCGGGGAATTCAGCCGCTACTTTTCCAAGAGCCGTGGCCCATGAAAAACCGGCAACCACGATTGGGTTTGAGCCGCGACGGGCAAACTGGCGCAATGCCTGTTCACGCTGGGCATCGGTCTGCAATTCGATATCCTGAAAAGACAGGCCGGTTTCTTCAGCCCATGCGGTTGCACCATTATAGGCACTTTCGTTAAAGCTCTTATCGAACTTTCCACCCAAATCATAAATGATTGCAGGCTCAGCCAGTGCAGAACCGGCAAGCATGGCGCCAAGCGCAATACCGCCGGCAAGAATTCCAACCTTTGATGCGAGGCTTTTGGAAAGGGTTTTGGTTTTCATTTTTAGTCTCCCTGTCTTCGTTTTTGAGTTACGACAAATGTCATTTAATTAAAGTTCGGCAATGCCGTTGAGGTTTCACCCCGTTGAACGATAGAGGCCAATTCAAGCGCGCAACCGCTCCGGTAGCAAGCAAAAAAGCAATTTTTTTTCACCAACTACCAATTTTTTGCTTCATAAGATCGGAACAAGAGCAAATTTATAGCCTTAAAGGGTCAGGATTCGGCCATTTGCGGCTTTTGCATCTTCTGGATCATGGGTTACCAAAAGAGTTGGGATTTGTTTGCGCCGGGCTTCTTCAAAAACCAACTGACGCATCGAATCACGCATATCAGCATCAAGCTTGGAAAACGGCTCGTCCAGCAACAGGGCATTTGGCATCGAGGCTATTACCCGAACCAGGGCAACTCTGGATTTTTGCCCCCCTGACAAAGTGTCCGTATCGCGATCGGCAAATTCAACCATGGAAATATCATCAAGCAGGGACAATGCCCTTTCGCAACGTTTAGCCATGGAGCCTCCCGGCGGGAGCGCAAACAGAATGTTTTGAAGAACAGAAAAATGGGGAAACAGTAAAGTATCTTGAAACAGCACCCCGATTTTTCGTTGCTGGGGCGGCAGGTTGGCAATATTTTTACCGTTGAGCAAAATGGTGCCGGAACAGGTAAATACCGCAGGTAAAAAACCGGCAATTGCACTAATGATTGTGGACTTTCCCGAGCCAGACGGCCCCATAAGGGTTAGCACCTCTCCCGGTTTAATAGCGGCATCTATGCCCAGAAGATGTTTATCATTGTGCAAAATTTTCACGTCTTGCAGAACGAGCCCATCATTGTTTTGTTTAATTCCACCATTATTCTGCATAATTATTGACCCATCCTTGTGGGGAGTAAGGCCCGCCTGTTGCTCCATGCAATTTTTGGAACCAGTGAGGCCAGAGCAAAAAATACAAATGGCAGCAGGGTCTGCACCAGCGCATACGTGCCGATCAAGCGTCGATTGCCACCACTAGCCAGAGCCACTGCCTCGGTGGTTATGGTGGGCTGACGTCCAGCACCAATCAACAGGGTTGGCAAATATTGGGCAATTGAAACCGCAAATCCAAGGGCAAAGGCACCAAGAACCGGGGCCAGCAATATGGGCAGGCGAATTTCCCAAAAGGCGCGATTGTCGCTCTTGCCAAGGGTGCGGGCCACGTCAAGATAGCGAGTATCAAACGCATTCCAAGGGTCGGCAAGGGTAAGATAAACATAAGGGAATACAAAAATTATGTGAACGAGAACAACCGACCATAAAGTGCCATCAATACCAAGCCTTAAAAACAAAACAGAAAGCCCGCCCATAAAAGCGATTTGCGGAACTAAAAGGGGAATAAAAATCGTCCACCAGGCCAATCTGGTCGGGCGAATATTACTGCGATGTTCATTTTCAAGATTTGCCAACACTAACATCAGAGAAAGAGCGGAGGAAACAAAAGCGATTTTGGCAGCCCGCCACCCGGTTTCCACCAGGTTTTGAAACTGGGAGACCCAGCTTTTAAAGGTCCAGATTTCAGGAAGAGCGTTAGGAAAACGCCAGACACCCGCAACAGACCACAAAACAAGAAGAGCAATGCCAAAACATACCAGCCCGACAGCAATGGCCATAATTGCCCCAACAAACAATCTAAAGGGCAAATCTCTTTTAAAGCGCCATCCGCGCATGGCCGCCATGCGCGCCAGATGCAAAACAATATGCTCACCAATCCACCAGGTGAGAAGTGCCAACAGGGTAATACCAATCTGGATGATGGCAGCGGCGGCAGCAATCGAGCCCTTGGCCAGATCGGGATCATTCATCCAACGCAAAATCTGGATGGAAAGGGGTGGGGGGGCAACCGGCCCCAGAATAAGCGCCACATCAACGGTTGAAGAAGCAAAGGCAATCACTGCAAAAACCGGCAGTCTGATTTGCAGGTAAACGGCTGGAAAAACCGAAATCAGCCAACTCCAGATTTGTCCATGACCATAACCGGCAGCAATCTGGGTGCGACGCAGATCTGTTTGGGGCAATGCGGCCATTGTCACAAAAAACAGAAACGGAATTTCTTTGATAACCAGCGCCAGAGCAAAAGAAACCCCTGCCGGATCATTAACAATCAGCCAGTCGGGCGGTCGAAGAAACCCCGAAATTTCTGGCGAGAGCAAACGGATAATAAATCCCGATGGAGCAATAAGAAACAACAATCCAAATGCAGCAGCAGCATGGGGAACCGCCAATACCGGCTTCATGATTGCCCAGACCCATTTAAAGCTGGGGCTGTTCAAAAACGCGGCGATAAAAATCATCACCACCGATAAAGCGATAAGCGGTGTAATCAAACCTATCCAAAATGACAGGGAGACAGATTTCCAAAAACCAGGTTCTGCAACAACGGCACCAAAAGCGGTGGCGTTAATGCCAAACAGCTCTGAAACCCCGTGCCATTTAAAAGCGCTGCCAACCAGAGTGAGGGTGGCAGCGCTAATGGGTATCAGCAACAGCATCAAAACTACCAGACGCAGCATGTCCAGCTTTGAGCGTACGAGGAATATTTGCAGGTTGGGCATAGGCGCTGCCTAACTCCTAAACTTGCTCTACATCTAGTTTCTTGAACATTATCAGTTTCCTGCACCATAACGTCTGGCCCATTCTGCGTCCAACGCATCACTCCAAGAGGCATCTGGCTCGCTCAAAATCGCGCCAAACTCTTCAGCGCTTAAGGTTGCCTCCCCCGGAGCAAGGGAATCAAAAAAGCTAAGTTGTTCAACATTGAGCTTATCAATAGCCAGCACTGTTGGATCACCCCATATTGCCTCGTCACTTTTACGGGCCTGAGCTTCAGGAGACATCAAAAAATTGGCGACAACCATTGCTGCAGCCTTGGCATTGGCGTTAAAGGGAATAGCCACAAAATGGGCATTGCCGATGGAGCCATAATCCATAACAAATGAGCGTGTCGTTTCAGGCAACAGACCTTCAATTACCGCCGAAGATGCTTCGCCGGGGTTAAAAGTCATAGCAATATCAATTTCATTATCTGAAAGCAGGGTTTTCAGGTTGGTGGTGTCGGCAGCATATACCCGGCCCGAGCGCCAAAGATCTGGCTGAACTCTATCAAGCCATGCCCAAAGTGGCGCGGTTACCTCATCAAAAGTTTCCTGATCAGCGGGTTGACGCAAAACAGCAATGTCATCCACCAGACCATAAAGCACCTGTTTTAGAAATGTCGTTCCGATAAAATTTGGCGGGGCTGCATAGGTGAAACGGCCGGGATTTTTTTCGATCCAGTCGGCAAGATCATCCAGAGATGTCGGGGGAGAATTACCAACAAACGAAGGATTGGCTGAATCATAATAAAAGGTCAGTTGAGCTGTGCCCCATGGGCTTTCAAGCCCATCGACAGATTCAGTGAAATCCATACTCAAAACAGCTTTGTTTTCAAAATCCGTCAATTGATAATTTGGCAGGTCCGTGGACCATGGATAGCTCATAAGCAGGCCCTGGCGCTTCATGGCGGCAAAGTTTTCACCATTTACCCAGACCAGATCAACCGCACCACCCTCATCACGACCGGCAGATTGCTCAGCTAAAACTCTTGCCACAACATTTGCGGTTTCTGAGATTTTTACCTGAGTTAGAGTGACCCCATAGCGCGAATTTACCTCATCACCCACCCAGGCAATATAGGCATTGATATTTTCAGAGCCGCCCCAGGCGTGCCAGAATACTTCCTGACCCTTAGCTTCCTCAAGAAGTTGATCCCAGTTTTTAGGGTCAGGTTCGTCCGCCATAACCGGGGTAACGGCGAGCATTGCGGCAGCGAATAAGATGTGTAGTTTTTTTAATACAGGCATGAAACTAATCCCCAGACATTGTTTTTATTACAATCTGGGACCTAAATGCCCAACAGGGGGAATGGGGTCAACAAAAGACTGATCAATCTAAGGTGATTACAAGAGTTTAAATATCTGATTTATCGCCTGCTATTCCCTTGGTGTTTCTTTGGGAAGTTGCGCAACCGGGGCCTGCATGGCAGATGAAAACCGCCCCATAAAACCATTGATAACCCGCTGCGCACTGTTGCCGATCAGCTTGGAGCCAAGGGCCATGATGTTTTTGGAAGCGCCGCCACTGGCTTCAAATTCCAAAATAGTACCTGCTGCTCCGGGGCTTGAGGACCCATCGGGATCAATTTCCACCTCCTGAGACAAAAACTCCAGTTCGAAATCTTTTTCCAGCAGGCGATATTTGCTTAAATGCACGTCAGCTCTGGCTTTAGCCATGCCCAGAAAACTGCCCTTGGCATGACCGCAAAGGGTATAACTTTTTGCCTCAATTATATTGCTTAATTCCAATTCGCCGGCAAATTTTGGTTTTATGACCCCAAGATTGACCCTTATGGTCAATTCTAGCGTTGTCGAAGATTGCCATTCTATGCTGTCACATCCAGGAATTGCCTCTTTGAGTACCATTTCATCATTAAGAGCGCTCCAGACCCGTTTCCGCTTAGCAAAAATCAGGTATTTGCCGCTAAATTCCATGGATTTTACCCTTTTATAGATTTTGCCCTTTTCATGCGGTATTCACGCACCAATATAAAACCGGGCCAGAGCATAGATGGTGACGCACAGTTGAGCTTGCAATTGCCAATTGCGTTCGGGTACGATTATGTCAAACAGACAAAGCTGAATTTAACAGGAGCACCAAGAATGGCCAACGATGTAGTAAACAAACCCTTGGATGTGGTAAACAAGCCCTTGCAATATCTGGATAAAGCCATGGGCTCTATTCGTGAGCTGGGACTTTGGCCCGAAAAAACTGAAGAAGCCCCAATTACCGGGCTTTTGCAACAAATCACAGCCCTGGATGAAACCAAAGTTTTATTGATCGGGCGCACACTTAATCAGGCCTCAATATTCAACGATGTGGTGCGCGAACAGGTTGCCGCCATGAATATTGGCACCCGTTATGAAGATATAACCAAGGGGTTTGATTCTATTCGTGATGACGCCAAGGCAATGGTTGATCAGCTTGATGATGGAAAAATTGACCTGTTGGAGCGAACTTCCAACGTCTGGATGAAAATTACCCGTGGAGATATATCCGCCCGCTTTAACAAAATTCGCGATATTTATCTGGAAGTTTCCAAGGATACAAAAGACCAGGTAGACCGTGAGCAGACCATTTTAGAAGCTTACAGGGATTTTCGTGGTGCATTGAAACAATCCGAGGTTATGGCCCTTGAGGTGCTGGATACAGCCGAGGGAATGCTCAGTGATCGCAAAGAGGCTGTAAAGGGTGCCACAGGGGAACTGGAAGCGTTTAGCGAGGGAACGCCCGCCGACAGAGCACGTTTGGAAATGGTGCGCGATGAACGGGTGCGCGATTTGCAAAACGAAGAGCGTCGCTATCAGATCGCCAAAGACTTAAGCGATAATCTGACCATTTCCTATAACACCTCTGAAGTGGTTATGGCGCGTCTGATGCAAACAACGAATGCCAAAGAGCGGGTTTATCAGCAATCCATCTCGTTTTTCACCACCAATGAAACCGTTTTGACCGCCCTATCGGCTTCTTTTACCGGTCTGTTTGGATTGCATGAAAGCACTGAAACCCTCAACGCCATGAAAGAGGGGATGTCAAAATCGCTGGAAACACTGGCTGAAATTGGCAACACAGTGCAGGAAGAAGCTTTAAGGGCTGGCTATGGTCCCACCATTCGAGCTGAATCTGTTAAAATGCTGGTTGATAGTGTGGTCAGTTTTCAGGAAAATTCAATTGCCATCATCGCTGAAATGCGCAAACTTTCGACCCAGAATTCAGCTGAAATTCGCGACGCGGTTGAGGATGGCAAACAAAGACTTGCCAAGCTTGCAGCCGATGGCAACGCTTTGATCCTGGAAGAATCAAAGTAAAAAAAGGGTTTTGATTTGCACTGCAAATCTTGTGGCGACATTGAAAAGGGTTTCCAGGCTGAAGGGTCTTGCCAGCAATGAGTGCTGATAACAAATTGGATGCGGCACCTTTAAGCGAGGTAATGCTGGCGATGGATGTAGTGGATACGCTGCGCTATCGTCAGGATTTGGCGTTGCGTGAAATCAAGGGCGGTGAACGTAAATCGCGCATGATCGAACGCTTGCGCACCGTTTACGCGGAGCAGGGAATTAAAGTTCCCGATCGTATTCTGCTGGAAGGGGTGGAAGCCCTTGAAGAGGGGCGCTTTTCTTATGAACCTGCACCGGCAGGTTTTTCACGGACTCTGGCGCAGCTTTATGTCTCCCGCTCCAAATGGGCAAAATGGGTGGTTGGCGGGGGATTGGCGGTATTCCTGTCAATCAGCGCATACTTTTTTGCCTACATTCCATATCAGCAAAACCAGCTTGAGACCGCTCGCATTGAGCTGGCTGAAGAAATGCCTGCACAAATGCAGGAAATTTTTCAAACAATATTTAATGAAACCAAAGTTCAAACGGCAGTTACCAGCGCCCGCGCCCTGCTTAAAAGAGGGCAGAGTGCAGCCCGCGAGGGAGACAGACTGGAAGCGCAAGATGCCCTTGCCGGTTTAACCGATATAAGAGACCAATTACGGGCCAATTATTCGTTAAGGGTGGTCAACAGGGATGGAGTTCAGTCCGGATTTTGGACTTTCCCTGAAATCAACCGCGACGCAACCAATTACTATATCGTTGTGGAAGCGGTTGATGACGATGGAGACATTCTAAAACTACCAATTGCTAATGAAGAAACGGGACAGATTGAAACCGTGGCCCTGTGGGGTTTAAGGGTGCCGGAATTCGTTTATAATTCGGTTGGAGCCGACAAACGCGATGACGGTATTATTCAGCGCAATATAGTGGGACAAAAGGAAGCGGGATTTTTGGAAATCAACTATGCAATTCCCGTAACAGGTGGGGCGGTAACGCGGTGGTAAAATGGCAATAAGCGGACCCAAAGCCCTGAGATCCCTTGATTCTGCTGTCAGGGATATTCGCCGGGAAGAAAATCAGATCGCAAAACGTCTTGCACGCAGTTCCGAACGGCTGGCAAAAGTTCGCGAAGGCGAAGCCGAGCTGTTTCGAAAACTTGCCGCCACCCGCCTTGGCATTAACCGTCTTGGTGCAGATGGGCAGAAGCAAATTGAAGGCAGGCTTTTTGCAGCGGAAAAAGCTGCGCGTGATGTTTTGAAAAAGCATGCCAGCCAGATTGCAAAATCTGAAAAACAACTGGAACAAATTGACAAAAAAATTGCCGCCAATGCCAAAGCCCGTCAGGATATTCTTGAGGCGATGGAGAAGGATCAGGAAAAACTCAAAATTTTGTCTGATGAAATTTCGCGCATTGTAGAAAAAGACCCTCAATACACAAAAAAACGCCTTCGTTCCAACGAGTTGCGGGTAATTGCCGAGGAGGCGATTAAAAAAACCGAACAGGCTGAACTTGATCAGGAGCAAAAGGGGCAACCCTATCGTCAGGATGCACTTTTTATGTATCTATGGGCGGCTGGGTATGGAACAAAAAATTACCGGGCAAATAATCTGATACGCTGGCTGGATGCAATGGTGGCTAAACTTAGCGACTATCAAAATGCCAGACCAAATTTTGCCATGCTCAACGAAATCCCCCTAAGGCTGCGTGAACATGCTCAACGACAAGAAGAGGCAGCACAAAGCGTTGAAGATGAACTTGATTTGATGGAAACTCAGGCCATTGAAAAAGCCGGCGGGGCGCCAATAACCAAAGCGCTTAGCAATGCACGCGAGAAACTGGATCAAATCGACCAGAAAATGCTGGAAGCCGAAGATGAGCGCGATGAATTGGCCGTGCAGTTTGGCGATCTGGCCGATGGCAAGGACCCGGCATTTTCGAATGCAGTCAGCGATTTGGCAGCAGCTCTTAAGGGGCGCGATCTTGAGGATCTTATGAGCGATGCCAGAAAAACCGCAACCGGGCGCGATGATGGCATAGTCACCAAAATTAGCGATACCCGCGCCAGAGCCTTTGATCAGGTAAACGAAATTCGTGAATTAAGAGAGCGGCTAAAGGTCTTGGAGAAAAGACGCCGTGAGCTTGAAGATATCGGCTGGGAATTCAAAAAATCGCGCTTTGACGATCCACGATCCCAGTTTCGTCAGGATGAACTGGTGGGTGATATTTTAGGCGAGTTTTTGCGCGGAGCCATTACCGCTGCCAGCTATTGGGGCCAATGGCAAAACAGCCAGAGCTGGAAGGCTGGAAGCGGTGACTGGGGCGGCGGTTTTGGTCTGCCGCGACAGGGAAGAAGCAACAACCGCTCTCGCTCGAATTCCAGATCCAGCTCATCGCGTGGACCCTGGGGCAATTCAGGTTCGAAAAACTCCAGATCAAAGAACTCAGGAAAAACCCAACGCTCCCCATGGGCGCAACCCACAAGACGAGGAGGCGGATCAAGCAAAGGATTTTCGCGCCCACGCTCCGGCTCCAAAGGGTCACGTCGCTCAGGCAGTTTTAAGACCGGCGGCGGTTTTTGATTTTTGAATTTAGGGCGTTTTTGTGCCAAATATACTGGCGCCATCGCTAGCCAAACCAACCCGCTGGCGAAATGAAGAAAACAATTCACGACCCATGCCCTGATGTTGAGCGCTCAAATCGCAAATCGCTGCTTTTCTGGCATTGAATTTTTCTTCATCGCCAACAAAGGTAAGCGTCCCCTTATCGGCATCAAGAAGCAGCATATCCCCGTCTCTTATCTTAGCAATTGGCCCGTCATTAAGTGCTTCCGGGGTCAAGTGAATAGCTGCGGGGACTTTGCCCGAAGCACCGGACATGCGCCCATCGGTTACCAGCGCCACCTTTAATCCCCGGTCCTGCAATATACCCAATAGAGGGGTCAGCTTATGCAATTCGGGCATGCCAATAGCTTTTGGGCCACAAAAACGCACCACCGCGATCATATCTGAGGTCAATTTTCCTGTCTTAAAAGCATCCATCAACTCACCTTGTGAATGAAAAACCTTCGCGGGAGCTTTTACACGTCGATGCTCAGGTTTAACCGCTGAAATTTTGATAATTGAATTACCCAGATTGCCTTTGAGTTCCTTTAATCCGCCATTGGCGGAAAAGGGAGTTTTAGTGGAGGTTAAAACCTTGGGCAGAGGAGAAACCTGTGGCACCGGCTCATAGGTTAGAGCGGCATCGACAAGTTTTGCCTCTTTGGTATATTTTTCCAACCCCGTTCCCACCACGGTTTTTACATCATTGTGCAAATAGCCATCTTCAAGCAGTTCGCGAATTAAAAAGCCCATGCCTCCGGCGGCGTGAAAATGGTTCACATCAGCCACCCCATTGGGATAAATTCTAGCCAATAAAGGCACGGATTGGGACAGTTCAGACATATCGTCCCATGTTATGGAGATGCCCGCAGCAGCGGCAATGGCAATAAGGTGAATGGTCAGATTTGTGGAGCCGCCGGTGGCCAGCAAACCAACAATGCCATTAACAAGGACTTTTTCATCCAGCAATTGTCCAACGGGGGTATAATTTTCCCCTGTGGCTCGCAATGAGAGAAGCTGAGTTACAGCTTTTTTCGTCAAGGCATTTCTAAGGGGTGAGTCGGGGGGAACAAAACTTGCGCCGGGCAGGTGCAGACCCATAATTTCCATCAGCATCTGGTTGGTATTTGCCGTGCCATAAAATGTGCAGGGGCCGGGAGAATG
>JAKISW010000026.1 GCA_021648375.1 Devosiaceae bacterium
GGGTGGGTTTTTGGAATTCCAACTATGATAGCGATGCTATCAATTTCAATTACACAGTTGGTGATGATAATGGATAGCGTTGCCCGTCTTAAAGTCGGCAGTGCAAATACATACCCACTGCTAATACTGAATCCAGAATTAGGCGAGGAATAATCACGTGTCTATTGGGATGATATTCGTATTTTTAATTGCTGCGGTAGTTCTTAGGGTTCCAGTGGCATTTGCCATGCTTTTCTCTGGCCTGGTTTTTCTCGCGATTGACGGCACTTTTTCACCCGCGATTGTTGCAAGCCGGATGGCACCAGGTCTGGAAAGCTTTCCGTTTTTAGCTCTTCCGCTGTTTATTTTTGTTGGCAATCTGCTTTCTCAAGGTGGGATTGCCCGACGAATTTTTGATTTTGCTAACGCACTGATCGGCCACAGGAAAGCCGGGTTGGGGCATGTGAACGTGATAGCCAGTATTATTTTTGCCGGTATGAGCGGCGTAGCTCAAGCAGATGCCGCCGGGTTGGGCAAAATTGAAATTCAGGAAATGAATCGTCGCGGGTATTCGCTTCAGTTCTCAGCAGCTATTACGGCAGCCTCGTCCGTAATTGGCCCGATTATTCCCCCATCGGTTATAATGGTTGAGTATGCCGTGATCGCCAATATCCCATTGAGCGACTTATTCCTGGCTGGTGTGATACCGGGATTGTTAATGGGGTTTAGCCTTATGCTCATGATCGCATTTCTTGCATCGCGCGGAAAAATTCAGCACGACCTACAGCCTCGTCTCAGTGCAGCCAGCAGGTTCAGAGCATTTGTTAGTGCAGCGCCAGCATTGGCGGCTCCTGGAATTCTTATGGCAGGCCTACTGTTCGGTGTCGCAACACCCACGGAGTTGGGTGCTTTGACAGCTATATACTCTATCCGATTGGGCTTTTGGCTTCGTGAGCTGACTGTGAAAAGACTATGGCGTTGTGCAGTTGAAACGGTTTTAACAACAGGTGTTCTTGCATTCCTGATTGCCTCAGCAGCACCCTTTCTTTGGGTATTGGCAATGAATGATATGCCTGGATGGTTTGCCTCGGCTGTGACCGGCGTGACTGATAACCCCATCATATTGCTTCTGCTGATCAATGTCATTCTGTTGATTGCCGGTGCAATGTTGGAGACAACTGTCATTCTGCTGATCGCAGTACCCGTATTCGTCCCATTGATGGCTTCGGTTGGTTTGCAACCAATCCATTCTGCGATGGTGATTATTGTGAATCTCTTGATCGGTGCGTTAACACCACCGTTCGGAGTGCTGCTTTTCGTGATGATGGACATCACAAAGCAACCCCTCATGACCATGGTTCGTGCGGTCATGCCTTTCTACTTCCCGCTGCTCTTCATTCTACTTCTGCTGACATTTGTTCCAGAAGTATCGACGATCTTGCCAAAGCTTTTTGGTACGGGGCTGTAGAAAAACTTAGTTCGAAATGAAGAAACCGATGTCTTAAATGGAGGATACTATGAATCGGAATATTAAGAGCCTTATAGGCGCTGCCGTCATGGCAACTGTGCTTGCAGCGAGTTCTGCAGCTTACGCCGAAACTACCTTAACAATGGCTACCGGAGACACCATCGGCTCTCTGCGTAATCAGCTTGGCAACCGCGTTCGCGATAACCTTGCTGAAGCAGACGGCGATGTTCAAATCAAGCACATAGAAGGCCCTGTGCTTGGTAACGCTGCCCAGATACTAGAGCAGGTCATCGATGGTTCCATAGATATTGTTGGCACTGACTTTGCATGGCTGACACCATACAACGACTTCCTTAAAACTACGTCTTTCGCGTTCATTTTTCGTGATAGTGAGCATATCGAGAGTGTACTGGAAAGTGATTTCATGCAGGACGTTATTGACGAAGTGGCTGCTGAGCACGGCCTTCGTATTCTTGGCTTGAAAAACCTTCCGGCACGTTCGTTTTTTGCCAGGAACGAGCTCGATTCTGCTGCAGATTTTGATGGACTGAAAGTTCGTTCTCCACAGCTTAATGTGTGGATCGAATCTTACAAAGCCCTTGGCGCCAACCCAACTCCAGTTAACTGGAATGAGGTATTCGTTGCTTTAAAAACAGGTCTTGTAGAAGCTGCCCACGGTCTGCCGGCGGATGTTATCGCAAACAAATGGCACCTTGCCGCACCGAACATCATTGCACTTGATGATATGTATGCGTTCCACGTTTGGGTTATCAACGAAGCTAAATGGCAGTCTCTATCCGAAGATAAGCAGGCTCAGTTGAAAGCTGTTCTAGACGAATCCATGGAATGGCTTGGGGATCAGTCCGATGAAATTGATATCAATTCTATCGTTACTATGATCGAAGAAGGCGGCGGTGTTTACATCTCACGCAATGAAGCCAAACGTGAGATCATCGCAAGCCGTGTTGGTGCTGACCGCGTTCGCGAATTCCCTCAGGCAGACTTTCTACAGCTGCGCGCGGGCGCACTGGAAGCTGCCAGAAACCTTGAGGGTTCAAAAGATTGGTGGGGCGTAGGTCTCGTTGATTTAATCGATGCAATTGAATAACAACTTTTTTTGGTTGAAATTCACCTAACAATAGCCCGGTAGCGTGCAAATGTTACCGGGTTAACTTTATTAAAGCGGGGTAAAATGTGTGATCTTGATCGACATGCACTTTTGGATTATCCAGTCATTGACGGTCACTTTCACTGGTGGAACCGATCGTATAACCGGTACGCCTGGTTGGCGCCTGACAGTGCGAGGCCGGTGCTGGGTGATCACAGATCTCTAATGCGCAACTTCGAATATGGTGATTACGTAAGAGAGGTGGGGTCGTTCCTGAATTTGGTTGGTGGCGTTCATATAGAAGCTGGATGCGACCACCCGAAAAAAGAGACCGATTGGGTCTTAAGCCAATCAAGTAAACATAATTTTGAAGTAGTACATATCGCACGTGTCGACCTGACTGGCGATTCTGCGGCGCTGGAGATCGAGGAATTATCCAAAATTTGGCGCGTTCGCGGTTTTCGAATGCGACTGAATGCTGATACGAGAATTTCCAGTCGCAGTGGAATTTCCGGCGTTTTCAACGTTCGCAAGAATATTGCGGCTATAGACAAGCAAAAAAAGCTGTTCGAGCTAAGTATTTTTTCAACGCAGGCGGATGAAGGTGTATCTCTGGCCCGTGAATTCCCTGGGATGACATTTGTTCTAAACCATATTGGGTGGCCCAGAATTGCCGATGGGACTGATAACTTCGAGGATTGGCGCCGCTCATTGCAAAAGCTTGCTGCGTGCCCGAACGTGTTCGTAAAATTGTCGATGCTATGGCCTGTAGACAAGCTATGGCGTGTAGAAAAAATTCGCCCGTTTGTTCTTGAAACCATTTTAATGTTTGGGACAGACCGAGTGATTTTTGGTTCCAATTACCCGATAGAAAGTGTTTTTGGAAGCTTTAAAGCCCAGCTAACGAACTTGCTTGAAGCCATGCATACGCTTCCCGACATAGATATGCAGAAAATATTTCGCGAGAATGCAGCACGAGTGTACGACTTGAAAGGGGCGTTAAAAAATGACCCGTTATTCATGGGTTCTGGAAGAATGCCCTGAGTACGAAGACAAATACAAACTATCAGGCCTCCTTCCAATGCAATTTTTTATTACTTGAGATAGCTGAATATATAAATTTCAACTACAACAACAAAAATGGGCGTAAAATAAAAATGCACCTTCGTGATTGCCATAACCACCATGATTTTAGAAAATTGGCACGGAAACGCTTACCCAGACCAGTTTTTGATTACATCGATGGTGCCGCCGATGACGAAATAACATACGTGATGTAACGTTCAAAATGTCACGCAGGCGTTCGACTTCCTTGAATAAGTCTTGATTTGGAACTGAGGCCGTTTCATCGGTTCTAAAAAGTTGCACCCATTTGCTCAGGGTTGAAAACCCGATCCCCCAGGCCAGATGCAACATGCCGCCGCGTTAAAACGCTTGTCAGTGCAATACGCACCGCTTCATGTCTGAAATCGTCGCTGTGTCTGTGTGCCATGTTCATTCTCCTTGATGGCTATTATTCCATTCAAGGACCCGGAATCAAACCGTGACAAGACAAATTATGCGCGGTGACAATGAGATTTTTCCTGATCGTGTATCTGCACTGCAAGGCCCGGCTCTGCTTGGCATCGGCAAAAAACGGTGCCATTAGAAAATGAACTCTTTATAAGAAGCGCTTACATGTTTGTTTTTGCACAGCGGAATTTTAAAGTATTTTATTGAACATATGAGCTTGGGCGCTCGGCTCGTTGTTTGATGTTTTTGAAACAAACCCGTTTCATGATTGTTCACACGGTACCGGCAAGTTGCACTGAGGTCCTGACCCTAAAATACTCCACTGCTGGTTCAGCTGTTAAGTTTCTGCAAAAAATCACCCGTACTATATGATACTGCCACCGTTGCTTAGTTGTTTCCTTATTTGATCGGTATCTGCATTTGGCATTGAAGCGGCGACACCTGCTGCCTCCCCAGTTGCAAATGATGTTCCCATCACACGAATTGAGGCGTATGCCAGAGGATCAGCGCCGATTACACGGCCCGCATAGTATAAATTGTTGATGTCTTTTGCTCGAAGGCAGTCCATGGGAATGTGTGCGTATCCATCACCCCCGACCGGCTCATATACCGGGTTTCCAGGGCGCGAATGATCTTCCATAGGCCAGGCAGCCCGGGCAATCCCGTCTTCACGTTTTCTACCGGTTCGAATGTCGTTGGCGCTCAGATCGTAACGAGCTGCGGGGTGTCTGCTCTCACGAACCCCAATTTGGGGGCCAGACTGGATCAAGTACGCCCGCTCAAATCCGGCAACGTTTTCGCGCAAAACTGCAACATATTCATTGGCGGCCGCCCGCATGTGAATTTCAGCTTTGGTAAATGAGCTGGAAGACAGGTCCTGAATCGGAAAATCGATCATCAGCCACCACATGTCGCTACTGCCGGGCACCCGAGTATAGATGCCCCCGTCATGTCGCGTAAGCGGGAATTTGCAACCGGCAGTGTTGTATTCTTCAAAAGCCTTAACAATGACCTGCCGCTCAATCACAAAATCAGCGTCCAGACCGCCAATCCGGATTGGACCGGATGCTGCCTGGAACTGATTTTTTCCATTGCCTTGTCGGCAATCAATTCCAGCAACCAATGCAAGGTTGGCGTCTCCGGTAGCGTCAACAAAAGCTTCTGCGCTCAATCGTATCCTGCCATCCATTCCAGCAAGAGTTATCGAGTGTATGTGGTTTGCAGTGCGAGTAGCGGCTGCCACACGAGTATGCAGCAAAATGTCAACTCCATTTGCTAACAACACGCGGTCTAGGGCGAGTTTGACCTTTTCAGGGTCCAAAAGAATAATCCAGTTGCCGGTTGTTTCGGAGCAATATGCATCCGGATCCGATCCCAGGATCTTGAGGGCATCAAGGACCAAATCTCCTGCGCCGCCAACCGCTTTTTTTGGTTTTTTTCCCTGCTGGAAAAACCCACAATAGGCCAGGACCTGCGAATTGGTGGCTGCACCACCTAAAAAGCCGTATTTTTCTACCAGTAGCGTTTTTGCGCCAGCTCTGGCAGCGCCCAATGCAGCACCTACGCCACCTGCACCGCCACCTGCGACGATAACATCATAGTCGGTCTCCGGTTTTGCGTTCATGTCCTCCAGCCCAGCAGGCGGTTTTCAGTGAACCCGACAAGGGCGCTTATCACGACACCGAGCAGGGAAAGAATGGTTACTCCCGCAAACAATCTTTCCAGATCAAATAATGAGCCAGCCTCAAGTATATAGGCTCCAATACCAAATTCAGCTCCCAGCATTTCGGCAGCAACCAGCAGTATTATTGCTATGGCCAGACTTACTCTGAGGCCGGACAATATTCCGGGCATAGCCCCCGGCAACACAATCTTGAATACGATCGAGCGCCAGGAGAGGCCAAAACTCTGTCCCATCCTTATGAGTGTCCTATCTACATTATCAACGGCCCCATACGTTGCGACTACAGTGGGCGTAAAAGTGCCAAGTGCGATTAGTGCGTATTTTGAAGCCTCGTCTATGCCAAACCAAATGACAAAAAGCGGCAGAAGGGCAATTTTTGGTATTGGAAATATTGCTGCCACCAACGGAACTAATCCTGCCCGTACATACGAAAACAAACCAATAGAAATGCCAACGGCAGTCCCCACAATGACACCTAAAAATGCACCAACACCAAGACGGGTAAACGAAGGGATAATGTGCTTCCACAGCAATCCCGTATTCCACAAATCAACGAAAGTACCAAAAACATCGCTTGGCCTTGGCAAAGTCAAAGAACTGATGAAACCAACCCTTGTCCCCCATTCCATAAAGGCAATCAAAACAATAAAGACAGCGGGGCCAACCCATTTAATTTTTCTGGTGACAAATCCGCCACCTTTGAAGGCGACAAGTTTACTCTCGCCTTGCTGTGTGACTTCAGACATCTAGCAATTCCTTATCTGCTGATATGGCCTCATCCCGCATTAAATTCCACAGGTGTTTCTGGTACTTTTCCAGTTCAACATCGCCCAGTTCGCGTTCCTGGAGTGGCTTGGAAATGTTAACTATTTCCCTGATTTTGCCCGGCCGGCGGGACAGAACGACTATTGAATGCCCAAGGCGCACAGCTTCATGCAGGTTGTGGGTTACATATACGGCCGTAAATGGCTGCCTGCTCCAAAGAGATATGAGATCATCCATCAACAATTCCTTGGTCTGGCTGTCCAGAGCAGAAAGTGGCTCATCCAAAAGCATTGCAGCAGGTTTAACTGCCAGCGCCCGCGCAATAGCAACCCGTTGTTTCATTCCGCCAGAAAGCTGTTTGGGCAACGCTTTTCTAAAGTCAGAAAGTTTGGTTCTCTCTAACACATCAGCAATTATTTCCTCGGCCTGGTGGTGGCGAATTCCGTGGTCTTCCAGTACCAGTGAGATATTTCCCTCAACACTGCGCCAGGGAAGAAGAGCAAAATCCTGAAATACATATGTGAGCGGATTAATACTGTCTTTGGGGGGGGAACCAACCTGAATAACATTACCCGAGATGGGCTTTTCCAGGCCGCCAATAATCCTTAGAAGCGTTGACTTGCCGCATCCCGAAGGTCCTACCAAACAGACAATTTTTCTGTCTGGGACTTCAAGATTGATGTTTTTTAATACCTGCAATTGGCCGTAGCTGTGACAAATGTCTTCCAACAGAAGTTTCATAGATTTTGCTTTCAATAGGTGAGCCCCCGAACCAGGGTTCAGGGGCCACCACTCTTGTCAACAAGCAGATTGCTTTAAATGGATTCCACGTACGAAGAATCGACCAGAGTGTCCATTGTGATGCTGTCTTTTACCAGCTTCTCAGACTTGAACCAATCCAACTGATTTTTAACCGAACTCATGTTCAGTGCTGCTCCGCTGTTGAGGCGCATTGCACCGTTGACAATACTTGGTTTTGCCTTTTCAAAAGTGCGATCGGTGTAAACGTATTTATGAACCAGTCTGACCATTTCGTCAGCGGCGTCTTCCCCTGCTGTTTTATCAACCAACGCGGCATTGAAATCGTCAGCACCCTTTGAAAAGGCCCTGAGGAACGCTTCAGTTTTGGAACGTTCGTTGGCGGCATTGTCAGCGGAAGTAAACACAGTTGTCACCTGGTAATTTGGGATATAGTCGGAAACATTGCCAACAATGTGCACCGCACCTGAACCTGCCAGAGGTTTGGCAATATGGGGAACAATTGACCAGGCATCAACTTGACCAGTTTTAAGAGCGCCGATGATTACGCCAACTTTTTGTAATGGCTTGTAGGACAGTGATATGCCTTCTTTTGCAGCCATGGTTGCGCCCATATAGTGAAAGGACGAACCTGACTGGGTGACAGCGAATGACTTGCCATCAAGCATTGAAGGATGCGTAATTCCTGCCTGGAAAGCTGCATCGGACACAAGAATTTTTTGTCCGTCAATACCAACTTCTTCAGAAAGTGCTCCACCTATTACTTTGGCTGCGCCTTTTTCAGCCAACGAAATCAAGCCGCCCGAAATTGCAGTAACTGCGTAATCAATATCTTTGGATGCAATTGCCACAGCCATGGGTTGTGCAGCCTGGAAAAACCGGAAGTCCACATCCAGGCCTTCATCGGTGAAATAACCGCGCTCGAATGCCACGAAACTTGCTGCGTGGCTCGTGAAGCGCAATGCCCCCACGCTTATGCTGTGGTTGGACGCGAAAGCAGGCCTCGCGATCAGCGGAATTGTAGCTGTAGCTCCAATCAGTCCAAGCGCCTTACGGCGATTTAATTTTGTCATGTTTTTCTCCCTTTTTGTTTAAAATATTAGCGTGGGAATTGCCCCGCCGGCTAATTCAGATCAATTTCTATTTCACTGGTTAGAACTGATATTGCTTCTTCAACGTCGCGCTTCAGAATAGAATCGACAAGTAACTGCTGCAGGCTAGCCAGTCCCTCAAAGTCCAGCGCGCCCTCTCGAAGCGATGCCAGCCGGAACCTGCGTGACTGGTCATAAAGGCGTTGTTGAATTGAAATCAGACGAGTTGAGCCGCATGCCTCAACCAGAACAGCGTGAAAAACGCGCGCCGCTTCATCCCATTCGAGCGCTGCTTGATCAGGATATGCAATAACGTCGCTCTGAGCCCGGCTGAGTGTATGATGGGCTGCAACAACCCGGCTTTCCCATGCCACATTGCTGTTTTCCAGTGACCACCTTAACGCCAAACATTCAATTTCAAGGCGCAGTCGGATGATGTCGCGCAAGTCTTCGTCGGTTGCCGAAGCAACTCTGAAACCGCGTTGTGCGGTCGCCTCAACAAGCCCTTCGGTTGACAGCAATGTCAGCGCTTCGCGGACCGAATGACCTGACCCTCCATAGCGTTTGCGCAGTTCTTCAATTTTTAGTTTTTTGTCTGGTTGCAATTCGCCAAAAGAAATATCCCGCCGCAGAGCGCTCGTAATTAAGCTGACTACCGTTTTGTGTTCGCTATTTCGTTTGCTAAAAAATATAATGTTTCTCATTTGCAATAATATGGAAAATACTTAACTAAATGTAATATTTAGAGTCAATATCAAAATTTTAAAATAAAATTGACTGGTAATAAAAAAGGAATTTTTCTTGTGATCACCGCAAAAACCCTTTGTTTTCCCATGGTTGGCAGCCCCGTTTCGCAGACTTACACTCCTGCAATCATCAATAGCTGGTTCCAAAACAAAGGTTTAGACGCAGTAATGATTGGAGCGGATATTCAACCAGCTGCCATAGAAAACTATTTTGAGGGGCTGCGTTGCTGGAATAATTGTGGGGGCTGCTCGGTAACAATACCATACAAACAGGTTGCTTTTCGAGCGGTCGATGACGCAACTGAAAGAGCCATCCGCCTAGGTGTCGTTAACACCATAAGACGCATGTCCGACGGCAAATTGATCGGTGAAATGACTGATGGTCTGGCAATGATTAGTGCACTGGCTAAAAAGGATATATACCCTGCAGGAAAAACGGCTCTGTTAGTGGGGGCGGGAGGCGGCGCAGGAACTGCAATCGCAGATGCGTTATGTGAAGCGGGCATAGAGAAGCTCATATTATTGGAGACTGACAAGCCAAGATTGAGCTCACTTATTACAATGCTTTCAAATCAATATCCGGCTGTGAAATTGTATACAGAAACTGTACAGGCAAATAATGTCGACATAGCAATAAACGCTTCACCTTTAGGCACGAACAAGGGTGATTCAATGCCGTTTGACTTTAGCTGTATAAAGCCAAACGGCATGGTAGCTGATGTGATTACTAAACCTGAAATGACGGGAATGCTGGCAGAGGCCAGGAAACTGGGATTCGCAATTCTGACAGGCGTGGAAATGGCGGGGGCCCAACTCCCGTTGCAAATGCACCACTGGGGAATTCGGTCCTGACCCTACCGTTTGATATCAGCTTTTACTCCGCAATCATCGCAATTCTACATGACCTTATTGAGCAGTTGGAAAGTTGAAATGGAGGCGAAGATGAATTCACAATGCCTGGTAAAATTTTAGTCGGAAGCCAGTTTTTTGTGCCTGATGATCAGGCAGCAAGCTTCCTGGCCATTAAGATCATTTGAGCACGCTGATCAGGGGTTGATGAGCGAATTGGACCGATAATTTTGATCTGGATTTTGCCAAATCCGCAAAATTGCAATATTTGTTTTTTTAGAGTTTTAGTCCATCCGTTTCCATATACTAAACTTAAGTACCATCCCGGGGTGTCGGATGTTATCAATACAGAGGCGGTTTTGCCCGTTAAAAGCTTTTCCGGGTATTCGGCACCATCATTATATCTGAACGCAAATCCTGGCAGCAAAATCCTGTCAAATAATCCCTTTAATTTAGCGGGTGCAGATCCCCACCACAGGGGATGAACAATGATCAGCTCGTCACACCATGATATGACATCTTGAGCGGCCTTTAAGTCAGGCTCAAGTTGCTGTTTGCCCTCAAACCCTTCAGTAAGGTCAGGGTCAAATGACATTTGTGACAAATGTAAAATACGGACTTCTTTTCCAGAAGCCTGCGCTTCTTCGTATGCTGCCTCCGCTAAAACCTTGCATAATGAAGATTTGCCGGGATTTCCGTTAAGCACAAGAGTGCGGGGTTTTTGTTTGGTTATTTTGTTAGTAGACATATTACACCTTTACTGACTGCGGTCAGTTTGTGTATTACTAATATTGACTGCGGTCAAGTAAATTCCATCGGGAATAAATTTAAAGTTTTATGGCAGGTATTTTGTAGGACTCGTTACAACATTTTTGATCGCAATAGGGCTTGGTAATGTGCTTTTCCAGATACCCATCGGCGTGCTGATTGGTCGCTCTTCAAAGCGGGGGCTGACCTTGCTCTTTTCGCTTGTAGGTTTGGCTGGTACTCTCGCAGTTCCATTTGTCGCGCTTAATGCAAACTTTTTATACGTGGTGATCTTTTTGTGGGGCGGGATAATTCCTGGGCTTTACACTGTGGGTCTGGCCCAGATTGGCTTGAACTATAAGGGCAGTGATCTGGCGGCGGCAAACGCGGCCTTCATCATGGTTTGTTCGTTTGGCACCCCGGGCCTGTACCATACTCACATGTATGTGAAATACCCACTTTCAACATCAACATGCCTAAAGGAATCAAACCCTTCTCAGTGTTTAAAATCTGTCGGAGAAACTCCCTTAACCTGCCATGACACCGCTATAGCCACAGAAGCTGTAATTTTGGTACCAGCAATTAACTCCTGTGAAACCGGCGTTTTTTGACCAATGCATTTGGTCTTGAAGAGTGTCCATTTTATCTTCTTTCATGCGCTCCAACGCAGTTTCAAGAGTTTTTTCCGATACGTCTTTCTTGCGAACAGTTTTCAGCCACTCCTCTTGGTATAATTTTTCAATTTGTTCGGTGTTACCCAACGACTGATCTGCATTAATAAATATACCTCCCGGGTTCAAAAAATCGGGGAGAGCATTAAACAGTTTTTCTTTTTCTGCAGATGTGAGGTGATGAATAGCCAGGCTTGAGACTATAATATCATACTTGCCTTCAAGCGTTGAAATGTTGGTCAAATCCAAATGCCGACTTCTCACCTGTATGCTATCAAGGATGGGGTGTTCCAGTGCTATCTCAAGCATTTTGGCGGAGATATCCACAAGCGTGAAGCTGGCTTGGGGATAATGCGCCGCGATCAAACGGGACATCAATCCGGTCCCAGCCCCAAGGTCCATCAACGATGTAAATCTTGGATTGCAGGACTCAATTATTGATATGAGCGTTCCATAAAAATCTTCAAAACATGGAATGAGTTGACGGCGCGATTGATCATATTCCCCGGAAAGCTATCAAACTTTATCTCGATCGACAAAGGATCATCTTCCTTTCTACAATGTTGTATTATTGGATGTTAAGAAGGGTTGCCGTCCAACATACGGGGCCTGTTCAAAGGCAAATATAGTTTCCTGGTTTAATTTTATCGCCCGATCCAGACATATAATTCTTAAGGTTTATCAGGACATCTGCGGTGAAAGCATGCCCAAATCGCGAGATATTTACTGGAATGTTTTTTCGACTTCGCCCCCACCCTTGGCCTTGAAATCAGAGGAATAGTTCTTTTGTTTCCTTTATTTAGGCTTGTCTTTCTCATAAGGCGATCCAAGTTAATTACTGGTACGAAATCTTGCAAGCACCTCTTAAATTAGATCGATATGTAGTTTATATTATTTCATTTGCACCAGCAGTTCTAAAAGATTTTCTTTTTCATCATGGGAAAGTTTGCTGCCAACAGCTTGCTGCAAAGCTTTGCCATAGATTGACCAGATTTTTTTACGGATCAATTTACCGGATCGGGTGATGAGGAGAATTTGGCCGCGACCATCATCGGTGCAGGATTGGCGTTGTAAAAACCCGGCATTTTCTATCCGCTCAATCAGGCGCGACAGAGCGTATTGGGGAAGCAGCAGTTTATCCTGAAGCAAATATGCTCTGGTGCCGTCGCTTCCGGCATTGTCGAGTTCCAACAAAACATCATACCAGGACAAGGGGGGCATGGATGCGTTTTTCAAGGATTTTTCAACGGATGAAAGAATAGCCCTGTGGGCGCGATTAAGTCCTATCCATATTTCAACAGTGGTTTTATCAGGTCTGGTCATAGCGTTAATTATAGATGCGTTTGCATTGACACTCAAGGATAATAGTTGCATGTAAAAGCAATTGCATGTATATCTGGAGTGTGCGTATTGTCTGATTTCCATCTTATAAGCCACCATCTGTGCCCCTATGTTCAGCGGGCTGTAATTGTGCTGAGCGAAAAGCAAGTCGCCTACAAGCGCACCAATATTGATCTTGGGGCAAAGCCTGACTGGTTTTTAGAGATTTCGCCGCTGGGTCGGGTACCAGTTTTGCAAACGGGTGGTTCGGTGTTGTTTGAAAGTCAGGTTATTGCTGAATATCTAGATGAAATCACGCCCGGATCACTTCATCCTGTTGACCCGCTAAAAAAAGCATATCATCGCTCATGGATTGAATTTGCCTCAGGGACGTTAAATTCAATCGCGGGATTTTACAGTGCGCCCAACGTTCTCACCTTTGAAAAAAAACGTTTAGAACTGCATGAAAAATTCAAGCGTATCGAGCAGGAAATTGGTGGGCCATTTTTCAACGGCAAGCAATTTCATATGATCGATGGGGTTTGGGGAACGGTTTTTCGCTATCTGGATAGTTTTGATAAGATTGCTGACTTCGCATTGCTTGAGGATTTAGCGGCCATAAAAATTTGGCGACAGGCAATAATGAAACGCCCTTCAGTTATTGGTGCGGCACCAATCGATTATAGCAATCGGCTTGAAAAATTCCTTATCAATAAAAAGTCTCATATCTCAACATTGATATAATATACGCTTCGCGTAGGGTAAAATAGACGCTTGGCATTGATAGAATAAACCCTTGGCCCGGTTCGGGCAGACATTGCCGTTAATCATATATAGCGAATAGGCACTAGACTTCGATCAAACTTGGGTCTAAGGAGTGCGCCTGCCCGAGAACATTCACATCAGAAAAGTAAGTGATTGCCTTTTTAATGAGTGCCTTTTGGCCAGAGGCCTGCCCCCCAGGGAAGTTTTCCTTAAGTGGTTTGCCTCAAGAGCGTTTTCAGGAAAAAAAGCCATTGGGAAAGTCTTAATGGTGAAGTCGGGTAACCGACTTGTAAACGCAATGGACCAAAATTTAAGCACCTTGTTTCAGATAGACTGAAGCAGTGACAGGTTGCGGTCGGACTCTATTAAATTAAGGAAAAAATCTTGGAAACTTTTAATGATGCGCAAATTCCGCAGCAGGTTTTTCATCGTCTCGAGCAATTAGGCCTCGTTAAACCAACTCCCATTCAGGCCAAAGCCATTCCGGTAGCGCTTGAGGGTAATGATATTTTAGGCTCAGCCCAGACAGGAACCGGAAAAACCGCCGCCTTTGGCGTGCCTCTGGTTACTCACCTCATAAACGACGAACAGGGCGGTGCATTGGTTTTGCTGCCTACCCGCGAATTGGCGGGGCAGGTATTAAAAACCCTTGAGCAATTTATCGGACGCACCAATATTCCAGCCGTGCTGCTGATCGGTGGCGAAGATATGGGTAAACAAATTCGTAAACTAAGGGCTTACCCTCGGCTTATAGTTGGAACACCAGGGCGTATTAATGATCATTTGAAGCGCGGTACTCTAAAGCTCGACCGAACAAATTTCATGGTTTTGGATGAAGTTGATCGCATGCTGGATATGGGATTTGGTGTGCAGCTGGACGCTATTGCAAAATTTTTGACCTCTGAGCGCCAGACTTTGATGTTTTCGGCTACCATGCCTTCAAACATTCAAAAAGTGGCTGCCAAATATCTAAAAGACCCGGTACGTATTTCAGTCGGTTCAGCCCATGCGACTGCTCCAAATGTTAAACAGGAGTTGGTGCAGCTTTCCGATTCGGACAAATTTGATCGGCTGACAAAAGAAATCGAAGATCGTGAAGGCTCGATACTGGTTTTTATCAAGACCAAATATGCGGCCGACAAAATGGCAATCAAGTTGAAAAAACTTGGCCATTCGGTTTCTTCCCTGCATGGGGATTTGCGCCAGAATAAACGTAATCAGGTTATTGCCGGGTTTCGTTCGAAAAAATATCGTATTTTGGTGGCCACCGATGTGGCGGCTCGCGGTCTGGATATTCCCCATATCGAGCATGTGATAAATCACGATATGCCCCAAAGCCCTGAAGATTATATTCACCGCATCGGGCGCACAGCGCGAGCCGGAGCCAAGGGCGAGGCCGTAAACTTTGTTTCCCCTGCTGATGCTTCTAAATGGAATGCTATTCAGCGTCTGCTTAATCCGGGCCAGAAAATCCAAAAACTTGCCGGTCCAAAAGGTGCGGGTCCTAAAAAGTTTAGGGGCAAGAAGTTTGGAGCCAAAAAATTCGGCGAAAAGAAATTCGGCGAAAAGAAGTTTGGTGAGAAGAAGTTTGAGGGCAAAGGTAAATTTGCAAGCAAAGATGGTGCAGGCAAAGGTTTTGCCCCAAGAAAGCCAAAGAACAAGAATTTCAATTCTGATGAAGCAGGTCAAGGCTCATATGCGCCAAGGTCTGAGGCCAGATCAGAAACACGATCGGATGCGAAACCGGGACGTAAATTTGGCGCAAAACCGGGTGCGAAGTTTGCAGGGAATTCTAGATCTGAAAGCAATGCAAGACCTGAAGGAAATGCAAGAACTGACGGCAATGCTAAATTTTCAAGCAAACCCGCTTCCACCGGAAAAAAACCCCGCTGGAAAACAAGCAAAAAGAAAAAGCAACAAGCCGCTAAAGCTGCTGCCTGAGGTAGCTTTGTCCGGGACAAAAATTTCGGTTTGCAAAATGATGTCACCTCTGGTTTAAAATTCTGTACAGACAATTTTACGGGAGCAGACAATTGCGCGAAATTTATGTGAATGGGCAATACTTAAGCGAAGAAAATGCCAAGGTTTCGGTTTTCGACCGGGGGTTTTTGTTCGCCGATGGCATTTATGAAGTTACATCTGTTCTTGATGGCCGTCTGATTGATTTTGACGGCCATTTTGAGCGGTTAGAGCGCTCTATGGCGGCCATCGAAATGAAGCTGGATATCAAAAAAGAGGCTTTGCTTGAAATGCATCGCCAGCTTTTGGTGCGCAATTCATTGAATGAAGGATTGATATACCTACAGGTAACACGGGGTGCAGCGGAGAGGGATTTTGCTTTTCCTCCCGTTAATACCAAAAAAACCATCGTTGCTTTTACTCAGGAAAAATCCCTGATTAAATCAAAGGATGCAAAACGCGGCTTAAAAATAATTACCCTTGAGGATATGCGCTGGGGGATGTGTGATGTTAAAACCGTGCAATTGCTTTATCCATCTTTGGCTAAAATGCAGGCCAAAAGCCAAGGTGCAGATGATGCATGGCTCATGCGCGACGGTTTGATTACCGAGGGCACTTCAAATAATGCTTATATCGTAACCAATGAGGGGGTAATCGTTACCCGTGATCTATCACCGCAAATTTTAAGTGGAATTACCCGCAAAGCGGTTTTGCAATGCGCAAAAGATCTGCAAATAAAAATTGAAGAACGCGCCTTTACCCCTGAAGAAGCAGCCAACGCCAAAGAGGCTTTTGTTACTTCTGCCACCACATTTGTTATGCCGGTGATAGAAATTGACGGCAAGGCAATCGGAAAAGGTGAGCCGGGGCCAATTGCAAAAAAATTACGCGAAATATATATCGAAGAGAGCTTAAAAAGCGCGATTTAGGGGCTGGGTCCAGCCTATTAGAACCTCAAGCGCTCTGCGCATATGGGCAGTTTTTTATGTCCGCTAAAACATCTGACCATTCTTCATGCCGCTCAAACTGCTCGTAAACATAGGCGCACATGGGAACGATTTTATCGTGATTTATCCGGGCTTGCCTGATGGCAAATTCAAGTAGTTTCATGGCAATGCCCTGTCCGCGAGATTGCTCTGGAACATGGGTATGGTCAATGGCGATTTTGCAAACGCCCAGTCGGGAATAGGTCATTTTGGCGATATGTCCTGATCCCAGATCAATGACATAACGTCCTGAGGTTTTATTTCTTTCGTGGCGAACTGTCAGTTCGTTCATTGCTTGCGGCTCCGGCGATTTTTGCCGGTTTCAACGCTGCGATTTTTGGGCGGCCTGAAACCGGATTCGATGTAAAAGCTCACACAATTGTTGAGTTTTGCATCTGATCACATGAGCGTTACAAGAAAGATATGAGGTCACAAATCACTTAAATGTTATCGGGCGAATATGTCACAGGTGGTTAGGTCATGACTTGGAATAGTTCACCAATAGCTGATTTTGCTCGCCAAGGCCTTCAACACCAAGTCGCATTCTCTGACCGGATTTCAGGAATACAGGGTCAGGCTTGATGCCCATACCAACTCCCGGAGGGGTGCCGGTGGTAATAATATCGCCCGGTTGCAGGCTCATAAATCCTGAAAGATAATGCACCAGATGGGCAACTCCAAACGCCATGGTGGCGGTGGTGCCGTTCTGATATCTCTTGCCATCAACCTCCAGCCATAATTTAAGATTTTGCGGTTCTGCAATCTCGTCTTTGGTGACCATATAGGGGCCGATGGGGCCAAAAGTGTCGGCAGATTTACCCTTTACCCATTGCCCGGCTTGCTCAAGCTGAAATTTTCGCTCAGAAATATCATTGATAACGCAATAGCCCGCCACGTGATCCATGGCATTTGCCTTGTCCACATATCTGGCCTCTTTGCCAATGATTATGCCCAGCTCTACTTCCCAATCAGTTTTGGTGGAGTTGGGGGGAATGATAATGTCATCATTGGCACCACAAATACAGCTGGTGGCCTTCATGAAAACCACAGGTTCTGGCGGCAAGTCCATGCCCATTTCCTCGGCATGGTCAGTATAATTTAGGCCAATGCAGATGAATTTGCCCACATTGCCCACACATGGGGCGATGCGGGTTGCAGGGTCAATTTCAGGAAGTGCGCTCAAGTCGAGGGCCGCGATTTTTTTCAAACTATCCCTTGAGAGAGTATCGCCGGCAATATCGCCAATAATGGACGATAAATCTCTTATTATACCATTTTCATCCAGGATTGCCGGAACTATTGCTCCCTCGTTCCCCATACGCATCAGCTTCATTTAATTGTTTCCCTTTTTGTTGAAGCTGTTCTTACAGCCTGATCAGGGGCAGGAAAAGGGAAAAATCAAACTCTGAAATTAAGCCGTTAAAAAATCTGCAAGTTTGTCGAGTGCGCCAATCCAGGCCGGGGTAACAAATTGCGCGGTCTGCTCGGAAACACCCTCATGGGTTAAAACTACAAGAGTATTGTTGCCCTGTTTGATAAACTCAATTCTTATGGTCATGTTTTGCCCCTGACCGGGACCCGAAGATTGATAGGCAAAAACATTTGGCGGATCATATTCGACAATCGTGCCCTCGCTGGAATGGGTTTTGCCGCCTTCAAAAGTCATTTCATGGCCGTAAATGCCGCCCATTTTTGCTTCAATATTAGATTTAACGCCGATGGTTCCGTTGGGACCATACCATTGGTCCATTTTCTCAGCGTTCATCCATGCATTAAAAACATCGGCCTGGGGGGCGTTATAAAGTCTTTTGACGGTTAAAACATCATTCTCAAATTTTGATTCAGTGAGTTCGCTCATAAAAACTTCCTTTTTATCTAATATTTATTCGCATCAGTTTTTTGGATTGTGAAGATTGTGCTGTTTTAAATAGGCATCAACCGCGTCAAACCTGGTTTCCCAATGGCTTGTATAAAAGGCAATCCACTCACTTGCCTGTTTGGCCGGGGCGGGGGCAATAGAAATTATGTGTTCGCGCCCCTTGCGGGTTCTTTCAATAAGCCCGGCCTTTTCCAATACACGCATATGTTTGGAAATTGCCGGCTGTGAGATATTAAAAGGGGAAGCAAGAGTAGAGATGTTTGTTTCCCCTTTTGATAATCTGGCCAGCATTGCGCGACGGGTCGGGTCGGCAAGGGCATTAAAAACAAGATCAAGATTTTGTTGATTCATAACCATGTGGTTATAGATCATTGTTATAAAATTTTGTCAAGTTGTGAGAAGGGTCTTGTAGCCATGGAATAACCTTCCGGGTGGTTATTCAGATGGATGAACACAGTCTGAACGTGTGTCTCAGGATCAGTTCAAACGTGCTCCAATAGAAAGGGGTCATCATCAACGCGGATTTCCCGCTCACCCCAGGAGACGACAAATGACACGCAAGACCCTTATCGCCACCGCAATCGTTGCAATGCTTTCTATTACTTCAGCTTCTGCCATGGACAACCAACTGGTCATTCAACAGTTTGGTTTTGGAAATGCCACCGGCGGCAGCCAGTTTGGTAACGGCAATACTATTGGCATGTATCAGGACGGTGTATGGAACACCGCTGTAGCCAATCAGTTTGGCAACGGCAATGTTGCCGGCTCCGGTCAGCAGGGAATTAACAATTTCTCTGATACATTTCAGAATGGCAATTTCAATCAGGCAGGTGTTGCTCAATTTGGAACCAACAACAATTCAGTTCTTTCCCAGGATGGAAACGGCAACATTATCGCTGGTGTTCAAATTGGTGATGGTTGTTCGGCCAACGTCTCCCAGACCGGATCGGGCAATGTAACTGCTTTTGTTCAGGTTTGCCCATAATCATTTTTCACCAGACAGGCGGCCGGGAAAATCTCAAAGTTTTCCCGGCACAATCAGGAAAAAAATAAGGAGAACACCGATGTTAAGTAACCGCAAAATTCTTAGCGCTGGAGTGGTTTCACTGCTGGTGGGACTTGGTGCCGGCGGAGCTGCGATTGGCGCGGCAATGGACAACCAGAATGGAAGTCAAGCCTCGCAGCCAAATGCTGCCTCAAGCATTGAAAATGTTCTGGACGATCAGGTTGATTTCACCTCCGGCCCGGTACAGTGCGAAATTCGTACTTCGGCGCAAAATGGAGCGCTGGTGCTTGAAAGCATTGTGCATACTTTAGAGCCAATAGATGGCATTTATCGACTAAAAGTTGCCAGTGTTGGCGGGGCTAACCGCTCCAACATTCAACAGGGGGGATATTTCTCCGCTGATGAGCACAAAGAAACCAATGTGGGCAAAATGATGCTTGGCAATCGGGGTGCTGTTTATGATGTTTCCCTTTCGCTGGAAGTGGATGGAAAAACCATTGGGTGCAACGAGCGAATTGGTACTTCTTAGTTCTGTCTCGCGGCTCGTATCGCTTTGCCAGTATAAAAGCTACTGGCAAAGCTGAGCCTGCGACGCGCGCCGCATAGGCGGCGGGCCGCTCTTCGCGGCCTGACTGCTTCAGTTTAAAAACTGAAACAGTCAGGAGACCACCCAAACAATATTTCCTTTAAAACGGCCTCGAATTATCGAGGTCTTTTTTGTGTGAGCCTTATGTCCTCGATGACAAAAATTATATTAACTGAATATGAACGGGCTATTCCAATTCGGTTCAAGCGCATAAGTGCAAATTGTCATTATCGAAACAGCAAACTCAAGATCATCTATTTTAGAGATCATTCATTCCAGGAGCAAAATAATGACTTTAACAACAAAAACCCGCAAAACCCCTAAATTCATCAAATCCCTAATGGTTGGCATTGTTGCTGCTACCGTTGCGACAACGGCGATTGTGGCTCCTGCTATGGCTGGATCAAACAATATTGGCGGCTCGTTTTCAATAACCATCCTGCCCGGAAATAACACAGAAGAAGCTCAGGCTATGCGCGCCGGAATGGCCTTGTTTAACATTATCAATTCCTTGGAAAATGGTGCTGCGGTTCGTCAAAACGGAAACAATAACAGCGCTGGTATGCAACAGAACGGAGCCGGTAATTTTGGCACCATCTGGCAGGAAGGTTCAGGAAACGCTGGAACCCTGCAACAGAATGGCAACGGTAATGCCTATGGTATTTATCAGTTTGGTGACAATACCAATGTTGATGTATCCCAGTTTGGCAACAACCAGACCGGCGCAACTTTCATCTTCGGATTTTAAGCTCGAAGAGCTAACGCCACAGGCTCAAACCCTAAAAAACCAGAGGAATTTATCTTCGACAATTTCTCCCAGAAGAATCCCGCTCCGGTAAAACGGTGCGGGATTTTTCAATTTGGGTATTGCGATAAGGAATAAGCATATCGGTAATGTGAATTGCGTTTTAAATCGAACTTGAGGAAAGAGAGTTTGAAAAAAAGATTGATCTGGTTCTAATATGATCAAAATTGCATGTGAAATATCATAGCAGGAGATAAAAATGGGTGCTTCAATTGTAGTTCGTGATCCGGTTTGCGGCATGGATATTGACATTAAAACGGTGGAACATCGCCACACGCACGAAGGCCATGAATTTGGTTTTTGCAGTTCCGGTTGCAAAGAAAAATTCATCAAAGAACCTGAAGCCCATATCAGCGCTAAAGATCCCGTATGTGGCATGGATGTGGACAAGGCCACGACTGCTCATACATTAAAGCATGAAGGGCAGGGGGTGTATTTTTGCTCGTCCGGTTGCAAAAGCAAGTTTGAAGCGGACCCAAAAAAATATGCGGATGGAGTTCCCAAAGCTGAGGAAATGCCAAAAGGAACTATTTATGGCTGCCCCATGGACCCCGAAATTGAGCAGGAAGGGCCAGGCACCTGTCCGATTTGCGGCATGGCGCTGGAACCGCTTGGTGTGCCTACCGGTGATGAGGGGCCAAATCCTGAACTTGTGGACTTTTTTCGCAGGTTTTGGGTTGGTACGGTTTTAACTGTTCCCTTGCTGTTTTTAAGCATGGGGCCTTTTATTGGCATTACGATATTTAACGAGATTTTTGGCAAGCAGACAGTGCTGTGGCTGGAGTTGATTTTGGGTACTCCGGTCATCCTTTGGGCCGGTTGGCCATTTTTGGTGCGCGGGGTTAATTCGGTTAAAACCTGGAACCTTAATATGTTCACCCTGATTGCCATGGGGATCAGTGCCGCCTGGGGATTTTCTGTAATCGCCGTATTTTTCCCGCAAATATTCCCGGACGGTTTCAGAAATCCCGATGGCAGTGTCGGAGTTTATTTTGAAGCCGGGGCGGTGATTGTTGTTCTGGTGCTTTTGGGGCAGGTTATGGAGTTAAAAGCTCGTGAACGCACCGGTTCGGCCATTAAGGCATTGCTGGATATGGCGGCAAAAACCGCCCGGGTTATTCGCCCTGATGGAAGTGAAGAAGAGGTGCCGCTGGAGAATGTGGTGGTTGGTGATATGATCCGCATCCGTCCGGGTGAAAAAGTGCCGGTGGATGGAGTTGTGGTCAAGGGCCGCTCTTCGATCGACGAATCCATGATATCTGGAGAGCCGGTGCCGGTGGAAAAAACTGAAGGCGATAAAGTCACCGGGGCTACCATAAATGGCACCGGATCGCTGGTAATGGAAGCCAAACGTGTCGGCGGGGATACTATGTTATCCCAAATAGTGGATATGGTGGCCAATGCCCAGCGCTCGCGCGCACCTATTCAAAAACTTGCCGATGCGGTGGCGGGCAAATTCGTTCCGGCCGTTGTTATAATTGCCATAATTTCCTTTATTTCATGGGCCATATGGGGACCAGATCCCGCGCTGGCCTATGGTCTGGTTTCGGCGGTTGCGGTTTTGATTATCGCCTGTCCGTGTGCCCTTGGTCTGGCAACGCCCATGTCTATTATGACGGCTACCGGGCGCGGTGCCCAGGCCGGAGTTTTGATCAAAAATGCCGAAGCTTTGGAGACTTTTGCCAAAGTGGATACTCTGATTGTTGATAAAACCGGTACCCTGACCGAAGGCAAGCCAAAGCTTGTGGCGGTGCTGCCGGAAAAGGGTTTTGATGAAACCAATGTGTTGCAACTGGCAGCATCTTTGGAGCTTGGCTCGGAACATCCCTTGGCAGAATCAATTGTAAAAGGCGCTGAAGAAAGAGGTCTAAAACTATCTGAAGCCAGCGATTTTGAAGCCATAACCGGCAAGGGTGTAAAAGGAAAAGTCTCTGGAGTTGAAGTTGCTTTGGGCAATGCAAAAATGCTGGCCGAACTTGGTCTGGTTCCAGGGGACTTGAAAGCTGATGCCGATATCCGCCGGGATGAAGGTGAAACTGTGATGTTTATTATTCTGGATGGCAAGATTGCCGGATTGGTAGCCGTTGCTGACCCGATTAAATCAACCACTCCGGCGGCGCTGAAAAAGCTGCACGAGGAAGGCTTTCGCATCATTATGGCAACGGGCGATAATGAACGTACCGCCAAAGCTGTGGCGGCAAAACTTGGCATTGATGAAATTCGTGCCGATGTAATGCCTGCAGACAAGGCTCGCATTGTTGAAGAATTACAGGCCGAGGGTAAAATGGTGGCCATGGCCGGAGACGGGGTAAATGATGCACCGGCTTTAGCTCAATCCAATGTGGGCATTGCCATGGGAACCGGAGCCGATGTGGCCATCGAGAGCGCTGGTTTTACGTTAATTAGCGGAAATCTGGATGGCATCGTTAGGGCCAGACGCTTATCGCGGGCTACCATGCGCAACATTAAGCAGAACCTGTTTTTTGCCATGATTTACAACGCTGCCGGAGTGCCGGTAGCGGCGGGAATATTGTTCCCGTTCATCGGACTTTTAATCTCACCGATATTTGCTGCGGCGGCCATGAGCTTTTCCTCCGTTTCGGTGATTGCCAACGCCTTGCGTTTGCGCTCGGTGAAGCTATAACCTTTTTAAGTTATAAGAAGGGTTGTGGTTTTGATGGGAAATATGAGTTCGGCACTTACGGTTGCTGATTTAAAGAAGCTTGCGCGCCGCAGGGTGCCAAAGATGTTTTTTGATTATGCGGATTCCGGGGCGCTTACCGAGCAGACCTATCGGGCCAATCAAAGCGATTTTGAGCAAATTCTGTTTCGTCAAAAAATTGCCCGCCCGCTTTCTAATCGCTCGCTCAAAACTACCATGATCGGGGAGGAAGTTTCGATGCCGCTGGCGCTGGCTCCAACGGGGATGGCCGGATTGCAGCATGCGGACGGAGAGATGCTGGCAGCAAAGGCGGCAGAAAAATTTGGCGTGCCATTTGTTTTGTCGACCATGAGCATCTGCTCGATTGAAGATGTAAAATCGGTAACAAAAAAGCCGTTCTGGATGCAGCTCTATGTATTGCGGGATAAGGATTTTGTAAAAAATCTTTTGGACCGGGCAAAAAATGCCGGATGCTCGGCTTTGGTTTTGACTATGGATCTGCAAATTCTAGCCCAACGGCACAAGGATTTGCGCAACGGTTTGTCGGCTCCACCAAAATTCACTCCAAAACATGTTTGGCAAATGGCAACCCGACCGTTCTGGTGTTGGAACCTGCTAAAAACCCCACGCAGGACTTTTGGCAATATTGTTGGGCATGCCAAGGGAGTGGGCGATCTCAGCTCGCTCGGCTCGTGGACTGCGGAACAGTTTGACCCGGAACTAAGCTGGGATGATGTGGCATGGATTAAGGATTATTGGGGCGGCAAGCTGATCATCAAGGGAATATTGGATCCTGAGGATGCAAAAATGGCCGTTGAAACCGGCGCTGATGCGTTGATTGTTTCCAACCATGGGGGGAGGCAGCTTGATGGTGCTCCCTCATCAATCCGGGTGCTGCCGGAGATCGTTGAAGCGGTTGGTAAAAATATAGAAATCCATATGGATGGTGGCATAACGAGCGGTCAGGATGTGCTAAAAGCTACAATGCTGGGGGCAAAGGGAACCTATATCGGGCGACCGTTTTTGTATGGGCTTGGGGCCGGAGGAGAGGCGGGGGTAAGGCGTTGTCTTGAGATTATTCGCGCTGAGCTTGATGTGAGCATGGCCCTTTGCGGGGAGCGCACAATCGAGAATGTCGGTCCCCACAATATTTATTCTAACAATTTACTTTAGGTCCCGGACGCATAAGCAGGGTCAATGCCACGCGAAGGGTATATTGCGGGTATATCTTGTTGTCGTATCTATTTGATCTTGCAGGTGGAAATTCCAACAATGCGATAAAGGGGGCAAAAGCCCATGGCTGCAGTCGCAATTAGAATTACGCCAACAATAATAAGAACGCTGCCCCAAAGGGTGCCAAGGGAAGCAAGATACATCCATGCGCCAACAGCAATGGCTACGCCCAGAACAACACGAATTAAACGGTCGATATTTGAGGTATTTTTACTCATAATAGTTTCCTGACCTGATTTTTTACTTCCTGATTTTACCAGATGAAGCAGGTTTTACCAGTAGGAAATGTATAATATTTTTATGGAATTGAGCCAAATCAATCAGTTGTGATGATGCCGTTTTCAATGGCATAACGGGTCAGGCCCGCCGTTGTGCCGATGGCCAGTTTTTTCTTGATATTCTTGCGGTGGGTTTCGATGGTTCTGGTGGATATGGAAAGCAATTTGCCCGCATCTTTTGAGCTTTTTCCCTCTGCGACCAGAGCCAGAACGGATTTTTCTCTTTCGGTCAGAGGATTGGTTGAGCCTGGCAGGTTTTTCTCACTCATCAGAGCATTTGAAACCCCGGATGAAAAATAAGTACCCCCGGCGGCAACTGTTTCGATTGCGGAAATAATTTCGTTGGCGGGCACGTCTTTCAAGACATATCCGGCGGCTCCATACATAACCGAGGTTGATATATATTCACGATTGTCATGCATTGAGAGCATGAGAATTCTAATTCGCGGGTGCTTTTCCTTGAACAGTTCAATGGCATCCAGTCCATTAATTTCATTCATGTTTATATCCATGAGCAAAACTTCAGGTTCCGTTCTGGCAGCGATTGCCAATGCCTCGGATACAGAGGCGGCCGCACCAACAACTTCGATGTGGGAATAGGTTTCGATAATGGCGCGAATTCCCTCAAGTACCAGGGGATGGTCATCAACCAGAAGTATATTTATGGCGCGGGTGGAACTCATGCTGGAACCTTTTTTTCTGGCACGGATCGCAAAATGGAGCGGGGCAGACGAGCGGTTAAAATGGTGCCGCTGGATGAAGATTGTACGCTTAGCGTGCCAGAAAAATGGGACATGCGCTCTTCCATATTTCTAAGGCCCAGTCCCGTGTTTATCTTATTGGTTTTTGAAATGCTTTTAGCACCGGACAAATCCCTGTCAGGTTGTTTTACTTTACCCTTGAAGCCTTTACCTTTGAAGCCTTGACCATTGTCCGTTATGATCATGCGCAGGCCAGAGGGCTTTGAGGTGAGGTCTATGGTGACTTTGTTGGCATTGGAGTGACGCTCGATGTTGGACAGGGCTTCCTGGGCCACTCGATAGAGGGCGGTTTTTGCATCAGCGGGCAGCAGGTTTTTGAAAGAAACTGAATTAAGCTTTACCGTTATTCCCGTGCGTTCTGAAAAATTTTCTGTCAGCGCAATCAAGGCTGATCTCAACCCAAGATCATCCAGAATACCGGGGCGCAAATCATGGGAAATCCTTCTTACCTCCCTGATGGCCCCGCTTAATCCTTTGGCGCCGCGCTCGATGGTGGCATGGGCATCGTGGGTGCCATTTTTAACACGGCGCTGGGCCAGATCCAGTAAATAGCGAACTCCGACCAGATGCTGTGATATGCCATCGTGCAATTCGCGTGCAATGCGGGCGCGCTCTTCCTCCTGGGTGTCAATAATTCGCTGGGTCAACTCTTTAAGTTTATGATCGGCCATGCGCCGTTCGCGCAGATTGAGCAGCAGGCCGGTGAGAAAAACCACAATCACAGCGAGTAGTGTAATCATGGCGATAACAACAAAGGTGCTATCGATGCTTGATTTTAGTGCCAGATTGGCCGCCTCTGTCTGGGCAAGCACGTCATCTATATAAAGCCCTGTTCCAATCATCCAATCCCACTTATCAAGAGCAATGGCGTAGGAGAGCTTGTCAGCTATTTCCTCAGAGGAGGGTTTTTCCCATTTATAGTAATGAAAACCGCCGCCGGTGCGGGCGACATCAATAAGATTTTCGATTACCCGATCCCCGTCCGGGTCGGTCAGATCAATCCAGTTTTTGCCAATTCGAAACGGTTGTCTGGGATGCACAAGGTTGACCCCGTCAAAATCATAAACAAAGAAATAGCCATCTTCAGAATAGGAAAGGGAATTTAGAATTTCTTTTACCTGTTGCTGGGCTTCGCTGTCATTTGGCCCGGCATTGTCATAAATTTCTTTAATTGAGGACAAGGCAAGATTGGTGTAGCTGATCAACTCGCTTTGTTTGGCTTCAAGCATGTTTTGCTCGAAGGTTGTTATACCCTGCTGTGCCAGGTCACGAGACTGAAAAGTTACCAATATGGTTATCGCCAAAATGGCGACAATCAGAGGCAGGGTGGCCAGGGCCAGAACTTGTTGTTTAAAGCTCATTTTCATGATCGAAAATATTCTTGCATTTGTTTTAATGTGCCAAGCCATTTCTATGGGGCCAACGCTTAGAGGATGTGTCTCTGCGTAGTTCTGGGTAGAAAAAGCTGGGAAACAGAGTTATTTTGTTATATGTCATATTATGGTGATGAGGCAACAAATGTCGCATCATCGCGATATTAGCGTTTTGGGAGGATTATTATATGGAACGCCGTAAATTTTTAACCGGTACTGCTTTGGCCGGCGCCGGAGCTGCAACAGTACTTGCAACTCCAGCACTTTCACAGGGCAGAGAAAAACTGACCATGGTTACTGCCTGGGGCCGTGGCGCCGCTGGCGTTTGGGATGCTGCTCAGCATTTCGCCGATAGTGTTGGCGCAATTAGTGATGGCACTTTGGAAATTGAATTGAAAGCTCAGGGTGAACTGGTTTCCGGTCTTCCTGCTGTTTTTGATGCTGTGACCTCAGGTCAGGCAGATATGTATCATGCCGCTGATTATTATTATGTTGGTCAGCACCCGGCAATGGCGTTCTTTACTGCCGTGCCTTTTGGTATGGTTCCGGCTGAATTGTTCAACTGGTACTATCACATGGGTGGTCATGAGCTGCATCGTGAAGTTGGCGAAGAGCTTGGCCTCGTGTCATTCCTTGGTGGTAACACAGGACCGCAGGCCGGTGGCTGGTTCCGTAAGGAAATCAACTCTGCTGCTGACTTTAACGGTTTGAAATTCCGCATGCCAGGTCTTGGCGGCGCAGCACTTGGTAAATTGGGTGCGTCCGTGCAAACCCTTCCAGGTGGTGAAATCTATCAGGCCCTTGCTTCTGGCGCTCTTGATGGAACCGAGTGGATTGGCCCGTGGGCTGATGAAACTGCCGGCTTCCAGGAAATCACGAAGTTCTATTATACTTCAGGTTTCCATGAGCCAGGTGCCGGTCTTTCCGTGGCAACAAATGCTGATCGTTTTAACGGACTTTCTGCAACTCATCAGAAAATCATTGAAATTGCTTCTGCAGAAACCAATCTGTGGAGCCTGCATCAGTTCCTGGCCAACAACTCTGAAGCTCTTGAGCGTTTGAAAGCCGGTGGCGTTAAAACTCTTGAGTTCCCTGATGATGTTTGGGATGCATTTGGTGCGGCTTCGAAAGAAGTTATGGATGAAAACATGGATGATCCATTGTTTGCGAAAACATCAGAATCCATGCAGAATGCCATGCGTCTTTCCAACGATTGGAATACTCTGTCTTCGGTTGCTTATGCCCGTCAACGTACTCGCGTTATCGGTTAAGCCTCTTTAGAAGAAACGATATTTGGGAAGCCGGGCGGGTTTCGCCCGGCTTTCTATTTGGCGCCATGTTTTTTGACGTAAATTTGCTGATTAATTTCAATTTGATGTAAATTGTTACGAAAAATTCGTTTTGGCACAATTGATACAGATGGCAAATTTGTGTGATGATACATTGTAAATTTGTATGGTGATACATTGTCTTGCTGGGGGAGCGCGCGATGGAAAATCTTTGGACAGTGCTGGTGAATTTCTTCATGGGGTTTGTAAACCTCATCATCTCGCCACTGCACCTTTATAATTTTCTAAATCTTGAAACGTTCAAGGAAAAAATGAGCGTCATCGTACTGGCCGGCCAGTCGCCGCAGTTCTTCTTTATGGTTTTTGCGCTGGTTATTATTCTTATTGCCGTCGGGTTTTACCGGCGCAGCTTCTTGCGCCAAACGGTTTACCGGCTTGAGATGTTTAATGGCAGAATGGGGCAGTTTGCGGCCTGGTTTGCCATTTTGATGATGTTGCAGCAGGTATTGATTATTGCAATGGGGCAGATTTTCAGAGGTAATGAGCTTGTATTTGCTCCCTTTGGAATGGTACTTTTTGATCAGGAGCTGCAATGGATGTCTGGTCAGCTTAAGTTTTATAATGCTATTTTGATCGCCTTTGCATCAGCCTACACCTTTATTGAAGGTGGGCATGTGCGGGTTGATCTGATTTATTCGGCGACCAAACGACGCACACAATTGTGGCTCGATCTAATTGGTACACTGGTAATGTTTATTCCCTCAACTATAATGTTGTGGTGGTTCTCCTGGCCCTTAATGACCAATTCCATGTTTTCTCAACGGCCGCTAAATGTCTGGTCGTCTGCTTCAAGGTGGCGGGATTTTAAATGGGAATCTTCGGGAACCGCAGAGTTTAGCTGGGTATGGTCATTCAAAGTGCTGATTGTTGTATTTGCCGGATTGATGTTTATCACCGCCATCGCGTTTTTGCTGCGCAATATTTTAGCATTGCTGGAGCCTGATGATGAAATTCCCAGCCATTATTCATTTGAAAAAACTGCAACCGCAGATATGGGCGTAGCCGCTGCTGCACGCGATGCTTGCCGTCAGTCCCTGTCATTGGGGCGGCCGGTAAAGACGCCTGTTGTTCAACCTAAAACCCCAACCCAGGTGGTTGAGGAATCGCCTGGTCACGGAGTTTAACTGACATGTTATTTGGATTAACCGGCGTAGAAATTTCGCTTATTATCGTAATGATCAGCCTGTTTACCGGCATTCTTTCGGGATATCCCGTTGCTCTGGCCTTGTCAGGTTCGGCCCTGTTCAGTTTTACTGTAATCGCGGTGCTTAATGCCAATGGGCTGTTATACACATTTGTTGAATATAACGGCGTTATGGAGCGGGTTCCCGTATTTGAGGGGGGGTGGCAAAAAGCTATCCTGTCAACTCTTTCGGTGTGGTCGCAGGGGGTTTTTGCGCGTGCATTCGGGGGCAATGTGGAAACATTGCTGGCAGTTCCTTTGTTTGTGCTGATGGGAATTGCGCTGGAACGCTCCAACATCGCCGAAGATCTTTTGACAACAATGGCTAAATTATTTGGCACCTTGCCTGGCGGGTTAGCCATTGCTGTGGTTGTAGTTGGAACTTTACTTGCGGCCTCCACCGGTATTGTTGGTGCAACCGTTGTCACCATGGGCCTGATTGCATTGCCCACCATGCTCAAACACGGATATTCCAAATCGCTCTCCACCGGAGTTATCGCAACGTCTGGAACATTGGGGCAGATTATTCCCCCCTCAATCGTTATTGTGCTGCTTGGCTCGATCGTTGGGGATATGTATGCGCTTGGTCAGGAAACCCGGGCCGAAGGGCTTGGCATAACTGTTCTTGAGATGCTTGGGGAGCCGGCGGTTTTGTCGACGGGAACTTTGTTTAAGGCAGCTTTCATTCCCGGATTATTTCTGGCGTCACTTTATGCACTTTATGCGTTTGGTTATGCGCTGGTTTTTCCAAAACAAGCGCCTCCGGTAAAACTTGGCGAACCTGATCCTTATAATCTGCCAGGATATTACAACAATAATTCATGGATGATGGTTGGAGCGATGCTTGGCCCTGTGGTGGCATTGTCTACCTTGTGGATTGTTTTAGCTTCGAATGGGCTGATTGGTTCCACAATTGTTGGTGACGTGGTGACATATGCGCCATTTTCCAACGGAGTGATGGCCACGCTGGTACTGGCTGGGTTTTTAATTACCCTGTCCTTTGCTTTGCGACCCGGATATAGCCGCTTCCCTACAATTATGGGACTTGCAGGCATGGGGATTATTTTTGTGCTGGATGGTCTTTTTGTTGGAGGTGATGCAACCGGCGGTATGCGCGCTGTGTTTTATTTTATTCCCGGTGCCATGATAGTTTATTCTTTGCGCTGGGCTATTCCACGGTTGATGGAAGTTGAGCCGGTGCGGGTGATTTCACCACCGGTTATTTTGATTATTGCGGTGCTTGGTTCGATCCTTGGCGGGGTAACCAACCCAACCGCTGCTGCTGCGCTTGGTGCTGCCGGGGCGGTTATGCTGGCAGCTAATAGACGTCTAAAAGATGCAAAACTGTCGAACAAATATGTAACCTGGGCCGGTATTGCTGTGGTTGCGATGATTTTTTTACGGGGCAATTTTGATCTTCGTATGGCAATTGACAATGTTACGTTTTCTAATGGGGTGGCGATTTTTTTAACAATCGCTGCATTTCATGTGGCAATTTTTGGTCTGCTTTTTTCCTGCTGGGTATTGATCCGAGAAAAAATAATGTCACCGATTGTCAATGAAACCACCAAGGTTACCTCGATGGTTTTTGTTATTTTAATCGGGTCCTTGTTTTTGTCGCTTGTTTTACGCTCATTTGGCGGGGAAGAATATATTCAGGAATATCTGCATTCATTTGATGATCCAAGAACACTGCTTATCGTTGTGATGATTGTTTTGTTCTTCCTTGGATTTGTGCTCGATTTCATTGAAATTATTTTTATTGTTATTCCGATTGTCGGGCCGGTAATTTATGCGGCTGACCCTGCATTGATGCCGCCGGTGTGGATTACCATTCTTATCGCGGTGAATTTGCAGACTTCGTTTATTACGCCGCCATTTGGGTTTGCACTGTTTTATCTCAAAGGTGTCGCGCCAAAAGAAGTCAGTACGCTGGATATTTATAAGGGTATTATTCCGTTTGTATTTATTCAGGTTATTGGACTGGCTCTGTTATGGAACTTCCCGGTAATCACTACCTTCCTGCCCGATTTGTTACCCTCAAATTAGCGGTATAGGACGAGCAGATTGTAATATGATATAAAAACCCCGGAGGTGCATCTCCGGGGTTTTTGCATTTTTAATGGTGGTATAGAATTTGTTGCACGGGTGATAATTAAAAAGGGAAAAAGCCAATGGCAAAAGCAGTTTTAATAACAGGTTCAACGAGTGGCATCGGTCTGGTGATTGCCAGGCGTTTCTTTGAAGCTGGATATGATGTTGGTTTGAACAGCTTTGAGCCAGAAGCCGAAATTGAAGCGGCTTTAAACGAGGTGAAAGAGACCGGTTCCGATCGGGGTAATTCCAGCCGGGTAGAATATTTTCAGGCGGATCTGGCCAACAATAATGGCTCTGAGCTGGTTGAAGATTTTATAAAAACCTTCGGGCGCATTGATGTTTTGATTAATAATGCCGGTGTGCAAAAAGTTGCCCCGATTGAAGAATTTGAAACATCAGACTGGGAAAAAATTCGCGCCGTTGGATTGGACGCTGCCTATCAAACCATCAAATCCGCCGTGCCGGCGATGAAAAACCAGGGATGGGGCCGGATAATAAATATTGCTTCTGTGCACGGGTTGGTGGCCTCGCCATTCAAATCCGCCTATGTGGCTGCCAAACACGGCCTGGTTGGCCTGACCAAAACTGTGGCCCTGGAAACTGCCCAGTCCTCCATAACGGTAAATGCCATATGTCCGGGATATGTTTTAACTCCACTGGTTGAAAAACAAATTGAAGATCAGGCTAATGTGCACGGAATTTCTCGCGATGAGGTGGTCAAAACAATTATGTTGGCCCCGCAACCCACCGGCAAATTTGTTACTCCGGAGGAGGTGGCTGAGCTGGCGATATACCTGTCAGGAGATATGGCACGTTCTATCACCGGTACTTCGATTGCAGTGGATGGAGGCTGGACGGCCAGATAGGGCAAAGATAGTGAGCAGACGTGATTGCTGGCCGGCGTTCTGATGATGAAATAAATTGTAACTGGCAAAAAGCTCATTGATGTCGGGGGAATAGTTTTGTAACCCTTTTACAAGGCCGTCTCGAATAAGCCGTTTCGATTTGTCTTTGATGTCTGACATGGTCTGAAAATTTACCGGAGTTTTTTAAAAATGGAATCCCTTTTATCGATTGAAAACTGGTTCACTCTTTTAATGTTGATCCTGTTGCAGGCCGTTTTGGGGTTTGACAATCTTTTATATATTTCTCTTGAATCAAAAAAAGTTGAGCCGGAGCGCCAGGCCTATGTGCGCCGTGTGGGGCTGATCGGGGCCATTGTCTTGCGCATTGTTTTGTTGTTTGTAATTTTGCAGGCCATTGCTGTGTTTCAGGAGCCGTTCTTTACGATTAATGTTCCCGGTATAATTGAAGGGGAAGTAAACCTGCATGCATTCATTGTTTTGCTGGGGGGGGTATTTATTCTTTACACAGCAATTCAGGAAATTTTTCATATGATTTCCATTTCCGAACATCCTGAAGGAAACCCTAAAAACCGACGCAGCGTAACCATGGCCATCTTTTGGATTGTGGCCATGAATCTGGTATTTTCGTTTGATTCAATTCTTTCGGCAATTGCGCTCACCGATGTATTCTGGGTGATGGCAACGGCAATTGTTATAACTGGTGCAGCGATGATTTTACTGGCTGATCACGTGGCAGATTTCCTTGATCGCAATCGTATGTATGAAGTGCTGGGCCTGTTTATTCTTTTACTAGTGGGCATATTGCTGGTATCTGACGGGGGCGCTCTGGCGGGGTTAAAACTGTTCGGAAGCGATGTTTTGCCCATGGCTAAATCAACGTTCTACTTTGTATTGTTTGTGATGGTGGCGGTTGATCTGGTGCAGGGGCGCTATCAGAAAAAGCTGATGCGTCAGAGAGCCAGAATCGAAAAAATGGTTATTGAGCAGGCGGCAATAAAAGCCTCAGAAGAAGATGTCGGTGCGGATGAAAAATCAAAATCCGGCGAGGAGACAAAGGGAGCGCAGGTTTAAGGCAGCTTCTACAAAAACTAATTTTGACGTAGCATTCTTCCGAGTTTTTTTTGCAAAAAGAGGCGGGTAGTATCCTCATCGCTAAGGTCTATGGCCCTGATATAGGTGACTTCAGCAGCATCAATTTTGCCCGATCGGTGCAACAGGTCGGCTTTGGCAGCAAAAAACGGCTGATAGTTTTGCAGCTTTTCTTCCAGCGCTTTCATTTGATCTAGCGCGATGTCAGGGCCTTGATAATAGGAATTTGCCACAATTCTGTTTAGGGCGATAACCGGGTTGGGCAAAAACCTATAGAGTTCATCATAAAGCCCGACGATTTCTTTCCAGTCAGTGGATTTGTGGGATTTTGCCTGAGCGTGAATAGCGCTTATGGCGGCTTGAATTTGATAGGGGCCGGGCTTTTTTCTTTCAAAAGCCGTGTGCAAAACTTTTAAACCGGAGGCAATTTTATTGCTGTCCCAGATATTTCGATCCTGATCCTTTAGGGAAATCATATCTCCAGCACTGTCAAAGCGGGCCAGACGGCGAGAATCATGCAGCAACATCAAGGCCAATAACCCTTCAATTTCTGGAATGTCCGGCATTAATTTTAGCAGGATTTTGCTTAGCCGGATTGCTTCATCGCTAAGATTTACCCGCAATTGTGCACTGCCATGGGTAGAAAAATATCCGGCATTAAATATCAGATATAATACTTCCAGCACGGCTTGCAGGCGCTCAGGAATTTGGTTCCCTTCAGGTACTGAATAGGGAATTCCTGCCTGCTTTATCTTTTTTTTAGCCCTAACCAGGCGTTGGGCCATGGTATTTTCAGCATCCAGAAACGCACGGGCAATTTCGGCCGTGCTTAAACCGCCTAAGGTTCTAAGGGTTAGGGCGGTTCTGGATTTCGCCTCAATCGCGGGGTGGCAACAGGTAAAAATCAATCGCAACCTTTCGTCTCTAATTGCCGGAGCCTTATCCAGAGCGACTTCGGTTGCATCCAGTTTAATCAGTTCGGATAATTCATGGCTCATGGAGATTTGCGAGGCGATTTGATCGCTTTTGGAATTAAAACTAGCTGTGCGTCTTATGCGATCAATGGCTTTGCGCCTCGCAGTTTGTAACAGCCAGGCGGGTGGAGAGCGGGGCAGACCGTTGCGCTGCCAATGAATGAGCGCGCTCTCGATTGCATCCTGAAGCGCATCTTCGGCCAGCTGAAAATCTTTGAGCTGGCTGATGAGCAGTGCCAGCAATTTACCCCATTCCTCGCGCACCAGATTGTCAACCGCCTTGGCGGTATGGTGCGCGAGGTCTTGTTGCTTGTTAGGAAATTGTGACAAGTAATTATCCCAGTTTTGGAGTTACCCCAAATCCGAGAGGTCCATAATCGGGCGGATTTCAATGGTGCCGGTTTTGGCGGCGGGAATCAGGGAAGCATATTTGATTGCCGCATCGATATTTTCACATTCAAACATATAAAACCCTCCCAATTGTTCTTTAGTTTCAGCAAATGGGCCATCCATTGTTTCGGTTTTGCCATTGCGCACCTTAATGGAAGTGGCGGTATTTGTGGGTTGCAAAGCTTCACCGGCAACAAATACCTTATCCTTTTCAAAAACTTCGCCGGCGGCCTGATAAGCTGCCATCATTTCTCCGAATTCGGGGGTGCCGGGGTTTGGGCCGGAGCCTTCATTGTCATATAGAAGCGCTAAATATTTCATTTTTTTGTTCCTTTTTATTTCTGTAAAAACCATTGAATTCAGGCTTGCATAAATATGACGAACGGTAAAAGGGGTTTTTTACATTGGGTGGGCCAAAAGCTCTGGTTTTACAGTGATTAGTTGAAATTGATTCAAATCTGTTTAAGCTGAACAATACTCAAGAAGAGGCACAATTAATTATAACAAATATGGGGAAATCCTGATGAGTGACAGATATCTAAAATATGTGGACGGGGTAAAAAAATATGCGTCAGATGCCAGCGATGAAGCGATAAGAAAAATCGTCGCCTATTGCGGCATTGCGTTGCAAAGCAAAGATGCCTCGCTGGTTTCCTGCTCTGACAAGGAAGAATTAGCGCGGGTTCGCAAGGGCTGGTGCACCAAAAAACTTGGTCTTTCGGCTGAAGATGCGGATGCGGCGATTGCTAAAACCTGCGAGCAAATGAAAGGTGACCGCCAGAAAAGCCGGGTCGCATTTTATTATCTGGTGGCTCAAAATTCAGGTACGCTTGACAAGGTAGCCTGATTAATTTCGTTAGTTGATAATCAAGCCACGGTTGCCTTTGTCGGGCGTCCGTGGCTTTTATGTTTTTATATATTAATTGAAGAAAATCGGCTTAAAAGTGTGCGGCTGCAAGGTTTATCAGGCGAGTGAAAAATGCAAAATATTGAACATATTAAAACAGCGGCGGCCAATGTTGGGGTAATTCCTGTCATGGTTCTTGATGATATAGACATGGCGCAGCCCCTCGCTGAAGCGCTGGTGGCAGGTGGCTTGAATGTGCTCGAAGTAACCTTGCGCACCGTCAATGCCCTTGAGATCATCAAGGAAATGGTAAAGGTCAAAGGGGCAATTGTTGGCTCTGGCACCGTGCTTAATCTAAATCAGATGCGCCAGAGCGAAGATGCGGGTTGTCAGTTTATGGTCTCCCCTGGCGCGCCAATAAAACTTTTGGAGCAGGCGCAGGAAGTTTCAATTCCCCTGTTGCCGGGGGTTGGATCCGCAACCGAGGCCATGGTGGCGGCTGAAATGGGATATTCGTTTCTTAAGCTGTTTCCAGCTGAGGCAATTGGCGGATATGATCTGATAAAGTCTTTAGCTTCGCCATTTGCTGATTTGAGTTTTTGCCCAACCGGTGGAATAAATATAAAAACTGCGCAAAAATACTTGAGCTTGTCCAATGTGATATGTGTTGGCGGTTCCTGGATTACGCCTCGCGCGTTACTTGAGCAAAAGGATTTCAAAGCAATTGAAAATCTGGCTAAAGCTGCAAATTCTCTTAAATCTTAGTTTCTTTGTTCTTGTATCGGGAACTGTTCCTGCGTTGGCCTGCGCCAGAACAGAGCAGTTAAATATTTTTGTTGCTGCCAGCCTTGTTGATGTAATGGAAGAAATTGGTGTTGAATTTGGCGCTCAAACCAATTGTGTTGATGTTAAAATTATCCCTGGTGCTTCTTCAGTTTTATCGCGCCAGATCAATAGTGGTGCTCCGGCGGATATTTTTATTTCCGCCGACCGGTTTAATGCCGACCTGGTGGCGGATGAATTTGGCCTTGATTCCGAAATTATGTTTGGCAACAGACTGGTTATTATTGCTCCTGAAAATTTTGAGAGCAGTTTTGAAATTGAACAATTGGCAAAAAATCTTAATGCAGAAAATTCAGGTGTTGGCAGGCTGGCAATTGGAGACCCGGCCCATGTGCCAGCGGGAATTTATGCAAAGCAGGCTTTGCAGGCGGCAGGCATATGGGATCTGGTGAATGATCGGCTGGCGCCGGCCGGTGATGTCAGGGCAGCGGTGGCGTTTGTTGTGAATAGAGCGGCCCCGTTTGGCATTGTTTATTTGTCTGATGCAGGATTTAAGGGCATAAAGATTGTAAGCGAAATCAACGATGCCCTGCATGAACCGATTATATATTGGGGACTGGTGATGAATGAAAAAAGTAGCAACGCCGCTGCATTCTTTAATTTTATTGGCAGCGAATTTGCTCAAAATGTGCTTGTTGAAGCCGGGTTTGCTCCTATAATCAGCGACTGATATTAATCAGCGACTGATACTTTTAGAATTTTAACTTCAATGGTGGGCAATGACAGAATTTGGTGAAATTGCACTTTTATCCTTAAAGGTTGCCGGAGTTGGTGTGGCGTTTGCTTTGCCTATAGCGTTTTTTCTGGCCTATATCTTGGCTCGTTGGCGTTTTCCCGGGCGCACTTTGCTAAGTGCGCTGGTGATGATGCCATTGGTTATGCCGCCTGTGGTTACCGGGCTGGTTTTGTTGGAATTATTTGGGCCACGCGGATACATCGGAGGCTTTTTAAGCAATTTTGGCATTGAATTTGGGTTCAGGTGGACAGGGGCGGCGCTGGCGGCGGGGCTGGTAGCTTTGCCCCTGATCGTTCGACCCATGCGGTTGGCGCTGGAGGCGGTTGACCCCAAATTACACGAGGCGATGGCGGTTGCCGGGCTTGGCCCCTGGCGCAGATTATTGGTGATTGATCTGCCTCTAGCGTTGCCGGGGATCATAGCGGGGTTGGTATTGGGTTTTGCCAAAGGGTTGGGAGAATTTGGCGCCACAATTACATTTGTGGCCTCAATTCCGGGGGAAACAAGAACTCTTTCCCTGGCCATATATTCGGCGCTGCAAAGCCCCAATACCGAACAGTTGGTTTTGGTCTTAAATGCGATTTCTATAGGGATT
>JAKISW010000027.1 GCA_021648375.1 Devosiaceae bacterium
CAGAAGAATCTGCCAAACGGCAGGGGTTGGCCTATCGCGTGGAAGCAAACCACACAGCAACACCCAAACGTGCCGTTTACACCGACAATTTCCAATCTGATCGCAAGGTGCCCTGGACGCACTAGGGTCAGGACCTATTAAACTTATGGATTCCCTTTTGGTGTGATTTGTGATTCACCGTGGCAAAGGAGATTTGTGATGAGTGATTTATTTTGGCTTTCAAGACCACAACTTGCGAAGATTGCGCGGCACTTTCCCCTTTCGCATGGTGTGCCGCGTGTGGATGACCTGCGGGTTGTTTCCGGCATCATATTTGTGATCCGCAATGGCCTTCGCTGGCGCGATGCGCCGTCTGATTACGGGCCGCATAAAACCCTTTACAACCGGTTCATTCGGTGGAGCCGACTGGGTGTTTTTGATAACATATTCAGTGCATTAGTCGCGGAGGCGGAAAGTCCTGGCACCTTGATGATTGATGCCACACACCTGAAAGCCCACCGGACTGCCTGCTCTCTGCTAAAAAAGGGGATGTTCCCCGCCGCATTGGCCGCACAAAAGGCGGCCTGAATTCCAAATTGCATGCGGTTTGTGATGGTAACGGTCGCCCGATCATCATGTGCCTGAGCGAAGGAAATTTAAGTGATCATCTTGGTGCAAAACTGATCTACCCTGCTTTGCCTGATACTGCTTCATGTTTGATTGGCGACAAAGGTTATGACAGCGATGAATTTCGCGATGCTCTCAAGGCAAAAGGAATAACACCGTGTATTCCGCCTCGAAAGGGAAGAAACTTCCCTGCCGGATATTGCAAAACCCTTTATAAACAGCGCCATAAGGTTGAAAACATGTTTGGCAGACTGAAAGACTGGCGGCGTGTAGCAACACGATATGACCGATGCGCCCACACATTTTTCTCCGCAATATGTATTGCTGCTATCGTAATATGGTGGATTTAATGAGTCCTGAGCCTAGTAAATATGAATAAATGGAGTTTGTATCATGGCAACCACCAGCCTAAGTCTTGGCGAGCATTGGGAAGTTTTTATCAAAAACGAAGTCGCAAGCGGGCGCTATGGCACCGCCAGTGAAGTCATTCGAGATGCTTTACGCAATATGGAAGAAAAGAAAAGTAAACTTGAGGCGTTGCGCACACATTTGGGCGAAGGCGCAGCGCAATCCCAAAATGGTGAATATTTAAAGAATTATTCAATTGATAATATCATTCCCAGCTTGGATGACGATGGATGAGCGGAATATTCCACATCACCCCTCGCGCAGGTGAGGACTTAATAAGTATCGGGCGGTACACCCTCAAAAAGTGGAACAGGGTTCAACGAGACAAATATCTGCGTGAAATTGACAGGCGGTTTCAATGGCTGGCCAACAAGCCAGAACTTGGTAAACATCGCAGGGAAATTGAAGAAGGCTATTACAGCTTCCCGCAAGGCTCCCATGTAATTTTTTACATCATCCTTGAAGACCGGATTGATATTATCGGCATTCCCCATAAGAACATGGATATTTTGAACTACTTTGATGCTGAATAATATATTTTGCAGGCTAGCTTTTTTTGTTTGGGGTAAAAGAGCCGACCCTACAAAAGTTAATTCTGAGCCAATACCAACAAACGAGAAAGGCAACGCTATGGCAAAAATACAAACCACTCTTGATCCGAATAACCTGCCTGAGCCTTCCAAGGAAGCTCTGGCAAGGCTTGACGCTATTGGCGAGGAAGACATCGAGTATAGCGACATTGCTGAACTAGATCAGGCTTTTTTCAAAAAAGCATCCAAATAACGGTTTTGCCGCATGTCAAACTGAAGTGGTCCTGCAAAACCGGACAGGTTTGCGGCTGAGTTAAGGTGTATCGGGTTTTGTCATCATGCCGCTTTCATTATTTCTTTGTCGTCAAAGTATGCCTCGTCCGGTGTTCGTTTATCAAGAGCCGTGTGGGGGCGGTCGGTATTATAGAATGTGATCCACTCGCTGATAACCCTCTCTGCAACAAAACCATCGGTTAATTCATGCAGATAAACTGCCTCCTGTTTCAGAGACCGCCACAGGCGCTCGATGAAGATGTTGTCGAGATACCGCCCACGCCCATCCATGGAGATTTTCACGCCTGCTTCGCTCAGCGTGGTGATCCATACCGCGCCGGTGAATTGGGAACCTTGATCCGTATTCATGATCTCTGGCGGGCCGTATTTGGCAATCGCCTCATCCAGGGCTTCCTTGCAAAAGCTGGCGTCCATCGTGTTTGATAATCGCCATGCCAGAACTTTGCGTGTTGCCCAGTCCATGATGGCGACCAGATACAGAAAGCCCCGTTTCACTGGAATATAGGTGATATCGGCGCACCAGACCTGATTGGAACGGGTGATCTGCATGTTTCTAAGCAAATACGGATAGATCCGGTTCTCGGGGTGCTTTTTACTGGTGTTGGGGCGTTTGTAAATCGCTTCAAGCCCCATCACCTTCATCAACCGGCGCACCCGGTGGCGGCCCGCATGATATCCTTTTCGTGGCAGGTAAGCTGCAATCTGACGACTGCCAAAAAATGGATATTGGGTAAACACACGATCAATCTGGCGCATCAATTCCAGCGTTTCGGCGCTGAACCCAACCGGCATGTAATACAGCGATGATCGGCTGATCCTCAGAATTTTACACTGGCGCGACAGGCTGATATCCACCCGTTTACTAACCATTTTTTTACGCTCTTTGGGGCTCATCGCTTGAGCCCTTGTGCCAAAAAATCATTCTCCACTGCTAACCTCCCGATTTTGGCATGCAGATCTTTGATCTCACATTCACTTGGACCATGAGGCTTTGCGCCTTCAGAAAACACACCCGACAACCCCTCAACGGCCTGCTTTTTCCAAGTGCTAACCTGGGTGGGGTGTAATCTGTGCTTCGCTGCTATCTCATGGATTGTCCGGTCGCCACGCAGCGCCTCAAGCGCAACCATGGCCTTAAACTGGTCTGAAAACTTCCGTCTCTTCGTCATTTTGGTATTCCTTCATCGTGTTGGAATACACCTTAACAAACTGTCCGGTTTTGCAGGACCACTTCAGTGTGCGCCTGCATTGGTGATCGTTATACCGGCGTAGGCCGGAATCCAATGTGCGAGGTCTTTGGCGTGGTGAGTTGTAGTGGGCAATAGGTGCGCTGACTAAACTGTCGCTGTATTGTAGATGAATATGTACTAGTTAAGGTCTCCTGGGAACGGGACACTAGGTTTTTGCTCAGTTTCTGCTGAGTCAAACTGCTGTTTTACAAGTGGCTTTGGAGCAGCAGGTGTCCACGGCTTTACACCGGCTACAGCCTGTGAATAGAAGTTGCTCAGGCATTCTTCTAGTCGTTCAATGAATTTTTTACTTCCCGAAAAATCACCAGCTAATCCGTCATGTAAGCGCACCTCGAGAAAATTTGGCGAAATGTTGCTGTCATCGTCAACCTTTTCAGGGCTGTTTCTTAGGGCAATGATTTCAAACGCTCGTGCAGGCTTTTTCCCAGGGTAGTGCAGCAACATTTGAATACGGGGGTCAGCAACATTATTTAGTTGCCGCAATAACCAGTTGCTGCGTGCGCGGGCAGACTTCCGATCAGCAGGGGCTTTGAGCTTAATTGATATGGATATCGTTTTCCTGGCAAGGTTTGCCTTGACGAAAACAGGTGACGGAGCGTCCGGCACGTCAAGCTCGCAGTGCAGGGTGTTGGAGAGAAGCAGTTGATCAAGTGATTCCTTTTGCCATATCTGTGCATCATCCCGGCTCTTGCGCGGCAGTTTGAGTGTTACATGCCGACCAACTTTGCGGGAAAGGATCAAGCACAGGTCCTTTTGTTCCTGATGCCACGCGGTGATTGTTTCTAAAAGTTGTGGGTCGTTTTTGGAGGGTGGAGTGCCACTGGAAAAGGCTTTAACTAAATCGCGCCAACTCCGGTTCATCTGGGTGAATCCAGAAACCCCGGTTGTACCATGCGACAGGTAGCGCTGCAATTCGCGCATGATTAAAACCCGGTCGTTGTCTTCTATGTCCTTTTGGTTGAGTAATAAATCAACATGGGTCAAAATCATTGACCAACTGAGGTGAAATAAATTCACTTTGCGCAAGAAAGTTGAGCGAATTGTCAATGGAGAATGTTTTGGATTGGCCGCAAAATCGTTAGATATTGTAAGTACAGCATCAATGCGTTCGTCACGAGCAAGCTTTAAGTAGGATTCCACCTGACTTTGACTGAGCGAGGCATTTTTTGCCTTAGCTTCTACCAGTAAACGAAATTCGCGTTTTCCGGTTGTTACTAAAATGAGACCATCGGGCCGGTTGATCGGTTGTGCGCGGTCGTTGGAAAAAACAACCTCAGTAAGCGCTCGAACTTTTGTGGTTTTGCCAAGTTTTGCACTAAGCGGATTGAGAAGGATTCTAGCAAATTCAGGCACAATACACATAGCGGCAAGAACAGGCGACAAAAGACGGACTTCCGTGTTTGAGTCTTTGGCAACAGGTATCAGTCGTGCGTCGTCACCCTGTTTCAGATAAATCGGTAACTTTGTCATCTCAATCCCCCTGCGTGATACTGGCTGCTATATGGAGCCAATGTCAAATTTGGTATTTCTGAATTACCGGAATTACGTAGCGGAGAGTGTAAGTATGGCAGCAGTTAGTTGTGTCATTGCGAGGCGCGTAAGCAACGAAGCAATCCAGCCTGTTGGCAGAACTGATAACATTCTGGATTGCCGCGCGGCTACAAAGAACCGCTCGCAATGACGGTGGTGGGTTTGGTGTCAAATATTCTCGGCCCGTCATTGCCCGGTTTATGACACAAGTGTCTGGGTAATCCAGTGCGCCAAGTCTTTGGCATGGTGAATTTCTTAACTAGGTTTTACTACCCGAAGGACTTCGGGCAGCTGGATCACCCGAACAAGTCGGGTGATGACGGCGGTGGAGATGGTTTCAAGTATCCTCGGTTCGTCATACTCGGACTTGATCCGAGTATCCATTTGCGCTGTTTAAGATGGACCCCGGATCAAGTCCGGGGTGGTGCGGGGTGTGTGGGTGAGTAAGGTTTGTCCGGACTGCTGGCCCATGATCAAATCCTACGCACCTTTCAGTGCGGGAATTTTCCATTTAAAATCAACAAAATGCTCACTCATCTCCCAAAGTTTTGCTTGGCTGTTCTCATCGCGAGCATGATCGACCACAATCGCGTCACTTACTCCGCCACGGGCTTCAGACAAACGTTGCGGACCGTAATACCCCCCCCGTTTAGCCTCAACACCCGCCGCTGCCAAAACAGTAGGAACAGAACCCTTGGCAGAGGAGTGGGCCATCAATGGAGCCATCGCCTTATACACGATTTTGAGTAGACCTTTGGGCCCGGTACTTTGCAGCTGGGTGTTGGCAAAACCGGGGTGGCAGGCAATACAAATGGCCTTGGAGCCGCCGGCCTGCAATCGCCGGTCTAAATCAATCGCGAACATTAGGTTGGCCAGCTTGCTTTGAATATAGGCATCCGTTGCACTGTAATTCTTTTCGGACATAAAATCATCAAGGTTGAGCGCTTTGAATTTATGCGCGATGGAGGAAACCACAACAATCCGTCCTTCTGCGGCTTCTACAAGATCAAGCAAAAGGCCGCTCAAAAGAAAGTGCCCCAGGTGGTTTGATGCCATCTGTAATTCAAAGCCGTCAACGGTTTTTGTTTGCGGTGGCTGCATGATGCCTGCATTATTGATCAGGCCATCAATTTTGACACAGATTTTACGCACCTCTGCTGCGCCCTTGCGCACAGAACTTAAATCGGAGAGATCCATCTGAACCAGATCAACTTTCCCCTCAATCTCGCTGGCAAGTGCTGTGCGGGCGGGTTCGGCCCTGGCAGGTGTGCGGCACACCATAACAATATCAGCGCCAGCCTTTCCAAGATATCTGGCCGCTTCAAAACCAATCCCCGAATTTGCACCGGTGATTACATATGTCTTACCAGAAAGATCAGGCAGTTGGTCGGGCGTCCAGTTTTTGAAACCAGAGTTAAATAAAGGTGTTGGCATGGGTTTAGTTCCGTTGGATTGATGTTGCATTAAGAGGGAGGTGTTGTTACCATGTTTACAATGTCGACACCAATTGTCAAGATAGTAAAATGACCGAAGCCCAAATTGCCCGCGAAATACTAACGGTCTTTATCCGCTACGGGTTCAAAAAAACATCAATGGCAGACATAGCTCGTGCAGCCGAGCTGTCTCGCCAATCGATCTATAATCGCTTTGGTTCAAAAGAAGCGGTGTTTGATTGGGTGGTGGAAACCTCGGCGAGGGAAGTGCTCCATCAGGTACGCACTGTTTTGAGCGCTCCAAAAGAAAAGCCATTGGAAACGCTGGTGATGGTCTATGATATCTGGCTGGGCAACTATGTCTCCCTTAGTTCCGGCGCCGGCCATGGCGCAGAAATAATGGATTTAGCCATTGCCTCCAAAAGCGCCTCAACTTCCACGCGCGAAGAAGAATTCGCAATTCTGGTTGCAGAATTCATTTTGGAATGTGACTTGGCAAAAGACATCTCATCTGCACAAAACAAGGTTTTAGTCCTTAAATTTGCGTCCAAGGGTTTGTTTTTAATTGCAAAGTCAACGGAAGAGTTTTCACAAAATATGCGGCGCATCATTACTACGACATTGGGGTGAGAACCGAAAACAAAAGTTACCACGCCGTTTAGCGCGAAAGATTGCTCGAAAGATTGCTTCCAGACGTTTAGATTCTATGGCCCGAAGGGTTTCGGGCTGCTGGGTCACCCGATCAAGTCGGGTGATGACGCTGGGGTTGGAGCATTGCCGCGCTGTTGTATAAACGCTCGCAATGACGATGGTGGGTTGGGGTGCCTGATATGCTGAATTCGTCATACTCGGCCTTGATCCGAGTATCCATTTGCGCCGCTTAGGATGGACCCTCGGGTCAGGCCCGAGGGTGACGAAAGGGGCCGGGTGATGTGGGTGTCCTGAGTGTCCCGGGGCCAGTATGACGACTGAACCGAGCCTTTGAGGGGAATTGCCATATCTTCCCTACTCCCTTGCGGGGAGGAACAAGAGGGTGGAGGAACAATTCTAGACAATTCTAGACAATTCTAGACAATTCTAGACAATTCTAGACAATTCTAGACAATTCTAGACAATTCTAACAAACCGCCTCCGCAATTTAGCGAGATATTTTTGCAGTGCTACTTTGCAATGGCACCGCAAGATAAGTTGTTAGCTGGCATGGGTAATCCGGTACAGGGATTGCGCGGGGCCATCCCCATTTACGTAAAGAATTATCATTTGACGTAAGTCAAACTGCAAATGGACGTTTCTTGCGCTGTCGTATAAATTGATATTTGTATTATCGCGACCTTGCTCAACGTAAGTGTTTGCCGCGCCATCAGTGCCTTTTTCTGTCCAGGTGCCATCGCCGTTTGAAGTAAATGATCCGCCGCTATGCTCAACAAATGTGACACTCAATTTATTTGTACTATTCTGGCCACCGGCATCGTCACCAGCGCATTGCTGGTAAATGCCACTATAGGCGCTGCTTGAACATAAAAGCTTGCCCCACTGAAATCCGGTTTTGCCATCGCCATAGTTGATTTCAAACCAGCCATAGGCATTCATCATAACTCCGGCATCTTTGATAATGACGACGTGATCTCCTTCACTCAAATCACCGACTTGGCTGAAATTTGTACCAGGTCCGGAACGAACATTACCCCCGTAGGATTGGCCATCCATGGGAAAGACGTTATCTGTTGAAGCTGACGCCGGGAATATAAACAACATCGCAAATATTAGTGAAATAATGGTTTGTTTTACTATGTTCATTTTTTCTCCTGATAGCCGGATATCAATCGGCTTGCGCAATTTGAACTCTTTTTGAGGAAAGCGTTTTCTGTCCCCGTCTGAATGAACAACATAACACTGCTTCTATTTAGATCGTTGTCAATGGTTACGGCAACAGGATTACGGAGACAGTTTAATTATGGTGTAATTATGCAATCCACATTTGCATTTGTCTTTGCAGCTAAAAGTCGACAACTGGCGAAGCCGATTATTTTTAGCTATACTTGGCTCATGAATTTTCAGGACGCTAATAAATGAGTGGACCACTAAAGCATACCAAAGAGATTGAGCAGGCTCTGATTGGTGACAGTTCAGCTGAGAGTTCGGTTGTTGCCTCCTGGGCGCGTTCAAAAAATCTTCACAAGCTGGAGCCGGGGCGCTCAGGCTCCATGCAACGGCTTTCGGCGCGGGAATTTTTGGAAACCTGCGACAGGCTTGGTTCTCTCATTGATACGGCTCAATTGAGCCTTGATAGGCTTTTTCAGGCGGTAGGAAGTGATGGCTGTTGTGTCTTGCTGGCCGATAAACAGGGTATTCCAGTCGACAGGCGCGGGGCAATTTCCGATGACAAGGTTTTTAATGAATGGGGGCTGTGGACGGGAAATGTCTGGAGTGAGGGTGAGGAGGGGACAAATGGTATTGGCACCTCGATTATTGAGGAAAGGGCGCTAACTATTCATAAAGGGCAGCACTTTCATCAAAAAAACACCGGACTGACCTGTTCCGCTGCGCCAATTTTTGACCATGAGGGGAATTTAATCGCAACGCTTGATGTTTCTTCGTGCCGAAGGGATTTAACAATCGGATTCTCCCGACTGATTTCCCTTGCCGTTATTGATGCGGCCCGCCAGATTGAAGCGGCTCACTTTGAATATAAATTTGGTGATGCGCGGGTAATTATGGCCAGCGAACCTCATAATACGGACGGATCTCAACTCAATTCCCAAGGGGCCTCGCTGGTGGCTGTTGATAGGGATGATCTGGTAATCGGGGCGACACGGGCAGCGCGACGCCTGTTTGATTTGCAGGATAAAGATTTTCAAAACCCTTTACCCCTGAGTAGTTTATACGGGCAGGAAGTGAATGACGCCAAGCGATATTCGCAGATGGGCAGGCGGATAATTTCTCAGGCACTGGCCAAGCAGGGGGGCAATATTTCTGCTGCCGCAAAAGCGCTGGGTGTCAGCCGGGCAACCTTGCATCGCAAGATAAAACTGCTCAATCTGGACACCTGATATTTATTTCATGGCCTAAAAGTTATAAAACTGTCTCAGAATTGCGACAGTTTGCAAACCAAACTGGTCTTGCCATACTGACTAAATGGGAATTTGTTGCCATTTTGCTCCTCGTAGTCACTTCAGGGAGGAACAGATATGGCTTTTCAATTCAAAGAAAAATATGACAATTTTATTGGTGGCGAATGGGTCGCGCCGGTTGATGGCAGGTATTTTGATAATACCACGCCGGTAAACGGCTCATTATTGTGTAAGATTGCACGCTCCAATGAAAAAGACATCGAGCTGGCGCTTGATGCAGCCCATGCGGCCAAGGATGCGTGGGGAAAGACTTCGGTAGCCGAGCGTGCCATCATAATCAATAAAATTGCTCAGGTTATGGAGGACAATCTGCCCTTGCTGGCCGAAGCTGATACCTGGGACAATGGCAAGCCAATCCGGGAAACAACGGCGGCTGATCTTCCATTGGCCATTGATCACTTCCGCTACTTTGCCGGAGTTATTCGGGCGCAGGAAGGCACAATGAGCCAGATTGATGATGATACGGTTGCCTATCATTTTCAGGAACCTTTAGGGGTTGTGGGCCAGATTATTCCGTGGAATTTTCCCATATTGATGGCAACGTGGAAGGTTGCTCCGGCACTGGCTGCGGGTAATTGCATCGTCTTGAAACCGGCCGAGCAAACGCCGGCCTCCATTCTTGTTCTGATGGAGCTTATTGGTGATTTGCTGCCCCCCGGCGTGCTAAATGTTGTCAATGGTTTTGGCCTTGAAGCCGGAAAGCCGCTGGCATCGAGCACAAGAATTGCAAAAATTGCCTTTACCGGTGAAACAACAACCGGCCGGCTTATTATGCAGTATGCGGCGGCAAATATCATCCCAAGCACTGTTGAGCTTGGGGGTAAATCGCCAAACATTTTCTTCAAGGATATTATGGATGAAGATGACGCATTTCTTGATAAGGCGGTTGAAGGGCTGGTGTTGTTTGCCTTTAATCAGGGCGAGGTTTGCACAAATCCAAGCCGGGCGCTTATCCATGAGGATATTTATGAGGAGTTCATGGCATTATGCCTGAAACGTATTGAGGCAATTGTGCAGGGAGACCCACTTGATCCCAATACAATGCTTGGAGCGCAGGCATCTGAAGAGCAGTATGAAAAAATCATGTCCTATATGGATATTGGCCGCAAAGAGGGCGCAGAAGTGCTTATCGGCGGTGGTGCTCCTGAATTGGATAACAAAACAACGGGTGGTTATTATGTGCAACCGACCGTGTTCAAGGGCACTAATGATATGCGGATTTTTCAGGAAGAAATTTTTGGACCCGTTCTGGCTGTGACCACATTCAAGAATGATGAAGAAGCTTTGGAAATAGCCAATGATACTCTTTATGGACTTGGAGCCGGGGTCTGGAGCCGCAGTATGCACACCTGTTATCGTTTTGGCAGAGCCTTGCAGGCAGGCAGGGTATGGACAAATTGCTATCATCTTTATCCTGCTCATGCGGCATTTGGTGGATATAAACAATCCGGTGTTGGTCGGGAAAACCATCTGATGATGCTGGCCAGTTATCAGCAAACCAAGAATATGCTGGTTAGTTACAGCCCAAATAAACTTGGTTTCTTTTAGGGTCTAGCCCCTGAACCATCGCCTATATTGGGCGTGTAGAAATGCACGCCCTTTTTTTATTCTGGAGTGGCAAAATGGCTAAACAGGTTGAAGCAACTGCGGCGGCTTTGCAGTTGATTAAAGAAATTGTTGCCGATAATGGTCCGGTGATTTTTCATCAGTCGGGTGGCTGTTGCGATGGATCAGCGCCCATGTGCTATGCAGAAGGGGATTTGATTATTGTCGATCATGACGTGAAATTAGGTGAAATTGGCGGTGCACCATTTTATATTGGCGGGGCGCAATATGAAAAGTGGAAACATACCCGCCTGACCATTGACGTGATCAAAGGGCGAGGGGGAATGTTTTCGCTGGATAATGGACGCGGCAAACGATTTATTACGCGTTCGGATGTTTGTAAGACTTAGGTCCTGGCCCTAAATACAATGCTCCGTTCCCATCTTGGCAATTATTGTGTTGCGGGCCATACTCAGCAGGCTGATCATGGTAAAAAGGCAAGCGGGATGAATTATAAGTGTTTTGAAGTTTCAAAAGCGGATGGCGTGGCCCATGTGAAAATGTGCAGGCCTCAAAAAGCCAATTCCATGAATGAGGATTTTTGGCGCGAATTGCCCCAGATTCTAAAAGAATTTGATCAAGCCGGTGATGTGCGGGTCTGCATACTCTCTGGCTCGGGCAAAAACTTTTCTGGAGGTATGGATCTGTCATTTTTTGCCAAACCTGAATTTGCAACATTTGATAATGCGCGCAAGCGCGAGGTGATGATTGGTGTGGCTGCTAATCTTCAGGGTGTTTTTAACCGGATAGAAAAAGTTCGTTTTCCGGTGATTGCCGCTGTGCAGGGGGCCTGCATCGGCGGCGCATTGGATATGATTGCGGCTTGTGATTTGCGCTATGCCAGCAAGTGCGCCCAATTTTCCATTGAAGAAATCAATATCGGCATGATGGCAGATCTTGGCTCTTTGCAGCGCCTGCCACTGCTTATGCCCGAAGGGTTGGTGCGCGAAATGGCTTATACGGGGCAAAAAATTGATGCAAAACGGGCGCTTGAAAGTGGACTTCTCAATCAGGTGTTTCGAGACCATGAAGAGATGATGCACGCAGTATTTGAAATTGCCAAAACCATAGCTTTCAAATCGCCTTTGGCCATTGCCGCCAGTAAAAAATCCTTCAATTATTCCCGTAATAACGGGTTGCGCGATTCGCTTGAATATGTGGGCCTGTTGCAGGCCGCAAGTTTAGAACCTGCAGATATTGGCGTGGCTATGAAGGGCAAATCGGGCAAGACAGACAGCACGTTTAAAGACCTGTCGCCCCTGTTAATGGCGCAGGACAGCGATGAATAGACTTATACTTTAGCCGAATTATCAGCGCACCCAAATCAAAGCGTTGCCAGATAGTCTTTAAGTTCACGGCCGCGCTCGCGGGGGAAAGTTTTTTCACTTCTCGTCAGCGATAAAATACGATCGACCCTAAAATTGCGAAAATCCTGCCGGTATTCGCACCAGGCGGTAAGCAGCCATACTTTTTCAAACGCCGTTAATCCTAGAGGGCGCACAATCCGTTTGCTGTTTTGTTCCTGCAGGTCCTTATAAGTTATCTCAACGAGTTGGCGCTGGCGAATGGCCTGGCGAACAGGGGAAAGAAAGGGAACCGATTTTTCGCCGATTTTTTCCTTTTCCACATGAACCAAAAGCTTCGAATTGAAAGAAAACCCCTGATATTCATTGGATAATACAGCGTTGATTTTTGCTGAAGCGCTTTTGGCTGCTTTGGCCAGGGGCAGGTCAGTTCTGGCGGCAACCAGACCCATGCCAATAACAATTGCATCAAGTTCATCATGGCTGAAATGTAGAGGGGGCAGAAAATATCCCTTTTCAATCTGATAGCCAACCCCGCCTTCGCCGCGCACCGGTGCACCCATATTCTGCAAGGTCTTCATATCACGATAAATAGTGCGCAGGGAGACATTTAACTCTTGAGCCAGATAATCGGCTGAAACCGGTCTTCTTCGCACCCGTAACTGGTCTAAAATTGCAAACAGTCTGAGAATTCGCATGGTTGGTCCTTATAACACAAAGCACCCTGACATAAACTGTCAGGGTGCGCCAATAATATGGTTCCATAACCCCAAAGCAAAAGGAAAATACAAATGGGCGATACGATTACAATATTGGCAGAAATCAAACTGGCAAAAGGTATAACCGAAGCAGAGCTTTTGGCGGGATCGGAAAAGTTCCAAAAGGAATTTGCCGGCAAACAGCCCGGTCTTATTCGTCGTGAACTGGTGCGCAAGGGCAATGGTGAATATCTGGATATTGTGCAGTTTGCCAGTATGGCCCATGCTGAAGCTCTGATGGAAAAAGAAAAAACCTCAACGGTTTGTCACGAATTTTTTGCCCTGATGGATATGGGGGACGGATCAGGGGACGACATGGAAGGCGTTGAAATCTGCCAGTCTTTGCAGGTTTTTTGATGGAGTAGATTTGGCATTGAACTCCCTCTTTTTTTTAAAAGGGGGAGTTTGTTTTTTGCGGCTACACTGAAATTTATAAACATTTTATTTAACCAAAAATTCAAGCCAAAGGCGATAATGCAGGACTGTCTTTTTATGCCTTTTTCAAAATAAAAATGATGACCCGGAGCTTTTAATGGAAGCTGCTAAATGGTGGATTGCGACCCATAAGCTGGATCATTTTGAAAAGGCTCTAAAGATTAAGCAAATGTTACAAGGCATGGAATCACAGTGAGCATTGTGGCTTAAGCAAGTTTTCATCATTACCCGGTTTTTGAAGCGAGTATCCGGTAATCCAGTGCGCCAGCTCTTTGGCCCGGTAAGGAACAGCAGAAAATGTTCAGCTACCACCAAAAAACAGTGAGCTGGCAATCGCGACGATCACCAACGCTATAATCAAAATAAGCCAAAGGTTTTTAACCGGGGATGAAGTCAGGGTGATTTTGGTATCGGTTTTAGGGGTGACATAAACCGAATAAAATGTGTCCCATGCGCCTTTTTCCACTGTGTTTTGGCGTTTTAGATCAAGGGGAATAATATCTTTTGGCATTAGCCAGTTAGAGCCTTTGATCTCGATCAGGCCAGATGGATCATTCTCGCTACCCAGGGGTTCGGCGGTAAAATTGTGGCTTTGCTTCAGGGAATTTGAAAACTGAGAGATAATGCGTTTTCGCTCACCGGCTTTTATTTCAATTGTTTTCATGATGGCTCTCATCCTTGTGTCTGGATAAAAATTTAGCAGCTGTGATAATATTATATGCTAAATGAAAAGTACAATATAGCCATATGAAACATTATCATCAAAACCTTTTCAGTGCGTCGTTAAAGTGTCTTGACCTGACCATGGGGAAAGGCCCTATGGTTGTTTAAGTGCATCAGGAAACTGGTGTGAGGAAAATGGGGCTAAGACAAAACACGAAACTAAAACAGGAAAAACCTATGGCTCTCACACGCAGACAATTTATGACCAACAGTGCAACTGGAATAGCTGGCGCAGGAGCTTTATCCCTTGTGCCATTTCAGGTTTTTGCCGCCATGGCCGAGGATGGGTTTTTGGAACTTACGGCAAAAGAAGTGCAAAAAAACCTGATTTCAGAAGAATATCCCGCTTCAACCCTTTGGACTTATAACGGGGAAAGCCCCGGGCCACAGATACGGGTTAAGCGTGGGGAGCGGGTAAAAGTTCGTCTGATCAATCAGCTTTCGGAGCCGACCTCCATTCACTGGCACGGGATCAGGATTGATAATGCTATGGATGGGGTTTCCGGGCTGACTCAGGATGCGGTATTGCCGGGAGAAACATTTGACTATGATTTTGTTGTGCCGGATGTGGGCACCTATTGGTATCACGCCCATACCAAAACATGGAACCAGGTGGCGCGTGGCCTTTATGGGGTGTTGATTGTTGAGGATGATGAAGAGATCTTTGATTTAGAGCATGACATAGTGCTGGTTTTGGATGATTGGCGATTGGGGCAGGATGGCACGCTGGATATTTTGAGCCTTGGCTCTACGGTGGACTGGTCGCATGAGGGGCGGTTGGGCAATTGGCTGACGATAAATGGCAGGCCACCCCATGAAAATGAGATAAATGCCGGGGAGCCTTATCGGTTGCGCCTGATCAATGCTTCCAATGCCAGAAGTTTTGAAATTGATCCCAATTCATTTAAGGCAAAAATTATTGCCTTTGACGGGCAGGCAACCCCGGAGGCGCAAACTTTAGCCTATTCTCCAATGCTGTTGGGGCCGGCCCAAAGGGTTGATCTGCTGGTGCAACCTCAGCCGGGGGAAAATTTTTCCATCAATGAAATGTCCGATGGTCAGAACTACCCCCTGGTAAATTTCAGGGTTCTTGGCGAAAAAAAACCAGAAACTGTGGATATTAGAATTGCCCCCAATCCGTTGCCGGAGCCGGATATTGAAAATGCGCTCACATTCAAATTACACATGAGTGGCGGTGCCATGAATAGTATTGGGGATGCGGTATTTAACGGAGAGCAGCTTGAGGGTGAGGATTTTATCAACTTCAAGCAATTCTGGGCCTTTAATGGCGTAGTTAATCTTTCTGACGAGCCGTTTTTTGCTGTTGAGCGAAATCAAAGCGTGATTATTGAAGTATTTAACGACACCAGCTTTTTGCATGCAATGCATGCCCATGGCCATCACTTCAGGGTCATCGAGAGGGTTGGGGTTGATATTGATGAGGGCATGCCCTGGCGCGATACGTTTATGATCGGGGCGCGCCAGACAACGCGTATTGCCTTTGTGGCGGATAATCCGGGCAAGTGGTTGTTCCATTGTCATATGCTTGAACATGCGGCGGCGGGAATGATTACATGGTTTGATGTAAGTTAAATACTGACCCTAGTTTTACGCCTCATAATATCTCTGCGGGTTTTTGCGCTAAAGCCTCTTTTATTCAGGCTGGTTTGGCAAGGAAGTTGGAATGGTGCAAAACCCCTGGGCCGGTACATCAAGGGCCGAATTGAATTTGCTGGAAAGGTTTTGGAAGCAAATCACAGCCGTTAGCTCAACCAGCGCATCATCATTAAATTGAGTCTTAAGCTGGTCCATCATTGTCTGATCAATATTGCGCTCGGTACGGGTTATGGCATCGGCATAATCAAGGGCAATTTTTTGGCGCTGGCTGAACAATTCGCTTTGGGACCAGTCATCAAGTGCTTGTACCATTTCAGTACTGACACCGCGTTTTAACAGGGTGGCCGAATTTATATCGACGCAAAATTCACAATGGTTGATTTTTGAAACCAGCACCGTAACCAGCGATCGTAGCGCCGGTTCGACGGGGGATTTTTTGCGATCAAGGGCACCATAAAACAGGGCCAGGGTGACAAAAACCTTAGGGGATCTGGCCCATAACATTCCCGGTTCCAAGACCTTGCCATATTTACGTTTCTGGTTCCAAAAAAACAGGCGGATAAACCAGGGGTAGGATTTAATGGGTTTTGTTGGAACATACATAAGGTTTGCTTCCTTGAACATTTTGAATTGTTAGCAATTATTATTTGCGCTTCATCATATGTCAGGGATAGGGTTGATGTCCTCCTCCTCATCAAAGAATGATAGAAAAGGGTGATCAATATGTCGATCCGGGCAGTAAAAAACACCAAACAGGCCATCCCCACCATGGAGGGGGCGGGGGTAAAACTACATCGGGCGTTTGGATTTAACGATACATCGGATACCGATCCGTTTTTGTTGTTTGATGATTTTCGCAATGATAATCCAGCTGATTATGAGGCCGGATTTCCATGGCATCCCCATCGGGGAATTGAAACAATTACCTATGTTTTGGCGGGGCAGGCCACTCATCAGGACAGCCTTGGAAATTCTGGCACATTGGGGGCTGGCGATGTACAATGGATGACTGCCGGGTCCGGCATTATGCATCAGGAAATGCCAAAGGGTGACAAGGATGGCCGGATGCACGGGTTTCAGCTCTGGGCCAATTTACCCAGATCTTTAAAAATGACCACGCCGCGCTATCAGGATGTAGAGGCAAAAGAAATCCCTGAAATAGTTGATGATGACGGCACAATAGCGCGGGTAATAGTTGGAGATTTTTGGGGAAAAAGCGGGCCGGTGGATGGTATTGCCGCCAAACCGCAATATCTGGATATAAGTGTGCCGGCAGGGGTTAAAAAAACCATCAAAATTGATGCCTATCGCAACGTTTTTGCCTATGTATTTGAGGGGGAGGGAGCATTTGTGGACGCTTCAAAACCTGTTGGCATATTGACCGAAAAAGAACTCAATGGTGAAGAAATTCAAATTCGGGATTTGTCAGGTAACCGAACACTGATATATTTTGACACGGGTGATGAAATCGTTGTGCAGGCCGGTGAGCGTGGAGTGAGATTTTTGCTGATTTCCGGTAAACCTCTTAAGGAGCCGGTGGCATGGCACGGCCCGATCGTTATGAATACGCGTGAAGAATTAAAGCAGGCAGTTGATGATTTGCAAAAGGGCACATTCATCAAGCATGGCTCCTGAATTTGACACATAAAAAATCACGGGAGAAATACCATGGCGCCATGGATGATTGAAACAATCGGGATGCTGGCCGCGATTATGGGCACCATTGGCTGGCTGCCGCAAGCCATGAAAACCATCCGAACTCGAGAAACAAAAGATCTTTCCCTGTGGACCAATGCAATGTTGTTGGCTGCGGTCAGTTTATGGCTTGTCTATGGAATAATGATTGGATCGTGGCCAGTGGTGCTGGGTAATATCGTTTCAATTGTTCTGGTTGGAGCGATTGTTGTCCTTAAAATTCGCCATGGTTGATTTTCTCAATCTTGCCAAACTTGCAGTTTTGCCCTTAGGATTACTAAAAAAAGTATTTAGGGAGATATGAAATGGCGTTGAGGGAAAACCGGGTAAATAAGCAAGTTGTGAAAAAAAATCCCAAAGCGGGCCGATTGCTGATCGGGATCGCAGCCTTTTTTATTTTAACGAGCTCAGTGCAGGCCGGACCAGCACTGGATAATTGTGCGGCACAAGCTGCCAGTCCCTATGAAGAGGGCTTTGAAGAAATTGGTACAACATTGCGGGAGATGAATTTGTCTGACGCAATCAGGGCCTGCAATATTGCAGTCTCTCAGGAGCCGAATGAAATACAGGCCCATGCCTGGCTTGGGCGAGCTTTGTGGAATGATAAGCAGGCTGAACGGGCATTTGAGCATTTAAGAGCTGGTGCTGATGCGGGCAATTTACTGGCCATGACCACCCTTGGAAATATGTTGATTGATGGGGACGGGGTTGAAGCAGACCCTGCAAGGGGCGCACAAATGTTGCGCGAGGCAGCGGAGGCCGGATTTGCCACTGCCCAGAATTCCTATGGTTTGGCGCTGGATTTTGGCGATGGGGTGGAACAAAATTTTGTCGAGGCGGCCCGTTGGTATCGGCGAGCTGCGATAAATGGATTTCCACGGGCGATGACAAATATGGGGCTTATGTATGAGGATGGTCTGGGGGTTGACCAGGATTATGTGGCAGCTACGGCCTGGTTTGAACGGGCGGTGGAAAAAAACGATCCGTCCGGTCAGGTTAATCTTGGGCGCATGCTCGATCGGGGGCTGGCTGGTAAGGTGGATTATGAGCGGGCCGTTGAACTTTATGAAATGGCCTCAGAGCAGGGCAATCTGTTTGGCCTGAATAATCTTGGTTTAATGTATGAAATGGGGCGTGGTGTTGAGCAAAATTTTGAAAAAGCCGTAGGCCTTTATATGCAGGCCGCCGATCAGGGGCTGCCCCTTGGTAAATATAATCTCGCTCTTTCATACATTAGCGGCGAGGGAGTTAAGCCGGATGTGGCAAGGGCCATTGAGCTTTATATGGAAGCTGCCAACCAGGGCCATGCTCTTTCCCAGTACAATCTTGGGGTTATTTATGTTGAGGGGGAAATAGTTGAGCGCGATTATTCTGAGGGTTTCAGGTGGACACAAATGGCAGCAGATCAGCAAAATGCAAATGCTCAAAATAATATGGGTTATTTGCTGGAAAATGGATTTGGCGTTGAAGAAGATCTGGACAGCGCTGTTCAGTGGTTTGAGCTTGCGGCCGCCCAGGGTAACGAGCTGGCAATCGAGGCATTGCAGCGCATAAATTCTGCTCAAGCTTCAAAGGGGCCGGTAGGTAAAGCGAAATAATGTCTTTCGTATCACTCCTTGTGGTTTCTGTTCATAGTGGCCATTATTCAGAATGAGAAGAAAAAAACCGATAGATTAACAACAGCACCACCAGGTGTGAGACTGCAGCAAAGAACAGCAAAACCAATAGTGATAATTCGCCTGCGAGCGGATTTTGAATCAATTCGCCGATCCAAAACCCGGGAAGAGGCGCGGATAAAAAGCGCCAGGGGGATGGAATAAAAGCCAGCAAAGGCGCCAGGGAAAATAAATTTATTACCTTGGTCATGGCCAGTCCCTGCACTTTGTTTTTTGCAATTGCAGGCAGGGTAAAATTTACCATTGCCGCCTGCACTGCGCACAATATGACTAGGGTCATAACTATAAGAAGTCCGATTTTGGGGAACAGGAATGGCATGGAGATCAAGGCGATTGCTCCTCCCATAAAAGAAGCCAGCGCAGCGCGATAAATGGCAACACCGTTTTTACCGATGGGGGTGACATCAAGGGCCAGCAACGGCCCTTCGTCACGCTCTTCAAGGATTAAAAATCCGGTTATCCAACCAATGAGATAGGCAGGCATGAGTAATACCAGCGGGGCCACATATCTGGAAATTTCTTTAATATTCCAGGAGTTTAGTGCTGCCTCATTCATTGGCTTTTGAAACAGGACAAAAAGCAGCAATGGCAGGATAGCAAAGGCCAAAACCAAAAGCATGACCGGTTCGCGCAAAATATTGCGCACATCGCCAAGAAACAGGCCCGTTAATCTTGCTGGAGCAAAAGGGGCAAGAGCACTCATGTCCGGGCGAACTCCCTTCTTATAGAACGAAGGCCAAACCACAGGCAAAGCAGAGTAAAAACTAGAGTTGTAAATAGCAATAGTAGTATTTGACTACGGTCAATTTCATAAGCTCCAAAACTGGCCAGTATAAGACGAAAGTGAGCAGCAGCGGGAATGAATTGTGCCCAAAGGGGGAAAGGCTGCATCAGGGCGAAAAACATTGGTATTACTATGGGAATGAATATTGCGCCTGCCCCCATCATATAGGAAGTCACAGTGGGAAACATATTGGCAATGGGAAAGCCGATGGCGATAAAACTGATTGAGACCAGAGTCACAGTAGTAAGAAACAGGGGCCAGTTTAAAAGGGGATGAAAAATTATGCCGATGATGGAGGCGGCTATCAGGCTGGCAAAAGTCAGGGTGAGGATTTTGGACCAGAAGTAAGCACTTGCAGAAATTGGCGTTATCGCCAAAGCCCGCTGGGTATCCTCTCCCTTCTCCAGCATTATCAGCGCACCAAGAAAAAATACCCCGAGAGCCGACGGGTCAGAATATACGAAAAGCACCACTACCCAGGTGGGAAGATATTGGCCAAGCGAAAACAGAACAATTCCATAAATCGCCAGCACAAATCCATAGGCCAGATAAATTCCATTGCGAAATTGCAAAAGTATATCATGGCGAACAAGAGCGAAAAAATATCGGGGCATCAGCTTTTTTTGCCCCCATTTTTAACTGTTTTTGCGCTTTGACTGACGGAATTGGTGACCTCGATAAATACCTCTTCAAGACTTGCCTCAAGGGTATGGATGGAGCGAATATCAGATTGTTTGAGTGCCTTTAAAAATTGTTGGTTTTCGCCCAGGTTTTTTATGGGGAAGCGGGATGAAACCATACCGTTTTTGCCCTTTACGATCAGTTCAACCTGATGTTTTCCATAGGAAAGTTTTAGCTCATTGGGGGCGCCGGTAACCGGAATTTCTCCGTTAAACAAAAATCCCACCCGATCACATATCTGATCGGCCTCTGCCATATTGTGAGTGGTTAGGAAAATGGTTTTGCCCTGATCTTTTAGGTGGGTCAGAAGATCGTGGGTCTTGCGGGCGCGGGCCGGGTCCTGCCCTGTGGTCGGCTCATCCAAAAACAACAATTTGGGGTCGTGAATAAGGGCGCGGCAAAGATTGAGGCGCATTTTCATGCCCTTGGAAAAATTTGCCACCCGATGATTGGCCGCTTCCCTTAAGCCAACCATCTCCAGAACCTGAAGCGGATTAAGGGTTGGCACTGAATAAAGGGAGGCAAATAAAGTCAGATTTTCCATAGCACTAAGGCGCAGATAAAGGGCCGGCAATTCAAAACATACTCCGATATCCTGATAGAATTGGCGCGAAATGCTTGAAATCGGCTGGGAAAAGACGTCAGCCGTGCCGGAAAAACCTTTTAACAGTCCCATGAGGATTTTCTGGGTGGTGGATTTGCCACAGCCGGAGGGGCCAAGCAGACCAAATATCTCACCCTTATAAATATCCAGGTTGAGACCGTTCAAAACTATTTCTGATGAATGGGGATAGCTAAATGACAGATTTTTTACTGCAATTACTGCCATATTGTCCGGGCTGGAAATCGAGGTGGTCATGGCATTTGCTTCCAGTTGCGCGCATAATTATGGGCCTGAATTCTCAAGGTAGACTAAACCGGCCTGCGGAAAGATAAAAGAGGAAAACAAAATATTGTAGGATTTGTGGCTTGACTTTTATGGCATGGTTGTTCATGCTTTGTTCGAAAAATAGTGTAAATTTGTTGCAGACTTGGTGACTGGTAAACTGGAAAGAATTGAATTTTGGTTGAGCCGTTCAAGAATTTTTTTAACCCGGAAATGATTGCCCGGATGGGTGAATATTTGCGAAGTAGCGCGACAGGGTATGGGGTTGATTTTGATGAGCAGGGGTTTGTTGGCTTTTGCGTTGAGGGCATTGAGAGCCGAGAATTAAAAGAGCGATCCAACAGAATTGTTGAGGGTTTAAAAAAGTATCTGCCAGGTGAGTTTTTGCTGGCTGGGAAAATTCTGGTGGGCAGTCTTGATCCTTCTTCCGAGCTGCCGCTTGATACGTCTGGTGATTTGATGCGGGGCGTTGGAATTCGCGGCTGGGCGATTATGCCAATGGCTGATTATGTGGGGGAGGCTGGTTTTGGTCATGTGGATGAAGCTTTGGAAATTTTGCGGGAGCTCACCTGTCGCTGGTCGTCGGAATTTGGCATCAGGCCGTTTTTCAGAGATCATCCTGAGCAGGCCTTAAGTATTGTTGGCAGTTGGTTAGGGGATGACAATTTTCATGTGCGCCGCCTGATAAGTGAGGGAAGCAGGCCGCGTCTTCCCTGGGGTTTGCGATTACACAATTTTATTGAGGATCCGGCACCGGTTATTAAATTGCTTGAGCAATTAAAGGATGATCCAAGTGAATATGTGCGTCGTTCGGTGGCTAATAATCTCAATGACATAGCAAAAGACCATCCGGATCTGGTGGCAGAATTAGCTAAAAACTGGTTAAAAAATGCTTCGAGCGATCGAAAACGGTTGGTGCGGCATGCTTTGCGCTCTTTGATAAAACAGGGGCACAAGGGAGCTTTGCAGGCCCTTGGTTATGGTGATGCCAATATTGAAATAAATAATTTCAAGGTTTTAACGCCTGAAGTTACCTTGGGCGGGGCGCTGGAATTTGAGTTGAATTTGGCTTCTGTTGGTACCGATGAGCAGGCGTTGATTATTGATTATGTGGTACATCACATAAAAGCCAATGGCAAAACCAGTGGCAAGGTTTTTAAGTGGAAGAATACACACCTGAAATCTGGAGCTGAACTGAGTGCGCAAAAGCGCCATCCGATGAAGCCGATTACCACCCGCAAATATTATGGCGGGGGGCATCGGGTTGAAATATTGATCAATGGCGAAACTGTTTGCGGTGCGGATTTTGAGTTGAAACTGATTTGAGGGTTTTGGTGCCAGGAGATTGGGGGTAAATTAACTTACAGAGTTCTTGATCATAGAGTTCTTGGATATTGCATGTAAATTTCATGAATGCCGGTTAAAACCTCTTCGTTAAGGGTGATATCTATGGCCCCAATGTTGGTTTTTAATTGCTCCAGATTTGTCGCACCGATAATTACAGAGGTCATAAACGGCTTGGAAAGACAAAACGCTATGGCCATCTGAGCCACATCCAGATTGTGTTTTTTGGCGAGCTCCATATATTTCCTTATTGCCGGTTCAGTGCGTTTATTGGCCCTGTAAAATGAGCTGGATATATCGCCACGGGTGCCCTTTGGATTAGCACCATTAAGGTATTTTCCGGTCAGAACTCCGGCTCCAAGAGGTGAATAGGCGAGCAGGCCTACATCCTCATGATGGGCCAGTTCTGCAAGATCCAGATCATAATAGCGGCGCAGGAAATTGTATTCGTTTTGGATTGAGGCTATGCGGGGAAGTTTTTTTTCTTCAGATAGTCGCAGATATTGCATGGTGCCCCATGCGGTTTCGTTGGAAAGCCCGATATGGCGAATTTTTCCCTCGTCTACCAAAGATTGCAGGGTTTCAAGCACTTCGGTAAAATTGGAAGCAAGAGAATTACGATCCTGCTTAAACGGTTCATAGGTCCATGAGTTTTCGAAGTGATAGCTGCCCCGATTTGGCCAGTGAAGCTGATAAAGATCAATATAGTCGGTTTGCAGGCGCTTTAGAGAGCCCTCAACGGCCTGGCGAATGGTTTTTTTATCCATTGGAGAACTATTCCGAATCCAGGGAAGGCCTGGCCCAGCAATCTTACTGGCCAAAATCCATTGATCTCGTTTGCCGCTTTTTTTAAACCAGGAGCCAATTATTTCTTCGGTTGCACCACAGGTTTTCTCTTCGGGCGGGACGGCATAAAGTTCTGCCGTATCCATGAAGTTTACACCGGCCTCCATAGCCAGTTCAATTTGTTTGTGGCCTTCAGCTTCGGTATTCTGGCGACCCCATGTCATTGTTCCAAGACAAATTTGGGATACCTTTAGATCGGTGCGGCCAAGATTGTTAAACTTCACGGGAATGACTTTCTTTTTGAAAAATTCGAATACAAAAATTTTAAAAATAATCTGTGTAGTTTATTGGGTCGGGCTTTGACCTGCAAGAAAATTTTTGGAAACTGACATGAGACAATTGAACAGCTTACTCTATCGAATTTTCTTAGTTTTTATGCCAAAAATTTGAAAAGTGAATATTGATGAAATTAGCTCTTCCCAATTGCCCATCTTGAGCCTATATAGGCCTCGCACCAAATTGGTTGGTGCAATTATTTGGCGCGGGGTGGAGCAGCCCGGTAGCTCGTCAGGCTCATAACCTGAAGGTCGTAGGTTCAAATCCTACCCCCGCAACCAAATAAATCATTGAAATATAAAGATAAAACGGATTGTTCTTTCAGGGCATTCTTTTGTCTTGGTTCTCGTGTAACCACTATGTAACCACCGTGAAACGAACATTCAGCCAATTATTGCCATAAACGGCCACTGTTCGACGGTAGAGCAGTTGTTAATAGTGGTTGGCGGTCATCCCATTTTTGTAATGCAGAGCATGATCTTTTTGGTGAACTCGGCCCCTCTGGCCAATAGAGGTGCGCGTATACAGGCTTTTGTTTTCTTCTTCCCACTGCAAATAAAAGCGACTTGCTTTTTGTAATAAGGTTCAACAATCTGTTCTTTTTTCGTTCTAAGGAAGGAGGCGGCTATTCGGTGGAGCAGGAATTTTCTGACATTTTTCCTTTTGCGTTTCACGTTCCCATGAAGCTATGGGGCCTGGAGCAATCAGCTTTGCCGCCTGTTTGATTGGCATGGGCAAAGGTCCTGTTCTTTGGATTGGGGAGCAAAGGCAAAATGAACGTCTGCATCCGGGCGGATTGATACAATTTTGCGATCCGGTGCGGATTTTGTTTGCCTATGGTAAAACCCATATGGATGTGTTGTGGATTGCTGGTTTTTCTTTGATTCAAATTCAGCTCAATCGCCACAATACTTTTCCCTTAGGCAGAATCCCGAAAAAGTATTGTTCCATCAATTAGTTGTCCATAGTTCTTGGGGGCGCTTTTGCCATCACTTGTCAAAAGTGCCTGCATGGCTAGGGCACCAATTTTTTTTGTATCCTGGGCGACAGTGGTCAGCGACGGGGTAGTATACTTGCTGAAATGCTGATTGTCGTGCCCGGCGACGCGCAAATCATCATCAGCATGCTTGCCCACTTTTAAGCCCAGCTTGGATGCCGCAGATATCACCCCAAAGGCAACGCGATCATTAACGCACAATATTGTAGTACCCTTTGGAACCTTTTCACGCGATAACATCATGAATTGTTCAAAACCAAAACGCTCGAAATTATCTCGCACCGGAATTTGGTCCGGGTTAATAAGGCTGGGGGTATATCCCAATTTTTTCATGCGCTCAAAATACATATTCAGGCGTTCGACAATATTTGCATTCAAAGGTGGAAGGCCAAAAAACACCGGAGCAGAACCGGAACGGCATAGATAGTCGACCATCATATTAATGCTTTGCCGGTTATTTGTGCCAAAATAGGCGATGCCCTCCATTGGTCTGGAGTCCATAAAAACAATCGGTGTACTTACCTGAATTTCCTCAATCAAAACAGTATCGGAGGAAGACCCTAACGCCGCCATGGCGATACCTGCAACATTCATCGACTTGAGGCGACGCAATGCAATTTTTTCCATTTTCGGCTCATGGTGGGAACTTTGCAATATGGTAAGATATCCATGTTCTTCAGCATAAATTTCGATGGCGCTTACCAGCTCTGCATAGAATGGATCAATTATTGAGGGTACGATAATCCCGATGGCACGCGATTTGCGTCGAGAAAGGTTCGAGGCATAAAAATTTGGTTGATAACTGAACCTTTCCAGTCCCTTTTCAATAATAGTACGCGTTGATCTTCGCACCGCTTGCGGGTCATTGAAATATCTCGATACTGTGGGACGCGATAATCCGATCGCATCGGCAAACCCCTCCATCGTATGAATTTTTTTCTCAGACACCTTAAAATCCTAAATATCGATACCAACCAAAAGTCACGCTAACGCGTGGATTGTGCCATAAAAAGTGATTCCCGTGTTAATAAAAACTTCTTGACACGCTACGTTTGTAAAAGTAATTGTTACGCGTGTCAAAGTTTTAACCATTGCAATTGCCAGTGATTTATTAGGCTTTTGCAGAAAACGGGGTGCACGCTATTGGTCAAGGGCCAAGCCGGGCAATAGGAGGCCCGGAAATTTTAAAGGGAGGTTAATATGGGAATTGCTAAGAAGTTGGGTGCCATTGGGGTGCTAACCGCGATGTTGATGGCGGGAAGTGCCGTGGCGCAAGAAAAAATCACCATTGGCTTTTTGCCCGGTGTAGTTGACCCGTTTTATCAGGTTATGGAAATGGGAGTTATGGCTGCGGCCAAGGATTTGGGGATTACTATCGTAACCCAAATTCCACCAACATGGGGCGTGCAAGTGCAAACCCCGATACTGGATGCTATGGTTGCGCGTGGTGATCTTGACTACATAATTCTTGCGCCAACAGATAAAGACCAAATGATTGCTCCTCTTTTGCAGGCAAATGAGTCGGGCATTAAGATCATAACTGTCGATACTTTCTTGGGCGATGGTGATTATGCCAATGGCCCGGTAACATTTCCGATCAGTGCTATCGGTTCAGACAATACCGAAGGCGGGCGTATTTCAGCGCGCGGCTTGGCCAAGGCAATCAATGGCGAGGGTAATGTTTACATCAACTCGACCAACCCCAATGTAAGCTCGGTCGAAGCCCGTGCAATTGGTTTTACCGAAGTTATGGACAACGAGTTTCCTGATATAAATGTCGTCGGTTTGGACTTTAACCTCAACGACATGAACACTGCGGTCCAGCAAACTTCAGCAACATTGGAGCGGGTTCCAGATCTGGCCGGCGTATTTGGTACCAACGTATTTAGTGCTCAAGGTGCGGGTACTGCTGTTGTTAATGCTGGTCTTGGCGGTGTGGTTCAGGTTGTTGCATATGATGCTACCAAGTTCGCAATCGAGCAGCTGCGTGAAGGTGTTGTTAGTCTGGTTCTGGCACAAAAACCTTATGATATGGGTTATATGGCAGTGCAGTTTGCATTCGCGGATTCCGCTGGTGTGACCTCGCTGCCAACAAAAGTAGAAACCGGCTTTGCCATTATTGATATCAACAATGTTGATGATCCAGAAATCGCACGCTTCATCTATCAAGTAGCAGAATAAGCAAGATAGATTTTTGTAGTAAAGTCGCCGGGGGTTCCGTGTTGGTATCTCCGGCGTATTTTTAAGGTTCGCGGGCAAAAGCTACGTGACTTCAAGGGGGAATAAATGGGCTCCAGCGACAAATCGGCATCTAAAGGCAGCGGCAAATCGGCATCTCAAGTATTGATACTTAGTTTGATGCAGGTATGGGCCTGGGTATTTTTGGCCTGCCTTGTTCTTATATTCATAGTAGCGGTTCCCATTATCAGCGGCAGCTCGGTAAGTTTCCTCTCGGTGCGCAATTCCCAAAATATTTTGGTGGCGATCACCCCGGTTTTATTGTTGGGGCTTGGGCAGACATTTGTAATTATTTCTGGTGGCATCGACCTTTCTGTTGGCTGGGTCATGAGTTTTGCTTCGGTTATTTCCGCTCTTGCACTGCGCGCAGCCTATGATTCAGGCCTGCCCTTGTGGATAGCGGTTCTGGCTGGATTGATTACTGCAATAATCGGTTGTGGTGCCATTGGTTTGTTCAACGGAGTTATTATTGCCAAGCTTAAGGTTCCGCCCTTTATCGTAACATTGGGTACATCGTTTATAGTGCGCGGTATGGCCCTTCTCATGTCAGAAAACACTACCGTTATTGGCCTGCCATCCGGTGTGCGTGATTATGGCAACGAATCCTTGATGTATTATATCCGTGGCGAGGGTGGTGGCATGTATTTCTTCACCAAACCAGAGGTGACCGTCGATCTTTTACGCAAAATGGATCGCATTATTACCTATCCGGTTTTAATGACTGCTCTGGTTGTAGCGATTGCAATCTATGTTCTCAGGCGCACCAAATTTGGCCGCTATACCTATGCCATTGGCGGCAATCAGGTGGCGGCAACCCGTGCCGGTGTTCCGGTCGAAAGTCACATTATCAAATTATATGTTTTAGCCTCAGTCACAGCTGGCATCGCAGGTTTCTTGTCTATGCTTCGCTTTACCGCCGGCTCCGCTGTTATCGGAGATCCATTGCTATTGTCGTCTATCGCAGCGGTTATCATTGGCGGTGTATCGTTGTTTGGCGGTTCTGGCTCGATTGTTGGAACGGTAATTGGCGCGTTGATCATTGCGGTATTGACCACAGGACTTGTCATGCTGAACGTCCCCTCTTTCTGGCAGTTTATCGTGGTTGGTGCAGTGGTTATTCTAGCTGTTTTGATCGATCAGACACGTGATATAATCAAAGCAAAAATTGGGACTGGTTAAATGGAAAAACCTCCAATTCTTTCGATCCGAAACCTGACTAAAAATTTTGGGGGGTTGGTCGCGGTCGACAATGTTGATCTAGATATTTATCCGGGAGAAGTGTTGGCATTGTTGGGAGACAATGGCGCTGGCAAGTCCACATTGATTAAGTGCGTATCCGGTGTGCATAGTCACAATAGTGGCAGCATTACCTTTCAAGGTGAAGAGGTGCGGTTTTCCAGCCCGATAGATGCTCGTAATCGGGGAATCGAGACAATTTATCAGGACCTTGCTCTGGCCAATAATCTGGATGTGGCTAGCAATGTGTTTTTGGGTAGAGAAAAAGAAAAGAAATATCTGGGCGGGCTTGTCAGGTCGCTGGACGATGAATTCATGCGGGATTGTTCCGCAGAAGCTTTAAAATCCCTGCATGTGGAATTGCCCTCGCTCAGATCACCGATCGAGACCCTGTCGGGCGGACAAAGGCAAGCCGTTGCCATTGCACGTGCTGTTTATTGGGACGCCGGTTTGATGATTATGGACGAGCCGACAAATAATCTTGGTGTGCCGGAACAAAAAAAGGTTCTGGAGCTGATCAATACCCTGCGCGAGCGCGGTGTGCCGGTAATCCTTATCAGCCATAATTTACCGGATGTTTTTGCTGTTGCTGACCGTTTGGCGGTAATGCATCGTGGTCGCAAGGTAACTGAAAAGAAAATCAGTGAAACCAACTCGGAAGAGGTTGTGCAATATATGGTTGGCGCGCTGGATGACACGCGCGAAACAGAAATGGCAGGCTAAAAATGAAGGGTCGAGTGATATTGGTTACTGGCTCGAACGAAGGGATAGGTTTTGCTATCGCCCGTTTGTGCCATGACAGGGGTGCCATAGTTGTTTTGCATGGCTTGGACGCCTCGACCCTAAAGGTTTCTGCCAACAATATCGGTGCGGATGTCAAATTTATTGCGGCTGATCTGATGGACACTGACGCCCCAAGCAAAATCATTGATTTTGTCATAGCACAGCATGGTCGCATCGATGGATTGGTAAACAATGCCGGCATGTTGGATCGCTGCACCCTTGAGACAGCTTCGGCAGAACTTTCCGATAGGATGTTTGCGGTCAATTTTCGTGCCCCGATGATGTTGATAAAGGCAGCAGTTGCCAAAATGGTGGTGCAGGGCAATGGCGGTAGTATTGTTAATATCGGCTCGGTAAATTCGACCTGCGGGGCGCCAACATTGCTGATATATTCGGCGACCAAGGCGGCATTGGCTACAATGACCAGAAATCTGGGCGCATCGCTTGGGCGGGACGGGATAAGGATCAACCAGATTGATGTTGGCTGGACGGTTACTGAATCCGAGCACCGCATTCAGGCGGCAGAGGGGCAGCCTAAGAATTGGCAGCAATTGATACCTGCTGATTATCAGCCCAGCGGGGCCTTGCTATCGGTAAAACAAGTGGCCCGGCATGCGGTTTTTTGGCTTTCGCTAGAAAGCGCGCCCGTGAATGGACAGGTTATAGAAGTTGAACAATACCCGATGATCGGGCGATCTTTCGGGAGTAATTGGAGCGATGATTAAGGGGCATCTAACGAAATGAAGCAAACTTGGCGCTGGTATGGACCAAATGACCCCGTTAGTCTGGCGGATGCAAAACAGGCGGGCGTTGAGGGCATAGTAACGGCGCTACACCATGTGCCGCCGGGCGATATATGGACATTGGCCGAAATCGAAAAACGCAAGAACGAGGTAGCCCATTTGCCCGATGGCAGCCCAAGCTCAATGGTTTGGGATGTGGTCGAGAGTGTGTTTATCAGCGATGATATCAAGGCGCAGGTTGGTGATTGGCGTGTTCAGCTGGATAATTACAAACAAACCCTGAAAAACCTTGGTGCGGCTAATATTCGTGTGGTGGCCTATCACACCATGCCGGTACTCGACTGGACGCGCACTGATCTTAGATGGAAACATCACAACACTGGCTTGGCCCTGCGTTATGACGTGATCGACATGGCAGTGTTCGATATTCATATCCTTGGGCGCAAAGGTGCTAGTGAAACATATTCCGATGAAATTATAGAGCTTGCCAAGGCGCGTTTTGCCGCCATGGCCAATGACGAGAAGGCCAAACTGACACACAACATAATTGCCGGATTGCCCGGTGCCGGGGAAAACTGGTCTTTGGATGATTTTTCTGATCGCCTTGCGGTTTGGAACGGGATCAGTGACGAACAGCTCAGGAAAAACCATGTGGATTTTCTAAGCGAAATCATACCATTGTCCGAAGAAATTGGCGTCCGCATGGCCTGCCATCCTGATGATCCCCCTTTCCCCATTCTTGGCCTGCCACGGATCATGTCTACCAAAGATGATTTTCAATCCATGTTCGATGCTGTTGATCTGCCTGCAAATGGCATGACATTTTGCACCGGTTCTCTTGGTGCCCGTGGCGATAATGATTTGCCCGAACTTGCACGCGTATTTGGCCCCCATATTCACTTTGCCCATTTGCGAAATGTTAAGCGTGAAAGCGATGATATTCCCTGTTCCTTCCACGAGGATAACCATCTGGAAGGCTCATCAAATATGTTGCATGTTATCAAAGCATTGCTCAGTGAAGAGGCGCGGCGCAAATCTAGCGGGGAGGGGGCTGCCAATATACCGATGCGCCCCGATCATGGCCACGAAATGCTTGGCGATATCGGTGCTGGCGGCAATCCGGGATATACTGCTATCGGGCGGCTGCGCGGATTGGCCGAATTGCGCGGGGCTATGCTGGCAATTCAGGAGTTTTCCCTTTGATGGAAGCATCTGACACCATTGCCAGGGCTATTTTTGAGCGCAAAAAACCCGACGAGAGAATTATCGTTGCTATTGCTGGCGCGCCAGCGGCGGGAAAAACCACAATCGCTAGTGACTTGTGCGATATGTTGAACCAAAAGAGCGCAGGCAGTGCCGCAATTTTGGCCATGGATGGTTTTCACTTCGATAATAGCGTTTTGAAAGCGCGGGGAATACTTGCCAAAAAGGGAGCGCCGCAAACATTTGACGCGGATGGTTTTACTGCCGCCCTTGAGCGAGTTCGAGCCGGCAATCAAAATGTTGCCATTCCGGTTTTTGATCGCCAGATGGATCTGTCACGCTCCGGAGCAAGCGTGATTGATGCGGCAGTAGAAATTATAATTGTCGAGGGCAATTATCTGCTTCTTGAGCATTCTCAATGGGCGCAATCGGCGTTGCATTATAATCTGAAAATATTCATTGAGGTTCCCCTGTCCATATTAGAGGAACGCCTGATTAAGCGCTGGATTAGCTATGGTTTTGATCCAGTTGCGGCCAAGGAGCGGGCGCAACAAAATGATTTGGTAAATGCCAAAATTGTGCTGCAGGAATCCCAGCCAGCCGATATCGTAATTTCACCTTTGAACGGATATCAAAGCCAAGAAAAGGAGCCCTTAAGTGCTAGCAGAATGTTTTGAGGTCATTGATTTACGCTTTCACGCCCTGATCTTTGAAAATGTATTTATTGAAAAACTCTGGACCGGCGCGCGTTGGACCGAGGGGCCGTGTTATGTTCCTGCCGGTCGCTATGTGTTGTTTTCCGATATACCCAATGATCGGGTTTTGCGCTTTGATGAATTGTCTGGCGCGGTTAGTTTGTTTGCCGATCGCTGCGGCTTTCAAAATGGGCGTACAATGGATCGTCAGGGCCGGATTATATCCTGCGAACATGGCGGTCGGCGCGTGTCGCGAATTGAGCATGATGGCAATATAGCTGAACTTTGCGCCGCTTTTGATGGCAAAAAACTCAATTCCCCCAATGATGTGGTAGTGAAGTCCGACGGCTCGATCTGGTTTACCGATCCCACCTATGGCATCGATAGTGATTATGAAGGCCACGCGGCCAAAAGCGAAATTGGCGCGTCCTATGTCTATCGAATTGATCCCCTTGATGGCAAAACAACGGCCGTGGTGATGGATTTTGCAAAGCCCAACGGCTTGGCATTCAACGGGGATGAAAGTAGCCTTTACATCTCGGATACCGGTCTTAGCCATGATCCTGACGGGCCGCACCATATTCGGGCCTTTGATTTGTCAGCGGATGGTAAATCCTTGCAATCCAAGGGAGAGGTTTTTGCCACCTGCGATGCCGGAGTATTTGACGGGTTTCGGTTCGATCGAGACGGGAATATCTGGGCAAGTGCCGGCGATGGAGTTCATTGCTATGCGCCGGATGGCTGTCTGCTGGGCAAAATTCTAATCCCCGAGGCGGTGTCCAATGTTGAATTTGGTGGCCCAAAACGAAACCGGCTCTATATCTGTGCCACGCAAAGCCTTTATTCGGTTTACCTGCGCACTAACGGCGCCAACCCGACTATGTCCCCTGATGCCTCTTGAAGGAAGGCTCACCGTGCCAACAAACATCACACAAGCAAGCAATATCACACAAGACTGGGCGCAGGTTTTGGGGCAAAAATTTGTCGCACACAAAGGGCATCGTCAATGGCTGCTGAATCAGGCAGGAGCACTGTTTGATTTCTTTGAGCCTCATTTGCTCAACCCCGCAGGCGGGTTTCACAACCTGGATGATATCGGGCAGCCATTGCCGTCCAAATCGGGGCATAATGGACAAGAGAGAGAATTGCATGAAACAAGCCGCATGGTACATTGCTTTTCTTTGGCCAAGTTAATAGGGCGTGCCAATGCGGATGATATTATCGACCATGGCATGAATTTTTTGTGGAACCGGCATCGGGACGCAAAAAATGGCGGCTATTATTGGGGCGTCGATGATATATCGCCAACAAATCCCAGCAAACAGGCCTATGGCCACGCATTTGTTTTGTTGGCTAGCGTATCGGCCAAGATGGTTGGGCACCCTGATGCCGACCGGCTGCTGGAAGATATCAGCGAGATATTACATAGCCACTTTTGGGAGGCCGGCATTGGCGCCACAAGCGAGGAATATAGCAATGACTGGCAGAGCATTAGTGAATATCGCGGCCAGAATTCGAATATGCACCTTACCGAAGCGTTGATGGCTGCATATGAGGTTACTAATGATAAAAACTATCTGGATATGGCCCAAAACATCTCGGAACTGATCATTAACCGCCATGCCCGCGAGCATGGTTGGCGGGTAGCTGAACATTTTGATGCCAACTGGCAGGTTGATCTTGACTATATCGGGGATCCGGTGTTTCGCCCCGCAGGCACAACCCCCGGCCACGCGCTGGAATGGTCACGGCTTTTGATCCAGCTCTGGGAGTTGGGAAATCGGGGTAATGACTGGATGCCGGACGCCGCGAAACACTTGTTTCGCAACGCTGTTAAAACCGGTTGGGCAGGCGATACGGGCGGTTTTTATTATACGCTTGGTTGGGATGGTGCCCCAGACCAAAAAGACAGGTTCTGGTGGCCCTGCGCCGAAGGAATTGCCGCTGCTGCTGCACTGGGCTCGCTTGATGATGATCCGTTCTTCGAGGAATGGTATCGTCGTATCTGGGGTTTTACCGATTCCCATATCATTGATTACCATAATGGCGGCTGGTTCCCGGAACTGGATAGCAAATTGCGCCCGGTTAATAGGGTTTTTAGCGGGAAACCCGACCTTTATCATGCGCTTCAGGCTTGTCTTTTTCCGCTTTTGCCCCCTCGTGGCCGCATTTCGCAAGATTTGGTGCAAAGTGCATTGTCTGTTGAATAATGAAACCAAATTTGAACAATAAAACCAAGCGGATGGAATTATCATGAAACTACTAAGAATTGGCGAGATAGGTAATGAAGTTGCCTGCGTTCTGGATGATGCCGGTATTGCACGCGATGTGTCTGGCCTCATCGGTGATATCGGGCCAAATAGTCTTGGGGATGATTTGTTTTTAATGCTTCGGGGCGCAAATCTATCAAAACTGGATGTGGTAAATACCCAAGGTGTGCGCCTTGGCTCCCCGATCTCGCAGCCAAAAAACATCTATTGTATCGGGCTGAACTATTCAGATCATGCTGCAGAGGCGGGGCTGGATATTCCCAAAGAGCCGATTTTGTTCAACAAATCCTCGGGTGCATTTTGTGGGCCAAATGACCCGACACCATACACAAGGCAGATGAGCAAACTTGATTGGGAAGTAGAGCTTGGGGTGGTGATAGGAAAGAGGGCCTTGCATGTCAGCGAGGCAGACGCCCTCGATCATGTTTTTGGCTATACGCTGGTCAATGATATTTCTGAGAGGTCTTGGCAACTAGAGCGTAGCGGACAGTGGACAAAGGGTAAAAGTTTCAACAATTTTTGTCCAACCGGACCGTGGCTGGTAAGTCGCGACGAGATCGCTGATCCCCAATCACTGGATATGTGGCTGAATGTAAATAGCGTGCGCGAACAAACCGGAACTACCAAAAAGATGATATTTTCGGTTCAGGAAATCATTGCCTACCTTAGCAATTTTATTCAATTGGAACCCGGGGATTTGATTTGCACAGGCACGCCCCCCGGTGTTGGGGCCGGCAATAAGCCGCCAAAATTCTTGAAAATTGGTGACGAGGTTCATCTGGGTATTGATGGGTTGGGGGAAGCGCGCCAATCGGTTGTGGAATTTGCACGACCGTAATTGGCTCCGTTTTTAAGAAAAGCAAAGGAAACATGATGAAAAACAAGATCGCAATTGTGACGGCTGCGGGGCAGGGAATTGGCCGCGCAACCGCCGAAGGTTTGGCAGAACTAGGCGCAACTGTTTACGCGCTAGATAACAATCCGGAAACATTGAAAGATGTCAAAGGAATGATTCCGGTGCTTGTGGATTGCACGGACGCCAAGGCAGTTGCGAAGTTTTTTGCAACCCTGAAGCGGGTGGATATACTGGTGCACGGGGTTGGTTATGTTCACCATGGCACGGTTGAAGATTGCACCCCTGAGGAGTGGGCCAAAACCATAAATATCACCCTCAACAGCGCCTATTTGGTTATCCGTGAAACGCTTGGGAAAATGAAGGAACATGGAGGTTCTATCGTTAATATTGCCTCGGTCTGTTCCTCGGTCAAAGGCTTTGCCAATCGGGCAGCCTATGGCTCGGCCAAGGGTGCTGTTATCGGGTTGACCAAATCGGTAGCGATTGATTATCTGCCCTATAATATTCGCTGCAATGCGGTGAACCCGGGCACCACACAATCCCCGTCCCTTGATCAGCGCATTGAAGAGCTTGGCAAAACAGTTGGCGGGACTGACAAGGCATTTCAGATGTTTATTGAACGCCAACCCATGGGGCGTCTTGGTACGCCAAAAGAAATCGCCAGCATGTGCATTTATCTCGCAAGTGATGATAGCTCCTATGTGACGGGACAATGTTTTAACATCGATGGCGGAACGTTGATCTAATGCAGTTTGGCACGGTGGAAAAGACAAAATTACAACCTGTAATGCTTGGCTGTATTGCCGATGATTATACCGGCGCGACCGATCTGGCTGGGCTTTTGGCCCACAGTGGAGTTTCGGTTTCGCTGCGGATGGGTTTGCCGGTAGGGGATCCGGTTCAGGCAGAATGTGCAGCTTTTGAAGTCATTGCCTTAAAAATTCGCACTGTAGCGGCAAAAGATGACGTAACCGAAGCTTTAGCTGCTTTAAAATGGCTGTAAAAGGCAGGGGCAACGCGGTTCTTTTGGAAATATTGTTCAACTTTTGACAACGCACCCGCTGGCAATATCGGGCAGGTAAGCGAAGCATTCATGGCTACGCTGGATTACACCAAGACGATTTATTGTCCGGCATTTCCCGGAAATGGCCGTAGCGTTTTCATGGGAAACTTGTTTGTCGGGGAACAGCCCTTGAGTGAAAGTCCAATGAAAGATCATCCCTTACCCCCGATGGGTGATAGCAATCTTATGCGGCTGTTATCGCCTCAGGTTACAGGGAGGGTTGGTTTGGTAAATTGGAGGATAGTGGCAAAAGGCGCAACCGCTTTGCGCCAGCATCTGGTGGATATTGGCAAGAAAAATATCGCCCATGTTGTGGTTAATGCAATATCCGATAGTAATCTTGATATGATAATCCCATCAAAAGTGGGGATTACCATATCACCACAGCGGATTTTATGATTGCGCCACATTTTTTGCAGCGTGGCGACTGGCCGGTCTCTTCCAGCATTTCCCGGCATTCGCTTAAATTGTGACACATAGAACAGTTTGTACAACGGGCATTTCGGGCCGAGCCGTGAATTTCAATTATCGCATCCTTTGGCATTTTTCAGGCTTTACCCTATCAGCAATCACCCTGTGGCTGATATTGGGCTTGATTTCAGCCAGTTGATCTTCCATGAAATACCTAATTGCCGCCGAAAAGGCCATCAAGGGCTCGTTTCTAAGAGATATTGGCGCGGCAATTTACGGTGATAAACGAGCCGAAAGGAATGGAAAACCTCGACAGTCGAGCCTTCAAAGACGAAATTGCCCGTGCCAAACGCAAAGTTTTACATATTTTGAATGGCGGATATTGTGATTTTCAAAACCTAAATTCTCTCTGACAGTGTCGCAAATTGTCGCTTTAACTCCAACACTCCCGCTTAATGCTGATCTCCTTCAATCTTCTCATGGATGTACATATCCATGAGCTGAACCAAAGGAAATCGCCATGAATGACACTCAAACCACGGGCGAAAAGCCTGTATTCCTGAACGCCAAACAGGCTGCGGAGTTTCTTGGTTTGAAGCCCAATACACTTGCCAAAACGCGTGTTTACGGGAACGGACCTGAATACCGCAAGCATGGGCAGCGCGTGCTCTATTCGCTTGAGGATCTGACTGCCTAGTCAGATGCATCGCGGCGCTCATCCACATCGGAAACACCCGGTGGTTGAGGGTAAACGAGCGCACAATGGTGAGCGATTACCTCTCGCATTAATGCTTGTTGAAAGTGGTTTTCTTGCCGTCTCTCTCATCAATTTTGGACCGCCAAAGTTCGTCTGGAATGCTTCAAAAAGTATAACAAAGGGGTTCTGTAGGGCTACAAAATCAGAACCAAATGCAGGCGACCTGGTACTCGTTCGGCTACCGGAATGGGCGAGGTTTATTGCCGGGCAGAGGCAGTATTTGCCTAAAAATGTACCAGGGATCAAACGAATTTCCGGTGTCTCTGGTGATGTTGTTTGCCGGTTTGGGTTGGATATATTTGTCAATCAAAACCGTGTTGCACTTGCAAATTCTCGAGATGGATTGGGGCGGAAACTACCTCAATGGAGCGGCTGCAGAATAATCATGTCGGACGAGTTATTACTGCTTGCCGATCATTCGAATTCATTTGATGGGCGGTATTTTGGGGGTGTTAAAACATCATCTGTGATCGGAATTGCGCTGCCGGTGTTGCT
>JAKISW010000004.1 GCA_021648375.1 Devosiaceae bacterium
ATAATTTCAAGCGCTTCTTAACCCTGCAAAGGTATTGGGCGCAACCGGCTAATGAAATATTGACCTGGTTTTTCTGCCTCGCGGCTCGTACCGCCCCGGACTTGATCCGGGAATTTGGTATAACCAGTGGCCTGCGCCCCAAGTTTCCTCCACTTTTTTTGTAGAGCCCTTGGTTTTGATTTGATGGCCTTACGCGGCCATTTTGTCCATTGATATTTTTGATGCAAACTCATTGGGCGTTAGATATCCGATGGATGAATGCGGTCTTTGGTGATTGTAATCGTACCTCCAGTTTTCCAGTTCATGTTTGGCTTCAGCCAATGAACTAAACAGTGTTTCATTCAAGCATTCATCACGTAACTTGCCATTGAAGCTTTCGATGAAGGCGTTTTGGGTTGGTTTGCCCGGCTGGATGTAATGCCAGTCGATGCCGGTTTCTTGCGCCCATTTCAAGATAGCCATAGAGGTGAACTCGGTGCCATTGTCAGAAACAATTGTCTTTGGAGCGCCGCGTTCAGCAATTGCCTGATCCAACTCGCGGGTTACCCGCAGGCCGGAAATGGATGTGTCAGCGACCAGAGCAACGCATTCCTTGGTGAAGTCATCAACAACCGTTAAAATACGAAACCTTCTGCCATCGGTGAATGCATCGCTGACGAAGTCCAGGCTCCAACGCTGATTTGCTTTGTTTGGCATCTCCATGGGGCGTCTGGTGCCCAAGGCGCGTTTTCTGCCGCTTCTGCGCCGCACTTGCAGCTTTTCCTCAGTATAAATCCTCCTCAACTTCTTGTGGTTCATATAAATACCCTCCCGTTGCAACATCACATTGATCCGACGATAACCAAACCGGCGGCGTGCCTTGGCAATCCGTTTGATGGCCTCGCGCTGCTCAAAATCATCAAGTAGTTTTGAGTGATATCGGATGGTTGAGCGATCCACCTTCAAAACTTTACACGCCCTTCGCTGGCTCACCTGATGTTTATCGATCAGATGCGCCACAGCCTCTCGCTTCGCGTCAGGCGTTACCACTTTTTTGAATTAACATCTCGAAGCATGGCAACGTCCAGCATGGTCTCAGCCAACAATTTCTTCAACTTGGCATTCTCAGACTCCAATGCTTTCAGCTTCTTGGCGTCTGACGCTTCCATGCCGCTGTATTTTGACTTGTACTTATAAAATGTACCTTGGCTGATACCATATCGGCGGCAAATATCTGCCGCCACTTCACCAGCCTCATGTTCCTTCAGCAACTTAATAATCTGCTCGTCCGTAAATCGTGCCTTCATTAGTCCGTCCTTTTCTTCAGGGCAGACTCTACATCATTCTGGAGGAGTTCTAGGGGCGCAGATCACTGTGCACATTGACATAATCAATATCATCAGGGCCAAGACCTGCCGCTCGCAACGCCTGTCCCATGGCAATAACAGCCCCCGCTCCGTCCGGGCGCGAGGCGGTAAGATGATAGGCATCTCCTATTGCATCGAAATCCATCCCGCCGCCAGGTTGGCTAGAAACGAGGAAACCGTAAACGGAGACAAACGGCGCGGACCCTGTTCAATAATCTTTTTTGCAGTTTTGGCTATAACGGGAGACCCGCCCACGCCCGTGCCAACCACCGTTGCCGTGCGTGCGCAATCGTGCTCACTTTCAGGCAACCAATTAGCCTGTTTCAATGCCTGAGCTGCGGCACAAAGCCCGTACTGAATAAACAAATCCATCTTTTTGATGTCTTTGGGATTTATCCAGTCTTTTGCATCAAAACCGGCAACATCGCCCGACTTTGCCGGAACCAGACCGGCAATTGTGCAAGAAAATTAACTTACGTCAAAACGGTCATTTTGCACAATTCCAGAACGGCCGGCAATCAGACGCTCCCAGTTGCTTTTTAGCCCAACACCAAGCGGACTTACGGCCCCCATACCCGTTATTACAACCGCATCGTCCTGATCATTTTTATACATACTAATTCCAATTTCTGTGCATATACACCAGTGTAATTACACGTTTGACGTAAGATTCAGGGACAGGTTTTCGCGAATCAGCCGCGCCTCAATGTCCGCAAAGATGCAAGAAGTTCTTCATCATTCGCCTCGCCTAACAATTGATGAATTTCATCCTGGGCAATTTTCCACAGGGGAATAATTTTGTTCAAAAGAACACGCCCCTCTTCGCTTAAGACAAATACCCGTCCGTTCCTTTTTTTTGCAGCAGAATCATCTACCAACCCTTTCCGCACTAACAAATCAAGATTTCGTAAAAGGGTCGTTCGATCCATTGCGATGCGGTTGGCCATATCCGAAACAGTGTCATCTGCTGAAGAGCGCACCGTCATCAACACAGAAAACTGAATTACTGAAACGCCAAATGGGCGAAGCTTGTCATCATAACGCCGGGTCAGCGCCCGGGCAGCCATCACAGTGTTCAAAAGCAGACATTCAGAAAAGTCATAAGTCATCCCCCATCCCTAGCGTGTATCTACACTACGTCAAGACGAAATATTTACTGGCCCACATGCTTTGCTCTTTTCTTTTCCAGTGCTATAGGGGCGGCACAATTTGCATCGCGTCCCAGCGATTAGCAATCCATAGATCAATTCGCGGAGTTTCCCATGCCCAAAATTAAAGTTGCAAATCCAGTCGTCGAACTCGACGGCGATGAGATGACACGCATCATCTGGCAGGCAATTAAAGACAAGCTTATTCATCCCTATCTGGATATTGATCTTGAATATTATGACTTAGGAATTGAAGCTCGCGACGCCAGTGATGACCAGGTTACCATCGACGCTGCAAACGCCATTAAAAAACACGGCGTTGGCGTAAAATGCGCCACCATCACTCCCGATGAAGCACGGGTGGAAGAGTTTGGCCTGAAAAAAATGTGGCGCTCTCCCAATGGCACCATTCGCAATATTCTGGGCGGAGTGATTTTTCGCGAGCCGATCATTTGTGATAATGTTCCGCGCCTTGTGCCGGGCTGGACCCAACCGATTATTGTAGGTCGTCATGCCTATGGTGACCAATATCGTGCCACCGATTTTCGTTTCCCCGGCAAAGGCAAACTATCCATAAAATTCGTTGGCGATGATGGCCAGGAAATCGAACACGAAGTATTTGACGCCCCATCGTCCGGCATCGCCATGGCCATGTACAACCTTGACGATTCAATCCGCGACTTTGCCCGCGCTTCATTAAACTACGCCCTGCAGCGCAAGGTTCCGTGTTACCTGTCCACCAAAAACACCATAATGAAAATTTATGATGGACGCTTCAAAGATATTTTTGAACAGATTTTTGATGCCGAATTTGCTGATGCCTACAAGAAAGCCGGCATTACATATGAGCATCGTCTGATCGACGATATGGTTGCTGCGGCTCTAAAATGGTCAGGCGGATATGTCTGGGCATGTAAAAATTATGATGGTGATGTGCAGTCAGATATCGTTGCACAAGGGTTTGGCTCCCTTGGCCTGATGACCTCGGTTCTAATGACCCCGGATGGAAAAACTGTTGAGAGTGAAGCTGCCCACGGCACCGTTACCCGCCATTATCGCCAGCATCAAGAAGGTAAGGATACTTCAACCAATTCCACCGCTTCGGTTTATGCATGGACCCGTGGATTGGCCCACCGCGCCAAGCTCGATAATAATAAAGAATTGGCAAAATTTGCTACCACGCTGGAAGAGACCGTGGTCAACACCATTCAAAGCGGCTCCATGACCAAAGATCTGGCGCTTCTGGTGGGGCCAGAACAAGAATGGCTCACCACCATGGGCTTTTTAGATGCGATCGAGCAAAACCTGCAAAAGGCAATGAAATAGGTTTTTAGACCCTAGGGTCTAAACTTAAAACATATTGAAATATAAAATGGCGGGTGCACAACACCCGCCATTTTTATATCCATCATTCTGTTCTTGAAATAATTCAGTTGGGACTAAAAAACATCTTATGTATTGGAGATTTTGTTGCGAATTTCCTCTAAGGCATCTTTTGCTTTTGCACCATCCGGTCCCCCGGCCTGGGCCATGTCATCGCGGCCACCTCCGCCCTTGCCGCCAAGTGCGGCAGCACCAATCCTAACCAGATCAACGGCGCTTATTTTGTCTGTCAGGTCCTTAGTGACACCCACCGCCAGCCCGGCTTTTCCATCCTCCGTCACTCCAATCAATACGGCAATGCCTGATCCCATTTGCTTCTTTGCCTGATCAACAATTCCGCGCAGATCTTTTGATGCCAGTCCTTCAACAACCCGACCAGAAAAATTAAAGCCATTAATGGTTTCAGTTGAATTTTTATCATCACCTTCGCCACCAATTGCAATTTTTTTACGGGTTTTTTCCAGCTCGCGCTCAAGTTTCTTACGCTCGTCAATCAGGGTCTGTACCCGCTCAATTGCCTCTGAGGGAGAAGACTTTAAAGTGTTAGCAAGGGTTTTTAGTGCCTCATCCTGTGCCACCAGATATTCACGCGCGCCCTCTGCGCTAACCGCTTCAAGTCGGCGAACCCCCGCCGCGACCGAAGTCTCCTGAACAATACGAATTATCCCGATATCGCCGGTGCGACGAGCATGGGTCCCCCCGCACAACTCCATAGAATATGGTTTTTTTGAAAGTTCTGTTACATTGTCTTCAGGTTCATACCCCATGCGAACCACGCGAACTTCATCGCCGTACTTTTCTCCAAACAACGCCATGGCACCCGCTTCTCGCGCCGCATCCACTCCCATCAATTGGGTTTCAACAGGCGAATTTTGCAAAACTATTCTGTTGGCAAGCCGTTCAATATCATTAAGTTCAGATCTGCTCACCGCTTTATTGTGAGAAAAATCAAACCTCAATTTATTAGCATCCACAAGTGACCCTTTTTGCACAACGTGAGTTCCAAGAATTTTGCGTAAAGCCTCATGCAACAAGTGAGTTGCAGAATGATTGGCACGAATTGCGGTGCGGTTATTCTTGTCTACATTCAGCGAAACAGCATCACCTACGGATATTTTCCCAGACTTGACTTTGATGCTGTGGGCAAAAATTCCACCAGCCTGCTTTTGCACATCATCAACAATCGCCAGCGAACTATCACCGACAATTTTACCTGTGTCGCCAACCTGCCCACCACTTTCCGCATAAAATGGAGTTTGATTGCAAACCAGAAAACCACTTTGACCAACGCTTAATTCACTTACCTCTTTACCATCCAGAACAAGGGCTAGCACCTCCCCTTGCGCCGCTTCACTGTCATAACCCAAAAATTCACTGGCCCCGACCCGGTCAGATATGGAAAACCAGATTAAATCATCAGCGGCGCCACCGGCCCCCTTCCAACTGGCCCTGGCCAACACTTTTTGCGCTTCCATGGCTTGGTCAAACCCATCCTTGTCAACGCCAATTTTACGCTCACGCAATGCATCCTCAGTTAAATCAAGTGGAAACCCATAAGTGTCGTAAAGCGAGAACGCAGTATTTCCATCCAGAACATCACCTGCTTTAAGAACAGCAGTCTTTTGAGTTAGAATCTGCAGGCCACGCGACAAGGTTTTTAAGAAGCGCTCTTCTTCAAGCATGATGGTTTCAGCAATCATTTCCTGACCATGAACAAGTTCTGGATAGGCCTGCCCCATTTCCTGCACCAGCACCGGCACCATTTTAAAAATGGCGGGCTCGCTAGCCCCAAGCAAAGAAGCATGGCGCATGGCACGGCGCATTATCCTGCGCAAAACATAACCCCGCCCCTCGTTTGAAGGCAAAACACCCTCGGCAATTAAAAATGCCATCGAGCGCAAATGATCGCCAATTACCCTTTGGGAAACCAGATTTTCGCCGCCAACAATTGCCCCGGTTGCCTGCGCACTTGCGTCAATGAGAGTACGGAACATATCAGTTTCAAACACATTATTGGTGCCTTGCAAAAGTGCTGAAATTCTTTCCAGCCCCATGCCCGTATCAATCGAAGGCTTTGGAAGGTTAAATCTGCTCCCGTCCGCCTGCTGCTCATATTGCATGAATACGAGGTTCCATATTTCAATGAACCTGTCTCCATCTTCATCAGCGCTGCCCGGAGGGCCACCCCAAAACTTGTCTCCATAATCATAAAAAATTTCAGAGCATGGACCGCACGGACCGGTATCACCCATCGACCAGAAATTATCACTGGTGGAAATTCGGATGATCCTATCTTCGCTTAAACCAGCAATGCGCTTCCAAAGTTCAAACGCCTCATCGTCTTCATGATATACGGTGACCAGAAGCTTTTCTTTTGAAACTCCAAAATCACGGGTAATCAGGTTCCAGGCCAGCTCAATTGCCCGCTCTTTGAAATAGTCCCCAAACGAAAAATTCCCTAACATTTCAAAAAATGTCAGGTGCCGCGCCGTCATCCCCACATTGTCAAGATCATTATGCTTACCACCGGCCCGCACACATTTTTGCGACGTTACCGCCGTTGAATACGGGCGTTTTTCAATGCCGGTAAAAACATTTTTAAACTGTACCATTCCCGCATTGGTAAACATCAAAGTGGGGTCATTTTGCGGAACCAAAGGACCCGAAGAAACCTTTGCGTGGCCTTCAGCGGCAAAATAGTCAATAAAAGTGCGGCGAATGTCATTGACGCTAGTCATAAAATCTGTCCGTTACAAAAAAATGGACAGGTAAAAACCTATCCTGAGAAATCAAGCAAATTTCTTCTATATGCCCAATGGCTTGCAGTCCAGTATCACTTCAAACGTAATTAAATGCACTCATGCATGTCTATATGTTTTTAAGCATCAATATTCCAAGCAAATTCACACACCAAACTAAAAAAAGGTGCCCAACTTGGCCACCTTTTTTATGAATTATCTTTGCCATTCAATACCATTTAAATCAGCACAATGGAATTTGAAATCAACAAAATCTATTCGCCTTTTTCACCCTTGTCAGCTTTTGTGACCTTATCTGCTTTTTCGGCCTTGCCCGCAATAACTTCAACCAGGCCTTTATCGTCTTTAACATCATCGCCTTCAATCAGCCCGGCACTCTGGCGAACACCAAGCTCAATTTCATCGGCAATCTCCGGGTTCTCCAACAAAAACTGTCTCGAATTTTCCCGCCCCTGCCCCAATCGTTGACTATTATAGGAAAACCACGAACCCGACTTTTCTACCATTCCGGATTTCACTCCAAGATCAAGCAATTCACCGGTTTTAGAAATTCCCTCGCCATACATGATATCAAATTCAACCTGACGAAACGGCGGCGCCAACTTGTTTTTAACAACCTTTACTCTGGTCTGATTACCAACCGCCTCATCCCGATCTTTGATCGTACCGATCCGACGAATATCAAGGCGTACCGAAGAATAAAACTTTAAGGCATTGCCCCCGGTGGTGGTTTCAGGCGAACCAAACATCACCCCGATTTTCATCCTGATCTGATTGATAAATATCACCATAGTTTTGGATTTGGAGATTGAGCCTGTAAGTTTACGCATGGCCTGGCTCATCAAACGGGCCTGAAGACCTGGCAATGAATCCCCCATCTCCCCTTCCAGTTCAGCCCTGGGTGTAAGAGCTGCAACCGAATCAATCACCAAAACATCAACAGCGCCTGAACGCACCAGCGTATCGGTAATTTCCAAAGCCTGCTCTCCCGAATCGGGCTGGGAAATCAGTAAAGCATCCACATCAACCCCAAGCTTTTTTGCATATTCAGGGTCCAGCGCATGTTCTGCATCAACAAAAGCGCAAATACCGCCGGCTTTTTGCGCCTCGGCAACCGTATGCAGCGCCAACGTGGTCTTTCCTGAACTTTCAGGACCAAATATTTCCACAACCCGCCCCCGAGGCAGACCGCCAATTCCAAGGGCAATATCCAGACCAAGGGAACCGGTTGAAATTGATTCGACCTTTTGAATGGTATTTTCACCAAGGCGCATAATCGAGCCCTTGCCAAAATTGCGCTCTATCTGCCCCAATGCCGCTTCCAGCGCTTTACCTTTATCCATCGATCTATTCTCAACTACCCGAAGTGACGACTTTGCCATAACCAATCTCCTATTTCAAAAACCCAGTATTTGCTAATTGTGATTTTTCACCAGCGCGACTTATAATCGGTGCGCTGTATGATTTTCACCTTTAATGCTCTTATTGTACTTAGTTTGTTCTCATTTTGTTTCTATTTTGTCAACAGGAAAGAAAAAGTTAATTTATTTCAAATTGCCCTGAAAAATTACCCCGCAAGTCCAACACCGAATCGTCTGCCCTCAAATTTTGAGCATAATCACCTAAGTTAAATTCATTTTTCTTCTCATACGGGTTTTACCCCAGGACGATTATTAAGGTTGCTTAACCCAAAAAAATCACTATCTAATCAATTGTCGGCTCTTTTTTGAGCTGGCGAAGTTCTCAGGGCGGGGCGAAACTCCCCACCGGCGGTAAGAGGTTTTTTAGAAAATACCTCAAAGCCCGCGAGCGCCGATTTAATAAACTTGTTTGTTTTTTCGGGTCAGCAGATTTGGTGTAACTCCAAAGCCGACGGTCATAGTCCGGATGAGAGAGAACGGGAAACGGTTGGCGCAGCTATGGACAATTCCGCTTTTTTTAGGCGGTTTTTGCCAGCTTCATTCGATCCCGCTTTACCCTGAGGCATGTTCGGGTTTAAGCGATGAAAGGATCGAAAAATGAACCAGACAGCCTCTAAGACTACCAGTAATTACGCAATGACCGCCACATTTTATATGCTTGGCGCACAGGCAATGTTTGCCATTGTAAATTTTACCTATGACGTATTAACCAACCCGTGGAACCCAATGCTTGAGGGTGAAAAACTCTCATCCTCTTCCACCGTGTTCTGGCAATATCTGATTGCCACAGCCTTTATTCTTCCGCTGGTATTCAAAATCGGCCTGGATAAACTAAAAACCCGTCACCCCATGCTGCACGAAGTCCGCGCCCTTGCTTCGGCACTTGGTGCGCAGGTTTTTGTGTTTGGATTCGCCTCCGGCGTACCGGTCTGGCAAATGGTGGGATTATTGCTGACAGGCCCGTTTTTTGTATTAATCGGCTCTGTGCTATTTTTAGGCGAACGCTTAACCACCACCCGGATTGCTATGTCGGTTATTGCGTTCATCGGAGCATTTTTAATCGTTGGTTTTGGTTCTGATTCGTTTACTGCAGCATCATTTCTGCCGGTAATGGCCGCCATGTTCTGGAGCGCAACCACCTTAATCAGCAAATTTCTGTCGCGAGAGGAAACCGCAGAAACATTAACGCTATCACTGGTTCTTCTGATCAGCATCAATCACGCCATTCTTGGCGTGGGACTTTTGTTTTTGGCGTTTATTTTACCCGAAGGAACCCTGCCCGCCACGCTGACCGGAGGAGTTGATTTCAGCTTTCCCGTGGGCAATGCCCTGTGGTGGATATTGCTTTTGGCATTAATTACCGCCGCATCGCAATATCTCCTGTGGAGCGCATACAAACTGGCAGATGCAGCCTATCTGCAACCGTTTGATGACCTCAAACTGCCGATAAATGTCTTGCTTGGCTGGATATTGCTCTCGCAGGTGCCAACATTCTGGTTTTGGCCCGGTGCTGCGTTAATTGTTGGTGCTTCGCTTTATATCGCCTGGCGTGAAGCTAAATAAAGCCTGGCATAACACCACACTAAGAGGGTGGCGGCTAAAGGTCGTCACCCTCGCTTTGCGAAGCACCCGATAGCACCTCCTTAACCTTGGAATTTATCTGATCAAAATTGTAGGGTTTTGGCAAAAATTCAACCGAGCGATCATCGGCCAGACCATCGCGCATTTCCATTCTGGCAAATCCTGAAACAAAAATCACCTTAAGATCCGGCAAACGCTTGCGCACCTCCACCAACAGGCTTGGGCCATCCATTCCCGGCATCATTACATCAGAAATCATCAGATCAATTTTATTATCAATCTCATCCAGAACTTCCAAAGCCTCATCTCCCCCATCGGCCTCAAAAACCTCATAGCCGGTGGTTCGAAGGGTGCGCACAGAAATTGCTCTAACTATTTCATCATCCTCAACAATTAATATTCGCTCGTTTCCGGTCAGGTCTTTTATTTTCTTTTCCGGCGCGGGTCTGGAAATTTTTTCCAACTCCTCCTTGCTGGCCACATATCGTGGGAAAAAGATCAAAAAATTCGTCCCCCTTCCCATTTCCGTATCCGCATAAATAAAGCCGCCGGTCTGTTTGATAATTCCATAAACCATGGAAAGTCCAAGCCCTGTTCCTTTTCCCTGCTCCTTGGTGGAAAAATATGGCTCATACATTTTCTCAAGCACTTCTTCTGGAATTCCGGTCCCCTGATCCTCAACCTCAATCAAAACATATTCAGCCGCAGGCATACCCTTGTATGAAAATGTCGCCGCTTCCCGCTCAGTTACATTTCTGGTTCTAAGCTGAATTTCACCACCGTCGGGCATGGCATCGCGAGCATTAATTGCAAGGTTTAATACCACCTGCTCCAGTTGCACCGCGTCGGCTTTTATCGGCCAGACATCGCGCCCATGGGAGACACTAAGAGAGACTTTTTCACCCATCAGGTGTTTTAGAAAAATATTGTAATCATCAATCTGGGTCGTAACTTCCAAAATTTGCGGCCTCAAAGTCTGCTGGCGCGAATAGGCCAACAGCTGTTTCACCAGACCTGCGGCCCGATTGGCACTCTGTTTGATCTGCATAATATCGGCAAATGAGGGGTCAGTGGGCTTGTGCCTTAAGAACAACAGGTCCGCAAATCCGATAATGGCGGTCAGCACATTGTTGAAATCATGGGCAACCCCACCCGCCAACTGGCCGATGGCCTGCATTTTTTGCGCCTGCACGAATTGCGCCTGCAGTCGGGTATAATCAGTCATATCCAGCGCATAGATGATTACCTGCTCATCCAGATCCGCCGTTTTTTCAGAGGCAGACAGATAAAGCCTTACAGATCGCTCCTCATCGTCGGCAAGGTTTGCATCCACCGGCTCGATTTGCGAGAGATTTTGATTTACCTGCACCAAAGCATCCTGAAATGCTTCCATATTTTTATTATCAATCAGTTCAGAAAATTTAGCACCCTCGATGGCTTTTTCTGCGGTGCTGATATTAAAAATTCGCGCAAAAGGTGCATTGGTGCTGACAATTTTTCCCTTGGCATCCAGGGTTGCGATAGCAAACGGGGTATCGTTGAAAAACCTTGAGAATTTAACCTCAGCAGCCCTTAAATCATCAAGGCTTTCATCCCCGCGCGCCCGATCGAGCACCAGCGTTCTGGTTTCACCAAGTTCCCCTTCTGCAAGACGGGCGGCCCTATGCAACAAACGCACCGGAAAGCTGGTGCCATTACGGTGAACCAGATCAATATCAATAATCTGGGTTTTTATTTCCCCGTCAGAACGCCCCCCCATCAGCAGATTGGCCCCGTCTCCGCGCACCAGATGATCAAGGCGCAAGTCTCCGGGTTCAAACTCGGCCAGATCAATGCCCAGCCAATCGGCCAGAGTAGCATTTATATATTGCACGCTGCCCTCTTTATTGGCCGAGAAGAACCCGGCCGGAGCATGATCGAGATAATCAATTGCCCTCTGCAACTCCAAGAACGCATTTTCCTGACGATCCCGGTCCACCGAAATATCGCTGATAGTCCACGCTAAAAGGCTTTCACTTTTGCTTTGCAGTGGCGGTAACAATCGCACAGAAATGCGGTTCCATATGGGCTTGCTTTCTTTAACCCGGGTGCCGTCAAAATTTCTGGTGAGGCGAATATCTTCAATGGCATGGCGTCCTTCTCTGGCTGCCAGCGCTAATCTGTGCATGGATTCTGCAGCTTCTGGCTGATTGGCAAACAATCGAATTACTCCGACCGGTGCGCCAGCGCTGATTTTTTCAGACATTTGCAGATATTTGCGATTGGCATAGGAGATTTCGCCCTTTTTATTGGCGATAACCACTCCATCAGGAGAGCTGTCCAGCCATGAGCGAGAAACCGTACGCCCTTCCGCACCACTTCCGATCACAAACAGACCAGAAGCAAGTGCAAACAAACAAAACACACCGGCGACCGCCAACCCTCCCAAAAACAACAATAGCCATTCTGAACGGATCTGATTGCCAAAAAATGCAAAATATCCTGCAATTACAACAAAGAACACTATTAATAAAATAACCCGCCACAGACTGCCGCGAGACGATTGTGCACTTAGCGGCTCGGGATAATTTTCATCATACATATATTTATCAACCCGATCTTTACCCGGCAATTACCAGTGTGTTCCCCAAACGAATCAGCTGTCATTAACAGGTAACAAAAGCTCTGGCCCCTTGGGTAGAGTCATGGGCAAAAAAACCGCAGTTTACTGCATTTTTATGCTTTTATCCCCATTTCGAGGCTCCCCTACAATTGCTGACACTATCAGATAAACCAATGCAAGACACAATCAATGCAAGCACAATCAATGCAAGCACAAATAATAACCTCATGAACGCCAGGATGCCTTTTGTTTAAGTTGCATAACATATCCAATAACCTGCGCCACCGCCCTGAAATGTTCTTCCGGTACAATTTGATCAATTTCAACGCTGGCGTATAAAGCTCTTGCCAGTGGTGGGTTCTCAACAATTGGTACTTCGCTATCTTTGGCCATAGCACGAATGCGCAAGGCCACCGCGTCTGCCCCCTTGGCAACACAGATCGGCGCTGCCATATCCTTTTCATATTTAAGCGCCACGGCAAAATGGGTCGGGTTGGTGACAACCACGGTTGCATCAGGCACAGCCGCCATCATTCTTTTTCTGGATTTTTCAGACCTGATCTGTCTGATGCGCTGCTTAATTTTTGGATCACCCTCCATGCTTTTATGTTCGTCGCGCACTTCCTTGATGGTCATTTTTTGTTTTTCAAAATATTTATGTTTTTGGTACATGAAATCTGCGATTGCCACCACAGTAACAATGGCGAGAGTGGCGATAAAAATTTGAATTCCCAGCGCCTGAAATATGCTTATAATCAACCATAAATCGGCACTTATCATGGTTTCAAGGCGATCACGCTGCGTCCACATTACGGCGAAAACTACCGCACCCACCAAGGAAATTTTTACCAGCCCTTTAAGGAAATTGACCATCGCATCCATGGAAAAAAGCCGTTCCATGCCCTTTAGAGGCGATATTTTTGACAATTTAGGCTTTATCGGGTCCACCGACCATACGAGTTTGTGCTGAACAAGATTTGCGGCAATGGCAAACACGACCAAAAATACCAGGGGCACCATTGCTGTCCATAAAATTGTTTGGGACAGCGAGCGAAACAGCGTTTGTATGCCAGCCCCGGCCAATTCAAATTGATCGGCATTAGCAATCACTGTTTTCATCTGATTCATAAGGTTGGCGCTGGTAATCGGGGCGATCAGCGAAAACATCAGGGCCGATCCCAGCATCATAAACCAGGTGGTAACTTCCTGACTTTTGGCCACGTCGCCCTTTTTATGGGCCTCGTCAAGCTTGTGTTGCGTGGCATCTTCAGTTTTTTCTGACTTGTCTGGTTCATCAGCCATTTTACCGCCCTAACTCGCAAACATGATAAAAAATCTTTCAAAGTGAGAAAGATACCAGACCATCATGGAGCTTAGCAAAACCATCAACAGCAAAAAACCAATGCCCACATTGGCCGGCATAGCGATAAAATAGACCTGTAATTGCATCATCAACCGCGCCATCAGGCCAAGCCCAAGGTTAAACACCAGACCAAACACCAAAAACGGCGCTGACATCTGCACCCCGACAATAAATGCCCCGGAAAATGCTGCAAGTGCCGCAATCATCGCATCCTCAAGCATAATCGATCCGGTGGGCGGGAAATACGTGTAACTGTCAAGAATTGCGGCCAGAACCAGATAATGAAGATCGGTCACAAAAACCAACGTGATAGCCACTAGAGTTAAAAAGTTGCCAATCATCGCCCCCTGCACCCCGGGCTGGGATGGATCGTTGGCAGTGGCAGCACTAAGACCGGATTGAAAGGCAATGATAGCCCCGGCGGTTTGCGTGGCCATAACTATCATGCGCGCAATACCTCCCAGCACCAGGCCAACAAGAATTTCTCGGATCAGCATTATTCCCATGGCAGGAATTGAAGATGGCATTGGCGGCATTCTCTCTGAAACCAGAGGAAAAACCACCAGAGAAAATATCAGCGCAAACCCAAGGCGTAAATTGGCCGGAATTGTGCGCTCGCCAAGCGCTGGCGCCAACATCAGCATGGTGCCAACCCGCCCAAAGACTAATAGTAAAAGAAACGCCATCTGCGGCAAAAGGTCCAGCGTTATGTTCATTGAACCGAGCGTTTTTTGGTATCAAACAAGCTTTTGAGCAAATTATTGTGCAAGCCAATGTGAATTAAAATCGCCATTCAACCGCTCGCCACAATCAGTTCCACCACCCGCTGCATATAAACGCCAAGCGTTGCCCCCATAAACGGCAGCACCACCATCATTGTTAAAAATATCGCAACGATTTTTGGCACGAAAACCAGCGTAAGTTCCTGAATTTGCGTCAGAGCCTGAAACAAAGCGATCACCAGACCAACCACCAGCCCGACAATCATCATCGGCGCTGAAATCAAAATCAGAACCCAAAGTCCCTCGCGGGCAATATCAAGCACGATTGCGTCGTTCATATCACCTCAAAACTCAAAATTTTACTTCTTAAAGATGAACCGAGTCGGTCACAAAACCAATAGGGTCCTGCCCCTGGCTGCATAAAAATCAGGACCAACCTGAAAAACCAGCCTAAATCGGCATACGCATAATTTCCTGATAGGCCGATATCACCTTGTCACGAACCGTAACCATGGTTTCCACCGCCAATTCGGTTTCAGCAACAGCCGTTACCATATCAACAACGCTGGCATTACCCTCAAGCATGTTCATGGCTACCTGATCAGAACGGTTTCCCGAATCGACAACCCCCTGCACGGTCTGGGAGAGTATGGATGCAAAATCACCGCCCGCTCCCGGCTGTGCCACCGGTGATGCTCCGGACTTGGCGCTGTCCTGAATTAATTGAGCTGCGTTGCCATATGCAGAGGCCGCAGCTGAAATCGGAATGCTCATTTTTATCTATCCTTTAAAAAACTTAACTCGACCGATTATTCAGCCATTAAAAATGACAATCAGCCGCGCAAAATATCAAGGGTCTGCCCATACATGGCCCGGGACGAGCGGATAACATTCAGGTTCGCCTCATAGGTTCGCTGTGCCTCGCGCATATCAGCAAGTTCAATCAAACTGTCCACATTTGGATATTTAACGAACCCCTGATCATTAGCTGCGGGATGACCCGGTTCATATTTGGTTCTAAATTCCGACTGATCCAGCACCATTTTGCCGACCTTGACGTTAAAAGCATCCAATTCACGATCAAAAACAGCGCTAAACGTCGGGATTCGACGTCTGTAAGGGTCAGCATCCGGGGTCTTTGCTGCCGAATCAGCGTTGGCCAGATTTTCTGCAATCACCCGCATGCGCGCCGATTGCGCCTCAAGGCCAGAAGCTGAAATCCTCAGCGAAGAAATAAAATCACCCATAAAAATCCCCAAAAATTTCTTTTAATTTAAAAGTTTAACGCCCAAGCGCTGTACGGATAAGCTTGACTGAACGGGTATATAAAGAGGTTGCCGCTTGATAATCCATCTGGTTGGCGGCCACTTTCATCATTTCATCTTCCAGCGTTACCCCATTGCCCTCCGGCGTGACTTCGAAACTGTTCATGGATTGTGCACTGAATCTGCCACCATCCGTACGCCCTATTGCAATATGCCCCGGCTGGGTAGTAACCGCTGAAATCGAGTTGACCCGACTTTTGGAAACCATCTCGCCAAAATTGAATTCCTTGAGATCACGGCCGCGATAACCCGGTGTTTCCGCATTGGCCACATTTTCTGCCAACAGTTTTTGGCGTGCCTCATTCCATTCCATTTTTGCTCTAAGAGCGGCAAATAGTGGTATTTTGTTAACTGCCATAATAAAAGACTCGCTCTTTGCTCATATCGGCAAATTCTGCCCACCTCATGGTTAACGAGTAGTTAATTATTGCTCCCTACTAGGCAATTTTTGCACTATTGCCCCTATTAAATTGAAAATTGGAGCGATTTTGCCGCAATTTCGCATCCCCGTCAAAAATTGCACCCAAAAACCACTCAATTTCGCCGCCTTAAAAATAACTGCTTCACCCATTTAAATAATATGATATTGAGCTGTAGCGAATGCGGCATCGCGTCAAAAAAGTTGTGATTTATAGCTGACATATTTTTGGGCGCATTTTATTATGGAGTATCGAAATGGGATTTTTAACCGGCCTGTTTGGTGGAGAAACCAACATATGGACCATTCTGTTAGCGCTTATAATAGTTATTGCGCTGATATTTTTTGGTGTCTGGATTTTAAAACTGATTTTTAAGGCATCGGTGACAATTGCCGGAGGCCGCAAAAGACGGCTGGCCATGGTTGATAGTCTTGCCATAGACAATAAGCGCAACATCATTCTGATCCGCCGGGATAATGTGGAGCACCTGATTATGGTGTCAAATACCGGTGAGCTTCTAATTGAAGGCTCAATTCCCGCCAATTCAGGCAATTCTGAACTAAGTGTGCCCAACTCCCCCCCAATCGATCACAAAATACCATCACTGGATGCAAAGAAACCCGCCCTTTCTGCAGGCGGCTTGGCAGCGGGCAGTTTGGCAGCAGGCGGTGCGGCAGCAATGATTGCAAACAAGCAAAACAACAATGCCATCGCAAAACCACAAAACACTCCAGCTAAAAAAATCTCTGCTGATCGCCTTGGCCTTTCCAGACTGTTGCGCAGGAAAAATGAAACCAGCATTAATCAAACAGAGCCAGCACCCCTACCGACACAATCGTCTCAACCACAAAAGAATACTGCAGCGGTTGCTCCAATTGCTGCAGCTGCAGCTGCAGGAGAAAGCACACAAACTATCATTTCGGCGGCCATCAAATCCGCTCCCTCTGATGCTCAAGCCTCAAAAATCGCCCCTGTATTCGCCAATAATACCATCACCCCGCTAAGAAATACCGGCATATTAAAACCTATCAGTGAGATGAGCGGCGTCAAAAACAGCATTTTACCAGATCCAAAAGATGCAAAAAACATCAATGAGATAAAAAGCAGTCCTGTCGAAGATAGTCCTGTCGAAGATAGTCCTCTCGACGACAGTCCTCTTGAAATTAGTTCCATTGAAATTAATGCTGTTGAGGATATTGCTGGCAAAAATGATGAAAATGCCACCGAGAAAAACGGCGCTAACGAAACAAAACCAGCGCACGGTGATGAGTTAAATTCCGCTGAAACACCAAATCAACAATCAAAAGAAGCAAAAGACCCTCAAAAAACTGAGGAAGTTACCTCAAACAAGCAAGATAGTATTAAAGCCATCACCCCCGACTCAGCTAAGAATGAAGTTCAACAGATTGATGCCAAGGCCATGGAATCCATCGAAGAGGGGACAAATTCTGGCGATGACGGAGCCAAATCCAGCAAAGAAGCCGGCGATAGCGGATCCGCAACGGACCCAAAATCTAAAGAAAAAACCAGCTAGCTCATCCCTTCGTATATGGGGATTTGCGCTGGTTCTGGCGGTTGCAACCTCTTTGGTGTTTTTGCCCAATGATGTTCTGGCACAGGGTATATCCATAGATTTTGGCGATGAGGGAACGCTTACTGAGCGGGCAATTCAGCTTATCGGGCTGATTACGGTTTTAGCGCTTGCCCCCTCAATTCTGGTGATGGTCACAAGTTTTACCAGAATTGTGATTATTCTATCCCTGTTACGAACAGCTTTGGGGCTGCAAACAGCTCCCCCGAACTCGGTAATGATTTCACTGGCCCTTTTTCTGACAGCTTTTGTCATGGCCCCGACCTTTCAGCAAAGCTATGAGCGGGGGGTGGCCCCTTTAATGGAGGGAACCATTGAATTTGCAGAAGCATTTGATCTGGGGGCAGAACCTATCCACCGGTTCATGCGTGCCAATGTGCGTGAAAAAGATGTGCAATTATTCATGGACATGTCTCAAAGCGAACCCCCGGACACAATTGAAGAGCTTTCGCTGACCATTCTGGTGCCGGCCTTTATGATTTCTGAATTGCGCCGGGCCTTTGAAATCGGATTTTTACTGTTTTTGCCGTTTGTTATCATCGATATGGTCGTGGCTTCGGTTTTGATGTCCATGGGTATGATGATGTTGCCCCCGATCGTCATCTCACTGCCGTTCAAGCTGATATTCTTTGTGCTGGTTGATGGTTGGAACCTGGTGGCGGGGTCAATTGTGCGCAGTTTCGTTAGCGTGTAAAAATCACGATACGCCAGAGACTGGCGCTGGAGCCAGAGCGCCATCGGCACCATAGGTGAGGCGATAAGAATTCAAAAACGCTGACAGATTATCAATATCGGCGATCTGTGCCGCCACTTCCCTGAAATTTGCACTGGTGGCAACAGCTGCCCCGGTAACATAATCAAACATTGGCCACTCGGGAAAATTTGCCATGCGCTCGGAAAACTTGGATCGAACTCTTGCCAGACCCAGCATATCCTGATCAAGAACATAACCAACAGCGGCCTTAATCAGGTTCATGCGTGCCGGGCGCGTCAACGCGGTATTTATATTGCGCCGGGAATAGATCATCTCCAATTGCTCAGCAGCGTTTACATATTGTCCGGCGCTCCAATAGGCGTCAACTCTAAGCAATTCCACGTCCCTGCCATCAATCTGTGACAAAATATCAATAGCCAGCGCCATTCGCCCTTCATCAATCAGGGCCCGCCCCTCAAGCAGTCTGCGTTGGCGTTCTAATGACAAAGGCAGGTTGGCAAGAGACGTCTTATTCAACGCCAGCAACGCCAATCCCGGGTCTCGGTTGGCAATATATATAATTGCCAGATCAGCAGCGATCTGAGCGCGAGCGGCCCCTTCAAGGCGCACATCTATCTGATATTCGAGCAGGCTTGCAGCCTGGGACAAAAGATCAACCCTGATCAGACGTCTCGCCAACCCCCTAATCATCTCATCGCCTCGTGCGCCTGCCGGTGTCAGATAACGAAAATCATAGAACAGGGTAAGTGCTTCAAGATGCTCCAGAGAATCAGCCGCGCCGTTTATATAAAGATCGACAAACTCATCCTGCGCCCTTTGTGACAGCGCAATAACCGCCTCATTGTCAATTGCAGTCTCGGCAGCTTCACGCACCGTGGTAAATCCGTCCCGATATTGCTTGTCGGCAAATTGCAACCGGGCCAAAACCTGCAACATTTGTGCCTCAACCATGCCACCACGCCACACAATTGACTCTCTGGACAGAGTTTGAATAGCTTTATCAAATTCGAGTCGCCCCATTTTTTCCAACAATAAAACCGTTCTCAAAATCGCCTCAGCCCTGGTTGGGCGAACATCAGTTGCAATCACCAATCCATAATTATCCAGCGCTTCATCATAACTTTTATCAATTTCATTCATTCGCGCTTTTGCCAGCTGCAATTCGCTTCGCTGATCTTTGGTAAGCATTATAGGCATAATTTCTTCACTCAGACGCCGGGCCATTGCCATATCATCTGTTTCAATGGCCGCAACAACACCGGCCAGATTAAAGCGGTTTTGCACCCATTGCGGATAAGAGCCAATAACCAGTTCTGATGCCAGAACATCACTGCGCGCCCCGACAAAGTCGCGAATTTGCACCTTGGCAATTGCCCGCCATATAAACCGGTCCATTTCTTTTGGACTCTGGTTCACCTCCAAAAGCTTCAAGGCATCCATTGCCCTATATGCCACAACGCTGGCCGCTGCCTTGGCCAGAATTGCATCGTCCATAAGGTCTGCAACCTGATTTTCTTCAATCAGCAGATTAAGTATGCCAATGGCTTCCAATCCCAACTGATTGGCCAAAAGAACATGCGCTAGATCAAGACGGGCATTTTCCTTTGCCCTGCCATCGCTGTTAGCAGCAATACGCATCAGGGATTCACGTCGCTTAGTTAGTTCCAGGGGATTTTCTTCCTCGAGGGCGACCAGATCAATAAACCCCTGCCGCTGGGAATTTGCAGCAATTGGCCCGCTGGCCCGAATATCGTTGACCGAAGACACAATCAGCCCCCGCTGAGATTTTAGAACCACCTCACGAAGCCCGATATCTATCTCAAGTTCTTCCATTTCTGGTTTTATCACCAGGCCATGGGTAGAGCTAAGGGCTTTAAAATCAACAAAGCTTAACTGCCGGATAACACCAGTGGCTGGTGGAAACATCGTCACAACTTCAAGAATGTCCCCGATTTCTGGGTCACGCAACTGGTGAACACGCACTGGCCTTTGCGCACTTGCAAAAATCTCATACCGCCCCTCATCATCCAGACGCCTGTCCAGCCTTATAGGCTCTGTCGGTGCCATAAGATTTTCACCAAGGGACAATATCCAGCTTGGCCCCTGTGAGCCCAGAGAGGCCAACCTTGCATCATTCATTTTCATGCGCACAATTTGCGTATCTCCGGCAGAAATTGTAGCAAAATCTTCGCTTATGGTGGCAAGAAGCTGCTCATCATCAGGAGCATTGATAATGGTGGTCGTATCCATAATCATCCACAGGTAGCTACCCCGCTGAAATACCGCCGCAGATGTTTCGCGATCAAACGGAAACGCAATTCTTACGGTCGAACCTATCCGGCTGACTTTGGGCGTGATTTCAACCTGATCAGATACACCAACCTGCCCAATAACCTCACCATCCAGAGGAGATTTCTCACCTTCCGCCACCCTTGAGGCATCTTCTCTTGCCTTTTCAAGCTCAAGCTCTGCCAACAAATCTTCAGCGCTGATGGTTTTTGTGTCCGGTTCCAGCAAATCAAAGTCAATTACAAACTGGCGATCTGAATTCTTAAAAAATCTTGGAACCACCCCATCTTCCAGCTTGAGTTCAGTGCGATTGCTGCCAACCAGTTTTTCGCTTTGCACACTGACAAATTCAACAGGTAAGTCTGAAATCAACGGATAAAAATCCATCTCCACCGGCCAGAAAAACTCAAGATTTGCCACCCCGTCAGCAAAGTTAAATTCATAACCCGTGTCCTCACTCCAATCAAAAGTAAGCCGGGTAAATGTCGGGTGACGCCCCACACTGACTTTAGCAGTTGGATTATTAACCCGGGCAAATTCAATCCGTCGCTGTAACTCCGCCACTGCTGCTGCATCCTGGGCACGGCGGGCAAGCTCCGCCACAACTTCAGCGGGCAGTCCGGGGGGCAGCCCCTGCCAGTTATCGGGCAAAAAATCCACGTATAGCTGCTCTCCAGCCTCTAAACGATTGACGTTGAAAACATTTTTCATGCCAAATCTAATTCCGCGTTTGTCCGGGTCGACCCGCGAAATCGAAATATATTCTGTCAGTGTTCCACTGATATCAGGCAAAAACACTTCCAAAGGCTCAACAAATTCCAGCGCCAGCACACCATTTTCAGAATTCATCGTATATTGTGGAAGGTCAAAACGGTCCGGGAAAGAAAAAACCACCCTCCCATATCCATCCATTTGCATGGCAGTAACTTCAACACGCTCCTGAGCACCTGCCTGACTGGTGCCAAACAGCAACGCCATGGGGCCAGCAACAAATATTGCTGCCAGACCATGCGCAAACCTTCGCGCTAAATCACCTATTCCCAAACGCTTTTTTTCGCGCATTGATCTTTCAACCTAAAAGATTTGCAAACTTAAAACTCACCCGCATCCAATAACCTTCGCCAAGTGAACAATTTCAGACGGGCAGCAAACTAACTGAACCGAAACAAAATACTCCAAAAGCGCTTAACTTCTTCTAAACTTCAGGCAACAATACCTCGCTAGTGCAAAAACCTGATTTCGCCTCGCCAAAGACTGCTTTCCAGTAATGACTATTGTCCAACAATCTGAGGAAGACTGGCCATATCCGGGGATACCTGATCAATGGCGGCCTGAGTTTGTACCGAATTGTTCTGCGCTGTTGCCATACGCACCGTCAGTTGCTGCGCTCTTTCAGTATTCATATCCGCCAGGATCGGAGACATTTTACGCGGGCTCATTTTTATCGCCAGACGCAAAAGAACGTCCATATTCAAACTGTTAAACACATTTGCCGCATCCGATGATTTCATATTGGCATACATGCTCACTAATGCATCAAATTGCCCCTCATCCTGCGCCTGTTGTTGATCTACCAATGCCTGAACCTGCGCCTCGATAGCTTGCAGATAAGCAATGCGCTCGTTCAATCGCGCTTCAGCCGCCACAACAAGGTTTTCCTGAAGTTCTATCGTCTGTTCCCGCGCATCCAGCTCTGCTCGCCTTTCGCGCAAACGTTGCAAGAGAGCCTGCTCGGTAAGGGAAACGCCATCTGCATTGCCAAATTCAGAAATTTCACCGTCCTCATTTTCAAGGGTCGGCAATGCATCCACCTGTCCATTGTCACGAACTGGCTGATTTACCGAGGAGAACAGCGAATCTGCTGCTCTTTGTGCGGCAGCTTCCTCGATTGCGCTTAATTGTTCTGCTTGCCCTTCCCCGGCGTTCGGCATGGTATCAGGGTTTTGATTATTAACCACCTGAGCCTGTGCCACATCCGTTCCTAAAAGCGTATACCCACCCTGAGTAATCAACCCAATGGATTTCAATAACAACAAAGCCGTCGCACCAACCAAAACAATGGGAAGCAGTCTTAGGGTTTTCACGCTACTCGACCCAATCGTTTTTCAGGGGCCTTGCGTTTTTCATGAATCTTTAGCTGTTCCAGCGCCATTTCTGCTCTCCTTGGGTCAACTCGAGCAATAGTTTGGCTTTGTTTGGCAGCGCTGGTTATCTGGGAGATTTTTTCAACCACGGTTTGGCCGGCAACCACATGATTGGCCAGTTCCAGTCCAAATCTTTCTGCCTCTTCGAGCCGTGAATTCAAAATCGCGTCGGCTTCTCCCGCCACATCTTTAAGCTGGCCAATGGCACTGTTTGCCAGATTGGTTGCTGATATCAGGTCTGCAATCATATGACGCATGTTCTCTTTATCAGCATGCAACCCCACCAGACGCTTATTTAAGATATAGCAATAACCTATTGTCAGAGCTAATAAAATTGCCACAACAATTTCAATTATCAGACCGAACGAAAACCCGCTCATTATGCATTTTCCCCTTGTTCATCCATGGCATCAAACACGGCCATGGTTACTTGTGACGGATTTAGGGGGCGCGAAACCCTAACCGAAATATTTTTGCCCATATGTCCCATCACCGCTTCTGTCACATCCACACCTGCGCATCGAATAGTAATCGGATCACCTGGTTTTTGATCAAACATAATGGTTTCACCTTTTGAAAACCCCATAACCCGCGATAAAGGCAGCTCTGTTTCGTTTAAAACAGCTTCAATTTCAGTGTCTGCCTCATATAGCTCTGTTGCCAGATGGCTTTCCCAGGTGTCGTCACGACCAAAATTATCCCCCATGAACATTTGCATCAATTGCTCTCGAATGGGCTCAATAGTTGCATAGGGCAACAGGATTTCCACCTTGCCACCCCGATCATCCATATCTATTCGCAGTTCGATAAGAATTGCGGCATTGGCCGGTCTTGAAATCGCTGCAAATCGCGGATTTGTTTCAAGTCTTTCAAGCGAAAATGTCACCTGGGTCAAAGGTTCAAACGCTTTTTTGGTATCTTCCAGAATAACTTCAATCAAACGTTGGGACAGCGCCAGTTCAATGGTGGTATAGGGACGCCCTTCAATACGAATAACTCCGTTTCCACGCCGTCCGCCAAGCAAAACGTCAATCATTGAATAGATCAGGCCGCTATCAATGGTTAAAAGACCGAAATTATCCCATTCCTCAGCTTTGATAACCGAAAGGATTGCCGGCAGGGGAATGGAATTGAGATAATCACCAAACCTCACCGAAGTTATGGATTCTAAAGAAACTTCCACATTGTCAGAAGTAAAGTTGCGCAAAGATGTGGTAGCAAGGCGCACCAGCCGGTCAAAGACTATTTCCAGCATCGGCAGGCGCTCATAAGAAACCAGCGCCGAATTTATCAGGGCCTGAACGCCCGTCAGCTCAGCTCCTTCTGCAGCGGCCGGATCAAAACCCAGCAAATTGTCGATTTCATCCTGATCCAGAACTCTGTCAACGCCATCGGATTCTTCTGAATCCCCGTCGCCATCGATCATAGCCGCCCATTCGGCAGCCATCGCATCATCATCACCACCCTCGCCAGCACTGTCTCCAGAGCCGGTGCCGTCTTCCATATCCAGCCCCCATTCGGCGGCAAGCTTGTCCTGTTCGTCGTTATCGGCCATCAAGCTTTGTCCTATTGCACCAGGATTTCTTTAAACAAGATGCTCTGCACCTCAACCGGATAGAGCGCCAGATTCACCCGGCGTCTCAACTCTTCTTTCAAACGATAAATGCCTGCTGATCCCTCAAGATCACTGCGCCTGAGCTCACGAAGGTATACCTGAAAAGCATCAATTACCCGCGTTACCCTGGGCTCGATTGCTGCCACCATTTCTTCGCTGGCAACTTCCAGCGCGACACTGAGTTTCAAAAACTGCTCTTTATTCTCGATGGAGCTCAAATTCACCGTCATTTCCGGCAAATCATAAAAGAAAGTTTCAGGCGGCAGTATCTCTTCAACCGCAGCTTCTGAATCACCTCCGGCAAAGAACATAAAGTAAGCACCAGCCGCCAAACCCAATATCAACACCAGAGCACCTCCGGCGATGATCATCAGCTTTAGCTTGCTCTTGTTGCCCTCCTGCCCCTCTTCCCCTTCGGCACCACTTTCCAGATCTTCATCCACCGGATCCTGATCTGCTACCGCTTCATTTGCCATGTCAAATTCGCTCTATAATTTCTGGTCCTTAAAAACATGGACCGCCCCGCATTTAGAATAGCTAATCCCCTCATGGTTAACGAAAGGTTACCAATTCACCCTGATCGGCAAAAATTGCCCGGTAATTTTTTCCTCCCATCCGCAAAAGATGGCGGCACTACCTATCTAGCAAACGGTAAAATATTGTTTTTATTGGGTTTTTAGCTTTGGCACGCCCCATGCAGTGTATTGGCTAAGCAAATGGCTTGGGGAAGTCATTCGCACTTAAACAACCGGGGGATAGCGTCTCATGGAAAACGCACAGCTCATAGGGCTTTCACGCCAAATCGGACTTAAACGTCAAATGAACGTGGTCGCCAACAATGTGGCAAACATAAACACCAACGGCTACAAGGCCCAAAGCCTGCTGTTTGAAGAATATGTTATGCCGGTGGCATCCGACAATACATTTGGTTATTCAGATCAAACACTTAGCTACACTAACGCATGGGCCACCATCAATGATTTCAGTGGTGGGGCTATTGCCCAGACCGGAAATTTTCTGGATATTGCATTGCAGGGAAAAGGGTTTTTGGCAGTTCAAACTCCAGATGGAGAACGCTGGACAAGAGCCGGATCCCTAAAAATTGATAATAGCGGGCTGCTGGTCGATAATTCTGGAAACCCGGTTTTGTCCGAGGGCGGACAGATTCGATTCGCCCCTTCTGAGACCGATATCCGCTTTAACGAAGACGGCTCAATCCTTACCAGCGAAGGCAATAAGGGATTTTTGCGCATCGTTGAATTTGATGAGCCTCAAATCCTCATCCGAGAGGGAGGCAATCTGTTTTCCGGTGGTGAGCCCATAGCTGCCACCGACACGCGGGTGGTTCAGGGAGCCATTGAACGCTCAAACGTATCCGGCGTTATCCAAATCGCAGAAATGATCCGGGTTAATCGCTCATATCAATCCATGGCCAAACTCATGGAGAGGCAAGACAAAATGCGCTCCGAAGCCATCGGAGTATTGGGCAACCCGGCAAGATAAGAATTTAACAGGAGATCGACCATGAAAGCTCTTTATACCGCCGCATCTGGAATGGCTGCACAGGAACGCAATGTGGAAGTCATATCCAACAACATCGCCAACATGCGCACCACCGGCTATAAACGTCAGCGCGCTGAATTTCAGGACCTGATTTATCAGACTGTTCGCCGCGCTGGTTCTCTAACTTCGGCTACCGGAACCCAGGTTCCCGTTGGCATAGAAATCGGCTCAGGGGTAAAAACCGCCTCCACCGCCCGCATCATGAGCCAGGGCAGTGTCGAGCCAACACAAAAAGAACTTGATCTGGCCATTCGTGGTGAAGGCCTGTTTGTAATCAACCTTCCCGATGGCCGCACCGGCTATACCAGAGACGGCGCATTTGAGCGCGACAATACCGGAACTCTGGTCACCATGGACGGGTATCAGTTACAGCCCGGAATTGTAATTCCAGCTACCGCCCGCTCCATATCAATATCCGAAGATGGAATGGTTGAGGCCTTCCTGGGCAACGATACCGCAGCTACCCAGCTTGGTCAGATACAACTGGCCCGCTTTGCCAATAAAACCGGTCTTGAATCCATCGGCGGCAATCTGTTTGTGGAAACAGGTGCCAGCGGCAATCCCCAGCTTGGATCGCCAAATTCCGATAGTTTCGGCGGAGTTTTACAAGGTTACCTGGAGTTGGCCAACGTTAATGCCGTCACTGAAATCGCCGATCTTATTGCCGCCCAGCGAGCCTATGAAATGAATTCACGGGTTGTGTCGGGTGCTGATGAAATGATGTCAGCCGTCAGCCAGCTACGCTAATATGAGCGTTGCCAGAAAAAGTGGTTACCGGTTTTTCGCTTCGGCAACGCGACCAATAAATAGAAATGACTGGATTTTTAAAATGAACATTAATTTTAAATATATGATTACTGGCCTTGCCACAGTTTCAGCCCTGATTTTCCCATCAATTGCACAGGCATTGCCTATTCTTAAAAGCGATGTCACCGTCCTGTCTCAAATCGTCACGGTTGGTGATATGTTTGAGAACGCTGGAAACCTCTCAGAAACTGCCCTGTTTCGCAGCCCGGCCCCCGGCACAACCGGCATGGTTTCACTGCAAAACATCTCCAGCGCCGCCAACAGAATTGGACTTGTTGAATTTGACAATCCCGGATTGTTCAATGTCTCAGTTTCAAGGTCGGGAACATTGATTGACGAAAGTATTTTTGAAGCTTTGATCACTAAGGATCTGATTGAATCAGGGACCTTGCGTCAGGGGATGAATGTTTCAATGTTCCTGAATTCTGCATTTGTCCCTTTATTTGTAGAAGAGGGCGCCGCGCCGGCAATCCTTAACAATCTTCGTTACGTTCCCGGTGACAATCGGTTTTCAGCCCGCTTCAAACTGGCCGGACAAAACCGCATGATTGATATTGCCGGTCGTCTGGATTTTACCATCCAAGCGCCCCACCTGTCTCGCTCAGCTCCCGTTGGAACAATACTTGGCCCCAACGATATTGAAATGCGTGCCGTGCCTATCCAACTCTCCAACGGTGCCGGTATCGCCATGTCAGAACAGATCGTGGGCAAGCAATTGCAGCGCAATATGCTTGGAGGTGCAATGATAAGAATTTCTGACGTTGTTGAGCCAACCCTGATCTCTCGAAATGAAATCGTCACCCTGTTTCTAAAAGCCGGGGCCATGACCTTAACCGTAAAAGGGCGCGCCCTTGACGATGCTGCAAAAGGTGAAGCGGTTTCTGTTCTTAATCTGCTTTCCAACTCGGTTGTGCAGGGAATAGCCCTTAGCGCCGGCACAGTGGAAATCAGTACAAATTCAACACTAGTTGCCTCCCTTTAACTCAAATTCATTCGGGGGAATGATTATGAAAATTTTTAAACTTACAATTTTACTCTTTGCACTTTTTGCCCTTGGTGCCTGTACGGCCGCCGAACGATTGGCCCAGATCGGACAGACCCCTGCCCTTTCGGCCATCGAAAATCCAACAGCACAGGAAGGGTATCGTCCCGTGGTAATGCCCATGCCACAGCCGGAAGTTGTGTCTTATCAACCCAATTCCCTTTTTAGAGATGGTGCCCGTGGCTTCTTCAAGGATCAGCGTGCCCGCCGGGTTGGTGACATTCTTACCGTCAAAATAGTCATCTCTGACAAGGCTCAAATATCCAACCAGACCGCCCGTACCAGACAATCAACAAGCTCTGCCGGTGTTGGTGGTGTGCTTGGCTCAATCTTTAGTGCTGTGGCACCCGATGTTGCCGCGGCCACTGCCATCGACGTCAATTCCGGTGTAAACGATGGGGGAACCGGCTCTGTAAACCGCTCTGAAACCATTGAAACCCGTATAGCCGCCGTCGTCACCCAGATATTGCCCAACGGCAATCTGGTCATCGAAGGGCGTCAGGAAGTAAGGATTAATTTTGAGGTCCGCGATATTATTGTTGCCGGAATTGTTCGCCCTGAAGATATCAATGCCGACAATACCATCGCCAGTGAAAAAATTGCCGAAGCACGTATCGCATATGGTGGTCGCGGTCAGATAACCGATGTTCAACAGCCCCGTTACGGGCAGCAGGTTCTTGACGCAATCCTGCCATTCTAACTGCCTCCCCTCGCAAAAAATACGCGAGGGGGAAATTTAACGGCCAGATGCGCATCCCCCTTAATTGGCGCCTCTGGTTAGGCCGGCAAAACTCAACTGTCACCAAAATGACAAAAGAGCACCGGCATCAAAGGGCGCGGCATTCCCCCAGAATTTGGCCGCGCCCTTATTTATTTTGCTCTTGGCAAAAAACCTATAAAAGAACCAGCAGCCCCCTTTATATACGATTGCAAAACCTGCGAAATTCAATCAGGTAAATCATCCAGGAAAACCATAAATGTCCTATAAAAAACTCGACAAACTCAACCTGACCCTTGATGCCTATTCCCACGCATTGGCCATACTGGGTGTTGATGAAGCCACCATTATGCCCGAAGGGGGAGGCAATGCCCGCTCCAACGCTATTTCCACTCTTGCCGCCATTTCCCATGAAAATGCCACATCCCCTGAAATTTCCAACTGGATAAAAGAGGCGCAGGATTCCTCCCTGTCAGAGGACAAAGCCGCAGGGGTCAATGAATTCAAACGGCTTTATGAACAAAATATCTGCCTGTCAGCGGATTTTGTTGGCAAAAAAACTCAAGCCGCCATGAATTGTGAACAATTATGGCGTCGTTTGCGCCCCACCGGCGATTGGAAAGCCTTTGCGCCAGCCCTGAAAGAAGTTGTGGATATGGCCCGGCAGGAAGCAAAAATTCGCTCCGATGCCACCGGCCTGCTTCCCTATGATGCCCTGATTGAGCAATATGATCCGGGCACCCGCATGGCCCATATTGATCCGGTGTTTTCCACCCTTAAAGAATTTTTGAAAGATTTTTTACCCAAAGCCCTGCAAAAGCAGGAAATTCGCCACAGGAAAACTCCCATAAAGACCCTTAACGGACCATTTGAAATCAAACATCAGCGCGCCCTGGGCATGGCGGCAATGAAACAGCTTGGGTTTGATTTCTCCCATGGTCGCCTTGATACCTCCCACCACCCGTTTTGCGGTGGTGTACCCAGCGATGTGCGCATAACCACCCGCTATGAGAAGGATAATTTTCTATCCGCTTTAATGGGCATTTTACACGAAACAGGCCATGCCCAATATGAACAGGGTTTGAGCAAAAAAAACTCCCACTGGCCTCACAACAAAGCACGGGGAATGGGACTGCATGAAAGCCAGAGCCTGTTTGTGGAAATGCAGATTTCCCGTTCGCCCATGTTCTGGGACTGGGCTTTTGCCCTGGTATCAGAGCATTTGGGAAAAAACGTTCTTGAAGGCTTTGATGTTGAGGATGTTCTGGCCCATGTTAATCTTGTAAAACCGGGTTTTATCCGCGTTGATGCCGACGAAATTACCTATCCGCTGCACGTTATTCTTCGCTATGAACTTGAGCGGGATTTGATCTCAGGCCAGATTGAGGTCGAGGATATTCCAACGGCCTGGCACGAAAAAATGGTTGAATATCTGGGCCTTGATACCAAAGACAATATGAAAGATGGCCCCATGCAGGACGTGCACTGGCCTGCCGGATTGTTTGGTTATTTCCCCTCTTACACTCTTGGCGCTTTGATGGCAGCCCAACAATGGGAAGCAATGATAAAAGCACTGCCAAAAGCACCTGAACAGATCAGATCGGGGAATTTTTCAAGCATTAATGAGTGGCGAAGTAAAAATATCTGGCAGCATGGCTCAAGGCTTTCAACACCAGAGCTGATGAAACAAGCCTGCGGGCAGGAATTAAACCCTGATGCATTTATCAGGCACTTAAAGACACGTTATGGCAGCTAAACAAATAGCACTCGGCGCTACTTTCAAAAACAATCAGTCGTCGCGATAAACTTTTTCGCGGCGCTCATGATTTTCCTGCGCTTCCAAAGATAAAGTTGCCACAGGTCGAGCGATCAAACGTGCCACACCAATTTGCTCACCACTATCTTCACAATAACCATATGTGCCCTCGTCAATCCGGCGCAAAGCAGCATCAATTTTTGAAATCAGTTTTCGCTGACGGTCTCTGGTGCGTAGTTCCAGAGTTCGATCGCTTTCCGAAGAAGCCCTATCAGCAACATCTGCATGCAAAACATTTTCCTGTTGAAGGTTTTCCAGAGTTTCACGACTATCGCGCAAAATATCCTCTCGCCAAATCATCAGCTTTTGACGGAAAAAATCCATCTGCTGCGGATTCATAAAACTTTCTTTTTCACTGGGAATATACCCATTTTGCTGGATCTTTTTGTCCATCTGCCTGCGCTCCACCCAAAGATAAACGTGCGCCTGTATATAGGCAGGCCAAATTCACTGCAAGTCGGATTTTATAAAATTAAGTACAAGGTGATATTGAAGGGCACTATTTGATCGCGAGAATTGAAAAAACTCTTCTAACCCCCCTACTGGCAAGTAGTCTATTTTACATACCTGCCCATCTTTGCCAGTTCCACCTTTGCCAACAGATCAATATCATCAATCAGTGAAATCAACTCAGGTTCTGCCTGCTGACGGGCCCGCGTTACCTGCGCCATTAATCTGTTCAAACGCCCCTCTCCGACATTTCCCGCCAAAAGATCGGCTTTTATTTCATCCAGAGTATCAAGCATGGAATGGGCGTGGCGAACAGCACGCTGTTTTCCCTCAATATTATTATCCACCCCCTGCAGAGCCAGCATGGCCTCAATGCCAGAACTTTGCCCCATAGCAAAATTGGGCGCCGCCGCCGGTGACTGGCTGGTGGTATCGGGCTTAAAAACCGCCTCAGAGCCCTTTTTTCCCCTCGTATTCTTACGAGAAGTTGTCGGGTTGATATTAACGGTTCCGTCAATTCGCATTATATAAGAGCCCTTTTTAAGTTGTCTTGCCAATTACCAGATTCGCAATTGCAGTAAAGTTCACAAGTTTGTAATAAATTTTTACTGCGATAAATTTATCCTTTGGCCAAATCACCCACACCGGCAGATTCTGCCCCCAACGGTTAACAAACCGTTAATTTACCCGGCAAAATCTGCACCCCCGTGTAACTTTGCGCAGCAATACAGCCTGATTCAACTCAGAATAATGATATTTTATCTAGTTTTTTCAATAGATTAGCCAATATCACAGGGACGCACAAGCAAGTTGGCACGATTTTCGCAATTACTTTAGCAACTGGGTTTTGCGCAAAGATTCCATGGGGATGGATGGCACAAAATCTACTGTAGAGAAAACGGGGAAATTTTATGCCAGTGCTTCAACGCCAACAACGATTAAGCGCTCCCACCAGAGTGTTTTTTTATGCGCTTGCTTTCATCCTGGGCATGTTCACTATTTTGGTTCCGCTGTCTCAGGCTCAATCCGCCGGCGCCCGAATTAAAGATATCGTGGACATTGAAGGCGTTAGAGAAAATCAATTAATTGGTTACGGGCTTGTTGTCGGTCTGAACGGCACCGGAGACAGTTTGAACAACTCTCCTTTTACCCGCCAGTCTTTGCAGGCAATGCTTGAAAGGCTTGGAGTTAATACTCGCGGCGAAACCATTCGAACCGCCAATATTGCAGCTGTAATGGTAACGGCCAATCTTCCCGCCTTTGCCGCTCAAGGCTCACGCATAGACATTAATGTGGCAGCCCTTGGCGACGCGGGCAGCTTACAGGGAGGCACCTTGCTGGTTACTCCATTGCTTGGGGCCGATGGCGAAGTCTATGCGATTTCTCAGGGGTCAGTTGTAATCAACGGTTTTGCTGCCGCAGGTGATGGCGCAACCGTAATTTCAGGCGTTCCAACCACCGGGCGAATTTCTTCTGGCGCACTGGTTGAACGCGAAGTGGTGTTTGACCTTGGCGCGCAACGTTCTTTGCGCCTGTCACTTCGCAATCCGGATTTTACCACTTCACGCCGCCTCGCCCTCTCTATTAATGATTTTATCGGCGCTCCGGTTGCAACGCCTGAAAATCCCGGCACCGTCCGCCTGACGCTGCCGCAAAATTTCAACGGCAATATTGTTGATCTGATTACTGATATTGAACAATTGGTGGTTAAAACTGACCAACCGGCCAAAATCGTAATTGATGAAAATTCCGGCATTATTGTTATGGGAGCCAATGTTCGGGTTTCAACGGTTGCGGTTGCCCAAAGCAACTTGACGGTGACCATAGCTGAATCGCCCCTGGTTTCTCAGCCGAACCCTTTAACTCTGGGGCAAACGGTCGAAATCCCAAGAACTGAACTTAATGTTGATATTGCAAATTCCAATCTGGCCCTTGTTCGCGAAAGCGTAACCCTGGCCCAGCTTGTGGAGGGGCTGAATGCTTTGGGCATCGGCCCAAGAGATATGATTGCCATCCTGCAGGCCATAAAAGCCACTGGCGCCCTGCAAGCAGAAATTGAGGTACTTTAAAAATGGAAATGCTCGCAACCAGCTTTTCGGTCGGCTCTGCACCGTTAAAAAATGATCTGCAAACCATGCGTCAAAAGGCTGAAGAGCTGGAATCGGTGTTTTTGAACACACTGGTTTCAGAGATGTTTGCCTCGATTGCCTCTGAGGGAGAGTTTGGCGGCGGCTATGCTGAGGAAACCTGGCGCGGAATGCAATCCGAACAATATGCAGCAGCCATGGCCAGATCCGGTGGTATTGGTATTGCTGATGAAATTATGCGCTCACTGCTTTTAACTCAAGAGAGCGCCGCGCAGCCCCAAAACAATAATCAGTCCCAAAATACAAATACCAGTCAGGGAAGCAACTCATGACCCAAAACCATCAATCATTAGACCCGAGCACTGCCGGTGAACGCATCGAGAACCAGCGCAGCATGGATGCACAAACCCTGTGCCGGACCACAAATTCCGCCCTGCAAAGTCTGGCCAATATAATGAACCAGGAAACAACCCTGCTTCGCAATGGTCATTATGAAGAGGCCTCAAAGCTGAGCGAGCAAAAATCCCTGATAGCTCAGGAATATGTGGGCCTGGCCCGGGTGGTTCAGCATCAGGCAACCCGCCTGAATGAACAGGCTCCCACCGATTTGCAATTATTGCAGGGAGAGCATGAAAAGCTTGCAACTCAAATGGCTGAAAATCTCAGGGTACTTGCCACTGCCAAAACCGTGACGCAAAATCTGCTTCATGATGTTGCTATAAGTGTTGGGCAAAACGAAGCGCCAAAAACCTATGGCGCTTCCGGTCAGATGCACTCGAATGATAGAAACCAAGCCTATGGAATTTCTGTAAACCGCTCTTTATAAGTCGCTCTTACTATATTGATTACAAATTGAAATAATTTCTCTCACCACAATTTTCCCGCCCTAAATGTTTTTTATCAAAGGTTGATGCTGCAAATTCATCAAACTTGGCGATTGAAAATGAGCTATTTAATAGCAGCGGTTTCAACAAATATGTGGCAGCGTCAGCGCGATGGCGATAAATCCAAGCAAACATCTCATTCATTGCGCTTAAGCTCCAAAGATGACGAAGAGCGAAAACAAGATTCTACAGGGGTGGAAACTGAGCAGGTAATCACCACTGAAACCTCCGGTAAATCAGCCCTGCCGGACATCCAGTATTCAAATTCGCAATCAATTAAAAAGCCCCATACGATCAGCGACATAACAGCAAATATGCTGTTTAGCGCCACATTGCTAAGGCCGGATTGATAGTTAGCAAACCGCTAACAATTCAGATCGCTTTTATTTACACTTCTTAAACCCCTCAAAGCCATACTCGAGCAACCCTCAGAAAGAGGCGTTTAGTAGTTCGGACATCGAATAGGAGTTCACAAATGACCGATATATCACTCTCGAGTGCAGTGCGTAGCAATCTGCTTTCCCTTCAAAACACTGCCAATCTACTGGGAAAAACCCAGGAACGGCTATCAACTGGCCTAAAAGTCAATTCAGCTCTTGATGATCCAACCGCGTTTTTTACAGCATCTTCATTGAATTCACGTGCTGGCGATCTTAATCGTCTTCTTGATTCGGTTGGCAATGCGGTTCAGACCGTTAAAGCGGCTGACGATGGCATTTCAGCTATTACAAAACTGGTTGAAAACGCTCAGGCGACTGCTCGTCAAGCCCTTCAAAAACCAGCTGGTTCCACAACCCCGACAACTCTGTCAGGTTCGGTTACTATTGCTGATGATGTCGCGGCCGTTGCAACAGGCACAGTTTCGGGACTTGCTGGCACAGAGACTCTGGCCAGCCTTGGCTTTGCTGACTCTGACGAAGTTACCATAGAAGTTGGCGGCGTCACCACAACCTTTGCTGTAGGCACTGCCGCCACCGATACAGTCAACACTCTGATAACTGCATTGGATGGCAACGCCAACGCATCGGTTGCTCTTTCAGGTGGCGCTATCGTGGCGACTGCCGGCAACAATACCGACTCCATCACCTTTGGTGAAGGCGGTGCGGGTACAAATCTGGCCTCCATCGGCTTTACAACCACAGCCGTTGGTCCAACCAACACTCAGGTAGCTGGCTTTACAGGAACTCTTTCAATTCAGGTCAATTCAGATACCGCTGAAACCATTGATCTTAGTGGCATCGACACAAGAGCTGATCTTGCAACCGCCCTTGGAGCGCTTTCCGGTGTAACAGCATCCATCACTTCTAATGTTGTAACAATTACCGCAGCATCTGAAGATGACAGCATTACCATTGCTGTTGGTGATGAAGTTGGCCTGACCAATGGCACAACAGACTCACCATTCGATACCGATCGTCAAGCTCTGGAAACTGAGTTTAACAATCTTCGTACCCAGATTGACCAGTTGGCATCAGATGCCAGCTATAATGGTGTAAACCTGCTGAACGGTGACAGTCTTTCAGTTATCTTTAACGAAGATGGTTCCAGCTCGCTAAGTGTTACAGGTGTTACCTTTAACTCTTCCGGACTTGGTGTCAGCTCTGCTGCAACTGACAGCTTTCAGACCAATGCCAACATTGAATCTTCGCTGACCCAGCTTGATACTGCAATTTCAAGCCTGCGCCAGCAGGGTTCGACCTTCGGTTCTAACCTTTCAGTGGTTGAAGTTCGTCAGGATTTCACTAAAAACCTGATTAACACGCTTGAAACCGGTGCTGCCAACCTGACATTGGCCGATAGCAACCAGGAAGGCGCTAACATGCTTGCATTGCAGACACGTCAGCAGCTTTCAACAGTTGCCCTGACATTAGCCAACCAGGCTGATCAGGCCGTGCTTCGTTTATTCTAATCTGAATAAACCAACTACAAAGAATATGAGAAAAGCGGGCTTTAAGCCCGCTTTTTTTATGGGCTATTTTACTCCCTTCCCTATCGTTGAACTTTAACGCAAAATGAGACCATCAGGATTCGGTTATAAATCCTATGCGAAAAGGGAATAAGCAATGTCGTTAAAAGTTGAATTAAAGCCCGGCGAGCGATTGATTGTTGGCGATTGCATAATCACCAATTCTGATCAACGCACAAAACTTTATTTCGATGGCAAAACCCCCATATTGCGCGAAAAAGACATTTTAACCGCAAAGACAGCCAATACGCCCTGCAAACGCATCTATTTCACCGTGCAACTGATGTATCTGGAAGATGATATCGAAAAACTTCGCCAGCAATACTTTGATTTAACTTGTGATCTCGTCAAAGCCGCTCCCTCAACAATTCCCTTTGTGGAAAAAATTAATAACGAGATATTAACCGGTTCTCTATACAAAGCATTAAAGACAACCAAAGAACTTATTGGCTACGAGCGGGAGCTATTTGAGAATGCAACAGCAGGCAACTGAGGCCTATCAGCAGGCAGCAAAACAGACTTCAAGTCAAAGCGAACTTGAGGCCCACCTGCTCTCAAAATCCGCAAGAGATTTAAAAGAAATTCAAAGCAATTGGGAAAGTTCTAAATCTGATCTGGATCGCGTTCTGATCCATAATCGTAAATTATGGACTATATTTCTTGAATCAGTTACCCGTCAGGACAGTCCCCTGCCGCGCGAAATCCGCCAGAACGTGGCAAATCTTGGCATTTTCGTTATGAACGAAACCATGCGCATTCAATCCGCACCAGCTCCTGAAAAGCTGGAAGTTCTGATCAATATAAATCGCCAGATCGCCTTGGGATTGCTTGATGATCCAAAAACCTGAAATTCAGGTCTGATTATTTTCTCCAACACTCAAAAGCCCTCGAAATTTCGGGGGCTTCTTGTTTTTTAAGCAGGATTTTTCTCGTATCCGCTTGACGAGCCTAACCAAGCAGAGCTAATTTAACCAAGCAATCTATTGGGCGTTGAGCGCGGCATGCATTTTTTGCAGCAACCGCGGCGCTGGCCCCATTTTTGTGTTTTTGATTGCCACAAGGTTTTTCGGGGCTACTCATATTTGGAGAACCCCCATGAACACGGTCATGAAAACCATCATCGAACCATTTCGCATTAAATCGGTCGAGCCAATCACCATGACCACGCGAGCTGAACGTGAGGCAAAGCTAAAAAACGCTCATTATAATCTTTTTGGTCTGGCCTCCGCAGATGTACTGATCGACCTTTTAACCGATAGCGGCACCGGCGCCATGAGTTCTGAACAATGGGCCGCCATAATGCGTGGTGATGAAAGCTATGCCGGCTCCCCCTCATTTAATCGCTTTGAAGCGGCGGTTAAGAATTTAATGCCCTTTAAACACGTTATCCCCACCCATCAGGGGCGTGCTGCTGAGGCAATTTTATTCAAAATCATTGGTGGCGAGGGAAAAAACATCCCCTCCAACACCCACTTTGATACCACGCGCGGCAATATTGAGGCCACCGGAGCCTTGGCCTTTGATCTCAATATTGATGAGGGGCGCAACTCCCAGTCCCTGCACCCGTTCAAGGGCAATATGGACCTGCAAAAACTGGAAAGCTTTCTCATAGAACATGGAAAATCCGTTCCCTGTGTTATGTTGACTATCACCAATAATGCCGGGGGTGGCCAGCCGGTCAGTCTGGAAAATATCCGCGCAGTTGCAAAAATTGCCAAAGCCCATAAGCGACCGTTTATTATTGATGGCTGTCGATTTGCCGAAAACGCATGGTTTATCAAGCAGCGCGAACCGGGGCAGAAAGATCGCTCAATCATAGATATTGTGCGCGATTGCTTTGCCGATGCTGATGGCATGACCATGTCAGCCAAAAAAGATGCCTTTGCAAATATTGGCGGCTGGCTGGCCCTAAATGATGATGAACTGGCTGAAAATGCCCGTGTTTTGTTGATTCAAACCGAAGGGTTTGTCACCTATGGCGGGCTGGCAGGCAGGGATCTTGATGCAATTGCTCAAGGGTTGAGCGAAATTATCGACGAGGATTATCTGCGATACCGTATTGGCACCAATCAATATATAAGCGATCGGCTTGATGCCATGGGAGTGCCGGTGGTCAAACCTGCTGGCGGGCATGCGGTGTTTATTGATGCAAAAGCCTGGCTGCCCCATATCGAGCCACTGCAATATCCCGCCCAGGCTCTGGCTAACCGCTTGTATGAAATCGGCGGCATCAGGGGAGTTGAAATCGGCTCGTTGATGTTTGGCCGTCAGCCTGATGGAACAGAAAAACCTGCGGCGATGGAGCTGGTACGCCTGGCAATTCCACGCCGCACCTATACCCAATCCCATGCGGATTACCTGCTCGAGGCATTTGAATTGTTAATGGGCGAAAAAGACAGCCTGAGAGGGCTGCGGGTAATCAAAGAACCGCGATTAATGCGCCACTTTACCTGTCAATTACAACCGTTATAGAACGCTGCCAAGAATAAGGACGTCATTGCGAGCACCTGTTTTCATGTGCGCGGCAATCCAGTTCGAGCATGTTAAAGATATCTGGATTGCTTCGTCACTTCGTTTCTCGCAATGACGAAGAAGCAGAGCAATACCACGCAGTTCCGGCTTTCCAATGGAGTGCAAGTAAGCGGCACAAGTGCCGCCGCCGCTTATGCGGCGCGCGTCGCAGGCTCAGCTTTGCCAGTAGCTTTTAATCGTCACTGGCGAAGCGGTGCGAGCCGCGAGACACATAAAATAAGCCCTCGGATTTGACCCTAAGGGCCTGACCCCAAGGATCCTATCTGATATAATTCACCAGCGTTAGCTCGTTAAGTATCGACATGGTCTGATAAGAGGCCTGCAATCGTATCTGCATGGTTTGCAGCTGAATGGCAACTTCTTCAATGGAAACATTTTCCAGGTTGCCCAATACGGTTTCCATCTGGCTCTGATAGTTTGTATTCAGGCTGGAATAACTTCCCATGGCATTTCTAACCACGCCCAGCTCCATGGCGATAACTTCAAACGATCCGGGTGTATTATTGTTGTTTTCAGATAATCTGGCTAATTGCCGGTCACTCAATGCATCATATCGGGCCTCAGAGGTCGGATCGGTACTGGAAAAGGTTTCAACCGCAACGGAAGCCAAAGAGCGCACTAGCTGCAAAAATCCGGTTTCGTTACCTTCAACCCCATAATTAACCCTTGCACTCTCGCCAACCCGTGCTGAAACTGATGTTCTGGGATCTGAATTGCTTGAGCCATCATACCAGCTGACGGTATTTGTAGCTGTTGCCGCCACCAGCGCTGTTGCACTGTCAAATGGGGGGCCATCAACCCGCTGAATTGTCTCACCATTACCGTTAAAGAAATTTTCCGCTGCCGCAAATACCGATGCTGCGCTCAATTCCGTTTGGGTCTGCTGCGCCAATGTTGACTGCAGCGCATTTTGAAAATTTGTTGCACTATCGTTCAGCGTGCCCCCAATGGTGAACTTTCCATCTCCGGGTGTATTATTAGTTGTTGCCTCTAATTCTATGGTCTTGGTTGTGGCATCGGGCAGCGTCAGAGTGACAAAAATCTTCTCCCCTGCATTGGGCTGAGAATTAAACGTAATATCCATAGAGGGAGGAGAGCCAGCCGGAGTGGATATATTCACTCCCAAAGAATCAGTGGAGCCGCCCGAAAGCTTAAACCCAAATGGATGCACTCCGTCTTCTGCCAGATTTATCACCGCGCCTGATTGTGACAGGCCAAGCCTCCCCAATCCTGAAGCGCCAGCATCTGCCTCTTTGCGTTCTGAAACTACGGTACGAAATCCATCGCGCCCGCCAGACCCGTTCAACAATTCACCAATGCTTTGCACCGGAGCATCATCCGTATCCGTCCCCCCAAAAATATAGCGGCCGGCCAGATCGGTATTTAGCAGGTTTATAACTTCATCGAGACTGGAGCGGGCATAATTTTGTGCCGTGGTAAGATTGATCTGATTTTCACCCGTTGAATCAGAGGCCGCCATTTGGCGAACCTCCCCCTCAATCTGGTCAAACCTAGTTATGCTCATATCTAAAATATCCAGCCGCACACCAACCATAGCAATATTATTCTGAAAGGACTGACTTTTGGCCAGTTGAGCACGCATATCAATGCTTGTTCCCCGCCCCGGCCCCATATCCGAAAGAGTTTGAGCTCGTTCCCCGGTGGCAAGTTGAACCTGCAACTGATCAAAGGTTTCTCGCATTCTGGAAATGTTGGAGAAAGCGGGACTAACCGCAAACATGGCTTTTCCTACATTCATATTGCGTCCCCTATATTCTCATTAGCGTATTGAGCAGTTCCTGAACCGCCGATAAAACCCTGGCATTGGCAGCATAAGCGGTTTGCATTTCCATCAGCATTGCCATTTCTTTATCAATATCCACACCGTATTTTTCTTCCATTCTTGCGCTAAGCGCTTCCATGGACAGATCATTGGTAGAGCTGACTGATTGAGTTTTTTCTACCGAAGCGCCCTGAAACGAAAGCATCTGGGATACTAATGCCCCCACATTGCCTTCAAGTTTAATTTGCCCCATGGATTTGGTGGAGGTAACATCACTTACAAAGCTTGAATTGTTCAAACGGTCTATAATATCGTTTGCCCGCGACGCATCGCCAAGAGAAGATGTAGCGCTGAACTGAACCATCAAAGAATTATCAAGTTTTACCGCGCTGTTAATGGAAATACGTCCGGCAAATCCAATTTTTTGCTCTCCCGCATCAAGAGAGTTGGTAAAGGCGGAATTTGCCGTATCAACAAACAAAGGCAAAGCCAGATTGCCATCCTGCACATTGCCTGCAGTATAAGAAGCGCTCAATCCATCAATATTACTGGTAGCTAATGCTCCATCATCCAACACCCGCAAAATGGAACCAGATGGGTTGGAAACATTAATTGCCACGCCAAGAGAAGCATTCAAACTTGCCGCCACGGCACCAATTCCGCCGGAGAAGTCAAGACCGATTACCCGAACACCGTCAGAGCCGGTATTGTCCATTGGCAACAGGGACGCATCGTCAACCCGCATCACTCTAACAGTCTCAGAATTGCCCCCTTCCGTATAATTCAGGGTAAAACTGTTGCCCGGTTGAAGGGCTGCCAGATCAACTTCAAAACCATTTTGCGCCCCAACGCTAACCGAGCTGGATGCAACATTTATATTGGAAAGCGACTGGGCAAGACTTGCAGCAATATCATCTAGCTGGCTTTGCACCTGTACCAGCGTACTATCACGCAATTCCACAAGAGCGCCCAGTTTGCCGGATTGCAAAATCCCCTGCCCGACAATATCCAACGGCAGGCCGGATGAGGTTCTAAGGGTCAGCGCTCCGACACCGCTTTCACTGGGGTTATTTGAATAAAGCGAATTGGCGGACAGGCTGCCCGCAGCCTCAAAACCAAATACTGATTGCTGCTGATCAAGTAAGCCAACCCCGGATCGGGTAAGAAGTCTTACGCTGCCATTGTCGCGATAGGTGGCGTTGACATCAACAACTTCGCCAATTGATGCCACCAACCGGTCACGTTCATCAAGCAACGCGCTGCGAGCCGCTGTATCCTGGGTAAACTCGGCCAGACGTGAATTAACATCACGAAGATTGCTCAGATCAGAATTTAAACCATTGACCAGATTTCGTATCTGGGATTCACTATCACGGCGCAGATTCTGCACATTGGAGGAAATTGAATTCAAGCGGTTTGCCAAAGTCTCAGCCGAACTAATCGCAGCTGCTCGCGTGGCATAACTGTCTGGACTGGTTGCCATAGCCTCCATTGCGCTTTGAAAACCTGAATAAATATTGTCCAGAGAGCTTGCGTCCCCCGGTTTGCCGAGCAAAGTCTCCAATTGTGATAAAAAATCGGCCCTGGTTCTGGCATAGCCAGAGTTTGAAACCTGGTCGGTATAATTTTGTTGCAAAGCGGCATCAAAAGCGCGTGCCACCCCCGATGAACGCACAGAACTGGAATTTGCTCCATTGGATTCAACCAGATTTTGACTTTGCGCATTATATCCGGGGGTGCCCGAATTTGCCACATTTCTGGCCAGAATTTCAAGGCCGGACTGGGTTACGCCCATACCAGAAAGAGCGTTGGAGAGCGCTGCTGTAAGACTCATATTCCTTTACTCCTGCTTAACTGAAAAACTATCGATTTCATATATGGCCAGACACCAAACAGGCGACAAAACCTCTAACGGACCATATTCAAGGCTTCCTGAAGCATTTCATCCGAAGTTGTCACAATTCTTGTCCCTGCAGCGTAGGCCTGCTGGGTGACAATAAGCTTTGTGAACTCTTCTGAAATATCCGTGTTGGAAGCTTCAAGTGACGAGCCCTGAATTCCTGTCCCGTCATTATTGAAAATTGCTTCGCCACTTTCCGATGTGGAGGCATAAGTTCCACCATCAAGCTTTTTAAGCTGATTTGCGGCATTGAAATCCGCAGTAACAATTTGCGCTCTCTCAACGCTTTCACCGTTCGAATAGGTAGTAACGATGCGACCGTTATTATTTATGGTCACCCCCACAAATTCACCTGCCGCATAGCCGTTTTGCGACAGAGCGGTTACCTGAGATGTACCATTGGCATCATCAAACTGAGTAACCCCGCTCGCACCATGTGCCAAAGTCAGATCTCCAAGGGCAACCCCGTTGACACTAACGGCAGTCAAAGTAACGTTATTTACCGCCGGGCTTAAAGAACCATCAGCGGCAAAAGTATAATCCTGACCGGTATTTACCCATTGGGTTGCACCGCCCGTGGCATTGCTGTCAGTAAGATAAAAAGCGTTCCACGTATCCGCGACACCCGCTACCGGGTTATCTGTTTTTGCCCAACGCACCTGAATATTAACCGGCGCACCGCTGGATGAATAAACCGTAATCGCGCCCCCGGAAATGGACTGATTTAAAAATGTGTTGGAATCAGCAGCTGTAATCGTTCCTGATCCGGCAGTCGTGGGATCAGTAGCAAAATCCCCTGGCACCAGCAGGTCTGAGTTTGCAATTGCCTGATCATACGCAATCGTTTGGGGGACCTGCGGCAGGTTCAGCCTGTAATCAATTGTTGAAGTCGGTCTGGCCGGTAAAAATGCATTATCAATTCTTATAACCTCAGGCACCGAGCCTGAAATATTCCCGGTTGCCGTATCAATTGGTAGTCCCTTTAAAAAATACCCGGCCCCGTTCACCAGATAGCCATTGGCATCCACCTGAAAATCTCCCCGGCGCGAATAAAAATTCGTACCGCCGAACAATGTCTGTCCATCATTAACCCCCACCTTTTGATCAACAACAAAAAAGCTGGAATTATTCAAGGCCATGTTCGTTGCTGACGACGAGGAAATAATATCTCCCCGAATATTATTTGTTGGCATGGAATAGGCCTGCACTGAGCCCGAGTTTTGTCGGTTTACAGCTGCCTCGGCAATCATATCAACAAAACCTGTATCGGTGCGCTTAAACGCTGTCGTTTGCGAGTTTGCAATATTGCCTGATATGTTTTCCAGCGCAAATGATTGCGCCTGAAGCCCAGAAACCGCTGTTGCCAGCGCTGCATAAATACCCATAAATAATACTCCAATTGCCCCGGCGCCATTTCGCACCGCTTCTGGCAAAAGCAATGCAAGTCTGGTGCCAACTAGGTAAGGCATTGAAAAAACGTCGTTTTTACACCATAGCTATGTTGAGATAATAGGCAAAAAGGAATTTTTGACCCGGTAAGCAGGCATATTTTGCCCACATAACAGTGATGTGAGTATCAAGCACCTGTCAAACTTCATGACGCTTGCCCTGAACTTCATCATGGTCTAAACGCAAATTTAGGAAAATTTGCCCCTGCTAAAATTTCTGCAGCGTGCCTCCCATAAAGCGATACGATAACGATGTTGTTTGACGATGCAAAATCATTCACTAGTTCACCCGCCAAAGCGGTAACTCTCTTTGGCATGTCCGGAGTCGGAAAAACCAGAATTTCTAACCTGCTGCGCAAAAACAACTGGTTTCACTATTCCATAGATTATCGCATTGGCACCCGTTATATGGGTGAATTTATAACCGATAATCTTAAACGGGAGGCCATGAAGGTTGAGTTTTTAAGCACATTATTACGTTCTGATTCAATCGACATTTCCACCAATTTACGCTTTGAAAATCTTGAGCCGCTGTCCACCTATCTTGGCGCTCCCGGCGATACGAAAAAGGGTGGTCTATCCCTGAAAGAATATCAAAAACGTCAGGAACAACACCGAATTGCAGAAATAGCTGCCCTTAAAGATGTGCCACACTTTATTGAACGGGCAAAAAATCTTTATGGCTATGAAAATTTCATCGCTGATACTGGCGGCTCAATGATTGAGGTGGTAACGCCTGACGACCATGATCCGGTTATCAAAGCACTGACATCCTCAACTATGATGCTTTATATCAGGGGAACAGATGCTGACACCGATGCCCTAATTGAGCGCTATAAAAACGCACCAAAGCCCATGTATTACCGCCCCGCCTTGCTGGTGGAAAAATGGGCCCAGTTCAAAAATCTCAACCAAATCGAAAATGATAATGAGGTCGATCCCGTAAATTTTGCTGTTTGGGGATTTGAAGAAATTCTGAACGATCGCTTGCCCAGATATCAGGCCCTTGCCAACCGGTTTGGTTATACGATTGACGCCAGCGACCTTCGCACTGTTCGCGATACCAATGATTTTGAACAACTCATGTGCAAGGCGATAGAAAGCCGCGCCAAAACCTGAGATAATCTCAAGAAATGCGCTATATAAATCTATCGCCGAAACCAAAAACCGTTCGCTCGGGGTCAGGACCCTGGACAGTTTTAGTTCTAAAAGTATCAGGACAATAAAATGCCCATACGCATTCCCAATGATCTGCCTGCCAAAAAAATCCTACTCGATGAGGGCATCGCGGTTATGGATTCCACCCGCGCCCAGCGTCAGGATATTCGCCCCCTCCAAATCGGCCTGCTCAACCTGATGCCCAATAAACAACGAACAGAAACCCAGTTCGCCCGCTTAATTGGCTCAACACCGTTGCAGATTGATTTAACGCTGGTACGAATTTCTGACCATGCCTCAAAAAACACATCCGAAGAATATCTAAAAAGCTTTTATCAGCGCTGGGAGGATATGCGGGCGCAGAAATTTGACGGTTTTATCATTACCGGCGCACCAATTGCCCACCTGCCATTTGAAGAAGTGCGCTATTGGCCTGAAATGGTTGAAATTATGGACTGGACCCAAACTAATGTGCATTCATCCATGTTCATCTGCTGGGGCGCGCAGGCGGCTTTACATCATTTTCACCAGATAAAGCGAAAAAAGCGTGCGAAAAAAGCCGTCGGAGTTTTCAGACATCAGGTTTGTTCTAAAAACTCACCATATTTACACGGGTTTTCTGATGATCTAGCCATTCCTGTTTCCCGCTCCAACGATATCGATGTCAGCTCCCTGCCAAAAAACAGCGGACTAAAAATCCTAATTGACAGTGACGAAGTGGGTTTGTGCATGCTTGACGATCCAGATCACCGCGCCTTGCACATGCTCAACCATCTCGAATATGATAATAAATCCCTTGGCGATGAATTTGAACGCGATAAAAATGCGGGGCTTAACCCTGAACAACCGCTTTTTTATTACCCGGATGACAATTCTGATAACGAGCCGCAAAACCGCTGGCGCAGCCATGGTTTTTTGCTGTTTCAAAATTGGATCAATCAGATTTATCAAACCACCCCATTTGATTTGAGCAAAGTCAACGCCACAAAAAGTTGAATCAGTCTATCAGACGGTTATTACAAGCGATTGAAAATGCTTGCATAAACCTTACGCAGAATTAAAGAAGCTTGCAAAATACCCTCAAGCACCTACCTTGAAACGACAACAAGCAAAAAACAGCAAAAATTTTGATCGGATAAAATGTCTAGGGTCGGTACTGGAATTGTTGATGAACTGGCCATCGCCCTGACAAATATGGGCAATGCGGCGACCAGCACATTTACCCCAACCTTAAGGCTTGGAGTAACCGGGCTATCCCGATCGGGAAAAACCATATTCATCACATCATTGGTCAAAAACCTGCTGGATGGAGAAAATCTGAACCAGTTTTCTCCCCTGTCACAGGGTCGCTTTATCGGCGCTCAGCTAAGCGAACATCCCAATAAAGCCATTCCCCGTTTTGCCTATGAAGAACATCTGGCGGCCCTGACCGCAAAAAATCCATTCTGGCCAGCTTCGACCAGTAATATTTCTCAGCTACGCCTGACCCTGAAATTTCGCTCCAACAACTGGCTATCGGGAATGGGCGGCCCCAGTGTCCTCAACCTTGATATTGTTGATTATCCCGGCGAATGGCTGCTTGATCTTCCCCTGCTTTCCCTAAGCTATGCCCAATGGTCTGAGCAGGCTCTTGATCGCTGCAAATCAACCAAAACCACAACTCCTACCAAGGCGTTTCTTGCAGCCTCACAAGCACTGAACAAAGAGCAGGAGGCATCAGAACCATTGGCGCAAAACCTCGCCAATCTATTTACCGATCATTTGCAAAATGCCCGCACCACCGGCACCGCTTTGTCCACCCTGCCTCCGGGACGGTTTTTGCTGCCCGGTGATATGAAAAACTCACCAGCCCTCACATTTGCGCCTTTGCCAAAAGAGCTGGAAAATCACAGGAATGACAGTCTTTATGCGCTGATGAGGCGGCGTTATGAGGCCTATAAATCAATCATCGTTCGTCCATTTTTTCGCGATCATTTTGCTTCCCTCGACCGCCAGATTGTTCTGGTTGATGCTCTAAGGGCGCTAAATGCCGGTCCAAATGCCGTAAGCGACCTTCAAGAAGCCCTGAATTCAGTGCTTGCCTGTTTCAGACAAGGCTCAAATAACCCCCTGAACTGGGTCTTTGCCAAAAAGATCGACCGCATCCTGTTTGCCGCCACCAAAGCCGACCATGTGCACCACACTTCCCACAAGCGGTTGCAAAACATCATTGAAATATTGGTGGCGAGAGCGGCAAAATCGGCCCGTTTTTCTGGCGCAGAAACAAAAACCATGGCCATTGCCGCCATTCGCGCCACCAAAGAGGGCACAATAAAAGATAAGGATGGTGAACTTGATTGCCTGATTGGTACTCCAGAAAAGGGTGAGATGCTGGACAAAATCACCTATGACGGCAAAACCGAAATCGCCCTGTTTCCCGGTGACTTGCCAAAAGATCCTCAGGCAATATTTCAACCCTCATTACAACCAGGATCGCTCAACTTCATGCGCTTTGCCCCGCCGGAAGAGCTTGGATCATCTGCGCAAAAAAATACTGGACTGCCCCATATTCGCCTCGGCAAGGCCCTTGATTACCTGCTGGGAGACTGGATGAAATGAGAAAGCCAACAGCCCAGACAATAAAGAAAAAAAAACCAAGTCCAAAAGCAACAATCAACCAAGACTCAAGTGGTAAATCAGCGCCAGCACGCGAACCAAAAGCCTTTGCACCCCAAATGGCAGAAATTGAAATTGTGCCGCAAAATAATCATTTTCAGGACGAGTTTAGCGATTCCAGACAAGAAGAAGCTTTCCCCAAAAAAAGCAAATCATCCCCCTCAGGCTGGATAATAAAACTAAGTCTGGCCGCCGCTTCGGTTTTAATCGCTCTTGGCCTTTCCTTGATGGCAGACCGGCTGATTGGCGATCTGTTTGCCCGCTATGAATGGCTGGGCTGGGTTGGAACCGGCGCTGTGGCCATATTGGTATTAGGCATTGTGGTTTTAACAATCCGGGAGCTTGCCGCCCTTAGGTCTTTAAAAAATCTTGACGGCTTGCGCCTTGAGGCCAAGCAAGCGCTTATCTCTGACCTGCCAAAACCGGGTAAAGCCGTTATTGCCCGCCTCAACCGCCTTTATGGCACCAGAGCTGATCTGGCTCGGGCAAATCAACTTCTCGGCAATGATCTTAACGGACTACTTGATGGCTCCGACATGATTGCAACCGCCGAGCGCCACTTAATGACACCACTTGATGAAAGGGCAAAAGCACTAACGGCAGCCGCTGCCCGCCGGGTGGCAATTGTTAGCGCCATTTCTCCGCGCGCCATTGTTGATCTGGCTTTTGTTGCCTATGAATCCTTAAAACTTGCCCGCGCCATCGCCACCCTTTATGGGGCAAGACCGGGATTTTTCGGATCATGGCGGTTGGCCGGAGCAATTTTGAGCCATCTTGCGGTCACCGGCGGTGTTGCTCTTGGTGATAGCGTCATTCAACAAATGCTTGGCCATGGATTGGCGGCAAAACTCTCGGCCCGGCTTGGTGAGGGGCTGGTCAACGGGTTAATGAGCGTTCGGGTTGGTGTCGCTGCCATAAAAACCACCCGCCCTCTGCCCTTTGATCAGCTAAAACAACCAAAGGTCATGGATTTCATGAGTGATTTAGCCAAATTCTCTAAATAGCTAAGTCTCTTTTTTTTCAACGTAATGGCCATAAAAACTGCTTACGAGCGTTAAGCTAACCAATACCAAAAACCACGAGACAACTGCAAATACGCTAAAAACTATCAAGGAAACAAAGTTAGCTCCCCACCAGCTAAAGATTTGCAACCCATCAAACAACACTTCCAGAATTTGATTTGCCACCACCAGACAACTCACACTGGATAAAATCACCAGGTGAAATTTTTGCGACATTTTCCACGCCTGCCAAATTGCCACTCTTTCAACGCCTACAGCAATTGCCGGTAAAATAATAGCAGCCCGCAACGCCAGATATAGATACATAATATTCAACAGCACCCTGTACAGGATCAATAAAAAAATAGAAATTGAACCTGTTTCGAGAAGCGCCGGTATTATAAATATTGAGTTTAGAACTAGAATTGGTGTAACTATTATCAGCAACAATACGCAAATCACGGTCAACAAAAATACGTACTGAAAAAACATTGTATTCATCCAGCCGCCAAAAATTCTTGTAGGTTTTTCTTGCCGCAAAACAAAACGATACCAGCGAATAGAAATTATACTGCCCACAACCAGCAAAAAGGCAATGTTTAGCAAGTTTATAGCCATACCTAGCGGGGAGAAAAACGATTCGTTGGGGTAAACCATAGAAAAAATTGCTACGCTGGAATAAAATACCATCATCCAGACAATCCACCATAGAATACTAATATATGCGGCAGTCTTCAGGTTTTTGAACACCAAAACCACAGATTGCCAAAAAAATCCAACGCCACTTAAAATCACAACTCAGCTCCATTTTATTCATGCTGGCAACCCAGCCGAATGTGGCTGACTGCCCGGCAAAAGCAGCAAAAGTATGTAATGCCCGTTTGAGGGAGCGGCTTGGAGGGTGCTTTTTATTTAACACCCAGCTTCTTTTGCAGCTTTGTGGAAGAGGTCGTATATTGAAATATAATGCGCTCATCCGGGGCGATGATTTTTTTCGCCGCCTGAGACATCAACGCTGCTTCATGAAAGCCGGAAAGGATCAGTTTAAGCTTGCCCGGATAATGATTGATATCACCAATGGCAAATATTCCCGGCACTGAGCTTTCAAACTTTTCAGTATCCACTGAAATAAGATTGTCGTTAAGTTCCAAGCCCCAGTCTGCCACTGGACCAAGCTTCATAGTCAGCCCGAAAAACGGCAACAAGCGGGTTACGGGAATATTTATCTCTTCCTCAGAGGTTTTTATGCTCATTGAGGTAAGATTAGCACCTTCACCGCTCAATTCACCAATCTGGCCCAAAATCAGCTGCATTTTGCCCTGATCAACAAGCGCCTTCATTTTGCCGACGCTGGCCGGAGCAGCGCGGAAATTATCGCGCCGATGCACAAGGGTCATGGAGCGGACAATTGGCTGCAAACTCAGCACCCAGTCCAGCGCACTATCACCACCACCAACAATCACCACATCATGATCGGCAAACTCTTCCATGCGCCGCACCGCATAAAACACTGAACTACCCTCAAAAACCTCGATATCTGCCACAGGCGGGCGTTTGGGCTGAAATGAGCCACCCCCGGCAGCAATAACAACTATCCTGCACTTAAAAACCTGCCCCTCGTCATCCGTGACCAGAAAATCACCATCTTCGGTTTTTTCAATATTTTCGATCATGCGCGAAAAATGAAATTGCGGGTCAAACGGCTCGATCTGCTTCATCAGATTATCCGTTAATTCCTGCCCGGAAATTACCGGAAAACCCGGAATGTCATAAATCGGTTTTTGCGGATAAAGCTCTGCGCACTGCCCGCCAGGCCGATCCAGAATATCTATCAAATGGCATTTCAGGTCCAAAAGACCCAGCTCAAACACCGCAAAAAGACCAATCGGTCCGGCTCCGATTATAACCACATCAGTCTGAATTTCTGGATTAGACAATTTATTTTCCACTATCTGTTATTTTGAAGCCAGGGCGCAAGATCACAATTTCAATATTGCCCAAAACTTAACATCGCTTAAGCAGCAAACTCGTACACACAATAGTGGAATTTTTGCAAATCTTAAGAACAATGATTTCAAATTGCTAAGCTGAATTAGAAAATTTAACCCTGCTGTTCGGGAATTTTAATAACCAGTCCATCAAAATCATCATTGACCAATATCTGGCATGATAATCTGGAGCTTGGCTTCACCTCGAAGGCAAAGTCCAGCATATCCTCTTCCATATCCGAAGGTGCACCAACTTTTTCGCGCCATTTCTCGTCCACATAAACATGACAGGTTGCACATGTGCATGCTCCTCCGCATTCAGCAGTAATTCCGGGCACTGAGTTCTGGATTGCCGCCTCCATGACACTGGTCCCGTTTTCCACATCGGTTTCATGAATAGTGCCATTGGCTTCAACGAAAGTGATTTTGGTCATAAATTTGCGCCTGCTGTATAAAATTGAACTAGAGCGTTTTCAGGATAAGTGTATGCGGTTATCCGGTTCGAAAACGCGACAAAACAAAAACTTAGAGCCGTGTTTTGATTTTATCAAAACATAATAGGCTCTAACCGCCATATAGCGACCCCTTGCCCCCCCTGCAATAGCAAACAGATTTTTGGGGGAGGGATTTGCCATACCGGCACTTACAAACAGGTGAATTTACCAGAGCGTTACAAAAAAAACGGGGACCGGTTTTTTGGTTCAGGAACGCGACAAAATAAGGAGTTGAGCATAGGTTCCGATCAAAATCAGAATCAGCAAATGCTCAATAATAAAACCTACTCGTCCAGTATTTCCGCGATAAAATGGCGCACCTCTTCAACCGCCATTCTCAGGTCAGCCAGACATTCGTGACTTAGTTTTCCGGCAAGTTTTGTTTCCAATTCGGCAGCTTTAGCCAGAATAGCAACATTATTTGCTCCAACTCCGGCAGAGGCCCCCTTAAGAGCGTGCAGATTCAACATAGTCTCGTCAAAATCCATGCTTTGGCGAATTTTGCTCATATAAGTCGTCACCATCTGATCAAACATACGCAAAATTTCTGCTTCCAGCCCTGCATCTCCCAGGGACTGTCGCGACAGATGCACTAGATCAATAGGTCGGGAGGCGTAAATTTTCCCGCTAACTTCTTCCAGTTGCGTAATTTTTTCCAGAGCGGCCATTTTTATCTCCGTTATATAAGAATTATGCTGGCGGCCGGCATACTGATTTTACCGGGCATGATAGCTTAATCACCAAATTAGAGTGCACGCTCAAAGTGAACATCCTATTAATCACCAGATTCCGGCTGATTTCGGTGAAAAACTCACAAATTTGAAAAAGCCCGTTAACTCTTTTTTAATTTAATTTTCAGATTGCACATTTCCTGATATAAGAAGGAGGTTACCGGCGCGCGGCGGCGCAGGTTTGTGAAGCTTCTGACATTCATTTTTATGGATGGATTCAGTGAATCACATATTTTGGGGGCCGTATTTTCGACTCCTGGTCGCTGTGCTAAAGTTGGCGTTTTGTGGCAAACGGATTCTCGATTTATTTTTGAGAATCAATGTTTTAAGAGTTGTAAAGAGTATGGCAAAGAAAAACGAATCAGCGAATAATGACGCAGCTTCCCTGGCTTTCTCAGCGGTGGAAGATGCATTGAAAGGTTCCATATTAGAACCTGGTGCAAAGGCTAAATCCAGCGCCCAGCGAAATTCTGTAAATCAGGCCAATTCCCGAGCAAAGGGCACCAACGCGCTTAACGCTGCAGATATTCAGGATAAATCGCGCGCTGCCAGACGCATTGCTGCCAAAACCGGCTCTGTGGCCAATGATGACAGACATTCCCCCTCCCGTGTGCTCTATGGTTTAAACGCCAAACCTTCCAAAGCACCAATCTGGATTGCAACTATTCTTTCAATTTTCTGGGTTGCCATTACATCCATTGCAGCTTCCAACGGAATTTCTACTCAAATTATTGACGGTGCTTCGGTTATAACCATCCTTGGCTCACTTGATTTTGCCAGCACCATTGCCACAGTACTTTTGCCGGTACTTGGGTTTTTCGCAATTGCCATTCTGGCCCGTCGGGCTCAGGATCTTCGCATCGCTGCTGCCTCCATGACCGAGGCCGCCGTGCGTCTTGCAGAGCCTGAAACCACTGCCGCCGACAAAGTGGCAACAGTGGGTCAGGCTGTCCGGCGCGAAGTTACCGCCCTGGCTGATGGTCTTGAGCGCGCTCTTTCGCGAGCTGGCGAGCTTGAGGTGATGATCCATAATGAAGTCACCGTTCTTGACAAAACATATTCAGAAAATGAAAGCCGTATGCGCGGTCTGATTCAGGAATTGGCCAGTCAACGCGACAGCGTTATAACCAATTCCGAAAGAGTTCGCGAAGCCATTTCCGAAAGCCATTCCGGGCTGGTTTTTGACCTTGATATGATTGCTCAGCGCATTGCCGGAACCATCGAAGAACGTGGCGGTGAACTCACCTCTTCAATGAACAAGGCCAGTTCAGAATTACAGCGCGCGTTTGGGGAAAAAAGCGAATCCTTTATTTCCCTGGTCGATAATAGAACCACAGACCTGATGTCAGCTCTTGATGACAGCGCAGGCCGACTAAATCTTACCCTTGAAGATCGCACCTCCTCCATATCCAGCGCCTTTGAAGAACGTACCCATGAATTGGCCTCAGTAATTGACATGCGCATGAACGGCATCACAGAGGCTTTGGATACAAGGGCAGTGGCACTAAACGATGCAATTGACGACCGCACCGCATCAATTTCATCCGTTTTACGCGATGGAGGAGCAAAAATCCTTACCGATCTGCGCGATCGCGGCCATGAAGTCGGCGGCGCCCTTGATGCTATAGGCATGAGAATTTCCAACGAAATCAGCGGCCGTGCTGAAGAAGCTGAAACCACATTGACCCGGTTAACCGGACAGATGGACGAAACTATTTCTACCCAGATCAATTCCATGGAAAGCCGGATGCAATCCACCATCCTTCAACTATCCGGATCCATTGAAGAATCTTCAGAATTTGCGAAAAACACACTGCTGGGTGCGGGCGCCCAGTCCCTGTCTGAATTTGATACCAGAATGGAAGAAGTGGCCGTTGTAATTGATACTCGCCTGAAATCCTTCGACGAAGTAATTGGAGAAAAAGGCGAACTTCTTACGAAAGCTCTGGATAGCTATACAACCAGTTTTGCCAGTCGCGCCAACGTTTTAGAACTCGCTCTGGACGAAAAAACCGGCCACTTCAACGATCAGATTTCTTTACGCACCCGCGAGCTGGCAGAAACAATTGGCGGACGTGCCAATCAGATCACCCAGACTATTGAAGAAAAAGCAACTAACCTGAGTGACAATCTTGAAGAAGTTCGCAAACAACTGGCGCTAACCCTTGATGGCACTTCAGAAGAGGTTTCTGCGGTAATTTCAGAACGCACTCAGGAGCTGGCTAAAACCATCGTACAGCACGGAATGGATGCCAGAGAAAAAATTGACGCCAGTCTGCAAAATGTCACCGAAACCATGGATACACGATCAACTGATCTGACTGAAATGATTACGGCCAAAGTTACTCAGGTTAATGAAAGCCTTGGCCGTGGCATTGAAAATGCCGTTGCGCGCATATCCGATGCGGAAAGCGGCATTAATGCCCGCGTCGAATCGGCGGCAGCAACCGTAATTCAATCTGCCACACAAACATCAAACCTGATCGAAGCCGGGGTCAACAGCGCCCGCAAAGCCATTACCGACATGGTTGATGAACGCCTGAGCACCCTGCCAGAAGCCATTACAGCACGAGCTGACATAACGGCAGATCGTCTTGCAGCACTTAATGAAACCATCTCCAGCACAATGGATAAAACCGCCGTTACTCTGGAAGACAGTGCCGAGCGCATCGAAAACTCTATCAGCAGCACAATGGATAAAACTGTCACAACTTTGGAAGACAGTGCCGCTCGCGTCGAAAATACTATCGGCAGCACAATGGGAAAAACTGTCACAACTTTGGAAGACAGCGCCGCACGCGTAGAAAACACTATCAGCAATACAATGGAAAAAACTGTCGCAACTCTGGAAGACAGTGCCGTTCGCATCGAAGACACTATCAATTCAAGAATTGTTACGGCGTCGCAAAATATGGCTGTTGAAGTTACTGAAAGTACCGGCAAAATGGATAGTGCCGTTCGCTCGGCTCTTGAAAAAATTACTGAAGTTGCTGCCAGGTTTGATTCGCTGGTGCGAATCGATGCCACTCAAACCGCAAACTCACTTGGCCAGCAGGTTCAATCAATCAATAACACCCTGGAAGAAAAAACCGGAGAATTTGCAGCACTTATTGAACGCAAGTCTTCTGAACTTTCTGTCAGCCTGAACAACCATTCAAATATTCTGGGCGAAGCGCTGCAGGCCAATGCCAATCAGGCCCAAAACATCATGAGTGCAACATCTTCTCGCATGATGACAGATGTCACCGCTGCTCTGGAAAAGCTCAACGAATCCAATGCCCTGTTACAAAATGTTCTAGAAGCGTCCACAGGCAATTTGGCCAGGCTTGAATCTGGAATTTCCAGCCAGACCACTCACTACGCCAACGCGGTTCGCGATGCCCTGGGCAGTACCGAAAAGGCCGGACTATTGGTCGGTGATCATGTTGGTGCCATGCAGACAACAATTCGCTCCATGATGGAAGAGTTCTCCACTATGGTTGGCAAACTTGATGTCGAAACCGCCAATATTGATCGCGCTGCACAAAATCTTGGTAGCGCCTCAAACTCATCCCTTGATGCTGTCGAAGCCCGCCGCGAGGCAATGGACGCGCTGGCCGCCGGATTTACCTCCAGAGCCGACGATATTGATACCCGCCTACGCAGCTTTGCACAATCAATTGCAAATACCGTCAACGATACAGAAACCCGTCTTGCCAGCGCCCGCACAGCTATGGAAGGTGCATTGAACAGCACCACCAGCGCCGTAGAAGAAGCACTTAACAACACCACCGGCTCTGTAACTGAGCGCTTGCAAACCCTTTCTAAAACAGCAAATGATCAGGGTGCACAAACCAGTTCCGCTCTTCAGGCCACTCAGGAAGCCATGCTCGCTCAAATGCAGGAAGCTCTTGAGGACGCAACCAAACGCTTCAATGAAACCGCTCAGTCCATGCAGGAAACCGCTCTTCAGGTCGGTACTGAACTCGAATCCACCCGCAACGAACTTCAACGCGGATTTTTGGAACTGCCTGAAGAAACAAAGGCGAGCGCCGCCGCAATGCGCTCTGTGGTTGCAGAACAGATCGAAGCTCTTAGTGAACTGAATTCCATAGTTCGTGCTCAACCTGTTTCCAACGATGTCAGTCGCACAACTGCTCCGTCAGCACCCGCCGCTCCTGCAAAACCCGCACCCCCCTCTGCTCCTGCAGCTTTTGTACCCCCGGCACCACCATCTGCGCCAGCACCTGCAGCAAGGTCGATGCCTGCGCCTGTTGCAAGATCAGTGCCTGCGCCTGTCTCAAGGCCGGAGCCTGCTTCCAGGTCGGAGCCTGCGTCCAGGCCGGCCGTGCCGCCGCTGTCAAATAATATTCTGGACACTCTTATCCGTCCAGCGAACCCATTAGCCCAGTCATCAGCTTCGGTAGCTCCCCTGGCTCCAGCACCGGTGGTTCCGCTAGCTCCTGCTCCTACTCCCAAAGCGCTGACTCAGCCCACTGCACCACAAGCCATCGCACCCACAACATTTGCTGACCCGTTGGCCCAACAACCTGCCGCGGGTTCTGATAGTGGATGGCTACGCAATGTTTTGCGTAATGCAACTGCAAATCAGCATGCAACCAGTGCAACACCGGCCAACAGCCTGAATTCATTAAGTAATGAAATGGCCAGCTCGATCGATGAAAGCGCCCTAATAGATGCCTGGCAGCGCTATCAAAATGGCGAAACCGGAGTATTTTCGAGGAGAATTTACACGCTTACGGGTCAGGGTACTTATGATGATGTGCGTAAAAAACTTCAGCGCGATCCAGACTTTGCCCAAACTGCTCGCGAATATGTTGCAGAATTTGAACAATTGCTGCAAACCGCAAGTAATCCGGCTGAGGCCCGCCAGATATTGGTTTCAGAACGCGGTAAAGTATTCACAATGCTTGCCCATGCCAGCGGCCGTATAGGCTAGCGCTATTGGATTGAATAATTAGCGCGCTTGAATTTTTTGAATAAACGGATCATTTGTTCTGTTTACAAGCGCGTTAAACAAAAAATGCGTAAAAAAATATTTAGCTTTTAGGTTTTTTGGCGGGCTTTGTAGCAAGTTGCGTCCAGCGAATAAGCTCAAATTCCCCGTCGAATTCTTCAGCAATGGCAGTACAACTCTCAACCCAATCCCCGGTATTAATATAGTGAATTCCAAGACGGTTATGCATATCCGCCATATGAATATGCCCACAAATTACACCATCGACCCCGGATTCTTTGGCTTCCAGCGTTAAGGCTTCTTCAAAACGCCCGATAATTGAAACCGCACCCTTCACCTTATGCTTGGCCCAGGCCGACAATGACCAATACCCCTTGCCTAAACGACGACGAAACCAGTTTATGGTTCCATTGGTTTTGAGGGCAAAATTATAAGCCCAGTCCCCGATATGGGCCAGCCATTTTGCATTCTTGACCACCACGTCAAACTGATCCCCATGAATTACCAGGTAGGATTTTCCAGACGAGGTGACGTGAACGGTACGATCGACAAATTCAATTTCGCCAAAATATGTTCCAAGATAATCCCGCACCAGTTCGTCATGGTTTCCGGGCAGATAAACAATTCTGGTTCCCGCCGCCGCTTTGCTAAGCAACAATTCGATAAGTTGGTTATATTCAGCTGGCCAATGCCAGTTTTTCTGCAGTCGCCATCCATCAATTATATCCCCGACCAGATAGATCGTTTCAGCATCATGACAACGCAAAAAATCAATAAGCTGCCCCACTCTGGTGGTCTTCATGCCCAGATGCACATCCGATATAAACAGCGCTCTTACACGCCTGATATTAGAACCCGCCATATTTGACATTACAAAAAATAATTCCTGTCCGGATCTGGTTTTGAACAATTAATCAAAGCACGTTTAAACAAGAAATAAAATCACCGCAACCAGCATAAGTGCCGCCAATATGGTTCCAAGAAATTTCTCCCCCCCAGTCCGCACCAGCAATATCTGCATTTGCTGGCCAAAATAAATCCAGAAAAACGAAAAAAACGGGCCAATAATCAAACAACCAAAAGTGATCAATAGCAGGGAAGTTAATCGCCCTTCCCCATCGCTGACAAAAGCGGCAATAAAGCTAACCGCCATTGCCCATGCTTTGGGGTTTACCCATTGGAACAAAGCAGCTTCAAATATCTTCATAGGGCGCGCCGCGCCACTCTGCTGCCCGATTTTCAAACCCAGCAAATGCCAGGCCATCCACAAAAAATATCCCGCCGCAAGATATTTCATAATCGGCTTTATGATCGGATAAGTCACAAATATCTCACTCAGCCCCAAACCGACCAAAAAAACCATGGTCGGAAATCCAAGGTTTATTCCAATCATGTGGGGCAGAGTTTTAACAAAGCCAAATTTAGCACCTGACGCCATCAACATCAGATTATTAGGACCCGGAGTTGCAAAAGCGGGAATGGTCAAAAACAAAAATGCAATCATGACGGTAATATTCATGGCGCGGTCCAATTAGGTCAGTATCATTGACTTATATGAGGTGTTATTTTCCCCAATGTCAAGTGGACCAATTTTTCACAAAGCCTGCTTCAGACGAATAATTCTCTCATAGCTTTGCTCAATTCGCGCCAAAAAAGCTGGATCAGACTGGGCTTTAGCAATAAGAATATCACCTATTTCCTTAGCCAGTCCGGGCCGATAATTAGCAGTATTGGAAAAAAGCAAAATATCAGTTCCCGCCTCCACTGCAAGGATTATCGCCTCCGCCATGGAAAAGCGGGCAGTAATGGCCCCCATTTCCATATCATCACTAATTACTACCCCGTTATAACCAAGCTCGTTGCGCAACACGCCGTTTATCCAGCTTTTTGAAAGGCTTGCGGGCAATTGCGCACCGTCCGCATTCGAAAATCTTTCATGGAACAAATGTGCCATCATCACCATATCAACTTTACCGGCCCTGATCAGGTTTCTATAGGGGGCAAGTTCTTCAGGTTGCCAATAGGCACTGATATCAACAAATCCCTCATGGGTATCAGCCCTGGAAGATCCATGACCGGGAAAGTGTTTCAACGCTGTCAATATTCCCGCCTGCCGGTGAGCATCAACAAAGCTGGTAGCGTAGCTGGTGACAACATTGCTATCTTTACCATATGAGCGTTGAAATCGGGCAATAATCGGATTATTGGGATTGATATTCAAATCCACCACCGGCCCCAGGTTCAGATTAAACCTTAGGTTCGACAAATCTGAAGCCATAGCAAAATAGGTGTCTTGTGCCTGATGAGGATCTTGCGTCGCAGCGATTCTTGCCGCCGAGGGAATTTCGCCAAATCCAACCTCTTTTGTCAGCCTTTCAACCCTGCCTCCCTCCTGATCCAGCGCAATAAAAGGAACAAGAACATTGTTGGCAGCAATAAATTCTGCATTCATTTTTTCAACATTACCAAGGCTGGATACATTAAAGCGCAAATACATCACACCCCCGATCCGCCCGGCTAAAATGTCATCTCTAACAGCTATAAATCCAGCACTGTTGGTATTATCTCCCTGAAAGCCAACCATAATCATCTGGCCAACCATTTGCTGCAGGCCGGTAGCAGAAGCCATTGCCGCCCCCTGGGCAGCCAATAAAGCAAACAGGTTTATTAAAAAAACCCGCCCGACAAAGATTTTTAAAAAATTACGCATAGCCAAAAAATTCATAATCACCTAATCTCCGCCGCTCTGTTTTGCCTGATGCACAAGGTTCTAAGTGCCAGATATTAACTCATTAACCCACAAGTGCTATTTGAAATGTCACCAGTTTTGTACCCTGCTTAAAATTGTGGCCATATTGGCAAGGAGATAAAATTATGAGCGAAGTTTCAGCTGCCGAACAAGAGCATATTTTGCCTTCCGGCCCCTCCAAAACCAAACCAGCCAAGAATATCAAAAAATCTGTTGTGCGGGCGGCAACCGCAGCGGATATCAGTCTGGTTCACCAGCGCCTCATTGAAGCCATTGATACATCGCCATTTTATTCGGACAGGTTTAAAATATTTGAAAAGCAGCGCCTGGACATCGATTATTTACTCGCCCTTTTTGACCTCGACCCCTATCACCTGATGATTATTGTCGCCGATGATGAACCGGCAGGGTTTATGATCACCAGCCCGCAATGCGGTTCTTTGTGGCTGCATTGGTCTTACATTTTTCCCGAAAAACGTCGGGCATCCCTGGCAATGGCCGGCTTTAGGGCCCTGGCTGAGCATTGGGACAATGGGCGTTTTCATAAAATCGCCACCTATACCAAGCCAGGCAATGCAGTTACCGCCATATTAAAACGATATAAGTTTGAGCTAACCTGCGAACTGAAAAATCACCTGTTCGGAGAAGATTATCTGCTTTATGAGCGCAAACTGAATAAAACCTCTACAGGATATGATAATGGAGTTAGCACGCCAGGCCTGAAGGGGCGGATCAAAAACTATTTCATCTCGCTTTTTTCAAACGACCGCTGATTATCTGACGTAACCTTGGGAAAACCGAAACATCAACACCGGTAATTTTCAACGCCGTCCACCACATTAGAACTGACCATACAACAAATGCTATAAGTGCCGATAGTGCCGCTCCAATCAGCCCCCAGATTGGAACAAGATAAAAATTACCAACCCCCAGCGCAAACATGCTTACTCCAATGGCCGGAACGCTGGCCCATGGCCGATCATTGATCGAGAGTACCAAAGCTGCCGGTCCAAATACACTCCGTACCACCAGCGCCAGACAAAGAATTGCCAATGGTATTGAACCGGCAAGAAATTCAGGGCCAAAAATCCTCAGGATAAACGGGCCGACAATCAAAATCACCCCCAAAAATACCAGCGAAAGTGCAGCGGCAACCAGATTGGCATCACCAACCTTGCGGTTGAATTCTTCGCTATCCGATCGGGCTGCAGACTCAAATATATCCGGCAGTGCAACCGCATAAACCGCCGTAACCCCGAATGCCACCAGTGAAAAAATTCTGGTGCAAACCGCAAAAATTGCCAGCGTGCTTTTATCCATCAGACCCGAAAGCATAATTATATCAATATCAAAAAAGAATGATGTCGCCAGATCAATAAGTACCCATGGCAAGGCAAACCGCCACCATCGGGCACTGTCATTTTCTGTTGCTCCAGCAGTTGCGGGCAACTCTCTTACGCTACTCAAAACAACTGAGAAATGTACCAGCGCCACAAATCCATAGCCCAGAGAAAAGCCCCAAAGCATGGTATCAAGCTGCCCGCCTGGGTCAGCAATCGCCAATGCCAGAACAAATGCGCCAATGACCAGCATCGGGCGAAACAAAACCTCTGCGGCATAGCCCGCATAGGGACGCTTCAAACCAACCAACACCGCCCCGTTGATAAATACAACCCCAACCGCACAGGCCAGAATTGCTCCCTGTATCCAGAAATTACCAAAAACAAAAGCAATATCATCAGAAACCAGGCTGGAGAAGAATTGTACCGCGCCAGCGCCCGCATTGCTCGATAGATATACCCCGGCACCAAAAATAATTGTTGCTGCAATCAATATATGAGAATAGGCCCTGAATATAAACCGAGACAGCATATGGCCCTGATCGTTGGCTCGATATTCAGCGGCAAAATAGGTGGCAACCGTTTGAAAACCCAGGGGCATGGCCATAGCCAACAGATTAACGACCGCCATTGTCAGCAAAAATTCACCCAGAATTTCAGCGCTCCAAAGGCGGGCAATTGCCGCCTGAATGACCACAATCATCCCCGCGCCCACAAGGCGCATGCCAAACATAATAGAGGATTGGGACGCCAGACGCGTCTTCACATTCACTTCTTCTTTTGGTCTGGTGTAGCCAGATCCACACGGATTTTTTCAATCCATGCGCGCACCTGTTGCAAACGATCGCGGGCAAAAAACGCCAGATTGCCTGTAACTTGAGCTTTAAAGTCAGAAGCATAATTCATCACCGGAGGCACCGGCTCAATATGCCCTTTTGTGCCCACCATGCCTTTTTTGAACTGATGCAGCCCCTGAAAACCGTCAGTTCCACCAAGATCATACCAAAGGGCACTGGTATTATCTCGCAACCAGCGGATTATTTCCCAATGCAAAAAATATCCGGCTCGTAAAGGCAACGCCGCCCCATTGGTGGCCCCATAAAGATAAACCGCCGTATCGCCGGTTTTATGAATAATTCCCCCAGCTACAATCTCTTGTTCATGGCGTACAAAAAACAGTTCCGGACGCAATGCTTCGTCCTTCAACTCCATCAAATCAACAATGGTATTGTAAGCTGAATGGTCGGCAAAATTCTTACGCTCATTCATTGCCTGGTAAAGCCGATCAAACTCTTCAAACCGTTCAGACGTAGCCCGCTCAAACACCAGATCATTTTTCATTGACCGGTTAAGATGATAGCGCCATTTTTGCGCAAAGCTTTTGCGCAATTCTTCGTCATCAAGACGCAGATTAACAATATAGCGATCAGGAAAGCCAAGCTGAGCGCCAGATTTAAAACCGCGTTGCTTAAGATGTTGCAGTGGCAGATTATCAGGTGAAGGAGTGGCCTTTGGCAAAATAGAAATCATCATTTTTCGCTCATCCGCATATTCTCGAATTAGCATTTCAACGATTTTGGCATATATTTTTTGAGCGTCAGCCCTTGAATTATCGGCCAGCATCGGGCCCCATTTTACCACAGCAATTTTACCTATGCCAAGCGGAAGGGGCTGGATCATCACCATCGCCCCCCCGACCATCCTGCCTCGCAGATAAAACAGGTTGGGTTCACATTTGACATTTGGCCATCGCCCTTTGGTAAAGGCATACATCTGTTCCTGAGCGGCACCATCAAAACTGCTCATATGGCCATCCCATTCCGGGCCATCAACTTTATGAATTTCCATCATTGCAGAGCTGATATTTGTTTCCACATCAGGCTCATCGCCTGCTTTCCCATCAGGAAAATTTTCAAGTTCAGGTAGTAAACTGGTTTCAATACTCATGATTTGGATCTTTTTTACGCAAAAAACTGTTTAATTCACGCGCAAAAATACAGAACAACCTGATAAATTTGATTAAATTTTCGCTCACTTTTGCGATATCAAAGCAAATGGTAAAGAAAAACCTTCAAAATTTATCTTGAGATTTCTTATATGCTCGATAGCAAGTCGGTTGCCTGCATCATACCCCGATCAGACTTTCGATTTCTTTGACCCGCTTTTCAACCAGTGATTTATCGCCTCTCGCCTCTACGTTAAGGCGCAATAATGGTTCGGTATTAGACGAGCGCAAACTCATTCTCCAGTCAGAAAAACTAATGCTCACTCCATCCAAATCATCAATTTTTGGAATTTCTCCATCCAGACCCGATTGGTAAAAATCACGCACTTTTGCAATTTGCTTTGCACCAAATTCTATCCTGTAATTAATTTCACCACTACAGGGAAAAGCTGCAATTCTTTCTCCCACCAGTTGCGAAAGCGAGGTTTTTTTCTTGCCAATCAGCTCCAAAACCAAAAGCCAGGGTATCATGCCGCTATCGCAATAGCCAAAATCACGGAAATAATGGTGAGCACTCATTTCTCCCCCATAAACGGCATTTTCATCACGCATGGCCTGCTTTATGAACGAGTGGCCGGTTTTGGAAAGCACCGGAATGCCTCCATTTTTCTCTACAATATCAATTGTATTCCATGTCAGACGCGGATCATGGATTATTTTTTCCCTGATGCCTTTTTCGGAGCTTTTCTCCAAAAACGCCTGCGCCAGAAGGCCAACAATGTAATACCCCTCAATAAACCGCCCATTTTCATCAAAGAAAAAACAACGGTCAAAATCCCCGTCCCAGGCAATTCCCATATCAGCATTGTTTTCTTTCACCGCCATTGCAGTACTTAGGCGATTTTCAACGATTAACGGATTGGGAATCCCATTGGGAAAATTACCGTCTGCTTCATGATGCACCTTGATAAATTCAACTTTTGTACCGTTTTTTTTAAAAATCGTTTCAATGGCATCAATTACCCGCCCCGATGCTCCATTTCCCGAGTTCACCACCAGCTTGAACGGGGTGGAAAAATCAAGTTCCCCATAACCCAAAACATGCTCCACATAATCATCGAGCAGTGAAATTTTGCGCATCTTCCCTTTGGATTTGGGTGACGAAAACTCTTGTGATTGCGCCAACCGCTTTATGACTCCAAGCTGAGAGTCACCGCTAATCGGGGTGGCATTTTTTCCGATAAATTTAATACCATTATAATCCATGGGGTTATGGCTGGCCGTAACTTCAATTCCCCCGTCAACGTCCAGATGAAAAGAGGCAAAATAGATCTCTTCTGTGCCGGTTACCCCAAGATCAATAACATCAGATCCGGCATCCATAATGCCTTTAGCCACTGCTGCTTTTAACCCATCGCTGCTCAAACGAATATCACCACCAACCACAATGGTTTTTGCATCCAACCCCTGAGCAAATGCCCTGCCGATGGCATAGGCAATATCCTCATTGAGTTCTTCGCCAAGCTTGCCGCGCACGTCATAGGCCTTGAAACAGGTAAGTTCATTCATATTTTTTATCCTGCTTAAATTTAGGGCCTGCCCCTAAACTCGTTTATTTACATTGCAATGCCCACAGTCAAGACTATGCCAACGCAAGCGACTCCTGTAACCTATAAACAAATCGTTTTGACCACTAGTAAACAAGAGACAAAAATTGGACACTCAGGCAATTTTAGATGCCCTTGCAACATGGGCCGCCACTCAGGCCTATTCGATTGCCCTTGGCCTAATAGCGCTGGTTATCGGCTGGTGGCTGTCTAATTTTGTTGCAGGTCGCCTTGCTAAAGTTTTAGCCAAAACCAAGGCCATTGATGACACAATTGGCCCGGTTCTTTGCCAATTGGTGCGATATGCAATTTTAGTTGTCACGCTGGTTATTGTTTTAAGCCAGTTTGGCGTTGCCACCACTTCAATTTTGGCGGTTCTGGGCGCCGCCGGCCTTGCCATCGCATTGGCATTGCAGGGAACATTGTCCAATATTGCCGCCGGTGTGATGCTGGTCTGGCTGCGTCCTTTTTCCATCGGTGAATTTATTGAAGCGGGTTCAATTGCTGGAACGGTAAGAGAAATCGGTCTTTTTGCCACCAAACTTAATACTTCAAACGGTCTTTACCTGTTTGTTCCAAATTCACAGCTGTGGAACACATCAATCACCAATTTTTCGCGCCTGCCCGAACGTCGGGTGGAGTTACGCGTTGGCATTGCCTATGATGCAAATATTGGCCAGGCTCGCAATATTCTGCTTGGCCTGGCCAATCGGCAGACTCAGGTTCTATCAATTCCCGCCCCGGTTGTGCATGTGGAAACCCTGGGCGATAGCGCCGTTACGATGCTTTTGCGCTTCTGGGTCCCTTCAGAAATATATTGGGACGCAGTATTTGCATTCCGCGAAGCAGCAAAAGTTGCTTTAGACAATGCGGGAATAGAAATACCGTTTAACAAGGTCGATATTAACGTCTATTCCCACATCAAGTCTGCCTCCGATCAAAAGCCGCAAAACGGTTTTTAATTTTTGGCCATTGCCCCTTGTGCAGAAGCTCCACGCTCCACCATTAAGCGATTATAAGCGTTAAGATAGGCCTTGGCTGACGCCACCAGCGTATCCGGTTCCGCCCCGCGCCCGGAAGCAATTCTACCATCCATTTCCAGCCGCACATGGGCATTAGCCTGGGCATCAGTGCCCCCGGTTACCGCATCCACCCCATAAAGCAGTAGATGGGGATTTGCCTTAACACCCTTTTTTATAGCGTTAAAAATCGCATCAACCGATCCCGATCCTTGTGTGGAAACGGATATGGTTTCCCCCTCCACATCCAGCACCATATCGCAGCGATGTTCACCACTGGTTTTTGAAACAACTTCCATATCCACCAGCTTAATCAGATCGCCAGCCGAGCCTATCTCATCGTCAACTAGAGCGATTATATCTTCGTCATAAACGTTCTTTTTGCGATCAGCCAAACTTTTGAAGCGCTCAAATACTTCCTGAAAGCGATTATCACCCAGATCATAACCAAAACCGCGCAATTTTTCCTTGAATGCATGACGGCCTGAATGTTTACCCATCACCAGTGATGTGGATTTTATGCCCACGCTTTCCGGAGTCATTATTTCATAAGTCTGGGCATTTTTGAGCATGCCATCCTGATGAATGCCGCTCTCGTGGGCAAAGGCATTTTTACCAACGATCGCCTTGTTATATTGTACCGGAAAATTTGCCGCTGCCGATACCACTTTTGAAATCTTGGCCAGATGGGTAGTTTCAATTCCCGTGTGATAGGGCATCACATCAGCGCGAGTGCGAATGCTCATCACCATTTCTTCAAGCGCTGCATTGCCGGCCCTCTCTCCAAGCCCGTTAATTGTGCACTCTACCTGACGCGCGCCCCCGCGCACTCCGGCCAAAGAGTTAGCCACAGCTAACCCCAGATCATTGTGGCAGTGGGTGGAAAAAATCACCTTGTCACTGTCCGGCACCATTTCAATCAGATCGACGAACAGTTGATAATAGTCTTCAGGAGTTGAAAAACCCACTGTGTCTGGAATGTTGATGGTGGTCGCACCTGCTTTTATCGCTGCCTCTGTGCAGCGGGCCAGATATTCCAACGGAGTGCGGGTTGCATCCATGGCGCTCCATTCCACATCATCGATTAAATTTCGGGCCTGGGTGACGGTTTTTTCAATAATTTCCAGCACTTCTTCCTGAGTTTTTTTCATCTGATGGGCAAGATGAATGGGAGATGTGGAAACAAAGGTATGAATGCGCCCGCGTTTTGCGTGTTTTACTGCCTCTCCAGCCCGTTCGATATCACCTGTTATTGCCCGTGCCAGCCCGGCAATAACAGAATTTTTTGAGCGTTTGGCTATTTGGGAAACCGCTTCAAAATCCCCGTTAGAGGCAATGGGAAAACCAGCCTCAATAATATCAACTCCCATTTCATCTAACAGTTCGGCAATTTGCAGTTTTTCCTGCAATGTCATGGTTGCACCGGGTGACTGCTCCCCGTCCCTCAATGTGGTATCAAAAATTAAAATCCGGTCAGATTTCTTTGGATTTTGCTCTTTTTGTTCGCCCTTGATTTGTTCAATTTTGGTATGTTCAATTGTCATAATTTTAGTCCTGAAAAATATCGGCTCCGGGTTTATTTGCTTTTCAAATAAAAATGAAAAATATCCACCGGCGCACAAAACAAAGTTCTGTTCGGTTCAAAATTTTAATCCTCTGAAGTCCTGTCTCCAATTAAATGAAGACTGCCGGAATTCAGAGGCTGATAAGGAGGAGGAGTTTTGAAATAGATGAATTGGTGCGCAAATCCGCAGCACAAACATTTGCATGCAGCCTAATGGCTTGCAGCTTAAAAGAGGGTCCAGCAATGTCAGCCCGATTGGGATTCATGATTTTTAGTTCGCACAACATATTTTTAAGACAAAACCGGCCGTCAGGGCAAAATTCAAGGACCATGAGCAACCAACAGTTTTAGGTTAAGGTCGAAAACCCTAGTCCTCATATCATTAACAATTTATTTCGATTGTGCAACAGCTTGCTTGATCGAACCCGGAGATGTTTTTGCAACACCATCACTCACAGGTGTTTTTTCCACCCCGGAAATCCTTTTCATCTGATGGGCAATTCCATTGGCATAATAGGCCACGAGATCTCTCTCCTTTGGCGAAACCCGATAACTGTCCCCAGCGACCAGCACCAGGTGGCGAAGGGTCAGCATGCGCAAGCCCACCTCCACCAGATAATCATGATCATCGCGTGGCACATGCACATAAACCCCCGCCTCTTCGAATTGATTTATCAGATTAAAGACCTTGGTTTTAACTTCAAAAAAGCTCATGGGCTTCATTTCATCACTGAGCAAAACACTTGCCACCAGAGAAGTTGGTAAAGCAGGCACCGCCCGCCCCACTTCATCCATCAACTGGCCGCCCAGTTTTTCCATTTCTGAATGTAATTTTTTGGGTTTCATGGAGCGAAAATCCAGTTTGTTTTTAGCCAGATACTGGCGCATGGAAACCGGCTTTCCAAAACTTACACACGCATATCCATAGCGAAACCACTTACCCTTGAAAGCCTGCACAATGGAGCGGCCCAAAAATCCCATCAACACTCCGGGATTAAATTTAAAGCGGGGCTTTTCACCCTCTTTGGCGCTGGCTGAAGATGTTAAAACCCTGTCCTCCAGCACCCGATCATAATTAAGCCCCACCGGAACAAACACCACATCGCGTTCTCCCTTGGGGTCGAACCCGCCAATCATGTAGGATAAAAGACCGAACTTTGGCGGCTTTAACTTTCCATCCTTTGAAAGTCCCCCTTCAGGAAATACCGCCTGGGTAACCCCGGCCATGGTCGACATATGAACATAGCGCGCCAACACTTTACGATATAGGGCATTTCCCGTTGAATAACGGCGCACAAAATACGCTCCCATAGCCCGGATTAAACTTTGCAATGCCCATACCCGCGCCCACTCACCCACCGCATAGGACAGCGCCGAACTGGTAGCCGCCATGTAGGTGACCAATACATAATCCATATTCGAGCGATGGTTCATTACAAAAACCACGGTGGAGTTCGGGTCAATTCCCGCCAGTGCATCATCATTGGAATTACCCAGTCGAACCCGATAAAGCATTTGCGAGAGCTTACGTGCTAATCGGGTACCAATGCGAAAATAGGTGTAGTGAGAAAATGCAGGCACCACCTCATTGGCATAATCACGCGCCTTATCCAGCACCACCTGACGCGGTGTGCCACTTTCTTCAGCTTCGTCCTCCACGGCTTTTATAACTTCCGGATCAAACATTAAAGCATCGATCAACCCCTGACGCTTGGTCAATTTAAAGGGCTGAATTTTTAGTGAGAGCTTGGTGTTGAGCAACTCAATCGCTTTATTGGCGCGACGCCGAAAAAACCAGCGTACGCCGGGCATCAGCAGGCGATCAGTCAGGCCGATCGCCGCCAGAATAGCGGCAATCACCACAAACCAGATTGGCAATGAGATTGTTCCCAATACCGCCTCCCCTGTTTAATCCGTCGGATTTTACCGCTCTAAATATTTTTATTGCCAAGCTTGGCTCAGCAACAGGTTCAGGTCAAGCAATCAGAAATAACCACCACAAAAACAACGCTAGACTGTATCGTGCCATTCAAGGTCCAAAACCCCCTCACCAACCAACACCGCCTTGCCGCCAATTCCTGCGTGAATCAAAATGCCGTTTTCTTTTCTCACCTGCATTTCAATCAGACTTGCACGCCCCATATCCACCCCCTGCTCAACAAAATAGCTGCTTTGCATAGATTGTTTATTAGTAGTGTCTGCAATTAATCCGATTAAAGCTGCAGCAGCAGAACCGGTTGCCGGGTCTTCAATACGCGGCAAGGCCAAATCAAACATTCGGGCACAAAAATCGGTTTCTGAATTATTCTCACTTGCGCAAAAAGCATAAACTGCAACATCATCTGCCCCATAGGTTTCTGACCATTTGCGCTTTTCCAGATTTATGCTGCTTAGGGCATCACCATTCTCCACTGGAACCAATACATATTCCACACCGGCAGAATAGCAGGAGGGAACAAAGTCACCAAAACTGATTTGCTCAGGTTTCAAGCCCAGAGTATGCGCAATTTTATCCCGATCAGGGGCTTCGCGCACTTTTTTTGGCAATTGCGCCAGCTTAAATCTGGCTTGGCCGCAGCGCCTGTTAATCCGATCCATGACACAGGTCACAACCCCGATTTGTGCCTCCAGCCTGATAGCTGAATACCGATTGGTCAAACCAAGAAGCACCGCCGCTCCAATCAGCGGGTGTCCGGCAAAAGGCAACTCTGTTTCTGGTGTGAAAATTCTTACCTCTGCGGTATTGCGACCCGCTTTTGGCTCGCTCAAAAATATTGTTTCGGAAAGATAAAATTCATTAGCGATCTTTTGCATCATCCATGTTTTGAGATGATCCGCCTTCAACACCACCGCCAATGGATTGCCCTGCATTTGATTTTCAGTAAAAACATCCATAATGTGATAATTTAGCTGCACGATTAAAAACCCATATTGTTTCGATCTTCACCAATAGAAGAATTCACATAAATAAATTTTTCCCGGAGTCGTCAGCCAAGTCAAGATAGCTAAATTACCTGATAAAAAACGCCCCCGGATTTCTCCGGGAGCGCAAAATAGTAAACCTAACCGTGGAAATATTTTCTTAGTTCTTTTCTTTATCCACAAGTGATCCCGCCTTGATCCACGGCATCATATCACGCAGTTTTTCACCCACTTCTTCAATCTGATGATTATCATTATTGCGTCGAATTGCCTTAAATCTGGCTCCGCCGGCTTTATATTCCTGCATCCATTCAGATGTGAATTTTCCCGATTGAATATCTGCCAGAATCCGCTTCATTTCTTTTTTTGTTTCCGAGGTAATAATGCGCGGACCAGAAACATATTCGCCCCATTCAGCAGTGTTAGATATGGAGTAATTCATGTTGGCAATACCGCCCTGATAGATCAGATCAACTATCAGCTTAACTTCGTGCAGGCATTCAAAATATGCCATTTCCGGCGCATATCCACCCTCAACAAGGGTTTCAAATCCGGCTCTGATCAATTCAACCAAGCCACCACAAAGCACAGCCTGCTCGCCAAACAGATCTGTTTCACATTCTTCCCTGAAATTGGTTTCAATAATTCCGGAACGTCCACCGCCAACTCCAGATGCATAGGCCAGACCAAGATCATGGGCATTGCCGCTGGCATCCTGATGTACAGCGATCAAGCAGGGCACACCGCCGCCGCCCACATATTCACCGCGCACCGTATGGCCCGGACCTTTTGGCGCTACCATAATAACGTCAACACTGTCCTTTGGCTCAATCAGGCCAAAATGCACGCTCAATCCGTGGGCAAAGGCAATGCAGGCCCCATCGCGAATATTGGGGGCAATATCGGCAGCATAAATATCAGGCTGCAACTCATCCGGGGTCGCCATCATCATCAGGTCGGCCCATTTTGCAATTTCAGCAACACTCATCACTTTGAAGCCATCGGCCTCCACTTTTTTGGCAGTGGCAGAGCCAGCTCTAAGACCAATTGCTATATCGTTCACACCACTGTCGCGAAGGTTTAAGGCATGGGCCCTTCCTTGCGAACCATATCCGATAATCGCAATATTTTTATTCTTCAACAAATTCAGATCGGCATCCCGATCATAATAAACACGCATGATATTCTCCTTGTGTACGTATTAGTTTTTCTTGTTAGTTACCTTTTAAACCCCATAAAGCTGCATAAATTGCCCGGTGGCTATTGCCGCCTGTTGTTTAATTTCGTTTGAAGATTTTGTTAAATTATCTCCAAGTAGCAGCCTGATCTGAGTGTCGCGCAACAACAGCCCGAAAAAACTGCGATATGCTGTTTCGCTATCTAAAAATTGCAATATTCCCTCTCTTTGACCCGCTTCAAGCAACGGTTTAAGGCGCTTACCCATGGCAAAACGCCCGTTTTGCAAGACGATCATCCCCAAATCAGATTCAGATGACCTGGCCCGCGAGATAGCTACCCTGTTGAGCGCTACTGAAGTTTCGCTGGTCAAAACCCTTAAAAGATTGCGCCCGAATTGTTCGATGGAACGCACCAGAGCCGCCCGACCTAAATTATTCATATCAACATCGGGCATTTGCACTTTTGCGGCCTGCCACTGCACGGTTGCCACCAGCAACCCTTCGCGATCCCCAAACCAGTTATAAAGAGTTTCCTTGGAACAGGAGGCAGCTTTTGCCACAGCTGTCATAGTCCATTTATCCCCGAGCAAAACCAGCAGGTTTAATGCCGCCTCAAGCACCTGCCCCTGCCGTTCTGTCAGCTCAGAATTGTCCTGCCCCAACTTCAAAATTTTTCCCACCCAATGCGAATTTATCGCGTCCATAAACTCAAAAAAATACAAACCTAACCAGCGGAAAAAAATTCCCACCCACCATAAATTTTGCTCCAGTCAATCTCAGAGAAAATAAATAGCTCAACCACCGTCAGAACCACCAACTACCGTCAGCTAAATCACTTGTTATTTGCCGTACCGTAACGTACGGTACGGCAAATAACAAGTGAAAACTTCAAGGAGGATTCAAAAATCTATACAGGTGATATGGATATGCCTTGGATTCACAAATGTACCAATTTGAAATCTCAAAACTTACTTTGAATTTTCGATTCTGAGGATAAAAAGATCACGGTCATGGGTAAGTTACAAATTATGATCGCCTCTCCCTTGCTCCAAGTTGGTGCCTCTCAAAATATCGCACAGTCCGTATTCTGGCCAACATCATATAAGGCCAGATATGCCGCAATTACAATTTTGCACGTCGATGACGCCATTTAAAATCCGATAATAAATATTACTAATACAATAGCTTACACATTTATGCAGAATCCAAATGTCAACTGCATTCCGCCTTTCCGCTTATTTCCAGAATAATTTCCTCATCGCCCTGGGCAGCAAACCCGTTGATAATACGGAACTCAAAACTCCCCTGATGAATGTATTGCCCGCTTTCTTCAGAGCGCCGGCCAGTGGACTTTGTCCGAACAATCAGATCATAACCGGTTGCCTGTTCATTTTCGTCCACCTCCTCCAAAAACAGACGAATATCGGCCCGCCCGTCCCCCAGCCATTGCGCAATAATATGCTCGCTATAAAATTCTACAGCGCGCCTTTCTTCGCCATCCGCATATTCAAATTCAGCATAAGTCATGGACAAGGGAATCACGCCACTGTCATAAAAACTGGAATAACTGGTTGATAAAGGCAGCACAAAGCTAATTTGCGTTTCGTCGTTTCCTGCCCAGCACACCAGATTTGGCGGTGTGGCATTTGCAGGCAACACCATGAGTCCAAAAATCAATAATATTAAAAAAAATTTCAAAATTATTCCCTCACAATTTCAAGGTTCTAACCCTAGCGCATTTCAAAACCATATCAGCCCAGTCTATCTCGATCATGGGGGGCATTAAAATTTAACTCTGGCCCCACCGGAACAATCCCGGTTGGATTGATGGTTTTATGGCTCTCATAATAATGCTTTTTAATATGCTCAAAATGCACGGTTTGCGCAATTCCGGGCCACTGATATAACTCGCGCACATAGGCAAACAGATTTTCAAAATCGACAATTCGTTTAATATTGCACTTGAAGTGCCCCACATAAACCGCATCAAATCTAATCAGAGTGGTGAACAATCGCCAATCGGCTTCACTAAGTGAATTACCCGTCAGATACCTTGTTTTTGAAAGCTTATCTTCAAGCCAGTCAAGAGTTTCAAACAGAACAAACACCGCCTCCTCATAGGCAGTTCGGCTTGTGGCAAAACCGGCCTTGTAAACCCCGTTATTAACGTCAGAATATATGCGCGTGTTCATTTCATCAATTTGCTCACGCAGCTGCAACGGATAATAATCCCCGCTAACGGCACCAACATCATCAAAGGCGCTGTTGAACATACGAATGATTTCTGAAGATTCATTGGAAACTACGCTGTTAGTTTTTTTGTCCCACAAAACCGGCACAGTAACTCGGCCACTATAATCTTTTTGCGCTGCCACATATACCTGCCACAAAAATTCTGCGTTGTGGATCGGGTCTTTAACAACCCCCTCACCCGGTTCAAACGTCCAGCCATCCTTATCCATAAACCAGTGCACGGCGGAGGTCGAAATCATCTGCTCAAGCCCTTTAATGGCTCTAAATATCATCGTGCGATTGGCCCACGGGCAGGCATGGGAAATATAAAGGTGATAGCGGTTCGGCTCTGCTTTAAAGCCACTAACTCCGGTTGGTCCGGCAGACCCGTCAGCGGTTACCCAGTTGCGAAAACTTGATTGCTTGCGAACGAATTTACCCCCGGTTGCTTTGGTATCATACCATTTATCAACCCAGACACCGTCCTGTAATAATCCCATAAACTTTTTGCCTTTCAAAACTAGTCCGATAATCCTGACCAGTTAAATTTTAAAAGCAACTCACAATTTGAGATCAACGTACTAAATTTTTGGCAACCATTCTTCCAGCGTAACTTCAAACGTCATGCAAATGGGGTTGGAACCTGCGACAAATGCCCCCCCATAAATTGTTCCGTCGGGATCCGCCACCACCCCGGTTAACGAAGCCACCAGAGCCCCGTCATCTTCAGTTCTCACCTCTCCCGCCAAACTGACAATTTCCACCGCCGGGCCTTTAATGCTGGTGAAATTCCCGTCCATATTTGTAAGGCAGGCATCAACCAGCGATCCCAAAGCCCCGCGAACAAACGCATTATCAAACCCCTCGCGCAGACAAAGTTTTTCAATCCCCGTTACCAGATCTTCATTTGGTGCGATGCGTGCATAGGCAACCCGGCCCATATTTCCGCTTTCAATTACCCTAAACTCACCCATTCTTTTATTCCCTGACTGGCTGTAAGAGCGCAATATTGGTTTCTGCATCAAACGATTGCACCAGCTTAAAACCTTCAAGCGAAGTCACCAGCGCACTGATTGCTTTTGAGCCGATTATGCAGCTTTGTGTTAGAATATGGCCGCCCTTAATCTCTCCATCTTCCGTGCGGATAGCCGCGTGGCAATGCACCAGGGGCTGCCCTTCCATGGATTCACCCAGCGTGGCATTGCCAAAAACCATGTATGCCTTCCCCGCTTTTATTGGTTTGGTATAGGCAATTACCGAGAGTTTTTTCGGATCAGGAGGCGCTACGCAATAATCAAGATTGTCAAACACTCCCCCCAAAATTGTAAGCGATGCATTCTCAATATTAATTTTAGCCAGTGAATTTACTATGGCATCAAACAGGCTTAATCCCGGTTGCAACGCCAACCTGACATGACGAGATTTTTTCGAATTTTCGCTCTGAATACGAACCGGATTTGGTCTGCCCGGATGTTTGAAGGTTCTGGGACGTCCAGGATACGAGCTTGCACCATTCATTCACTTTCCCCTTTTTTCGCCATGCAGTTTTTTGCCTCAAGGGCAGCCATGATATTTTTTTTGGTAACTTTTCCATAGGCGGATTTGGGCAATTCATCCCAAAAGAAAACCCGCTTGGGCAATTTATAGCGGGAGATTTTTCCATCCATCCATTTGAGTAATTCATCCGCGCTAAGGTTTTGGCCCTCCCTAAGCACACAGATTGCAACTCCAACCTCTCCCCAGCGCTCATCAGGCACCCCAAGCACCGCAACTTCACTTAAAGTCGGGTGAGCCAAAAGTTTTTCTTCGATCTCTCTTGGATAAATGTTTGAGCCTCCAGAAATATACATGTCCGAGGCTCTCCCCGTGATAAAAAGATAACCGTTTTTATCCAGGTGCCCCAGATCTCCGGTTAAAAACCACCCCGCTCGAAAAGCTTTTTCATTAGCCTCAGGATTATTGTAATAACCAAAAAATACCGCTGGACCACAAACGCAGATTTCCCCGGTTTGCCCGGCCTCCAGTTCTTCACCCTTATCATTTTGAATGCTCACCTGCATTCCAGTGCGTTCATATCCACAACTGCCAATTTTTTGTTTGTCATCGCTCACATCATGGGCATAGGGAGGCAGGATGGTGATGTTTCCGGTGACCTCCCCAAGGCCAAAATATTGCACCAACACCTTGCCCAGTTTCTCAAGGGCAAATTTTTGATGTTTTCGATACATGGGCGCGCCCGCATAAATCACATATTTCAAGCTGGAGTGATCATATTTCTCCACCGCTTTATCTTCCACCAGCAGGCTGACAATTGAGGGCACCGTAAACATATTGCTCACCCGCCACTTTTCCACCAAATGCCATGCCTCGGCAGGATCAAATTTTTCCCCTGCCAACAAAATTGATTTTACCCCCCGCGCCACTTGAGCAAGTTGATGGATTCCCGCCCCGTGGGAAAGCGGCGCAACCACCAGCGAGGCATCATCTTGCGGGGTCATCGCTGGCATCAGGTCACAAAGGTGATTGGTGATTACAAAACTCATCTGCCCGTGAGTTAATACCGCAGCCTTGGGAGCGCCTGTGGTGCCGGAAGTAAAAAAGAACCAGCACGGATCATCATACTCCACATTTGCAGCCTTAAATTCCTGCCCCAAATTGGCTTTTACTAAACTTTCGTAATCTTCACCCGCCTCAGATCCACCGACAATTATTTGTTTGATCTCAGGTAATTGCTCGGTCACCGCTTTTGCATGCTCGGAAAAATCCTGATGGCAGATAAATATGCTTGCCTGACTGGTCTTGCCCATTTTTATGATTTCATCCGGGGTCTGACGAAAATTTGCCGGCACCCAGACAGCACCTAACCGAAAGCAAACAAACATGCTTTCAAACAATTGATTGCAGTTTTTTGACTGCACCAAAACCTTGTCGCCTTTTTTAACCCCGAGTTTTTTTAACGCCAAAGCCATGGCATCAACCCGGGTATTCAACTCGCTCCAACTCCAGCTTTTTTCTCCCCACACAAGAGCGGTTTCAGTTCCCTGCCGCCGTGCCTGTTGCAATAAAAAGTGCGCCAGATTCATAACTCTTTTACTGGCAGGTTTCGTCGGTACGTCCGCACCGGGATGAGTTTTTTGTTCACTCATTTTATGCGCTCCAGAATGCTCACATAGTTTGAAACTGCCGCCCCGCCCATATTAAAAATTCCGGCCAGTTTGGCATTTTTTATCTGCATATCCTCGGCTTCGTTCATCAATTGCATGGCCCCCATTACATGCATGGAAACGCCTGTTGCCCCCAATGGATGCCCTTTTGCTTTAAGCCCTCCTGAAGGATTTACCGGCAGTGCACCATCTTTTTGAGTAATGCCTTCATCAATTATGCGATGGCCCTCCCCGTGTTTTGCCAACCCCATCGCTTCATATTCCAACAGTTCAGCAATGGTGAAACAGTCGTGAGTTTCAACAAGCGACAAATCATGAATAGATAATTTTGCAGTATCAAGAGCACTCATCCATGCCAAAGCCGCCCCCTCAAATTTTGTCGGATCGCGCCGCGCCAGAGGTAAAAAATCATTGACCGCAGAAGCTGCCCTAAAGGCAATGGCCCTCTGCATACTCAGGGCAGTTTCATTATCAGTCAAAACGATAGCCGCCGCTCCATCAGATATTAATGAGCAATCGGTGCGCCGCAGCGGGTCAGCCACATAGGGGTTTTTGTCGGAAACAGTATTGCAAAATTCAAATCCCAGATCCTTGCGAATTTGCGCATTGGGGTTGGACAAAGCATTGAAATGATTTTTGGCAGCGATACGGGCCAATGAGGCGCTTTTATCGCCAAACTGCTGAAAATACCCCTTGGCGATTCTGGCAAAAACCCCGGCAAATCCTCCCTGTTCACTGGCTTCTTCCTTGTAATAACTGGCCCCGAGCAAAATATTACTGACATCGGGCATTGGGGTTGCGCTCATTTTTTCGACCCCGACCACAACAGCTATTCGCCCACGTCCAGCCATGATGAAATCGCGCGCCGCATGAATTGCCGCACTGCCTGAAGCGCAGGCATTTTCTACCCGCACTGCCGGAGTATGCCGCAACCAGTCATCAGCTAATGAAAATAGTCCGGCAGAAAAATCCTGATCAGAAAATCCGTTATTGACAGTGCCGACAAAACATCCATCCACATCACCGGCGCTTATTTCGGCGTGAGTTAACGAACGTCGGGTGACATCGCTCAGCAGGCTTTCAATATTTTCATCGGGTAATTTTCCAAATTTCGTATGGGCCCAGCCAACAATGCAAACCAATTTTTGTCTCCAACAAACCTGTAATGGAGGGCAAAGTAGAATGAATTCTTAGCAAAATCTATCCTGATTACTCGACAAACCTTCTTCACTCGAATAGAAATCGCAACAAATTGACAGAATATGGAATAAAATATGCAAAAACTTGATGATATGGAAAAACAAATTCTGGAATTACTGCAAACTGATGCATCTCTTTCCTCCGGCGAAATTGCCCAGCGCATTGGCTCATCCCAATCACCGGTCTGGCGACGCATTAATAATTTTGAAAAAACGGGAGTAATAAAAAGAACCGTCGCTGTTGTTGATGCCAAAAAATTAGGGTTTGGCATTGAGGTAGTTGTTCGCATCAAAATGAGTGAGCACGCCCGCAAAACCCTGTCGGAATTTGAACAGGCCATCTGCAAATTTCCCCAGGTTCAGGAATGTCAGCTATTGCTGGGAGAAATTGACTTTCGCCTGCGGGTAATTGCCAAAAACCTCGATGATTACGAAGAATTTTTGCGCCTTAATCTAATGCAGATGCAAGGGGTGCGCGAAATAGCCTCATCCGTGGTAGTTCGAAACGTCAAGGACACCAGAAAAATTCCGCTGGAATTGCTCTGAACCTAAACAACCAGAAAATTCAGGGGCAGCCCCTTGGGGGGCAAGCCCTAATCCAGCAGCGCCTTATATCGACGCACAGCTTCAGCAAAACCCATAAGCAAAGCATCGGCGGTTATGCCATGACCGATGGAAACTTCTGCCACATTTTCCACAGCGCTAAGAAACGATGGGATATTTTCCAGCGTCAAATCATGACCCGCATTCATCCCGATCCCCACATCTTTCGCCGCTTTGGCGGTATTTGCCAGATTTTCCAGCAAAACATCCCCCGATGCATTGCCAAAATTTGCCGCAAACGGCCCGGTATAAAGCTCGATCCGATCTGCCCCGACATCCATTGCCTGCTGGGGCGCGTTATGGTCTGCATCAGCAAACAAAACCACCCGAAAACCGCTGTCTTTCATACGAGCGATTGCCGACCTTAACATTTCTTCATTAGCCCCAATGTCCCAACCATGGTCAGATGTAGCCTGATCCGGATCATCGGGAACAAATGTCACCTGATCGGGTTTTACCTGTTCAACCAGTTTCAAAAAACGCTGATCGGGATAGCCCTCAATATTATATTCCACCTCTGAAAACTCAGCGCGGATCATTGCTGCCAACTCGCTCACATCTCCATCTCGAATATGACGCTGATCAGGCCGCGGATGCACGGTTATACCGTTGGCTCCCGCCTGCAAAACAACCCTTGCAATACCAGTGACGCTGGGCCAACCGATATCTCGCCGATTGCGAAGCATAGCAACTGCATTCAGATTGACTGAAAGTTTTGTCATAATAGCTGACTTTTCAAATTTACTTCACAAGGCAAAAATAAAACCAAAAACAAGAATTACATACCATCTGGCCCGCGCGAAATTGCCGATAGCCCGGTCCGCACCACTTCAACCAGCCCCAACGGCACCATCAGGGAAATAAATTGCTCGATCTTTGACGTCTTTCCAGTGATTTCAAATATAAAACTGGTAGTGGAAGCATCAACCACCTGAGCACGAAATGCCTCGGCAAGCCTTAACGTTTCAACCCGCTTTTCTCCGGCTCCAGCGACCTTTACCAGCGCCAGTTCACGCTCCAGTGGATTGCCTTCAGCAGTCAGATCATGCACCTTATGCACCGGAATTAAGCGCTCCAACTGCAATTTAATCTGGCGCAGGGTTTTGGGGCTGGCGATTGTCACCACCGTAATTCTGCTCAAACCCTGCTCATGCTCGGTTTCAGAAACCGTCAGGCTTTCGATATTATATCCACGGGCCGAAAACAGTCCGGCAATTCGCGCCAGAATTCCCGGTTCGTTATCCACCAGAACTGAAAGGGTATGACGCTCTTTGTTGTTTTTTGCAGCGGTCAAAAAATATGCTGACCCGCTGGCTCTAAGATGGGAATTCATGCTCTTTCTCCAGCTGATGCGGCTTTAAGAAGTTTCGCGTTAAAATCAAACAAGAGCCTTCCCCTTTTCATCAATAATATTTGAAATATCTGCGGTATCCGCCAGGATCATTTCATTATGGGCTTTACCGGAGGGGATCATTGGCAAACAATTCTCCAGTTTTTCTACTCGACAATCAAACAAAACCGGCCCGTCATAATCCAGCATTTCTGCGATAGCCTGATCAAGCTGTTTCGGATCATCACAACGCACCCCTTTGCCGCCCATGGCTTCAGCCAGTTTTACAAAATCTGGCAGGCTTTCAGAATATGATTGGGAAAAGCGCGAACCGTGCAAAAGTTCCTGCCACTGACGCACCATGCCCATATATTCATTATTGAGAATAAAAACCTTGATCGGCAACCTGAATTGAACCGCAGTTGAGAATTCCTGCATGGTCATCTGCACGCTGGCCTCTCCGGCAATATCAATAACCAGAGCATCCCGGTGGGCCACCTGCACTCCAACAGCTGCCGGCAATCCATAACCCATGGTGCCAAGACCGCCTGAAGTCATAAAACGGTTGGGTTCTTCAAACGGAAAATATTGCGCCGCCCACATCTGATGCTGGCCCACCTCAGTAGTGATATAAACATCGCGATCTTTAACCGCTGCTGCCAACCGCTCTATGGCAAATTGTGGTTTGATAATGCTGTCCGAATTCTCATAACCCAGAGATTTTATTGCTCTCCATTTTTCCACCTCATCCAGCCATGGTTTTATGGCTTCGGTTCTTGGGGCGTTGGTTTTGGTGCGCCACAACCGAACCATCTCTTCTAAAACATGTTCACAATCACCAATAATCGCCAGATCCGCATCAACAATTTTATTGATCGAAGATGGATCAATATCCACATGTACCTTGGTTGAGCCCGGTGAGAAAGCATCTATTCGTCCGGTGATTCTATCGTCAAACCGCGCTCCGATATTTAACATCAGATCACAATCATGCATGGCCATATTGGCCTCATAAGTGCCATGCATGCCCAGCATACCCAGCCATTTGTCACCGGATGCGGGGTAGGCCCCAAGTCCCATCAGGGTTGAGGTAACAGGAAAGCCAGTCAATTCCACCAGTTCTCGCAACAGCTCAGAAGCCCTTGGACCAGAATTTATAATGCCACCGCCCGTATAAAACACCGGCTTATTGGCCTGCAGCATCAAATCAACTGCGGTCTCTATATCCCCAATATCCCCCTCAACATTTGGAGAATAGCTATTGTGCTGAATTTGAGTTGAGGGCTTCATATATTGTCCCAGCGCAAACTGCACATCCTTTGGAATATCAATCACCACGGGGCCGGGGCGCCCGGAAGCTGCGATATAAAAAGCCTCATGGATTATGCGCGCCAGATCATCAATTTTTTTCACCAGATAATTATGCTTGGTGCAATTGCGTGTAATGCCAACAGTATCGCATTCCTGAAAGGCGTCCGAACCGATTAGAGAGGTGGGCACCTGCCCTGTAATACAAACCAGCGGAATTGAATCAAGCAGCGCATCGGTTAAACCGGTTACAGCATTTGTCGCCCCCGGCCCCGAAGTAACCAGAACAACACCAACCTTGCCGGTGGAGCGTGCATAGCCCTCCGCCATATGGGTCGCCCCTTGCTCATGGCGCACCAGAATATGCTCCACAGCATCCTGTTGAAACAGGGCATCATAAATCGGTAGCACTGCACCACCCGGATAGCCAAAAATATGTTCGACACCATTATCCTTAAGCGCCTCAACCACCATTTCCGCACCGGTTAATTTCTCGGACATCAGGCCCTGCTCCTTTTTCTTCAACTCTAAACAACCCCGTTATGGGGGCTAAACATATTCTCAAGAGAATTTAACAAATATTTTCAAATTTCAAGCAATAAAAAAGGCCCCTTAAGGAGCCTTGATATGCGCATCACCGTCCGCGGGAGTGTTTCAACCCGCGACGCCAATGCGCTCCATAACCACAAGAATTTCAAAAACCATCAAAAACATTCCTAATCAAATTTATGGGCAATTGTTAAGCGGGAAAATTGTGTGCGTCAAGTGCAGGTAAAAATTCCCATCACAGCACGGCAAATCAGCGCAGCAAAAACCAGCGGAATAATTTAAATTTTAGTGCCGCCATTCCCAGTTCTCCATCTGGCGGCGAAACCATGTTCTTTGACGTTTTGCATATTGCCTGCTGGCAATAATTGCCTTTTCAATCGCCTCCTCCCTGCTAAAATCCCCTGCCAACCAGCCGCTGATTTCTCGCACACCAATCGCCTTCATTGCCGGCATACTCTGATCAATATCAAGGGATGAAATCTCTTTAACTTCTTCAACTCCACCCTTTTCTAACATGGTCAAAAATCGCTTTTTGATCCTTTCATTTAAAATTTCACGGTCCGGATTTAAAACTATTTTTTTTAAATCATACGAGCCAAGCAAACCCTGTTGCTCATCCTTTTGCCAATTGGCCAGAGAGCGCCCGGTTCCTGCAAGCACACTCAAGGCACGAACCAGTCTTTGCTGATCCGGCTCCAGCAGGGTTTTTGCCATTTCCGGGTCGCGCTTGCTCAACAGATCTATTCGTTGCTGACGGGAAAGCGGAGCAACCAGCGCTTCAGTTTCCTCGATAAGTTGAGATGAAATATCTGGAATTTCAATGAATCCATCTGTCAGGGCTTTGAAATAAAGCCCTGTTCCACCGACAAAAATCTTATTCTTGCTCTTTAATTCATCCCTAGCCAGCAATTTAGCGACTGCCCGTAGCCAAACCCCGGTTGAGCAGCGCTCTGTTGGAGATAAAAATCCATATAAATAATGCTCAACCTGCGCCAGCTCATTGCTCTGGGGGCGAGCGCTCAATACATCCAAAACCGAATAAACCTGCATGGAATCGGTGTTGATTATCACCCCGTTCAGGTCTTTCGCCATTTTCAGGGCCAGCTCCGACTTGCCGCTGGCCGTTGGACCGGCTATCAGAACAGCAAAATTTGCGTTTTGATCCCTATCAATATTTGTTTCTGAGGCGCCCAATAATTCCAACCTTAAAAATGAGATGTTTCAATGTCTGTTTTGTGCCTGATTGCCAATCCTTCTGAACCGGCTTTGACCCCTGATCTTATTGCAAAAGTTCAAAGCCAGGTGGGAGGAGAAATCAACTGGCTTGCCCAGACCATAGCCTGCGAAATCAACAGCCCTAGAAGTTCATATCCATTAAATATAGCAAAAGAAATGATCGCCGAATATCCCATTGATGTAGTTTTGCTCCCTAAAGAAAACCGAAGAAAAAAATTACTGCTCGCCGATATGGATTCAACCATGATCGAGCAGGAATGCATAGATGAACTGGCTGATGTTTTAGGTATAAAAGAAAAAATTTCTGACATCACCACACAGGCCATGAATGGAGAGCTGGATTTTACACAGGCTCTTTCCACCAGAGTTATGTTACTTAAGGGCTTGGATCTAAGCCAAATAAAGCAAGTGCGCCGCGAAAACATTACCCTTAGTCCGGGGGGCAGAGTTCTGGTTAAAACCATGAAGGAATATGGCGCCTATTGTGAACTGGTTTCCGGCGGCTTTAGCATTTTTGCTGACTTTTTTGCCAAGCGAATAGGTTTTGACAATGCAACAGCAAATCTATTGGAATTTGATGAAAACAAACAACTTACCGGCAAGGTAATTCCACCGATAGTTGATGCGAAAACCAAAACTGATCGCCTTAAAACCCTGATTGAAGAACTTGGAATTTCTCCACTTTCAACAATTGCGGTTGGTGATGGGGCCAATGACCTGCCAATGTTGAAACAAGCGGCAATGGGCGTTGCTCTGCATGCCAAACCCTCAGTTTCTGCTGCTGCTCCCTTTAGTCTAAAGCATGCAGACCTTTCAGCATTGCTTTATATGCAGGGATTTAACGAGGAAGAATTTATCCGCTAATTTTAGCATACTTTTTTAGATTAAAGGCACGGCAACAAATCGACTAATACCGCTGGCATCGCTTAGTTTTAACAATATGGCTTCAACCTCGTTTTCAAGTGCAATAGCCAGTAGGCTCTCCATCTCCTCAATGGAATCAATTTCTACCCTGTCAACTTGAGAAATAATTAAACCGGCCCGCATTCCATTTTCAAAGGCAATGGATTCAGGTTCGACAAAAACAATAGCCAGTCCTTTAACATTCTTTTCCCGGCCCATGTTATTCAGCAATTGCTCGCTCGTTTCCACCACATCAAACCCCAGCAGGTCAGAGTTGGATTGCTGTAAGCGCTTTCCATAATCAATAATTTCTGATGGAGATTCTAAAATCAATTCTTGTGAAAAAACCTGTTCGCGCCTCTGGGTCTCTCTATTTTGCGCAATAAGTTTTTCACCCTCTTCCAATTCACCAAGGGTCACGCCAACTTCCACAATTTCCCCATTGCGATATACCCGCATGATGCTTGTGCTGCCCACCGCGGTCTGCGCTACAATTCTGGGAAGATCCTTCCAGTCAATAATCGGAGCATCATCAAAAACCAGAATTATATCACCTTCAAGTAACATACCATCAGAAGGCCCGCCCGCTGTAACATCAGCAATCAACACACCAATGGCAGCGCTAAGTCCAACAGATGACGCTAAATTTTCTCCAACCTCCTGAATGGAAACCCCAAGCCATCCGCGCCGGGTTTTACCGAACTCAATCAACTGATCGATTATTGGCGAGGCCAGATTGCCCGGCACTGCAAAACCAAGTCCACCCGAACTGCCCTCCTGGGATATAAGGGCGGTGACAATCCCCATCACATCCCCATTCATATCAAATAGGGGCCCCCCGGAATTACCCAGATTTATCGCAGCATCGGTCTGAATATAATCATCATAAGGCCCGGAATTAAAATCCCTATTGCGGGCTGAAACAATGCCAAGAGAAACCGATCCGCCAAGCCCGAACGGATTGCCAACCGCCATCGCCCAGTCGCCAACTTCAGCGCTGTCACTATCCCCAAACTCCACAAAAGGAAATGGGTGACCCGATGAGATTTTTAAAACTGCCAGATCGGTTTTTTCGTCCACTCCGACAACTTCGGCCACATATCTTTGCCCTTGAGAGGTGTAAACAAGGATTTCGCTGGCCCCAACGATAACGTGATTATTGGTGACTACAAATCCTTTTTCAGAGATCAAAAACCCGCTGCCAAGACTGCGCGCTTCCCCCATGCGTTTCTGCCCTTGTCCAAGATTTGGATTTAAACCCTCAAACAATTCTCTTAAAGGAGATCCCTGAGGCAGGTCGGGAAAAGGATCGCCTCCACCACCTGCAACGGGTCGTGAAGTGCCAATATTGACCACCGCCCCCGATAGGTCTGCCGCAAGTTCAGATACAGAAGCGGGCCCGACAAAACCTGCACTTTGTGAAAAAGCACCGTTTTGCATCGGGAAAAAGAATAACAAAGTTGAAAATAATATTGTTTGGACAAATTGAACCGGCAAGGTTTTTAGATGTCTCAGGCTCAATAAATGCCTCTTAAATAATGTCTTCACCATCCAAAACCTGCTTTAGTTCATTAAGACCTGTTCTAGCTTTTTATAAGGTAAAGTATAATAAGCCCCACCGCAGCAAATGCCAGTGCTCCTATGCGAAGTTTTGCATTGGGAAGTTCCAGCAAAGAGGCCAGCGCCCGCTTCATCTGCTCTGGAAAGGCTGCATAAAGCAGCCCTTCCAAAACAATTACCAAAGCGAGCGCCGTAATTAAATCAATCACTGATTAACGGGCACTTGCCGCCGGCGCACCGGTTCCACCATTTGTAGATGGAGCGTTTACACTTCTACCGAAATAATTGAAGAATTCAGAATCCGGTGAAAGTACCAGTGATGTATCAGGACCGCCAATCGCATTGCGATAGGATTGCAGGGAACGATAAAATTCAAAGAATTCAATGTCCTTGGTATAGGCCTCGGCAAATATCCGGTTGCGTTCCGCATCGCCTTCACCACGAAGGATTTCAGAATCACGATTGGCCGTTGCCACAATCTCGATTGCCTGACGATCAGCGATCGCAGTCAATGCCTGAGCAAGCTCTTGTCCCCGTGCCCGTGCTAAAGCTGCCTGAGCCAGACGTTCGGCCTTCATACGGTCAAATGTCTGCGAGGAGACCTGAGAAGTCAGATCAGTGCGAAGCACCCGCACATCAACGATATCAATGCCCAGTTCCGACATATCATTGCGCAAAATATTGCGGGTTTCCAACATCATTTCAGTTCTGGCGGCACTAAGAGCGGCATTAAAATCGCGCTTGCCATAGACCTGACGCAAGGCCGCATCAAACCGTGTTGCTATACGGCGTTCAGCAGTTGGCAGATCACCAGAAACACTTTCGCGGAACTTAATCGGATCGTCGATCTTAAAGGTTACGAACGCGTCCACAATATAAAATTTACCGTCAGAAACCTGCAACAAAATATCGTCCAGGTCATAGCGAAGCAGACGATCTTCAATTATTTGCACAGATTCCACAATATCGGTGGGAACTTTAAAATAAAGCCCCGGCGTTGTGTGGACCCGCGTGATTTCACCAAAGCGTGTAACAATCGCCTGATCACGCTCGTTGACGATAAAGATTGAGGAGAACAGAATATAAAATGCACCCACAACTACTATAATTAAAATGGTTAGCTTGTTGTTCATGATCTAATTCCCCTGCACAGCGGTATTGGAGCGCAACTCAGGAAGCGGCAGATATGGCACCACTCCGGTTCCAGCGCCACTCTCGATAATAACCATATTGGAGGATGCAAGAACCTGCTCCATGGTTTCAAGAAACAAACGCTTGCGAGTAACTTCAGGAGCTTTTGCATATTCATCATAAACTAGGATAAAGCGCGCCGCTTCACCCTCAGCTTCTTTTACCACCCGATCCTTATAGGCGGCTGAATCTTCAGATATCTGAGCGGCCTGACCGCGAGCGTTTCCGAGCAATGTATTGGCATATTGACGGGCTTCTTCCTGGAACCTGTCTTCATCCTGTTGCGCTCTTTGCACTTCATCAAATGCATCAGCAACTTCGACAGGAGGAGCAACCTGCTCAATGGCAACACGTGAAATTATTATGCCTGCATCATAAGAACTAAGGATTTCCTGGGTGATCTGTTGAACTTCAAAGTTTACCCCTTCTTTATCATCCCGAAAAATATCATCAGCCGGACGCCGTCCCACCACTTCACGCATGGCGCTTTCAGCAGTTTTTCTGACCATTTCAGCCGGATCATTCACGTTGAACAAATAGGCTGCCGGATCATCAATCCGCCACAAAACAGAAAAAGAAACATCAACGATATTCTGATCACCGGAGAGCATCAGGCCCTGATCAGTACGCGGCCGTCCGGCAACAATCGATGCAATATTGGTTTGATTTTCAGTAATCGCGATTTTTTCAACGGTTTCCAGAGGCCACCAGACCATATGCAGGCCTGAATTGCTCAATTCTTCCTTGGGTTGACCAAACAGCATCTCAACGCCGATTTCCTGTGGGGCGACCTGATAAATGGCCTGGGTTGCCCAAAAGACTACCGCGGCAAAAAATATCCCGACAAAAAACCATTTTCCACCCGGTAATTCACCACCGAACTGATCCCTGCCTCTTTTTAGCAGTTCTTCGATGTCAGGAGGTGTTCCCCCGCCGCCGCCGCCATTTGGCCGACGCGGTCCGCGACCGCCTCCGCCGCCGGGCGACTGTCCCCACGGCCCGCCGCCGCCTTTATTTCCGCCGCCTTCATTATCCCAAGCCATATTGGCCCTTTCGTTTGGTTGTTGAACAAAAATCTCGCCCTATATAGGCATCAATTGCTGCCCGATCAATGCAGGGAAGCGTTTCTGTTCAAATAAACTTTAATAGAATATGTCGCTTGATCACGATCATGGGGCAAAACCGCCAATTCCTTAGCAATTTGCCACGTGTTCAAATCTATATCAGGGAACTTTATAACATCATCCCTGCCAGTGCCTGCGGCCTCCAGCTCCACATGAGAAATTATCATCTTGTCAGCAATTTTAATTGCCATTTCATAAATTTCACCGCCCCCGATAATCATAATTTCATCAACTCCATCTGCCAGTGCAATTTCTTTTGCATGGGAAACTGCCGCCTCAAAATCATTGATTACTATAACCCCGTCCGGCTGGTATCCCTGTTGGCGAGAAACCACGATATTGGTTCTTCCGGGCAACGGCTTGCCCACAGTTTCAAACTGTTTGCGCCCCATAATCATTGGCTTGCCCATTGTTGAGCGTTTAAAGTGGGCAAAATCTGATGGAATGCGCCAGGGCATATCTCCGTTCACCCCAATTACTCCATTGCGATCAAGAGCTGCAATAATTGTGACTGCAGATTTATTATTAGTTGACGTCATTTTCCACCAAGCCTTTTCAAAGCATCCCCATCCACACGACAAACGCTCCATTCATCCTGCATGATCGCCCCGAGCGACTTATAAAAATCTATGGAAGGAGTATTCCACTTCAGCACCCACCATTCGAGACGGGGCAGGCCCTCACAATGGCATTTTTCTGCAAGATGGCTCATCAGAGCTTTGCCAATGCCGCTTCCGCGCGCATCCGGGTCCACAAACAAGTCTTCCAACCAAATGCCGTGTTTTCCCCGAAATGTGGAAAATGTATAATACCAGAGTGCAAACCCTACCGGCTGCCCGCCAATCTCGGCAATTTCACAAAATACGCGTGGCGATGGGCCGAACAAATCCCGTGCAATATCTTCTTTATTTGCCGCTATCTCATGTTCCAGCTTTTCATATTTTGCCAGCGCAATTATGAAATCAAAAACTAAACCTTCATCGCCTTTTACCGCATGTCTTATGGAAACACTCATACCGAAATCGCAGCCTTTATTCCCGGATCAGCCTCATAACCAACAATAGCAAAATCCTCATATTCAAAATCACTTAGCGAGTTGCGCTGATTCAAAATCTCAAGTTTTGGCAAAGGTTTTGGTTTTCGCATCAATTGCAAATCTGCCTGCTCAAAATGATTCTTGTATAAATGCGCATCACCCAGCGTATGGATGAAATCGCCAACCTCAAGGTCACAGATCTGGGCCACCATATGGGTCAAAAGCGCGTAGGAGGCAATGTTGAACGGCACCCCCAAAAATATATCCGCTGAGCGCTGATAAAGCTGACAACTCAATTTGCCATCCGCCACATAAAACTGAAACAGGCAATGGCAGGGTGGCAGCGCCATATCATCGACCTCAGCCGGGTTCCATGCACTAACAATATGGCGGCGTGAATTTGGATTGTTTTTAATCCCCTCAATCAGGATTTTTATCTGATCGATTTTTTCTCCGCCCGGCGTTGGCCAGCTTCGCCATTGCGAACCATAGACTGGACCAAGGTCGCCATTGTCGTCAGCCCACTCATCCCATATTTTTACCCCGCGCTCCTGCAACCATTTCACGTTGGTTTCTCCGCGCAAAAACCACAGCAATTCATAGATGATGGATTTTATGTGCAGTTTTTTTGTCGTTAGCAGTGGAAAACCATCCGCTAGGTCAAACCGCATCTGATAGCCAAAAACCGAACGAGTGCCGGTTCCGGTCCTATCCCCCCGATCGCTTCCATGCTCTTTAACGTGTTTTAACAGATCCAGATATTGTTTCATGCTGGCAGTATTAAATGATTCGCTGGACCAACTCGAAGGGTTTAGAGGCCCAATAACAATCGCGGCAGATAAAGCACGATGGCGGGGAAAGCAATCAGACCGGCAATAGTTAGAGCATCAGCGACAAAAAACGGTGAAACGCCCCAAAACACGTCTTGAACCGAGATGTCTTTTCGCACTCCCGCGACAACAAAACAGTTTAGCCCAATGGGCGGCGTAATCAGACACAGCTCCGCCATCTTCACCACAATAATGCCAAACCAGATGGAAAATCCAACCGCCCCCATACCAAATGCACTGTCGGCCGCTAAAACGCCCTCACCGCCATTGAGCGCGATCACTGCCGGATAAACCACCGGCAATGTCAAAACCAGCATGCCAATGGCATCCATGAACATGCCCAAAACCGCATACGCCAAAAGTATATAAATCAGGGTAAGCATCGGGCTTTGATCAAGCGATCCTATCCAGACTGAAAACAGGCCCGGCAGATCAGCAAATCCCAAAAACCTCACATAGATCAAAACGCCCCAGATGATGGTAAAAATCATCACAGTAAGCTTTGCTGTTTCCAGCAGTGCTTCCTTGAATTGCGGCCAGCGCATGCCCTTGATCAATGCCATCAAGAATACAACGAACGCCCCTAGCGCTCCCCCTTCGGTGGGTGTGCCCCAGGCATCGCCGCCAAACGGGTTGTAGATAAAGAAGATTATTATCGCCACGACGAAGAATATTGGAAACACTCCGGGCAGTGACTTAAAGCGCTGCCCCCAAGTATATCCGGTTACCGGCGGGCCAAGTTTTTTCCACACCAACGCCATGATAACAATCATAGTGCCATAAATTATTGCCGAAAACGCTCCGGGAATAAATCCAGCGATTAACAGCGCGCCCACATCCTGCTCAACAATAATTGCATAAATCACCAAAATTGCCGATGGAGGAATAAGCGAGGCCAGAGTTCCAGCCGCAGCCACTACCCCGGCTGCGAAGCGTTTATCATAACCAACTTTTAGCATTTCAGGGATGGCAATGCGCGCAAAAACCGCAGATGTAGCAACCGAAGCGCCAGACACGGCAGCAAACCCGGCAGTGGCAAATACGGTTGAAACCGCCAATCCACCCGGCAACCAGCCGACCCAGCGCTTGGCCGCTTCAAACAGGGCCTTGGTTAGACCCGCATAATAGGCCAAAAATCCAATCAGGATAAATGTGGGAATGAGCGATAATGCCTGAGAAGAAATTTTTGAATGGGGCACTTGTCCGGCGGTTTTTACCGCCACGGTCAATGCCCAGACAAACTCGTCACCCGCATAGTTTTTTTTCGCCCAGAAAATCCAGATCAGCCCAACCATCCCGGCAAGCGCCGCAGCGATGCCAACCCGCATGCCAAGCACCACCATGACCAGCATGCCTGAGGTAACGATAATTCCAATACTCGTGGAGTCCATCAGGCTTTATCCCCATTGATATTTTTTTCAGCTTCATCCGCATCATCATCAAATCCGGACACAGAAGCCGCTTCACGAGCTGCAACGGTTGCAGCGCTCTCAACTAAAGGCACAGCAATCGGACTTTTGGTGCCGGAAATAATGGCCAGGGCATAACCCCACAATTGCAGAGCGAACCTTAGGGAAATCACCGAAAACGCAATTGGAACCAGTAGTTTAGAGGGCCAGATTGGCAATCTTATATCCAGCGAACTGTCCCGGCTCCATAAGGGGGCTGCAAAATCAAATGAGCGTTGAAAATGTGACCATGTTCCCCACACGAGCAGCAACATCAATACCAGCATAAAAAACGTAGTTATAAATTCAGATACCCATAGAGAACGACCCTTTAGCCGCCCCACCACAATATCCATGCGAATGTGGCCCCCAAGACGCTGGGTGTAGGAAATGCCAATAAATGCAATCAAAGGCATGGCCTGCTCAATCCAGTCCACATAACCGCGCAAGGGCTGATTAAACAGATTTCGCCCACTAACGCTGACCACCGCCAGTACCATAAGGGCAAAAACCGCCAATCCGCCAATCAGCGCCAAAACAGTTTCGATTTTAAAAAGAGAACGATCCAGACGGCTCAATAACGAGCCATCTTCAAGCACTGATGATACACCGGCCAATTTACCACCCCCCTTTTAAGATTGTTATTTTAGAAAAATTCAAATGGATAATATTTTTAAGCGAAAATCCAAATCTGCTACCGCAAAAATTTCTCGCGGCTTCAAAATCCCCCGCCGCCGAGTATAAAACGCACTCGGCGGCGGGGAAAATTTATTGTTCGATCAATTAGCGTCAATCATACCTTTTACGAAGTCATATAGCTCTTGAGCCGGAAGGCCACGAGCTGTATTTTCTTCAATCCAGGCAGCAGCAGCAGGACCAGCAACAGCTTCACGGAAAGCTGCAAGTTCGCTATCTGCAAAAGTAACTCTCTCTATGCCTTTTTCGTCCAGCACAGGTCCCCATGCGGCCATGGTTTTTTCATTGTAGAAATCAATGTAATAATCCAAAGCCTCGTCAACTGAACCAAGCAGAGCTGCACGATTGTCGTCCGAAAGATCATCAAGCGCATCTGTGTTAACAACAACCGGGCAATTTACAGTGCCGGGATTAAGGTTTGTGGTCCACCAGGTGGCGTTTTCCACAGTGCCAAAAGCCATGTGAGCATGGGGGGCAAATGCCACCGCCTTAACTACACCACTATCCATAGCCTGACGAACTTCAGAAGCTGACATGGAGGTGGGAACAGCATTAACCGCTTCCATTGCCCGGCCAATTCCACCGGTCGCACGAACTGTCAGACCTTCAAAGTCAGCCAGTGTCTGTGGTGCATCACCAACCCCGGCAATATTATATTGCGGCAATGGTGAAGGCATAAGCAGCGTTGCATTCCAGCGACCAAGATCGGCAACAACTGAAGGCTGCTTGTAAAGAGCCTGAGAAATTTCACGCTCCTGTTCCAGAGTTGTTACACCCAGAAACGGCAGTTCAAGAACGGTAATCGAAGGGTTTTTATCCGCATGATAACCGGCACAGAACTGAGCCATTTCAAAAGCACCAACGGAAATTCCATCGAGATTTTCGCGATTTTTTGACAGGCCACCATAGGAAATATTCAAGGTGAACTGACCATTGGTTTTAGCATCAACCAATTCAGCCAGTTTTTCCACATGCTCGGTAAACGCCCGGCGCTTGCCCCATAGGGAAACATTCCATTCCACCTGGGCCTGAGCCATGGCTTCGCCAGCAAAGGCCACCGCAATCAGAGTGATGGCAGTTGTTTTAAACAGGTTCTTTTTCATTTATATCCTCCTCACAAGATATTTTTGGGTTTGGTAGTTTGGTTAGTTATATAATTGCAGCTTTTCTAGCCCCTTCGACAACGCTTGCCCATGAAGAAATCCGCCTACCCCACAAAGCAGGTCTGCGGATTTCCGCAAACCAATCAATATTCCCCGCTATCCATCATCATCAGGCTCATCGTCATTCTCACACCAGATCAACCTAAGGTGAGCGGCGATACATCGCCAGCATGGCGCCCATGGCAATCAATATTGCGCCGCCCATGCCCTCAATCCACTCCACAACGTGCGCCTTCATCAATTTTGCACTTTTAGATGATGCCAGACCATAAACCACAAGAATAGGCAGCTCGAGTAGAACTGATACAATTCCAAGGATGAAAAGCTGACCGGCAACATTGCCTTCTGGCGAAATGAATTGCGGCAAAATTGCTACAAAAAACGCGATGTTTTTGGGGTTTGAAGCCTGCAGAATAAAACCGCGCACAAATGAGCCTCTAAAATCTGTTTTGTTCCCACCCACCGCCATTGACGCGCTTGCCACATTTATCACTTCGTTTTTTGCAGTGGTTTTTCCCCAAAACCTCCTGAACAAAGGTCGCAACATCATGATGCCCAGATATATAAGATATGCCGCGCCTATCCATTTGATAGTCGTAAATAAAGCTGCCGATGCCAAAATCATCGCGCCCACACCCAGAGCCGCTAAAGTAAAATAGAGGGCGTTTACAGACAGGATTCCAAGTGTCGCACCAAACCCAATCTTAAAGCCATATCGAACCGATAAACCAAGCACTAACAACACTGCTGGCCCGGGGGTGATTGACAAAAGTGTCTCTGTCAAGATGAATAGGCCCAACGTTTCCAGTTCCATAAATTCAGTTCCCAATATAAAATTACTTGCCAGCACCACGCAGCGAAATAAACTGCTTTCCCTACAGCAATTCGTCTTTCTTTAGCCCCAGTTTTACGATTTTTTCGTTCAGGGTTCGCCGACCAATGCCCAGCGCTTCGGCAACTGCATCCATGCGCCCCTGATGGGTTTTTATAGCCCCGGCAATCAATTGTCGCTCAAATGCAGCGATAGCCCCGCGTAAAGTTTCGGGAACACCATCAATTTCCAGATCCGGTTGAATGGCTTCAGCAACCGACCCTCGACCCCTCCGCGCCGCCAAAATTCTGCGCTCGGCCACATGGCGCAATTCGCGCACATTGCCCGGCCAATCATGGGACAAAAGTGCCGCAAGATCATCAGCGCTGGTTTGCGGAGCAACAATTTCATAAACCGCCGCCTGCTGCTCTAAAAAATGCGCAAAAAGCAGTGTAATATCCTCACGGCGCTCGCGTAGAGGCGGAAGTTGCAACACCACATTGTTCAAACGATAAAACAGGTCACGACGAAACCTCCCTTCCTCCACAGCCTGATCCAATTGCTCATTGGAAGCTGAAACCACACGAAAATTAACGCTGGTCGATTTGGATGAGCCAACAACGCTAAATTCCTGGGTTTCAATAACCCGCAATAATTTTGCCTGAATCTGTGGCGGACAGGTGCCAATCTCATCAAGAAACAACGTCCCCGTATCTACGTTGGCTAACGTTCCCCGCTCTTCGTCGACACTGCCAAACATAGTGGTTTCAAAATGTTCCAGCGGAATTGCAGCACAATTTAAAGCCACAAACGGCCCCCCCGCCCGTGGCCCAAGATCGTGCAGGGCACGAGCCACCAGCTCTTTGCCGGTTCCTGTTTCTCCCAACAACATAACCGGGGTTTCACTTTCCCCAAGGTCCATGATGTCTTCGCGCATGGATTTGATAACATCAGTCTCGCCAAGCAAAATCCTGTCAAGTCCGGAAAGGTTTAACAGTCGAGCCCGCAACCTTTGGGTTTGCAATCCCTGGCGATGCTGACTGGCCGCATGTTTTAAAACTGAAAGCAGACGGTTAGGGTCAAACGGCTTTTCAATAAAACTATAGGCCCCCTGCTGCATTGCTGCCACGGCCATGGGAATATCTCCATGGGCGGAAATCAACACCACCGGCACTTTTTGAGCTTCACCAATTCCTTTGTGCAGATTTTGCAACAACTCCAACCCGCTCATCCCGGGCATGCGAACATCACTCAGAACCACATCCGGCATGATTTGGCCAAAGCGAGATATGGCCTGCTCGCCCCCGGCAACTGTTTCCACCTCCCAATTGGTTTTTCCCAACAGATGGGCCAAAGAATCACGCATTTCGCTATCATCATCGGCCACCAACACCCGAAATTTCTGCCCCTCAGCTTGCACCATTATTCCCCATTTGCCCCTAAGCTATCCAATTCAATTGGCAATTCCAGCGTAAAAACCGCCCCGGATTTTTTACCGTTTTTTGCCCGCAACTGCCCCCCGTGCTCAACTACAATGGCCGTGGAAATCGCCAATCCCAGCCCCATTCCATTGCCCGATGCCTTGGTGGTATGAAATGGCTCTTTCATCTGATCCATGGTCTGCGCCCCAAGACCGTGCCCATTATCACTGATGGTTATAATCGCCATTTCCCCTTCAATTCCTATATCAACCTTAATGGTTTTATTTTTTTGATCTTCCAGCGCAGAAATAGAATTGCGCAAGAGATTTATCAAAACCTGCTCCAACCGCAATCGATTGCCCAAAACAATAATTTTTGTATCCACGATATTTACGTTCAGGTCCACGCCCTTTTGCTTAAGGTCCGCTTCCACCAGCAAAAACGCCCCTTTCCACACTCGGGTCAAATCCACCTGTTCCATGGTGCTTTGACCGGGCTGAGCAAAAAAGCGCAATTGGCGAGTAATTGAAACCATACGACGTGCAATCCCCCCAAGCCGTTCCAGAGAGTTTTTGCGTTCGTCACCATCTTTATCAAATTCAGCCGCTTTGAGATAATTTTGCATGGCGGAAATCGGCTGCCCCAACTCATGGGTAACCGAGGCTGAAAGTTGGCCCAAAGCCGCCAGCTTACTCGACCTTGCCAGCTCGGTTTGGGCTCTTTCTAATTGCATTTCAGCCATGCGTCTCTCTTCAATTTCAAGAGCCAAAAGCGCATTGGCACCGCGTAGCTCACGCCGGTCAGCTTGCGAAATTCTAAGGGCCTGCCTGATCCTTTGTGCCCTTAAGATTATTGCTAAAATCACCAGCCCAAGCGCTACAATCCCAAAACCAATCAACGTAAACCATGCCCGCTCCCAAACCCGGCTCTCATCAGCCAAAAAATAAAGCTTCCAGTCAATCGGCAATACCGGAGCCGCCGCATAAATATAATTGCGCCCGTTTAACTCAACCCTTGTATTTTCAAATTCCCGCCAGCCCAATTCCATTAAAGGTTCGCTGGCAAACTGACGCTCAATTGCAATTGCCTGCCGCCTTCCCTCACTAATGGGGAAAAGCGTTTGATATCGCCAGCTTTCTTCCGATGAAAGAACCACAACCCCATCATCATTGGAGGCAAAAACCGTTTCACCCCCTTCGCGCCAGGCACTCGTTAAATCTGACAGATCAAGTTTTAGGGCAATCACTCCCAGGATTTCACCATTGGGATCCAAAACCTGCTCGGCAATAAAATAACCCGGTTTTAGCGTCGTCGCCCCGATACCAAAAAACTCGCCCCGTTTTCCGGCCATTGCATCCTTGAAATAGGGTCGAAAACCATAATTTTGGCCCAGAAAAGTAACCTCATCGGAAAAATTTGATGCAGAAACTGTTTCCCCGGTTTTATCCATTAAATAAATTGCATCCAGATTTGCGCTTTTGGCAAAATCCGCCAGCCGGACATTAAGCCCGTCCCGATCAATTCCCGCCGCCCCGGCAATTACATATGGGTCCTGAGCCAGAATGAACGGCAGGTGTTGAAAGCGCTGCAAAGCCCCAATCAAAGTGCTGCGATAAAGCGATACCCGGCTTTGCGCCCGCTCATATTCAACATTGCCAAAATATGAAACAGCACCAAAGAACAACAGGGCAGCACCAACGGCAAATGCCACGCCAAGCCCCACCCCCCAGACAATGGTCGGCGAAATAAATTTAACTGATTTTTGAAAATGCTCCATGGCCTATTGGATATATCGGGCTTGCACCAATGTCGATTGCACGCTGACAAAATATGGCAAAACCGGTTTTTTCTTTGCAATTTTGCGCTTAATCACCTATATAGAGGGTGCTGGAAACAGCTATGGTGATAAATGACTATCGGAATAAACCCATTGGACCCGGGGGCGGTACCCGGCGCCTCCACCAAATCTCATTGCGGGAAATAAATTTTTTCGCAAAAATTTAATGAGATGTTATGGGGGCGAAATAGGATCGACAAGGGCGTAAAGGGTATGTTTTTGCTCGGCATGGTACCACCGTATCGGACCATTTTTTAGTTGCAAATGACAACTATGCTGAGGTTCGTTTGGCTGCGTAAGCGGTTCGACACCTCGAATATGAAGTCCTGATCCCCTAGCAGGGTTCAGGCGGGGTTCGCAGGCACCTGGCAACAGAAGCCTGCACTTTTTCGGGTTGCATTTTCTTAAACTTGTTCTTTTTCCGGCTTGCTCTTCCTCTTCGTGCAAACCTAGTTTTCTGTTATAAAAACCCACCTGTTTCGCCAGAACAAATAGCAATAAAATTTGATTTTATTTGCACCCTTGAAATCCACCCCTATTATAGCGTCAAATAGAAACAATTGATAATCTGGCAATCTGATGGAAAACCATCGGATTTGCAAAAGGGAAATTTTATGGCTCAGGATCATATTCGCTACGATGTACTAACTCAGGATGCCCTGCGCGGAGTTGTGCGCAAGGTGCTCGGCGAGGTTGAAACTGCCGGCCTGCCCGGAGATCATCATTTTTTCATCTCGTTTGCGACCCGCGCACCCGGAGTTCGCATTTCCAAAAAATTGCTGGATGAATATGAAGAAGAAATGACCATCGTCATTCAAAATCAATATAAGGACCTCAAAACCTCCGAGACCGGGTTTGAGATCGGATTGTCTTTTGACGGGATCAGCGAATTGCTGGTCATTCCATTTTCGGCCCTAAAGGGGTTTTTTGATCCTTCGGTGGAATTTGGCCTGCAGTTCGAGCCTTCAAACACTCAGATGCAGGCTGAGGAAGTTTCAAGCGTCGAAGAAATTTTTGACACAAAATCTGACGAAAAAAAAGAAACCGCTTCAGATGCCGATGGTGAACAGGACGAAAGTGGCGAAAAAGTTGTTTCCCTGGATTCATTTCGCAAAAAATAGATGTTTATCTCCACATTAAAGCATGTCGCGTTTTCGAACCGGATACCAGCTAGCTGGATAACCGTACCCACCACCGGGTCAGGACCAAGGACATGCCTATCCTACAAAACGCTCTAGTTCCCCTCCCCATTCAACAAAACCAGCATCTTGTTTAAATAATCAACCCATGCCGCCCTGCCGGTTTTAGTTAAAATCACCAGCGTCAATGGCTTGCGCCCCTCAAAACTCTTTTTTATTTTAATATATTTCTCTTCTTCCAGTCTTCGCAAATTGCTTGAGAGATTGCCGTCGGTTGTGCCTGTTTTTTCTCGCAAGACCACAAAGCTGGCCGAGCCAACTGAAGCCAGAAATGCCATTATTCCAAGCCTGACTTTACCATGAATTACCGGATCAATTTCGTCCGTTCCATACTGGCTCATTTCTTGACCATGGCCTGAGAAATAGCTGGCATAATGCCAACAAATAAAATGGCAAAGGCAGCTATGAGATAAATAGTTGGGCTAAGTAAAAAGGGAAACATAATCAATGCCAGCACAAAACTGATAGCCGACATAAAACCACTAACCCTGTTGCTAACCAATATTGCCGCGACACCGTGGGCAATACCATAACAAATAAATGCCACAGGAAGAATGGCGTTAAATATCCAAAATGGCACACTAAAATTTAGAGTTGCAACAATCGATCCAATATAAAAGGTGAAAATTCCTGCGCTCGCCAACATCCAGGTTGAGCCAGCAATTTTATTATTTATAGAATCAAACCCCGGCTTGTTTTTTAGACTTTTAACCAGAATGAACGTGCCAATACAGCCAACAATAATATAAACTAGCCAAACAAAGCCGACATTTTTAATTGCTATTGGCAAATTAGCGCTCACAACTCCCCAATGCACCAACATGGTAATAAAACTAATCACGCCCCACCACACGCCAATCATATCACCATTGATGGAAGAATTTCTCCCCTCCTCAGCCATTTGCTTAATCCAGCTAATATCATCTTTTAATTTTTCATTGCTCATAAATAACTCCAAAACACTTTATTTTTCAAAGTTCTTTAACAAAAATCTATCTCTTAGTCAATTAGAGACCGATATCGCCTAAAGCATACACTGTGCTGAAAGCAGATCACCCAAAAGTGGGCATCGGTTTTGGGATAAAAGACATGCACAAACAAAAATTCAGGGGCAGGACCTATTGAACAAGGTCTATTTGATGGTAAAACTGATACTCGTAACAATTTCAGGTAAGTTTCTTTGAAAAAGCGCTCCATAACCTTGGCTGGTCACAAAACCTCTTTGGCTTTAGAGGTTGAATTCTGGCAGGCGCTGGAAAACATTGCCAAAGACAAAAAACTATCTTTACCCGCCCTAATCGCCCAGATCGACCAGCAACGAAAAAACAACAATCTTTCTTCTGCTATCCGAGTATTCGTGCTGTCCAATTGCAGCGCTCAGAATTAGGGCCTGACCTTAAAGAATTTTCAGACCTTACTAAAAGTTTTGAGGCTCGAACAAAAACAACTGAGAATCAGGGTTTTCAAGTCCCAATTGCAATGGACCCAATTCCTGATCCTCCCCGTCCTGACCATGAACAACCGCGCCTTCCTGTTGTTCCAGATCCTGCTGCTCCAAATTTTTCTTTTCAAGTCTTAAGGAATCCAGCTCCATACGTCTTGCTCTTTCAAGCGCCGCCTGTCTGGAGCGCTCCTCCTGCTCGGTGCGCAATTGCTCCAGCCGCTCAAGTTCTGCCTCCATTGCCTGAACCTGAAATGCATCAATCATTCCCAAAAGATCAAGCTCCCGGAAAGGCTCAAGCAAAGTTCCCCTGGTATTTACATTTATTCCACCCCCCGACGGGCCGGATGCAATTGTTGCTCCAGACGCCTCATCCGGCACTGCAACCGGCAGAAAAACCCAATCTGTATCCAAAGAGATATCGCTCAGACCAAGCTCAATTTCACCCAACAGCGCACCACTGTCTCCCGAAACCGCTATATTTGACGCCCTTAAAATACCTCCCGCCACCAAAAAAGTTCCCCCGATATTTTGAGCCTCAAAATTTCCCTGATCAAGAATATTTCCAACCAGTAGTGAAAATTTCTGCTCGTCCATATTCAGCGCATTTTCAACAGACCCCAATTCCTCAAACACTTGTGGGTTTAACCGGTCAATTATTAGATTTGAGACAGCAAAACTCCCCTGCCCACTAAAATTCCGGGCCAGTTCCGCAATCGAAACGCCGCTGGATTCAAAAAACACACCACCATCAAAAATACCTGCGATATTTTGAGAAATCCTTTCAAGTCCCAGCCCTGAAATTTCCACCCCCTCAAGTGCCAGACGCCCCGACAATTGTTTTTGCGCTCCGCTCAAAGTGCAGCAAAGCCTAAAACTGCCAACGATATCCCCTTCTCCGTTTTTCCCTTGTAAATTTTCAATGGCAATACTGTTTTCATCCCACATCAGATTAAATGAAGCATCCGAAATCAGTATTTTTCCACCCCCGATAACTTGTTGAGCATTGATGAAAATATTTCCGCTGACCGGGTCAGGATTAGTCCCGACATTTATCGGACCCTCGGGCCAAAACCCCTCCCCCGCGACCAGAACTGCCGGTCCACCAATAGTTGTCAGCAATTGCTCCACATCAATTGTTGCAATTTTTACCTGCCCCTGAATTGACCTGGCCCCATTTTTCGTTGAAATTTCAAAGTTTCCATCCAAGGGGTTTACCTCGCCCAACTCACCAAGAACTTGTAGGTTTTCAAATCTGATTTCCCCATTCGGCCCATAGAAAACATCAGCCTCTCCCCCGGCCCGGGGCAAATAAATTCCGCCTGCACCAACAAGTTCATTAAAAGGTGAAAAATCGGCAAGCGTGAATGTCACCCTGCCGTCAGCTTTGATATTATTGACATTTCTAAAATCAATCTGACCTGAGTATTCGATGCTTTCTGCACCATAGCTCAATCGTAAGTCTGCATCGATCTGCTCAGCAATCACCCCTTTTATGCCGGCAAGTATATTAATCTGCTCGCCGGCGGGAAACAGCGCAACTCCTTTTGCCCCAAGCTGAGCTGAAAGCAAATCGCCCTCGGACGAACTCAGATTGATAACCATCTCCATAGGAGCGTTAAGCGCTGCAAATATACCCTCAGACAGGTTTGCTTCCAACTCAAAATCGGAAGCGGCAGCATTCCCTTCTGCCCAGAATCTCTGATCACCATTATTACCTGACTCGTCCAGATTAATATAAACCTCCAGAGGTAATGATTGGGCAGCCCAGCCCTGCAAAACCGGTTCAGCGCCAAAATAATTTAGCATTACAGGCAGAAATTGATCACGAGCTTTTTGACCAAGGAAAATTTTTCCCTCTCCCCAAAGAGCTCTCAATTGCTCATTTCCACTGTTGCTACTTAGGTTTCCAAAAAATTCTATCTGCGCGCCGCCAATGTTATCGGCCACCAGCCGACCTATGCGTATTCCCGCCTCATCCCAATCCATTTGCAAGGTTGCCATACTGGTATCAAGATTGAACAAAACCGCCCTTTCCAGCGAAATATCCACACCTCCGCTGGGGAAACTGTTTAAGAATGCTCCCCCCCCTGATATTTGCGGCAACAGTGAAATTAAATTGTCACTTTGACTTGCATCAACCGGGGCGATCCGAGCACTTAACAATGCGGTACGTTGCCCTGAAAGCTCAAATAATCCGGCAAATTCATGGGCAACCCCATCCATTTCCAGTTTTCCATTGGTCAAGGTCAGAGTGCCATTTGCAAACCTCAATTCACTTGAAATTTCTGCGGGTTTGCCAAACAACTGATTGGAAACTATTGCACCATTCCACAATTGTGCCAACGCACCCACCGAACTTGAAATGACAGAAGTTTTGCCATCAAAGCTTCCCCCCTCATTTGATTTGGAAACTACACCAGAGAGAGAAAATTCAGAATTACCGGGCAGAGTTGCGCCAAACCCCGCCAACTCCCAATTCCCCCCATCACTCAAAGCGTCAATGCGCACGTTGCGCATGGCCAGATTGCCAATGCTCAACTCACCAATATCCATGCCCAAACGTCCCGGAATTTGAGGTGTATAAATCCTCGGAAAATTATTTATAAAATCTAGCAATTCATAAGGGGCACCATCATTTTCATGGCGAATATCAACCGGGGCCAGCTTCACCACGTTGCCTGAAACCACAATATCAAAATTTTGCAATTCACCCAGATTTATCACCGCCGCACCGTTCAGCCGGCTCCCAATCCGATTTTCATCCGCCTGCAGCTCAAATGAGGTTAAAAGCAGTTTCTCTCCCGACAGCTCCACTTCAGCGGATAAAACACTGTCTCCACGAACCTGCTGGTTTTCACCTTGAGCTGAATTGGAAATTCTAACGCTGCCTTCACCAATAAATTTTGCCCGTGGCCCAAGCTGCAACAATCCTTCTGCGGCGATAGTATAACTTGCATCATCTGCGCGCATAAACAACGAAGCCTGCGCCTCATTTTGCGCATTTATCGAAGACAATGAGATCCTCAAATTATTTTTTTCCCCACCAACCAATGCGCTTCCCTGCAAGCGGAACGGGCCGTTAATTCCTGAAATATTCAAATCACCGTTAAATTCTTCAATTTGAATAGATTGTGAATTTCGCGCATCATTAATGCGCAAATTTGCATCACTGATTTTTATGGCTGAAATCAAAACCCTGCCATTGTTGAAATTTTCACTCAATGACAGAGGAATTTCAAACTCGCCGGATATTCCTATATTGATATTTATAAGAGGTGATCGCAAATCCAGATTGGTAACGTTCAAACGATCCCGCAATAAATCCAGCAAAGAAAGATCTGCAATAATGGCTTCAATTTCCACCAAAGGAGACGATGGCGGTCCCAGAATGGTTTTTCCAAGCCGTATTTGAGGTCTTGGCAACAGCCGGAAATCTATTTCTCCATCAATGGTCACATCAGTGCCAAGATTGCTCTCAGCCAGTGTTTCAAGACGATCGCGATAGCCACTCCAGTCAACCATTGGTGGCAAAAAGAACCCGGCCAAAAGAACCAGAATCGCCAATATTCCAACAGCAATGTATAGCCTGTTCAGAACCGCCATTTATTTCCGCAAAACAAACATTGATTTCATTGAGCCCTAACTTATGAAATTATGGGCCGCACGTCATCAAAGAACTTAAAGATTTGATGCATGCACAAAAGAAATTTAATAAATTTGATTTTGCCACCTTGCCCGCACCGTGCCAAAGGCCTAACAATTATTGTTCAGCAATCGGGTAATAACCCCAAAAAAAGAAAAAGTGAGGGACTTGGTGCGCACACGAGCGGGCCTAAAACTGTTTTTTCGGGTTGTCTATAATTGGGTAAAACCAAATTTAGACAGTTTCTTTGGGCTGCAAAAACCAAAATTGTGGGCCCTGGCTGTACTGGCAGGAATTGCCGGATCGATTGTTGCTATCGCCTTTAGGGAATCCATCGGCCTTGTGCAATGGCTTTGGGCAGGCACCAGGTCTGAAGTCTATCTGGATCAACTTGCGCAACTTCCATGGTGGATAGTTATTGCCGCTCCAACCATTGGCGGACTTATTGCCGGTTTTATTATTTTGGCATGGGGACCAAGAGAGCGCCCCGGTGGTGTTGCCGATGTTATTGAGGAGCGCGCCCAAAGCTCTGAAAAAATGACCTTTAAAAACGCCTCCATCAGCACCCTGATTTCCCTTATTACTCTGGGATCAGGAGGCAGTGCCGGTCGTGAAGGACCGGTGGTTTATTTTGCAGCAGCGGTTGCCAAATCCATATTTGGCTTTTTTGAGCTACCCCCTTCTGCCCGCCGCGCCATGCTGGCCTGCGGGGTTGCGGCAGCTATTTCTGCTTCTTTCAACGCGCCCATTGCTGCTGTGTTGTTTGCCCATGAGGTTATTCTGGGCCACTTTGCCATGACAGCTTTTGTGCCTTTGGTTATTGCCGCTGTCATTGCCGCTCTTATTTCCGGTTTTTGGTTTGGAGATGCGGCAATATTTCTTTTGCCCGAATTTGAGCTGACCTCGATGCTTGAAATGCCTGCCTTTGCACTTTTGGGTATAGTCTGTGCCATCGTTGCAATTCTATTTCAATCTTCCATGATTGGTGCAGAATGGATGAACCGCCGGGTAAACCTGCCAACTGTTATCCGCCCGATGCTTGGTGGTTTTCTGGTCGGCCTGATTGCTCTGGCTTTCCCTCAGATTCTTGGCGTTGGTTATGAGGCCACTTCCGCCGCCCTTTCAAATCGCCTTGAACTCTGGTTATTGCTGGCTCTAATTATTGCCAAAACCCTGGCCACAGCCATCACTATCAGCTCACGCATGGGGGGTGGAGTGTTTTCCCCTTCTCTTTATCTTGGGGCCATGACCGGAGGAGCTTTTGGAATTATTGCAGCGCAGTTTTTCCCCGATCTGGCTTCAAGTCCGGCAATTTATGCAACCATTGGCATGGCAGCCGTGGCAGCTGCTGTTTTAGGGGCTCCGGTTTCCACCGCCGTTATGATTTTTGAAATGACCGGAAGCTTTTCCATATCCATTTCGGTGCTGCTGGCAGTTTCCATCTCCACCGGAGTTTCTCAAGCGGCAATGGGGCGAAGCTATTTCTTTTGGCAGCTTTATACCCGGGGCATCATGCTTGAAGAAGGCCCCCACACCCATTTGGCCAAGCAGATTTATGTGCGCGACCTCGTCACTTCATTTGGTGAAGAAGAAACAGTTCCTGATTTTGATCCCAATATGCTTTGGCTCAAGGACACGGATACATTAGCTGCGGCCCTTGCTTCATTTTCCAACAGCGGCAGAACCAGACTTTTGGCCACCAAGGGCAAAGAAAATTCTCCCATAGGTTGGGTTTATCATGTGGATGCTTTGGCCAACTTTAACAAAGCCCTGCTGGACCAAAGCCGTGAGGAGCATGGTTAGAGCGCTGCCAAGAAAGCTGTTTTGCCGCACCCGCCACCCGACGCATGCGAACTTGCATTTACATTGCCCGGCACTCATATGACCTCCAGCTACTAGAGGTTCAAGGGAAAATTGATAAAAATCATCACCCCACAATAACTTGATGTTGATCTGCACTTAGACCGGCAAAATTCAGCTCGTTTTGTCCCCGCCTTTGCCGATATACAAAACTTGCTTTCCCCCCTATATTGTCTATGAGAACAAAGAGTGATTCTTTTAATCGGCAAATTAAGCTTTATGACAGATGAAACACATAAAACAGCGGTTGATCCCAACCCGATCACATCTCAGTTGCGCTCCAGATCATTGGATTATCTGCAGGGGCTTAATGAGGAACAAAAAAGCGCGGTTTTAACCACCGAAGGTCCGCTGTTGGCTCTTGCCGGGGCCGGAACCGGCAAAACAAGAGTGCTTACAACCCGCATCGCCCACATTTTAAACACCGGCAAGGCCCGCTCTTTTGAAATTCTCTCGGTAACGTTTACCAATAAAGCCGCCCGCGAAATGAAGGAACGAGTGTCCAAATTGGTGGGTCCCATGGTTGAGGGAATGCAATGGCTTGGCACTTTTCACTCTATCGGGGCAAAAATTCTTCGCCGTCATGCAGAACTTGTTGGATTGAAATCCGATTTCACCATTTTGGATACTGACGACCAGATAAGGCTGATCAAGCAATTAATGTCGGTGGAAAACATTGACGAAAAGCGCTGGCCCGCCCGCCAGTTGGCCGCAATGATCGACGGCTGGAAAAATCGCGGATTACTGCCAAAAGATATCGGAACGGCGGAAGCGGGAATATTTGCCAATGGCAAGGCGCCAGAAATTTATAGCGATTATCAGGCCCGTTTAAAAACCCTCAATGCCGCCGATTTTGGTGATCTTTTGCTGGAATGCATCAGATTGTTCCGGGAAAACCCTGATGTTTTGGCCCAATATCACAAAAAGTTCAAATATCTTCTGGTTGATGAATATCAGGACAGCAATGTCGCTCAATATCTCTGGCTTCGACTATTGGCCCAGGGTCAACCCGCCTCCAAGGCCAATATATGTGTGGTTGGAGATGACGACCAGTCAATTTATGGCTGGCGCGGCGCGGAAGTGGATAATATTTTAAGGTTTGAAAAGGATTTTCCCGGCGCAAAAACCGTACTCCTTGAGCGCAATTACCGCTCCACCTCCAATATTTTGAAGGCTGCCTCAAACCTGATCGCCCACAATGAAAATCGTCTTGGTAAAACCCTGCAGACCGATGTTGGTGAACCCGGAGAGAAAATAAAGGTCATTTCGGTTTGGGATAGCGAAGAAGAAGCGCGTCATGTGGGCGAAGAAATTGAACAATTACAGCGTACGGACGAGCCGCTGAATTCCATGGCAATTCTGGTGCGTACCTCTGCCCAGATGCGTGCCTTTGAAGAGCGATTTATCACCCTTGGCCTCAATTATCGAATTATCGGCGGCGCTCGTTTTTATGAACGGCGTGAAATTCGCGATGCGCTGGCCTATTTGCGCATTACCGCCCAAAATGCAGATGATCTGGCTTTTGAGCGTATTGTAAACGTGCCAAAGCGCGGTCTTGGTGCTGCAACCATAAAAATATTGCATGAAGCTGCACGAGCGCAAAACATGCCCATTCTGGCCTCAACACGCCAATTGCTGACCACAGACGAATTGGGGCCGCGCCAGCGAACCACCCTTGGGGCATTGATTGCCCAGATTGACAACTGGTCTGAACGTTCACGCACTATTGCACAGAACGAACTAGCCGAAGCGATTTTGGACGAAAGCGGCTATACCGCCATGTGGCAAAATGAAAAAACCGCTGATGCCCCCCAACGCCTTGAAAATCTTAAAGAACTGGTACGCGCCATGGAGGATTTTAGCTCCCTTGGCGGGTTTTTGGAGCATATTGCCCTGGTTATGGACAGGGACGCCGCCGACAGTGACGATGCGGTTTCCATAATGACCATGCATTCTGCCAAAGGATTGGAATTTAACACGGTTTTCCTGCCCGGATGGGAAGATGGCCTGTTTCCCTCCCAACGCTCATTAGACGAAAATGGCCGGGTAGGCCTGGAGGAAGAGCGCCGTCTGGCCTATGTGGGCATAACGCGGGCCCGCAAACGGGTCAGAATTTCTTTGGCCCAAAACCGACGTACCCACGGGCTTTGGCAATCGGCCCTGCCCACCAGATTTCTTGATGAACTGCCCGCCGAAGTTGTGGAGGTAACTGACACCGGATCGTCCTATGGCGGATATAATTTTGGCGGGTCAAACTCCGCCTCCCGCTTTGACAAATCAGACCCGTTTGAAAGCAACTACCAGACTCCGGGCTGGAAACGCATGCAGGCTCAAAGATCAACGCGCAGTTCTTCATCCCCTAAAACTATTGAGGGGGAATTGGTTGCCCGTTCAGTGGATGTAAACTCTGCTGCCGCATTTTCGGTTGGGGAAAAAGTCCTGCATTTAAAATTTGGCGAGGGGGCGGTTCAGGCGGTTGAAGGCAATAAGCTAACCATAGAATTTGCCAGCGTCGGGCGTAAAAAAGTACTGGAAAGTTTTGTACAAAAATCTGCCTGAACTATCGGGAAAGAACCTACTCCACCGCGACCACGCATAATTGAGGAATGGCTCCATATACCGTTTGCTGCTGCGCACTCAAATCATCCACGCTTTGCACATCAAACAAATCATTTTCATCCATTATATCAACCGCACATGAGCAATAGGCCTGCGCCCGCTCAGCATCCTCAACTGCGGCAATCGCCCCTTCATCCTGCACAAATGGATTAACGGCAAAATCCATGCAATTAGAATAAAACACCTGCTTTTGTTCAGCCCTTAATTGCGCTGCGCCAGGCTGAACGACCAAAGCCAGCGGATAAAGCACGCTGAGCATAATTGGCTGATGCACCATATAAATAATCAGGCTCCAGCGTCCGGCCTTAACCAGCCACTTAAAGGTAAATCCATTTGATTTAATCGCCGCCAGTTTTGCGCCCAGATTATATTTAAGCACAATGCGCATAAAGGCCAGACCGGCCAGAGTATAGCCAAAACCGGGAAATATTGACTGCAGATCCTGCGTATAGGGCGCAACTGTCCAAAACCCGATCCATGAGAGAATTCGAGTGTTGAACATCTCGTTCTGATAGATAAATGGTGCGCTCATAAACACCACTGCGACCA
>JAKISW010000028.1 GCA_021648375.1 Devosiaceae bacterium
AAGCAGCTGAAATTTTGCCGATGCTTCGCGGTATCATTGGCGATGAAAATGCCGCAATTTCGGGCAATCATGATATTGCCATGCCGGTTATGGATTTGAGAAACGGTGAAAATGTTCAGGAATTTTTCACGCGCGATGATCTCAGCTCGCTTTCACGTCGTGGTGTTGGTACGCCGGATCATGTTATCCGTACCAAAAATTACCCTCTATTGCTAACCACAGATATTCTTGAAAAAGGCCGCGCCGCCGTAATTGGGGCAGTAAAAAAATATATTATTGATTACACAGCGTATTTTGAAGAAAACAACGCCCGTTGTGGCGGTGTAAAAACCATGTTGATGCCCACACCAAATCTTGCCTGGATTGAAGGCGTTGGTGTTGTTGGCATTTCGAGCAATGGCAAAGCGGCAAGCGTTGCCTCGGATTTGGCGGCACAAAATATTACCGCTATGACCAACGGGGAGGTCTGTGGCGGGTTTTACCCGGTTGGCGCTAAAAAATTATTTGATATGGAATATTGGTCACTGGAACAGGCCAAGCTGGGCAAGGCAAAGCCTGCGCCCATGCAGGGACGGGTGGTAATGATAACCGGGGGGGCAGGGGCAATTGGGCTTGCTACAGCTAAGGAATTTGCAAAGTCCGGTGCTAATATTTTCCTGATTGATCTTGATAATAAAGCGCTTGAAACAGCGTTGGCAGACCTTGGAGCCTCCCATGCCGGTATTGCCTTGGACATAACTGCGAAAGGAGCTGCAGATCGGGCGGTGGCCGCCTGTGTTCAAAAATTTGGCGGCCTGGATATTCTGGTTTCTAATGCCGGGGCTGCCTGGACAGGAGAAATGTCGACGCTTGATGATGAAACATTGCGCAAAAGTTTTGAATTGAATTTCTTTGCCCATCAGAACTTTGCCACAGCAGCTACAAAAACATTTCAAGCTCAGGGTCGTGGAGGACAGATCCTTTTTAATGTTTCCAAACAGGCCATAAACCCCGGCAAGGGTTTTGGTGCCTATGGTATCCCCAAAGCTGCGACTTTTTTCCTGCTTCGCCAATTAGCACTTGAATTGGGATCACAAAATATCAGGGTTAACGGGGTTAATGCGGACCGTATTCGCTCGGGCTTACTTGATGAGGCTTTTGTTAGTGAGCGTGCAAAGGCGCGTGGAATTGATGAAGAAACCTACATGAGTGGCAATTTGCTTGGTCGTGAAGTCACAGCATCTCACGTTGGTAAAGCTTTTGTCGCATTGGCATTAAGCGAGCGCACAAGCGCCCATGTAATGACCGTTGATGGCGGCAATATCGAAGCTGTGCTTAGATAAGCAGATGCTGCATTATATGATGAATATCAAAATTGTTATTTGAACCTTCAAAAAAGGGAATAAGAAAATGCAATATAGAACTCTGGGTCGATCTGGATTAAAAGTTTCGGTTCTCTCTATGGGAACCTTTACATTTGGTGGAGCAGGTGATTTTGGCATGGTTGGAGGCCAGGGAGTGCCGGAAGCGAGAAAACTGGTCGACCTTTGCATTGAACACGGGGTCAATCTGTTTGATACGGCCAATATGTATTCAACCGGCTTGGCAGAAGAAATTCTGGGGGAAGTTCTTGATGGGCGGCGCAATGATGTTTTGATTACCTCAAAAGCCAGAATGCGCATCGGGGACGGCCCCAATGATGAGGGCACCTCGCGGTTTCATCTGATCCGCGAGTGTGAGCGCAGCCTGAAAAGATTGCGCACAGACCATATTGATATTTATTATATGCATGAATGGGATGGCATAACTCCGGTGGAGGAAACCATGGCGGCGCTTGATACTCTCGTTCAGCAGGGGAAAGTGCGCTATGTGGGCTGTTCCAATTATTCCGGCTGGCAGGTTATGAAATCATTGGGGGTAAGTGAAAGAGACCGGCGGCCCAGGTTTGTAACCCAGCAAATTCACTATACGCTCGAGGCGCGCGAGGCTGAATATGAGTTGTTGCCAATTTCTGTGGATCAGGGATTGGGTGTGCTGGTCTGGAGTCCTTTAGCGGCCGGTCTATTGAGCGGCAAGCACCGACGAGGCAAACCAGCCCCGCAGGGTTCAAGGCAATTCGCTGGGTGGAGTGAGCCGCCAATACGGGACGAGGGAAAACTCTGGAATATTGTTGATGTGCTTGTGGAAATTGGCGAAGCACATAATGTATCGGCGGCACAGGTTGCTCTGGCATGGCTGTTGGGGAGGCCTGCAATAAGTTCTCTGGTTGTAGGTGGGCGTAACGAAGAGCAGTTTTTGCAAAATTTCAAAGCGATTGATCTGAAATTAACTTCAGAAGAAAATGAGCGTCTGAACAAGGTTAGCCAGATACCAATGATATATCCCTATTGGCATCAGGCCAATTTTGCATCCGATCGCTTTTGTGAAGCTGATCTGGCCTTGCATGGAGATAAGCCAGACAAAAAACATTAGCCTTACAAGAAAGACGATTGGCCTTTTTTAGCACTTGGCTATTCTTTGGATAGCCGGTGAGTTTTGCCTGAAATTATCTATCCGCAAGGGCAATAATTATCTGTTGCATAGCCACCATTCCCGGATCATCCATACCGATGCTTTTTTGTGCAAATATGCGCGCCCGCCCGATTGTTGCAGGTTTGTCGCGCATATCATCCAGTGCCTGTTGCACACTGTTAACTGCGGCTTTGGCCAGTTCATCAGGGTCATTAATGCCCTTTGTTGCCTGACAAAGCGCATCCAGACTATCAAGAACGGTCTTGCCGCCAAGCTCGGCCTTCCCCCGTTTCATCATGGCGTCTCGTGCAAGAGCAACCAAAGGCGATATCTGTGAAATATCGATGGATGTCTGTCCCTTGACCTCTTTTGCCATCGCCATCAAACCGGTTGCCATCAGGGTGCCATAGGAGGAACCGGAAGATTTGGTAAACGCCTGCGCACAGGCCAATAATGCCATGCCCAAATCATCTGGAAGCTGATCTGATGCTTGTGCAACCAGGCGCATGCCGCGCGTCATAGTTACCCCGAGATCGCCATCACCCAATGCGCCATCTATGGTATTGAGCATTTCAAAATCGTGCTCCATGGCCATGGCCAATCGTTTTATACCGGCCTGCATTGTGGCTTTAGTAATACTCATCAAACTTTCCAAAAAGCACAGTCTGCCGGTTCTTTCAGATGGCTTTCCAGCTCGTCATCAAGCTTGATCAAGGTGAACGAAGCTCCGCTCATCTCCATGGAAGTGGCATACCGTCCCACCAATGGCATCACTATTTGCACATTCAGTTCTTCAAAGCGCTTCTTAACGTTACGAAAAAGAATATATAGTTCTTCCGGCGGTGTTGCGCCCAGGGAATTGACCATAAAGGAAATGCGATCCCCGGACACAAGAGGTTTATCTGCCAGCAATCGGTCCAGCATCTCATCGGCAATCTCATCAGCTTGGCGCAGCTTGCCGCGCCACACGCCCGGTTCCCCATGAATGCCCATACCCATTTCCATCTCGTCTTCGCCGATGTCAAAGGTTGGTTTTCCAGCCTGGGGAACGGTGCAGGAACTAAGGGCAACTCCAATTGAGTGACAGGCATCTGCTGCTTTTTGTGCAACTTTTGTTACAGCTTCAAGATTGTGTCCGGCTTCTGCTGCGGCCCCTGCAATTTTGAAGGCATATACCATACCGGCAACGCCACGGCGTTTCTCGCGCTCTTCAAACGAAGCTGATGCCACATCATCTGCCAAAACTACCGTTGTGCATTTAATATCTTCAAATTCAACCAGATCGCCAGCCATATCAAAATTCATAAGGTCGCCACCATAATTGCCGTACAGGCGCAAAACTCCCGCTCCCTGATCGGCAGCGCGTATGGTATCGGCAATCTGCTCGGCAGATGGGGAAGCAAACACATCGCCAATCGCGCAGGCATCCAAAAGTCCCGTACCCACATAGCCGGTAAAAACGGGCAAATGGCCTGAGCCACCACCGCTTATTACGCCAACTTTTCCGCTCTTGCCTGGTTCTGCTCTGGCAATAACTTTGCCGCTATCACCATGCAGTCGATAATATTCAGGGTGGGCGGCAATCAGGCCTTGAAGCATTTCATCAACATAATCATTAGGATTATTAAGAATTTTTTTCATAATATGCTCCGTTTTCTAGTTACTGGATTTTGCTTTTATTTGCCGGATTTTGTTTGGGGGGTCTTCCCAAGGTTCAGTTTGAAACCTTTTTGTGTATTGACGATCATTACAAAAATTAACAGCATGCCCCAAATTAATTCTCGTGAAAAATTGGAAACCTGTAACATATTCAGGCCGCTTGAAAGAAACTGCATTGATAAGACAGCCAGAACAACCCCGATAATACGACCGTATCCGCCGTAAGGGTTTATGCCACCAAGCACAGCAATAAGAACCGCAAGCAATAAATAGCTCGAACCATAATCCGCCTTGGCCGAATTGGCTCTGCTCATGATTACCATGCCCGCAATCGCTGAATATACACCTGAAACCATGTAGACTTTCATCAGCAAGCGATTGACATCCAAAGCTGCAAATTGCGCTGCCAAGGGGTTGGTTCCATACATCTGGATTTTTAGACCAAAACTTGTGCGAGCAAGCAAAAATGACAATCCAAGTGCTAAAATAGCAAACAGAATGACGGGAACCGGCACCCCAAACACAGTCTCATTGCCCAGCCATGCAACGCCGGAGGGTAAGCCCAGTACTGCACTGCCGCCAGTCAGGGCGACAGCCAAACCGGTAAAAACCAGACCGGATCCAAGAGTTGCCAGAATGGGAGGCAGGCCAAAAATTGCAATAATAATTCCATTAAATAATCCGGCTAGCATGCCAACGCTAATGGAAATTGCAATGGCTATGCCAATCCACATGGCCATTTCTATGCCGGCAATATCGGGGCCTGCAAATTGTGTTAGAATTGTTGCGCCAATAACAGCCGACAGGTTCGAAATTCCCACCACTGAAAGATCAATACCACCGGTTAACATGGTTATAGTCATGGCAAGTGCCAAAATCGCAAATTCCGGGAATTGAAACGCCATTGAGGTCATGTTTTGTGGTGACAAAAAACGCTCTGGGGATAAGGCTGCCATGGTAATGAATACCACAATTGCAATTACGGCTAGGCGCGCTTCTGGGCTGCTAAACATATTGTTTTTTGGAGATAGATTGTTCATTTATTATACCTCATGATGCGCGCGCTGCAGCACGTTTTGCCTGCCAGGCGGGTAATCCGGTTCCCACAAGAATTAAAACGCCGATTGCTACCGATTGCCACGTTGATGGAATGCCAATAACAATCAGGCTGTTTCGAACAATCACGATAAGAGCCACACCCAATAATGTACCGGTCAGGGTGCCATATCCACCAATCAAACGTGCACCGCCCAGCACAACAGCTGCAATAACCGAAAGCTCCAAACCCACCAGATCAAAGGGATTGGCCACACGAGACATGGAGGCATAGATGATCCCGGCCAGACCTGCCAGGGTGCCAACATAAACATAAACGAAAAACTGTGTTGCCCGAACATTTATACCAATACGTCGCGCGCTTTCGATTGATCCGCCAATTGCAAAAATCGAGCGCCCAAGCGTGGTGCGATAAAGGATGAACCAGGTAATAATCACCACAATAACCAGGGCGGCAAAAGCCCACGGCAGGGAATAAAAGGATCCATCGGCATTTGTATTGCGAAACATCATCAGGCGTGAAAAATCACGCATATCGGGGGGCAGATTGGATATGAGTTTGCTGCCAACAAAGGTGAGCAAAAACCCGCGATAAATTGATAAAGTCCCCAATGTTACAATTAGTGTTGGCAGGCCAAACCAGGCAATAAATATTCCATTTATTGCGCCAAGGGCGGCGCCAATCAGCATCGATATGCCAAAGGCCCAATACCAGGAAAGCTCCGGGACAAATGTCACCAGAAAAAGCGTGGTTGTGTACATTGCAAACACTGCAACGGCGGTAAAGCTGACATCAATGCCCCCGGAAATAAGCACAACCATGACCCCGACGGCAAATATGCCCAGCACAATTCCGCCGCGCAAAAGATCGGTCAAAGTCGGCATGGATAAAAATCTAGGGTCGGAAATTGATGCTATAATGATAAAGGCGATAATGACAATGGCAACCAGAGTTTCATTGCGGATCCAAAAACTTTTGGAAAAAAGTTTTTTCATGACGCCATTCTCCGCGCAAGTTCATCTTCAGTTATATTTTTACCTGAAACTTCGTCGGTAATAACGCCGGATTTCATGACCAGAATACGCTGGCACGTGGCTAGCAGCTCGGGCAGGTCATCGGAGATAACTATGATACCAATTCCGGATAATGCAAGCTCATGGATAATGTCGTGAATTTCTGACTTTGAGCCAACGTCCACACCTACGCTCGGGCCATTCAAAATCAGCACTTTTGGTGCCCGCGATAGCCAGCGTGAAAGCACCACGCGTTGTTGATTTCCACCGGAAAGCGAAGTTACCGGGGACCCAATGTCGGGAGTTTTGACTTTTAGGCGCTTTAGCCAGTCGCCGGATTCGCGAAAAAGGCTTTTCATATTAAGCAACCCGGCATTTTGATGATTATCAAGGCGGCCAATTGAAACATTGCGGACAATGGATTGAGTTAAAAACAGCCCTTCAGTCAAACGATCTTCGGGCACATAACCAATCCCGGCGGCGGCGGCGGTCAGCGGGTCACCAAGAACAATGGATTTGTCACCAAGTTTGATCATGCCCTTTTCAGGAACCACAAGGCCAAACAAAGCTTTTGCAAGGGGGGTTCGGCCGCTGCCCAAAAGTCCGGAAACACCCAGTACTTCTCCTTCATGCAGGTCAAAATTTATATTTTCAAACGCTCCCTCTTTGTGCAAATCTTTTACATGCAGTAAAACAGGGGCTGAGGGATCAATTGGTCTTGGTGAGGCTTCTGCCACATCGCGTCCGGTCATGTTGCGCGTGAGTGAGGCGGCATCAAATGTGGATGCTGGCCCTTGCGCAACCTTTTTACCATTGCGCAGGATTACCACTTTTTCAGATACTTCAAGGACTTCTGCGAGCTTATGGCTGACAAAAATTACCGCGACCCCATCTTTTTTCAGGCGCCTGATAATATCAAGAAGTATGCTTACCTCGCGCTCGGTAAGTGCGGTTGTTGGTTCGTCCATAATAATGAGGCGCGCATTTGATGCCAGGGCACGGCAAATTGCAACAAGTTGTTTGTGAGCAACCGGCAGTGTTTCTACAATAGTACCCAGATCAATATCCACGCCAACGCGGTCTAGCGTCTTGCGGGCAATTTCATATACGTGTTTTTTGTTGAACAGGCGGCGATTTTTCCCCAGCTGGGTGCTGAAGGCGATGTTTTCTGCAACACTGAGATTGGGAAACAGCGAGAAGTCCTGAAAAATAACCATGACACCTGCCGCAGCTGACAAGCGCGGCGATAATGTGTCGTAGACTTTTCCGCCAATGGTAATGCGTCCGCTCGTCGCTTGTTCAACGCCGGCCAATATTTTTATCAGCGTGGATTTTCCACTGCCGTTTTCGCCTACAAGGCAAACAGCTTCCCCCGGGGATACAGTGAAATCAACATTATCCAGCGCGACAACACCATCATAGTTTTTGGTCACGCCTTCCATTATTACCAAGGCGTTTTCAGGAACAAAATCCATGGAAATTCTTTTGCTTATTTATATCAACTTTTTGAATGTACGGGCGGCGCGAATTAGCGCGCCGCCCGTAACTGTTTCCCTGTTAGGTTATACCTAGAAAGGATAGTCAGCCATGTTTTCTTTGGTAACTTCAACAAAAGCCTGACCAAAGATCACTTTGTCTACAAGCCGCACAGAATTATATCCGGTAATTCCCAGGTCCATGCCGTCTGTAACTTCTTCACCGTTCATTACCATAACAGCGACCTTGTTCATGGCGTAGCCGGCAAGTGATGGATCCCAGAATGAAATCATATCAACAGCTCCGGTTTCAAGGTACTGTCCGGCAATGGAGGGAAGAGATGTGCCTGCAACGCAGGTACTGTCTTCTAAGCCACGTTCCTCGATGGCAAGACCAATGCCTGCCACGTCAGTTGATGCGCTTCCCTGAAAACCCTTGATATTGGGGTAGGCGCGCAACACTTCCTGGGCTTTTTCATAGGCTTGTTGCTGATCGTCAAATGTTTCGTTTCTATCGCCAACCAAAACCATGTCGGGGAAATTTGCTTCCTGATATGCAATAGCACCATCAACCCACTGGTTGTGGGTTTGGGATGTCAGGGAGCCAACAAATACCGCATATTCACCTTCACCACCCAGACAAGCTGCAAGGTTTTTCATCAGGTTTGCGCCAAAATCCTCGTTCTGGAAGGCTTCAATGTCATAGCTTACATTCTGCAGACTGGCAGCTTCATGGCTGACAACAACAATTCCCGCATCTCTTGCGCGCTTGAGGACAGGCTCAAGTGCTTCCGGTGACATGGGAACAACGGCGATCGCGCTGACACCCTGGGCAATCATATCTTCAATCAGCGCTACTTGTTGTTGTGGATCTGCCTGAGCCGGTCCTACCTGGAAGGCGTTTATACCTGTGTCTTCAGCGAATTGTTTCACGCCCTCTTCCATGCGGTTAAACCACTGGATGCCGGAAATTTTCACAACCGTTGCAATGGATACTTCCTGCGAAGTGGCAGGTAATGCAATGCTTAATGCAGTGCTTGCAGCCAAAATACTGGCCAGAATTTTAATACTTGATTTCATTTTTCTTCTCCCATGAATGTCCGCACAATGCGGAACCGATAAAACCTTTTAAAAATGCCTGAACCCTCTAATCAGACGCCTTTCCTCACAAATATGGTGCCTTTGTTCTTTAACAACACACGTTGAAAAAAAACAGGGTGGATTATTGCAATCCCGCGCACTCCTAATGCACGTCAGATGTTTTTATCACCAGCTTTTTGTTGTTACTCCCCTTGGAAACAGATTTTTTTTCCGGAAATTAACAATTGTCATCCTATGTTAAATAAAGTAGAAGTCAATCTGCAAAAATTCTAAAATGTTAAGTTTCACGGGTTTATCGGAGGTAAGAATCTTGGAAGGTTTTGGGGTTCATACCAGCATGTGGACCATGTCATGGGATAAAAAAGGTGCCGAGTACGCTGTTTCTCAAGCCGTGCGATACCAAATGGATTTTCTTGAAATTGCTTTGCTGAAGCCACTTGATGTTGATGCTGAGCATTCGCAAAGATTGCTTGAAAAAAACAATATGCGTGCCATTTGTTCCCTGGGGCTGCCAGAAGGTGCGTGGCTGTCAAAAAACCCGGATACTGGCGTTGAGTTTCTTAAAGTGGCGCTGGAAAAAACTGCACAAATGGGATGCGAAGCACTTAGTGGCGTTACTTATGGGGGTATAGGTGAAAGAACAGGCTTCCCTCCGACTGAAATGGAATTGGACAATGTTGCGCGTGCTCTTGGCGAAGCTGCAGCTTACGCCAGGTCGCTGGGGTTACTGTTTGGTATCGAGCCGGTCAATCGCTACGAAACCCACCTGATCAACACCGGCTGGCAGTCTGTTGCAATGATTGAAAAAGTGGGTGCGCACAACATGTTTGTGCACCTTGATACCTATCATATGAATATTGAAGAAAAAGGGGTGGCCCAGGGTATTCTGGATGCGCGAGAGCACCTTAAATATATTCATTTATCAGAATCTGATCGTGGAACCCCGGGAGCTGGAACTTGTGACTGGGACGAGATTTTTGCCGTTCTTGCTGCTATTGATTTTAAAGGCGGTCTGGCGATGGAAAGTTTTGTGAATATGCCGCCGGAAATTGCTTATGGCTTATCTGTTTGGCGACCGGTTGCTGCCAGCGCAGATGAAGTTATGGAAAATGGTCTGCCGTTTTTACGCAATAAAGCGCGCCAATATCAATTGTTGTGAATGTTCAGCCGGATTTTGAACCGTTAAGCGGTTCAGAACGACAATATTTGTGACTTTGGTTTTTATTTATAAGGCAATATTATGAATTCAACAGCATTTGATGCTTCCATATCATCAGGGTCAAATTCTCGGCATGTGGAATTATATAAAATCATGCGCCGGATTAGAACGTTTGAAGAGCGCGTGGGTGAATTGTTTGCACGCGCTCAATCGGCCGGCTCCATGTTGCACCTCTCAATTGGTGAAGAGAGCGCTGCGGCAGGTTTTTGTGCTGCTATGGAGCCTATGGACAAATTTACAACCCACCATCGCGGACACGGAATATTTCTGGCCCGGGGTGCTGATCCCAAAAAAATGATGGCAGAAATTGGCGGCAAGGAGGCTGGATATTGTCGCGGCAAAGGTGGCTCAATGCACATTGCTGATATGGGGCTTGGCCACCTTGGTGCCAATGCTATTGTCGGGGGTGGAATTCCGGCAATTGTTGGGGCGGGTTTAGCGGCACGTCATAAACAGGACGGCTCAATTGCTGTGGCGTTTTTTGGCGACGGGGCAACCGGGCAGGGCGTTTTGTATGAGGCCATGAATATGGCGGCTCTTTGGAAGCTGCCGGTGGTATTTTGTTGTATCAATAATCAGTATGGCATGGGCACACGCATTGACCAGGCCACCGCCAATCCCGCATTGCATGAACGGGCAGCAGCTTTCGGGCTGAAAGCTGAAACGGTAGATGGGCTTGATGTTGAAGTGGTAGCGCAGGCAGCACAAGAGTTTTGTGATGCGGCGCGGGCCGGTAATCCCGGCTTTTTGGCAATTGATTGCTATCGCTTTTATGGCCATGCGCGCAAGGATAAATCACCTTATCGCGATCCGGTGGAAGAGGCAGAGGGCCGCAAAAAAGACCCGGTTCTTTTTTCGCGCAACCAGATCATTAAGCTTGGGCTTTTTGATGAAACTGAACTGGATGCTCTTGATGACGAAATTGCAGAAGAGATGGACGCAACAATTGACTTTACGATAGCGCAGGCCGAGCCGCCTCTAATGTCTTTGTTTCGCGATGTTTATGCCCCCTCAGAGCCGGAGCCTGAAGCGGTTCGCACGCGTATAAACCGTATTTTAGCCAATGATTGAAGAAAATATTATGATTGAAATGACCTATCGCGATGCCTTGCGACAAGCCCTTGTTGATCAAATGAGCCAGGATTCAAACGTTATTATTCTGGGTGAAGAGGTGGGAAGGTATGGCGGTGCATATGGGGTTACCAAAAACCTGATAAAAGAGTTCGGGGAGGAACGGGTTATTGACACCCCGATTTCAGAAGCCGGCATTGTGGGGGCGGCCGTTGGCGCGGCCATGAGCGGTTTGCGCCCTGTTGTGGAATTGATGTATGTTGATTTCATTGGCATGACCATGGATCAACTGGCAAACCAGGCGGCAAAAATTCGTTATATGTTTGGCGGTCAGATAGGTGTTCCCATGGTAGTGCGCACACAAGGGGGCACGGGCCGTTCAGCAGGGGCTCAGCACAGTCAGAGCCTTGAAGCATTTATCATGCACACCCCGGGATTGCGTCTGGCTATGCCGGCAACGGTTAACGATGCTTATCATTTGTTGCGTCAGGCCATGGCGCAACCAGATCCGGTGATTTTTATAGAGCACAAGGGACTTTATACGCTCAAGGGGGAGGTTGATCTCAACGCGACGCCCCTGCCATGGGGGAAGGCTGCGGTGTTACGACAGGGGGACGATCTTGTGATTGTTACTTATTCACGACAGGTCCATTATGCGTTGGAAGCTGCAAAAAAACTGGCCGAGAATGGTATTGAGGCAACAATAATAGATCTTCGCACACTCAACCCAATAGATTTTGAGACCATACGCCCCCATGTGGAGCGTTCGGGGCGTGCGATGGTGGTAACAGAAAGCGTTTTGACATGTGGGGTTGCGGCGGAACTGGCCGCCCGTATTTCTGAGGAATGCTTTGATTTTTTACATGAACCAATTGTGCGTGTTGCAGGTGAGGACATCCCCATTTCTGTATCACCGATACTTGAAAAAGGATCAGTACCCAATCCGCAAATGATTGAAGAAACAGCACTGAAGATGTTCTCATGAAACAATTGATATTAAAAATGCCCCGGCTGGGGGAGACCATGGAACAGGGAACAATGGTTGACTGGCTGGTTGACACCGGCGAAAGCTTCAAGCGTGGCGATCCCATTTTAGAGCTGGAAACAGACAAGACAATTGTTGAATTTTCAGCTCTTGGAAATGGTATAATTTCAGAAATTCTGGCGCAACCGGGCGATATAGTTGATGTTGGTGACCCAATTGCACAACTTGATGTGGAAAATACAGGTGATTGGGATGTTGGCGGTGAAAACCCCCAGGACAACTCAGAATCTGATGTTCCAATTGTGCCAGATGCACAATCTGAAACTGTCAAAAAACCGGATATAATCAAGCCAACTGAGGGCGCGCAAATTCGTGCGACGCCAGCAGCACGTCGCTTGGCGCGACAAATGGGAGTTGCACTTAAAACCCTTACCGGTTCAGGTCGTAATGGGCGAATTGAAATAGAAGATGTAACAGCTCAAAAACCGCAACAAGAGAGTCTCAACGGCCCTGCTACATATTTGTTAATTCATGGATTTGCCGGTGATTCATCCACATGGGCGCAATTGGAGGCTACTTTAAAACGCGCCGGGCATAGTGTTTACACACCGGATTTGGCAGGACATGGTGCCAATAGAACTCAGGTAAATGATCCGGAAGAGCTGGTTGATGGTATGCTGGAGTTTGCCAAAAATATTCCCAGGCCGTTTCATATTGTGGGGCACTCTCTTGGTGCATGGGTTGCAACCCGTGTTGCAGCCGCTTTGGGGGATGATGTTGCCAGCCTTAGACTTATTGCCCCCATTGGTGCGGGCGATGAAATTTCTACTGATTTTATCAATGGAATAGTCAGGGTAACAAATACAGCTGATCTTATACCTTTACTGGGTATGTTAAGCCCAAAGGCTGATACGCTTTCAAAGGAATTGCTGAGCGAGATGGCAAAAGAATTATCAAATGGGCGCCTGATTGAATTGGCTGGAAAACTGGCCCATTCCAATGGGCAAAGGATTGATATTTTGCAACCTTTGGCAAAGATTTCCAAGGATATTTTAATTTCAGCCATTGTTGGAAAAGATGATCTTATTATCCCCCCAACCCATGCATTTAATTTGCCGCCACGGGTTGGTGTTCATTTTGTAGCAGCGGGGCATATGCCCCACTGGGATACGCCAAATGATGTTGCAAGATTGATAGCAGGTAAAGCCTATGAGGCATAAATGCAGAATCGGTGTTGGGCACTGATTGTTGATAATTAAAGCAAAAGGGACGGCTTTATGGCGTATTATTTAACGGCAGATGGTGGAACAGAAAGTCTTAGGACGCGAATTTTTGATTTGCATGGGGAGTGTCTGGCCTCTCATGCTCAGCCTTATAAGACAGTTTTTTCTCCCGGTGCGCGTGCAGAACAAAACCCGCAGGATTGGTGGTCGGCCCTTGTAACAGCCACGCGAGCGACAATTGCCAAAGCTGATATTGATCCGGGCAAGATTGAAGCCATGGCTTATGCCACCACATGCTGCACCGTTGTTGCGCTGGATAAAAACGGTGATGCTTTGCGCCCCGCTCTTTTATGGATGGATGTTCGAGCGGATGAGGAGGCTGATGCGGTTTTAGCCACCGGGGATGAGCGTTTGGCTCTTAACGGGGCAGGTTCCGGGCCGGTGTCTGCGGAATGGATGATACCAAAAGCACTATGGTTGAAAAAAAACGAGCCTGAAATTTTTGATGCAGCCCATACCATTTGTGAGTATCAGGACTACTTGACAATGCGTTTAACTGGAGAGCGCTGTGCCTCCTTGAACAATGCCGGTCTGCGTTGGCATTATTCCAGTCGCGATGGGGGCTGGGCCAGCGGTATTCTTGCAAAGCTCGGGCTTGAAGCCCTGGAGGAAAAATGGCCGGATCGCATTGTTGCCCCCGGTGAGGTGGTTGGAAATTTAACCGTATCAGCGGCAAACGAACTTGGTTTATCGCCATCGGTAAAATTGGTGCAGGGTGGTGCTGATGCACTGATTGGCATGATTGGCCTTGGGGTATCAAAACCAGGTCAGCTAGCCCTTATAACTGGCTCATCACATTTGCAATTTGGTGTGACCAGCGAGCCACTGCACGCAAAAGGCGTATGGGGCTCTTACCCAGATATAGTTTATCCCGACCGTTACATTGTTGAGGGCGGCCAAACATCAACCGGCTCAATCATAAACTGGCTGGGGCGCTTAACTGGTGGCAAGCTTGACTTTGATGAGTTGAACAGGCTGGCAGCTGATCTGCCTCCTGGGTCAGAAGGGTTGATTGTTCAGGATCATTTTCAGGGCAATCGTACACCCTATACCGATCCACATTCACGTGGTGCCATTATTGGCCTGACTTTGGCCCATGAGACACATCATATTTTTCGCGCCATTATGGAGGGTATATCTTTTGGTACCCGCAATATTTTGGATGCGTTTAAAAAAGGCGGTTATGAGGGGAGTGAAATCACAGTCGGGGGTGGTGCCACTGCTTCAAAATTATGGATGCAAATCCATGCCGATACGTCGGGATTACCGGTTCGTATACCTCAATCTCCCGATGCACCCTCTGTTGGATCAGCGGTTCTTGCAGCATATGGTGCAGGCAGGTTTACAACGATTGATGAAGGTATTGAGGCGATGGTGCGTCCCGGCATAACGATTGACCCCAATCCTGATGCAGCAAGACAATATGAAGAAATTTATCAACGCTATCTTGAACTTTATTCAGCACTAAAGACTGTACTGGAATAGGTCCTGACCCCAGGGTATGATCTTTAAGATGATGAATACATTCTGGTGCCACCGCGCCAGACACTTAATATATCTAATTGTTTGCCCAGATGAATAAAGTCAGCTCTTGTGCCGGCACCCAGACGCCCAATTTCGTTGGAGCGGTTTAATACCTGCGCCGGATAAAGTGAAGCCATGCGCAAAGCCTCATCTGAATGGATACCAATCTCATCAATCATGAAACGTACGGCTGAAATCATATCAAGATCAGCACCTGCCAGCGTGCCGTCATGTAATACAAGGCGGCCGTCCCGGCGCAGAATTTTGCGTCCGTTAAGGGTGAACTCGTCCAATTCTGTTCCAAGTGTTGCCATGGAATCGCTCACCAGAAAAACCTTCCCAGGGCCGTTTTTGGCCCGTAATGCAACGCGGATTGTGGCGGCATCAACATGTATCCCATCGGCGATCAATCCTGCCCAAAGCGTATTTGAATCAAGTGCTGCCCCGACCATTCCCGGGGCGCGGTTTACAAGCTGGCTCATGGCATTGAACAGGTGGGTTACACAGGTAACACCGGCATTTTGTGCGCGGATTACGGTTTGAAAATCGGCATCCGTATGACCAAGCGATACCGTGGCCCCGGCGTGGTTTAATCGTTCGATCTGTTCCATGCTCACAGATTCAGTTGCAACGGTCAGCATCAGGCTTGGAAGTTCGGTGGCAAGATCTGCAAGTTGTTGGCAATCTGAATCTGTCATAACTCTAATGAGTGATGGATCGTGTGCTCCTTTTCGCGCTACTGATAAATGGGGTCCCTCCAGATGCAACCCGATTGCGCCGGGCACGTCTTGGGCAATTGCGTCTTTAGCTGCGTTTATGGCGGCATCGGTTTGGGCTTTGGTATCGGTGATCAAGGTGGGTAAAAGTGATGTGGTGCCAAACTGAATATGAGCATCGCAAATTGTGCGAATAGTCTCAACGCCTGGTAAGCTGTTGAACATTTTGCCCCCCCCGCCATTGACCTGAAGATCAACGAATCCTGAGCTTAGCAAGCCGCCGTCAAGTTTTATTACCTTGCAGTCAGAGGGGATATTGGAGGAAGGTAATATAGCTGACACATGCATGTCATCTATCAACAACGCTGAGTTCATGTGCCTTTTGAAACCATCAAAGATCTCAGCACCAGTATATGCTGTTCTGAACTTTGTCATACGGTTTCAGTTACTTTCTTCAGGTTGGGTGGCATGTCGGGATTAATGCCGCTCTCAACCGCCAATCTCTCAATAAAGGCATAAAACGAAACGATCAATGCCAGTGGATCAGTTAATGGATGTGATGTAGTGCTGAATTTCAGGCGGTTGGCTAATTGGGTTGAATCTGTTGTGGCAAAGACGCTTGCCCCTTGTTTTGCCAATGCATCTGCAACTGAAATTATTGATGGTTCGGAGGCGTCTCTTGTTACCAGAGCCAGCACCGGATAACCGGTTTTTATAATGGAAACCGGTCCATGCAACAGTTCTGCGGATGAATAGGCTTCAGCGTGAATCCCGCAGGTTTCCTTGAATTTTAGCGCTGCCTCACAGGCCATGGCATATGAGGGGCCGCGCCCCAGTACAAAAAGCGACCCTCGATCTTTTAAGGTATCTCGCAGAGCAGGCCAGTCATAGCTAAGTGCGCTTTCCATATGTTGTGGCAAGCGCTCAATCGCACTGATAAGTGCATCGTCCCGTTTCCAATGGGCCAATAGAGCCAGCCCGGCAACGGCCGATGTTACAAATGTTTTGGTTGCTGCGACTGATTGTTCAATACCGGCATGGATTGCAATTGTCTGGTTGCTGACCCTTGCCAGCGCTGAATCTGGCTCATTGGTTATTGCGATTGTCAGCGCACCCTGAACCGCTGCTGATCGTGCCATTTCCACAATGTCCGGGCTTTGACCCGATTGGGAAATGCTAATGCAAACGCTGTTGGCGAGTTGTAGTTTTTGTTTGTATATGGAAGCAATTGAGGGGCCAATCGAAGCTACAGGAAGCCCCAGGGTCAATTCGGCTGCATACTTGAAATATGTGGCTGCGTGGTCGGAAGATCCACGTGCCACAGTGCATATGAATTTGATATCCTTGCAGCGCAAATTGTCTGCCACATCTTTAATTGTTGCATGCCCGTCGCTCAACAAATCTGTGACAACACCAGGAATTTCACGAATTTCACGATACATGTGGGTTTGGTTTGTCATCTGCCTGCTTTCGGCTCCCCCGGTAATTGTAGCTCGGCAACAAAATCATAGGCGTCGCCACGATAGATTGAATGGGTCAGCTCCACAGTCTGTCCACTTTCCAGATAAGATACCCGCATTATCTGCAGGGCGGCCACGCCTTCTTCGACTTCAAGCAGTTCTGCATCAAGTGCTTTGAGATTGGTTGCTGAAATGCGCTGCACGGCGCGCACTGGCTTGTTGCCGGATTGGGTAAGAACCTCATATAGTGAGTTTTCGACGATGAGCGGATTTGGCAGCAATCGTACGGAAAGCGAGGCCCTCTCGATTGCCAGCGGTGTTTCATCAGCAGAGCGAAGGCGGGACAGGCGTGAAACCGATTCGGTTGCCTTTAATCCAAGGGTCATAATTTCTTCCGGAGATGGAAGAAATATGCCTCGTTCAAGCCAGGTTGAGCTTACTTCCATGCCACGCCGGGCCATGTCTTCGCTAAAGGATGTCAGCAGGGACAAAGATTGTTCTACCTTGGCAACCTTGTTTGCGATGATCGTACCAGATCCGCGGCGCTGCACGATTAGCCCTTCCTCGACAAGGGGTTGCACAGCGTTGCGTACAGTGACCCGCGATAAGGTTGTAATCGAAGCTATTTCACGTTCGGGAGGTAGCGGGGTTCCGGGTAGTAACTGGCCTGAATTAATTGCGTTTTCCAAACGGCGGCGCAGCTGAATATACCGCGGGCCACCACTGGGGGACAACCACGAAGCAGGATCAAGAATTTCGTGGATATTCATGTTGCATCCTCTGTTATTTGTTTGAGTGCCAGCTCGAACCCTCCGGATAATGCATCGCCCTTTGGCGTTTTGCATAGCGACTGATAGTCCGCGCTCAATAATTTTTGGTAAAATGATCCCAGACCGCCCATCATATAAAGTGCTCCCGTGGATTTCACCTCAATATTGTCCAACGTATGGATAAGTGCGGAAAGAGCGCAATTAACGATTTCCCTAGCAATCGGATCCTCGTCATGAAATGCCTCGATCAATTGCGGTGAAAAGCTGCCATAATCCATTGGCGTCGCAGACTGTACAAAATCAAGCAAACCAAGCGGGGAGCCGCAAAAACGCTTGAGAATCGATCGGGTTAGCGGGCTATGCGCAATAATTCCGTCATGGGCAAGGATCGTGCTACGCAATAATTGGCGCCCCAAAATTGCACCGCCACCATCATCGCCAAGTTGAAACCCCCAACCTCCGACATTGCGGATATTGTTGCCAAGGCGCGCAACAAAGAATGAGCCAGTGCCTATATGTGCTACCGAGCCATTATCGTTGCCAAGCGCGCCCTGCACCGCAATCTCGCGATCAGAGGTAACGGTTGTGCGGGCAAATTCCAGAGCGTCTTCCATGCGCTTTGCTGCACCTGGCAGTCCGGCACCGGCGAGACCCAAATATGCCATGTCCCGGGGCGTTCTATCAGCAGAAAAGCCGGCAGAATTGTAGGCCAGCTTACTGGCCATTACAATATTACTCAGCGCCCCATCAAAATCGGTAGCGATGTTTGCAGATTTGGCGGAAGCGTGGCCAAGGACATTGCCAGATAGGTCGCAGACGTTGACCCGGCAAGTGCTGCCACCACCGTCCACAACGATTATTAGGTGTTTTGAATCCGTGTCCATAGCATACCTTTATAATACCATTGCTAAAAACAAAAGCATTTTTTGGAATTTTTAGCGTAAAAGCCAGCAAAATACCAAAAAAAACGGCCTAAACAACAAAAAATTAAAATCCGCTGGACATTCGGTATTATATTGGCATTATACCGGGGCAATTTAAAAATGGAATTTCAACTTGAGCGTTTTTAAAATTTCAGATCTGCGCACGGAACAGGTCCACCCCAATGCTGTTGGGCTGGATGAGCTTGAAGGCGCGCAAATATTGAACATCTTGCTCGATGGACAGGTTGCGGCTGCCAGTTCTGTTCGATCTGCAATACCGGCACTGGAAAAAGGTGCGGCTGCGATGGCAAAGGCAATTCGTGGCGGCCATAATCTGGTCTATGCGGCTGCTGGCAGTTCGGGCCTGATGGGATTGGCTGACGGACTGGAAATTCCGCCGACTTTTGGTATTCCCACCAGCCGGATAAAGATTCTGCGCGCTGGAGGGCTTGAGGATATGGCAAGACCAAAGGGGGAGGCCGAGGATGATGAGTTGGCGGCAACTCGCGATGCCGACGTAATCGCGAAAGGCGATTGTGTAATCTGTCTGGCGGCAAGTGGCAACACAGTTTATCCCGTAACCATTATGAATATTGCGCGTGAACGTGGCGCAACCACGATTGGCATATCAAACAATGAAGATACGTTGCTGATTGAGGGCGCAGACGTTCCGGTTTTTTTGCCTACGCCACCTGAAGTGATTGCCGGATCAACTCGTTTGGGTGCGGGAACAGCGCAAAAAATTGCCTTGAACATGATGTCTACTCTTATGGGGGTCAAGCTGGGACATGTGATGGATGGGTTGATGGTTAATGTAGTTGCCAACAACATCAAATTACTTGAACGGGCTGAGAATATTGTGATGAAAATCACCGGCTGTGACAGAGATATAGCCCGTAAAAACCTTGAAATCTCTGGTGGTGTCGTGAAGCCGGCCATCCTGATCACTTCAGGGGCTGAAAATCTGCAAGTCGCGATAAAATACCTGGACAAGGCGGACCAAAATCTACGGACTGCCATGGCCAATATAGCCTTGATTAATATTACCTTGGGGTAACGCCCGAAAAACCGCGCCTATGGCGTAAATAAAACCGCGCCGATGGCGCGCAACTGGGAGAAAAACTATGAAATCAACATTTCTTGTTGCCACTCTTTTGGCTACGACATTTTTGAGCACTGCTGCTTCTGCGCAGGAGGTTACGCTTACTATTGAGAGTTGGCGCAACGACGATCTTACTATCTGGCAGGATAAGATTATTCCGGCCTTCGAGGCCGCAAATGAGGGCATAAAGGTTGTGTTCAGCCCTTCCGCGCCAACGCAATATAACTCGGCCCTGAATGCCAAGCTTGAGGCAGGGACTGCCGGTGACCTGATTACCTGTCGCCCGTTCGATGGCTCGCTTTCCCTTTTCGAGGCAGGGTATCTGTCTGAAGTTGGCGACTTGGAAAACATGGAAAATTTTGGCTCGGTTGCAAAATCCGGCTGGAGCACTGATGATGGATCAGCCACATTCTGTGTGCCCATGGCCTCGGTAATTCACGGGTTTATCTACAACAAGGATGCGTTTGCCGAAATTGGAGTCGAAGTGCCAACGACCGTTGACGAATTCTTTGATGTGCTGGACGCGTTTAAGGAGGATGGCACATATATTCCCCTGGCTATGGGTACAGCCGACCAGTGGGAAGCCGCTACAATGGGTTATGCCAATATTGGGCCCAATTACTGGAAGGGTGAAGAGGGCCGTTTGGCGCTAATTGCCGGTGAACAGAAATTAACTGATCCGGGATGGGTTGCGCCATACGAGCAACTGGAACGTTGGGGCGAGTATTTGGGAGACGGTTATGAAGCCCAGAGCTACCCGGATAGTCAGAACCTGTTTACCCTTGGTCGCGCGGCGATTTATCCTGCCGGCTCCTGGGAGATAAGTGGTTTTAACGCTCAGGTTGATTTTGAAATGGGAGCATTCCCCCCACCAGTGCAAAATGCCGGTGATGATTGCTATATCTCTGATCATGTGGACATTGCAATTGGCATGAATGCAGCATCGCCAAACTCAGAAGCTGCCCGCACATTTTTGAATTGGGTCGGGTCGGGTGATTTTGCCGATCTTTACGCCAATTCATTGCCCGGGTTCTTCTCGCTTTCCAATGCGCAGATCGAAATGAGTGATCCCCTGGCGCAGGAAATGGTTAGCTGGCGCCAGGATTGCGGATCCTCTATCCGTCCGTTTCATCAGATCCTTTCGCGGGGCACGCCAAACCTTGCCAATGAATATTGGGTAACGTCTGCAAACGTCATTCGTGGCACGATGACACCACAAGAGGCAGGACAAAAGTTGCAGGATGACCTGTCAAGCTGGTATCCTCCCCAGCAATAAAAGCGAAGTACAGGGCCGGGGGTAATTCCCCGGCCTAATTAAAGGAAGCGGAGATGAGAAACTTGGACAAGCCGAAAAGACGTTGGCATATAGTGGTTTTTCTGCTCCCTGCGGTGCTGGTTTACACCGCAATTATGATTATTCCACTTTTTGGAACTCTCCAGCTATCCCTGTTCACAACTATTGACCGGGAACAGGTTTTTATTGGGTTTGACAATTTTCGCACATTGTTGGGAGATGAGCGTTGGTCGCAAAGCTTCTGGAATGCTTTGAAAAACAATGCCTGGTTTTTCCTCGTGCACATGATTGTGCAAAATCCGATCGGGATAGCTATTGCTGCCATGCTTTCATCATCGGCGTTGCGGTTCAGTTCGTTTTATCGGACTGCAATTTTTATTCCTACTATTTTGTCTTTTGTAATCGTTGGATTCGCCTGGAAGTTGATCCTGTCTCCGATTTGGGGGATAGCGCCAGGCATGCTGGATGCAGTGGGGCTTAGATTCCTGTTTGAACCATGGCTTGGCAAAGAAGAATACGCTCTGACCACGGTGGCGCTGATTTCTGTCTGGCAGTTTGTCGGAATTCCGATGATGTTGATATACGCTGCGCTTCTATCGATTCCCGACGAAGTTCTTGAAGCCGGAGAAATTGATGGTCTCACAGGCATGTCGGCGTTCTGGAAGATCAAGCTGCCGCTTATCCTGCCATCAATCGGGATTATTTCGATCCTGACTTTTGTTGGTAATTTCAACGCGTTCGATCTGGTTTACACAACACAGGGCGCGCTGGCAGGCCCTAATTATTCGACTGATGTACTGGGCACACTATTGTACCGGACGTTCTTTGGCTTTCAGATGCAATTGGGTGACCCAAATATGGGGTCAGCAATCGCCATGATGATGTTCCTGGTTATCCTGATAGGTGTTTGTATCTATCTGTTCGGCATCCAGACACGCATGCGCCGATACCAGTTTTAGGGGATGATATGAACAAGGTCAGACATAACCCGCTAAACATATTCGCAGCCCATGCCGCATTGCTCACATACACGGTTATAGCCCTGTTTCCGGTGATCGTTATTCTTGTAAATAGTTTTAAGACCAGAAGGTCGATTTTCCGTGATCCGCTGGCTCTGCCAAATACCGACACTTTCACGCTGATTGGGTATGAGACGGTATTGAAGCAGGGCGATTACTTTCTTTATTTTCAAAACTCGATGATCGTCACGGTGGCGTCGTTGTTTTTTATCTTGCTTTTCGGTTCCATGGCAGCGTTTGCGCTGTCAGAATACCGTTTCAAAGGCAATACCCTGATGGCACTTTATCTGGCTATCGGCATCATGATTCCGATCCGTCTTGGAACTATATCAATTTTGCAGATCATGGTGGCGTCTGGCTTGGTGAATACGCTGACGGCACTTATTCTGGTATATATTGCACAAGGCCTGCCTCTGGCTGTATTCATCCTATCGGAGTTCATGCGGCAGGTTTCTGCTGACCTCAAGGATGCGGGGCGCATTGACGGCCTGTCGGAATATCGAATATTTTTCGTGCTGGTACTGCCACTGGTGCGACCTGCCATGGCGACAGTTGCGGTGTTTAACATGATCCCCATATGGAACGATCTTTGGTTTCCGTTGATTTTAGCCCCCGGAGAGGCAACCAAAACCCTTACTCTGGGCTCGCAAATTTTTATCGGGCAGTTCGTGACGGACTGGAATGCAGTACTCTCGGGGCTGTCGATGGCGATTTTGCCGGTGATGATCCTATATGTGATATTTTCCAGGCAACTGATACGCGGGATAACATCAGGGGCGGTAAAATGATACGCGTGCTGATTGCAGGATTGGGGAACATGGGACGCAGCCACGCGCTTGCCTACCACAATAGCGCAGATTTTGAGATTGTTGGACTGATGAACCGCTCAACGCCGGATTTGCCGGATGCCTTAAACAATTATACGATGTATTCTGATTTCGCTACTGCCCTGAGAGATTGCCAGCCAGATCTGGTGGCGGTTTGCACTTATACCGATAGCCACGCTGAATTTGCTATTATGGCTATGCGCGCAGGCGCTCATGTCTTTGTTGAAAAGCCACTTGCTGCAACAATTCAGGATGCAAAGCGAGTTGTTGATGAGGCAGTTAAAACCGAGCGCAAGATGATTGTTGGTTATATTTTGCGGCATCATCCGAGCTGGCAGCGCCTGATAGCTGAATCCCGTGCTTTAGGTGCCCCTTATGCGTTTCGTATGAACCTGAACCAGCAATCCTCAGGAAAAGAATGGGAAGTCCACAAAAACCTGATGCAAAGCACATCCCCGATTGTGGATTGCGGCGTGCACTATGTTGATGTGATGTGTCAAATTACTGACGCCAGTCCAACGCAGGTGCGCGGCATGGGGGTGCGGCTTAGTGATGAGATCGCTCCCGGCATGTATAATTATGGGCATTTCCAGGTGCTGTTCGACGATGGATCTGTTGGATGGTACGAAGCTGCCTGGGGTCCGATGATTTCTGAAACTGCATATTTTGTTAAAGATGTGATGACGCCAAACGGGGCAGTATCTATTATCGAACATACAGGCTCAGGCTCATCTGATATTGATGGGCATACCAGGGTTGGCAGTCTGCGCGTGCATCCAGTGCGTGGTAAAGATCGCCTGATTGACCTGCCGGAGGAACCCGGACATCAGGCCCTGTGCGATGCGCAAGCAGCATATGTGGCCAAAGCCATAATTAATGATTTGGATCTCTCGCGTCATATGTCTGATGCGGTTAACTCTCTCGCTATTTGTCTGGCCGCAGATGAAAGTGTACGCACCGGCCAACCTGTTGATCTTTGAAAGTGAACTGTAATGGGCTCTTTAAGTCTTAGAAATATCCACAAGTCTTTTGGTAGTGTTGAGGTATTGAAAGATATTAACCTGGAGGTGGACGAGGGCGAATTCGTAATTTTTGTCGGCCCGTCTGGTTGTGGAAAATCCACCCTGCTTCGTATTATCGCCGGGCTGGAAGACGCCAGTTCTGGCGATGTATTGATTGCGGATCAGCGGGTGAACACCTTGCCCCCCTCTAATCGTGGGATCGCCATGGTGTTTCAGACCTACGCGCTTTATCCGCATCTGAGCGTGCGCAAAAATATGAGTCTTGGCCTGAAGCAGGCAAAACAGCCAACGAAATATATTACAGAACGGGTGAATTTGGCAGCTGATATGCTGGAACTTACCCCCTATCTGGATCGCCGCCCGGCTGAGCTGTCCGGTGGGCAGCGCCAGCGGGTAGCCATAGGGCGCGCTATTGTGCGCAATCCCAAACTGTTTTTGTTTGATGAGCCTTTGTCCAATCTGGATGCCGCGCTACGGGTCAATACGCGCCTGGAAATTGCCCGCCTGCATAGAGAACTTGAAACCACCATTATTTATGTGACCCACGACCAGGTGGAGGCCATGACTCTGGCAGATAAGATTGTAGTTATGCAGAATGGTCGCATCGAGCAGGTCGGCTCGCCCATGGAACTTTATAATGACCCTGACAACATTTTTGTGGCCGGTTTCATCGGTTCGCCTGCAATGAATTTTTTTAGTGCACGTCTGTTGGAAATGCCAGAAAACATCAAGACTGCGGGGCTTCGTCCCGAGGCGATTTCAATCAAAAAATCCGGGAAGATCAGTGGTGAAATCAGCCATTTGGAACATTTGGGCGCAGACACTAATGTTTATATAGATGTCGAGGGAGAATTGATCACGGTGCGCCTGTTCGGTCAGCGCGATTATGAGATTGGCTCAACCGTTTATCTGGGCTTTTCGGATGATGACGTATTTATATTTGATGAAGCAGGGCGCAGAGTAAGAAATTAACGGGAGCAGTTTAAACATTATGCCAATAAGCTTTGTGGGGAACGCATAATTTTTTTCTTTGGAGTTCACCTGCGGCGCATCCCAAGTTCTCCACCCATTTGAGCGTCGCCATTTCAACATCATCAATCTTGCGCCATGAACTTTTGTGGTGCAGGAACTTTTGCGATGCAGGAACTTTTGCGATGCAGGAACTTTTGTGGTGAATAACTTCGGCCTTGCAGAGGCCGTTGATGTATTGAAAAAGGGCAGTTTTAAGTTGATGAAGGGGAGATGCATTTGAAAGGCGAGCGTATCAATTTTCGCTCTCCTACCGAAGCACGCGCAGCCGGAATCGAGACAGTTTACCAAAACCCCGCTCTTTCCCCCGCGTTGTCGATTGCCGATAACATGTTTCTTGGCCGCGAGCTTCGCAAACCCGGTTTTCTCGGAACAGTTCTACGCCAGCTTGACCGCAAAAAAATAGAACAACTATCGCGAGACAAGTTGACGGAGTTGGGGTTGATGACCATCCAGAACATCAGTCAGTCGGTCGAAACTTTGTCTGGCGGACAACGCCAAAGCATCGCGGTGGCCCGCGCGGCGGCGTTTGGATCACAGGTTATTATTATGATGAACCAACAGCGGCGTTGGGAGTAAAAGAATCCCGCCGTGTGCTGGATTTGATTCGGGATGTTAAGTCTCGTGGCATGCCGATTGTGCTGATTTCCCACAACATGCCCCATGTTTTCGAGGTCGCTGACCGTATTAACATTCACCGCCTGTTTCAGTATCTGCATAATCTGCGTTTCGCTAAATCTTGATTTCTTCATTGGAATCTCCTCTGTAGCTATTGTGAGAAAATTCTACTTATAAACCCATTGGTTTTTCGGGGGGATTACCATATGAGTACATCTGCAAGATATGGATGAAATAGACAGAAAAATTCATATTAAATCCAACCCACCAAATGCCGGGACTAAACATCTAGAGGGAAAAATATTTTATTGCAAAACGGCCGCTTCCCATTCCTGCAAAAACCTGCGCCTTTTCAAATCATCAAGAAACACCAGCAGTCCGGGACCAAGTCGAATCGGGCGCAAAAATGTTGCGCTAGTGTCAGTGACCAGTTTTGGAAACGGGTAATAGGATGCTCCCGCTTCGGTTAAGGCAGACAATATCAGATGATCGATAAAATCACCTGCCAGGTCAGGGTTTTGTGCGTTGGTCGGGATTACAGCTGTGCGTAGCATCAATGTTGTGAAATCTGCTGGAGCGATAATTTCAATCTTGCCCGCCAGATCTTTACGGGCCAGCGCATAGCTGCCAAGTACGTTATAGGCCACAGCGATTTTGCCAGATGCGACATCTTCAATCATATCGCTTGAACAGCAGTAAAGCTGCGTTCCAAGGCTGCCCATGACCTCGCTCAGGCGCCAATAGGTTTCAGAGGTTCGTGCGTCCTGGGTGGCAAATAAATATCCCAGCCCGCTGCTGCGCACATCATAGGTGCCGACCCTTCCTTTGAAACGGTTCGGATTGTTGCGCAAAACCGTGATCAGATCCTGTCGGTTTTTTGGTATTTGTAATCCGCTAAAAGCGTCGGGCGAAATAACTATGGCTGCTGGTTCCTGGGTAAAGGAAAATACATGGTCTCGCCAACGGCCCCATTCAGGCAGCAGATTAGCTGCATCCGAGCGATAAGCCCGAGTAAAACCATCATTGGCCAATTTGGTCTGTAAATCCATGGCTGAGGAAATAGCCACATCAAAGGGTGCACCCTCGACGCTGATCGCCTGCATTAGCTGGGAGCTGCTGACAGTAGTATATTCAATTGCTATCTGCGGATTTTTTTGCTGAAAAGCCAATACTAGTGGCGCAAAAAGTTCGGTATCGGCGGTAGAAATGATTTTGAGCTGCCGGACGGGTTTATCAACCGGGTAAGATGTGAAGCTTTCGATCTGAAACCCCTCGAACGCCAGCGAAACCGATGCAATTGTGGTGACAAGAAGCCCTAAAAAGGGAAATAAAGTGAAACGCATGCGCCACCTCCTTTTGATCGGTTATTGAGGGATAAATTTCCGCCATGGGCCTGAGCCACTTCTTTGGCAATAGTTAGGCCAAGGCCCGAGCCGACGGTATCTGCGGCATTGTCGCCACGAATAAATCTTTCAGTCAGACGGGCGTTGTCATTGCCAGTAAAGCCTGGACCGCGATCTGAAATCTGTACGCTGATACCTCCGTTCTGACGCTGAACATTAATGGCAATACTCTGGTCGGGGGGAGAGTATTTGATGGCATTGTCCAAGATATTTTGCACCGCACTCTGGATTAGAATCGGATCACCCAATATTTGGCCTGGATCACAGGCCTCCATAACAATTTCAATATCACGCATACCGGCCACCGGTTGCATTCTTTCAACTGAATCAAGGACTAGATCGGCCAGATCAAAGCTTTTGCGCTCCAGGTGATCGGTGCGAAATGTTACCATGGCATGGTCCAGCAACTGCCCGGCCGCGCGCGAGCTTTCATCAATCGTGCGGATCATTTCCTTTAAGGCCTTGCGGTTTTGTTGCGTTTCAACCCGCCTTAAAACCACCTCCGCCTGCACGCGAACGGTGGCCAGTGGTGTGCGCACCCGGTGAGCTGCCTCAGCAATAAAATCCTCAGAACGGGTAAGGGAAGTTTTCAAGCGCGCAATAAAACTGTTTAGGGATGCCACCAGTGGTATCATTTCAGCCGGGACTGGTGACTGCACCGGTCGTAAATCCTTTGGCCCGCGCCGTGAAACCGATACAGCCAATCGATGCAGCGGGCGCACACTGGAGCGGGCCGCAAAAATTGCCAGGGCTGCGGATATGGCAAAAAATCCCAACCCTAATATAAGCGCTGTTCTGGATATTTGCGCCAGGGTTTCGCTTTGTCCATTTTGAGTTTGGGCCACAGAGACGGTGATATCAACCGGCTGGCCCAGCACCGACAATTGGCGTGTTGCACTGACTATTCGAATGCTCTCGCCCTTATATTGGGTTGTTATAAAGGAGCGGTCACGCTCAGCATTTTGTTGCTCGGTGCCTTGTTGTTTAGCTTCCGGCAAATCGGAATACCCTGTCAGAAAAACCCCGGCAGCGCTGATTCGGTAAAACACCCGATCTTCGCTGACATTTCCCAGCATGGAAAGCGCGGCATAGGGAATATCAACTGATACTTCGCCCGACCTTATGCTGGTTGAATCAAGGATTGAGGTGGCTGAGGCTATCAGAATATTATCCTGGGACTGTTCTGAAACCTGACGGGCGAAATTTAACACCAGCACGAACAGGATAGTTGCCAAAATAGCGGCGCTGCCCACCAGTTGCAGGCTAAGGCGGCGCTTGATCGAACCGCTGGAATTTACAGGAGTGCTCATGGTAGGGACAGGCGGTATCCCATCCCGCGAACCGTAGTAATATGTACTGGTGATCCATCCAGGTGTTTGCGCAGGCGAGCCACATAAACTTCTATGGCGTTTTCTGAAACGTCTTCATCATAGGAAAACAGCCGATCGACCAGTTTGGGTTTGGAGAAAATCATTTCCGGGGCGCCAAACAACACTTCAAGCAGGCGAAGCTCTTTATTGCGAAGTGTGACAGTTTTTTGATCTATTGTTATTGTTCCTGCGAGGGGGTCAAATATCAGATTACCAATGATTTTTGCATTGGTTCCACTACCGGCACGGCGGCGTAATACGGCGCGGCACCGGGCTTCAAGCTCGCTAAAATCAAACGGCTTGGTAATGTAATCGTCTGCCCCAAGATCTAACATACCCACCCGATCAGAAATTTCTGATCGCGCAGTCAAAACAATAACCGGGGTCTTGTTCTGTTGTTTTCTGTGTTGTTTTAAAAAGCTGCGGCCATCGCCGTCGGGCAACATAATATCCAATAAGATTAAATCAAAAGCGGTGGTTGATGTATAGTTTTCGGCCGTTGCAATATCAGGGGCATGATCCACCACATGCCCATCTAAAGACAGGCGGTTGACCACCGCCATTGCCAGATTTTGATTGTCCTCCACCAGCAGAAATCGCATTTTTTTGTTTTCCTTTTCTTGTCCATGACAGGTGGGTGTCAGGTTGTGATGTTCTTCTTTAATCATGAGCGTCAAATGGTGACGTTGTCAAATGGGAGGATATCATGAAGAATTTTAACTTGACCCGTCGGGTCATGCTGGCTGCTGCTGCGGCCACGCTTGCTTTTTCTGCTCCAGCTTTTGCCGGTGGAAATCAGGTGTTGGACAGCATTCACTTTCTAATTCCCGGCGGTGCCGGTGGCGGCTGGGACGGTACAGCCCGCGGTACAGGTGAGGCGCTGACGGCGTCGGGACTGATCGGAAGCGCCAGCTATGAAAACATGTCCGGCGGTGGTGGCGGAAAGGCAATCGGTTTCATGATCGAAAATGCCGAGAGCCAATATGGCACTTTAATGGTAAATTCCACCCCGATCGTCATCCGCTCCCTCACAGGAGTGTTTCCGTATAATTTCAGCGATTTGACATTGGTTGCCGGGACTATCGGTGATTATGCAGCAATGGTTGTGGCCAAAGACAGCCCGATCAATTCCATGGCAGACCTGATTGCAGCCTACAAAGATGATATGAGCGGCACTGCCATTGGCGGCGGTTCAGTTCCCGGCGGTATGGACCACCTGGTGGCGGCGATGATAATGCAGGCAGCAGGTGAAGATCCGACTGCGGTTAAATACATCCCCTATGATGCTGGTGGCAAAGCCATGGCGGCATTGCTTTCTGGGGAGATCAAAGCTCTATCTACCGGTTTTTCAGAAGCGGTTGATCTGGCCAATGCCGGTGAAGTTAAAATCATTGGTGTAACTTCGGATGAGCGGGTGGATGCGTTTGGGGACGCTATGACTATGAAGGAGCAAGGCATTGACATGACCTTTGTCAACTGGCGTGGTTTCTTTGGCGCTCCCGGGCTGCCTGCGGACCAGTTGGCCGCCTATCAGGATGTAATTGCCAAAATGTATGATACTCCTGAATGGGAAGAAGTGCGGGCTCGTAACGGCTGGGTTAATATCCACAATTCCGGCGATGATTTCCGCACTTTCCTGGAAAATCAGGAAACAGTTATTGGTGATCTCATGAAAGAGCTGGGTTTTCTATAAATCCGGTTTTTATCAAAAATAAACACGTGCCCGGCTTGCTTCGGGCACGTATTTAGAGCGTTTTCAGGATAAGTGTATGCGGTTATCCGGTTCGAAAACGCGACAAAGCAAAGGTTTTGAGCCGTGTTTTGTTTCGTTTCAAAAATGATAGGCTCTTAGGGGGAACATATGGCACTGGATCGTTGGATTGCGTTAAGTGTGTTGCTGATAAGCATAGCCTATGGCTATGCGGCCTTTTTCACCATGGATGGATCTCTGCCTCCGTTTATGCAGCGCAACCCGATTTGGCCCAGCACCTTTCCCAAGGCATTGTCTGTAATGGCCATTATTACTTCACTGATTATACTGCTCGGGTTTGAAAAAGGCTCTGGCGGTCCCAAAGATGGCGAGATTAATTACCGCCGTCTGGGTGATTATAAAATCGGTCAGGCCACTGCTCTTTTAGCGATGATGGCGGCCTATGCGTTATTGCTTCGCCCGGCTGGTTTTCTACCCTCTACTGTATTGTTTTTGATATTTGGCGCGATTGTTCTTGGGGAGCGCAATTATAAAATCCTGATCCCCATAGCTTTGTTCGCTGCCGGGTTCATCTGGTATCTGGTGCAGGTGGTGCTTGGAATATTTTTGCGACCATGGCCATTTTTTTTAGGGGTGTGACCTATGTTTGAAGGTATTATGATCGGTCTGACAACGGCCTTGTCGTTCACCAATATCCTTATGGTTATTGGCGGTGTTCTTATAGGCACATTTATTGGCATGTTGCCGGGCCTGGGCCCGATGTCAATCATTGCCATAATGATCCCGGTGGCGATTTCAATCGGTGACCCTTCAGCAGCGCTGATCCTGCTTGCCGGAGTTTATTACGGGGCGATTTTTGGTGGCTCCACTTCATCCATTTTAATTAATGCACCAGGAGTTGCCTCAACCGTTGCGAGCAGTTTTGATGGTTATCCACTGGCGCGCAAGGGCCAGGCGGGCAAGGCCTTAACTGTTGCGGCGATTGCCTCGTTTGTCGGGGGAACCATAGGGGCAATATTGCTAATGGTTTTTGCGCCGATGCTGGCCTCGGTTGCTCTGTTGTTTCACTCAGCAGAATATTTTGCCCTGATGGTTGTGGGGCTTTCAGCTATTGCCGCGTTTGCTGGCACAGGAAAAGTGGCCAAGGCTTTGCTGATGACGATTTTGGGACTTATCATGGCAACCGTTGGTGAAGGGGCGCTGTTCAATATGCCGCGTTTTACCATGGGGATCATGGATTTACAGTCCGGGTTCGGGTTCATCACGCTGGCTATGGCGATGTTTGCCCTGCCCGAAGCGATCTATCTGGTGCTTGATCCAAAACGCTCCAAAAATGAAGCCGGTACTGAAATAAAGGACTTGCGCATTACCCGTGAAGAGGCGCGCCAGATTGCACCGGTCATTGGCCGTCAATCAATTCAGGGATTTTTTATCGGGGTGCTACCGGGGGCAGGGGCTACCATTGCGTCATTTTTAGGTTATGCGGTAGAGCGTAACATCGCGCCCAAGGGAGAGCAGGAAGAGTTTGGCAAGGGTTCAATCAAAGGTCTTGCCGCCCCCGAGGCGGCCAATAATGCGGCTTGTACTGGATCATTTGTGCCGCTTTTAACTCTGGGCATACCGGGGTCCGGCACCACAGCGATATTGCTTGGTGCGCTGATTGCGCTTAATGTTTCTCCGGGGCCGCGACTGATGGTGGATCAGCCGGAAATTTTTTGGTCTGTGATTATTTCGATGTATATCGGAAATGTGGCACTCTTGATATTGAACCTGCCGCTAATTCCTTATATTGCCAAAATTCTGGCGGTACCACGCACTTATTTAATCCCGTTTATTTTGTTCTTTACTATGATGGGGGCTTATATAGGTCAGAATAACGCCACCGAACTATTGATCCTTGTAGGGTTTGGGATTGTCGCCACCATATTGAGATTTGCCGACTATCCGCTGGCACCATTGTTGATTGGTTTTATTCTTGGCTCGATGCTGGAGGATAACTTTTCGCGTGCAATGCAGCTTTATGACGGGATCGGGTTTGTTCTGCAAAGGCCGATGACCATGGGGCTGCTTGTAATCGCGGTAATTCTGGTAGTGCTGCCAAGCTATCGTGCCCGCCGCGCCCGGTTGCGGGCAAAAGGTGTTGCAGATGGTGATTGAGTTAAAAATTGTTTATCGAATTTGTCGTAACCATTATTTTATGCGCTAAAATTGCCAGTTCAACGTCTGGATTTGGTAGTCTCCCTAATTTTTAACGGGGTTTAATAGTAGAATTCAGGCTGCAGTTTGTGAATAAGCATGCAAAATTGACCCACTTGGCTGGCTAAAATATCTTTAAAACAATAGAGGAGGCTCAAGAACATGCAACAAATTGGCTCTGGACTTACAACAATGATCGGCCCAACATGGCCATCGGCGGGATCACCCCTGCCATGAAACTGAAATTAGCCGCTTAAATTCTATGGGCGGACCCCATCAAAAATGGGGGGATTACCATGCATCGTACCAACTTTCCAAAAACTAAATCTCGAAACTGATTGATCTTGTACAAACAAAATGCAGTCATCATCTAATACATAATGTTTTAGTGAATTTTCTGCACGTTCGAATTGGAGGATATTTTCACCCGAGTCAGCATCGTAAATACCGATATAGCTAGATTGCTGTTGATTGTTTGTTTTTGAAATTGTCGTAAAAATCTTTCCAGATGGGCTAAACTGAACACTTTCAACCTTATGCTTTGGAAACTGTATTTTCCATGGAGAAGTATGGTCAGAATTTAATCGAAACACTCCCGTATACCAATCATCTTCGTGGTGTTCTCGGCCATACCCTAGAATAAAATTACCTGTTTGAGAGTAAGCTATGCGGCCGAAAAATTGTGCTTTATGCAAAATTTCACCATCATCTGTCGATAATATAATTAGCAAGTTATTATCCAAACAAAATACACGTTTTGTATCCTGAAAGCACAGCACTGTGGAATTGCTCCCGGCATTTCCGGTGACCTGTGAATAGCCCCTAGAATTGTAGACACCTTGTCCCTAAAAAATGAGGCAAGGAGACTATTATGGGAAAAGCAAGATACAGTGACGATTTCAAGCGTGATGCAATTCAGCAGATAACGGAACGTGGATATTCCACAGCGGAGGTTTCGCGGCGTTTGGGTGTCAGTTGTCATTCGCTTTATGCTTGGAGGAAGCGCTATTCAAAGCCAGCAGGAAATTCTTTAGGTGAAGACCATTCAGCAGAGATCAGGCGACTAAAGCTTGAACTGGCCCGTGTGACTGAGGAGCGCGATATACTAAAAAAGGCCACCGCGTACTTCGCCAAGGATGCAAAATGAGGTACGCGTTTGTGGCAGAGCATCGCCCCTTGTTTTCGGTTCGAGCAATGTGCCGTTGTTTGCATATCCATCCCAGTGGTTTTTATGCATGGTTGAAGAAGCCATTCAGCAATCGAGCCATTGAAGACGAACGCCAGACCAAGCTCATCAAAGGTGCTTGGAAGGACAGTGGCAAGGTTTATGGATATCGAAAAATACACGATGATCTGTGTGATCAGGGAGAGACGTGTTGCCCTAACCGCGTAGCAAGATTGGCTAGGCTTGCAGGGATCAAAGCTCAAATTGGCTACAAACGCCGCCCAGGCATGTATGGCGGCAAGCCATCCGTCGTTGTCGATAATACTTTGAACAGGCAGTTCAGCGTTGACGAACCTGATAGAGCGTGGGTCACGGATATTACTTACATTAAAACATACGAGGGTTTTGCGTATTTAGCCGTTGTGATTGATCTGTATTCCCGTCGCGTAGTTGGCTGGGCAATGCAGAGCCGCCAAACAACTGACTTGGTATTACAGGCCCTGTTGATGGCGATGTGGCGCAGAAAACCATCAAACAGAGTATTGGTGCATTCGGACCAAGGCTCTCAGTTCACCAGCATTGATTGGGCGTCTTTCCTAAACCAAAACAATCTGGAACACTCCATGAGCAGACGGGGAAACTGTCACGACAATGCGGTGGCAGAAAGCTTTTTCAACCTGCTTAAACGCGAACGCATCAGGCGCAGAACCTACAAATCCAGAGACGACGCCAGGCAGGATGTGTTCGATTACATTGAAATGTTCTACAATCCAAAACGCAAACATGCTAACAACGGGCTGCTGTCGCCCGTTGACTTTGAAAGGCAGCAAAAAATGAACCCGCAGGGCGTCTAGAAAACTAGGGGCTATTCAGACCAAAGTTCGCAGTGTAAACATAATTCACGTGCTGATGCCTTAGGTCACCGGATATGCCAGTTAAGTATCTGGAATGTTTAAGCGTTGGTACGTGTTATTGCGGATTAATATAAGTTGCTAGAAGTAGTTTTGTTGCTGGTTTTTTGATCAGCGCAGCAGGTATAAATATAGGGATATTTTATTGATAGTTGAAAATGTAGAGCGTGATGATTTTGATGGAACTGAGCAGGTAGATGGCTCTGGGGAAGCCAGCGCCAATGTTAATAAAACTTCAAAACCATTGGGCATACTTACTCATCAGGTAAAAACGCAGGAAGATGTTGTTCGCCTGATTGGGCTGGCAACCGAGGCGCATGCTGAAAGCCGTTTTTCACACCTTGAATTTTCTGAAGAGAAGTACTTTCGGGCCTATTCCAGCGTGATTGGAAGTGACAATAAAGTGGCGTTTTTTGTCTGTTATAATGGGCGTCCGGTTGGCGTTACCGGTGCAACAGTTGGTGAGCACTTTCTTGGCAATGGCGGGCGCATGGCAACAGCTTTTACGGTCTATGTTTCAGAAGAAATTCGACGGACTTTTTTGGGCGGCAAGGTTGCGGTGCGACTTGTTAGATTGTTGGCAGATTGGGCAAATATACAAAATGCTGATGAATTGCACATCATGTCAACCGCGGGGATTGTGCCACAGCGAACGGACAAGTTTTTCAAAAAGCTGGGTTTTGTCACCTATGGCGGAAATTATGTGGCGAGGGTTGGGTGATGGGCTAGGCCTACACGATTTTTATTTGAGGGTTAGGAGAAGAATTTGTCTATAATAAATTTTATAATTATCTTGTTATTTGTTTTGGTTGCTGTTGGTTCGGTTGCTTTTTTTAGTTTGAAGCAGGAAATAAAACCCATTTCAATATTTAAAATATATTTTGGAATGCGATCCGAAGATAAAACTGAAAATATAAAACTGCATATAATTCAAATTAGCTATTGGTTTGCGGTTTTATTGTTTTTTTTCACGTTTACATTTTTAGTATTACCTAACGCAGGAGTAGAATAATGAACAGTTCAATTGGTTTTGGTGTTGAGGGTAATTTGGGACCACTTGTGGGCGGAGTTACGTATCTTGGTGGTTCTTCGGTTACCGTTGTTCCGGCAGACGTGATGTATTCTTTTGGATTATTGGGCGGCGCATGGTTTGGAAATAATTTGGTTGAAATTGATGAGAATACAGTAGCTGCTCGACGTGCGGATGGTTCTTTTACAGTGACAAGCTATGATGAAGGGATTTTTTTTCACGGCGGAGCGCAGTTGTCACTCGGACTTGGCTTTTCAGGAATTGTTACACTATTTGATGGAACGCCAACAGAGTATGCCAACAGAGTATAATGGGCCGTTTGTTACTTTTGGTGCTCAATTTCTTCTGGGACTTTCAGTTTCATATGTGCCTGGTCAGCAAAGTGTTGTGCCTGCGAGCGTAAGTGTATTAGCTGGCCCGCAAATGAAACTTCAGCTTCCTGCAAATATGCAAGGTTTTTTCCGCGTTGGCGATGAGGCTGAGACGACACCGCAATCAACAACAGCTGCAGAAATGGGTGCGTTTCTGGGCTCCCAATTTGCGATTTACAATAACGCACAGCAAAATACTGGCGATTTTGATCAATGTTTCCCCGCAGGCACTAAAATTCGACTGGCAGATGGTGACACCGCGCCGATTGAGGCTTTGCAGCCGGGCGATGCGGTTGTGGCATTTGATGGCAAACTGTTCAACGGTCGTGGCGAGCTTTCGGGCAAAAAAGTTGTTCGCCTGTTTGAAAATATCACCGATACCTGGATCAAATTATCGAACGATATTGTTGTCACTCCCGGACATCATTTTCTGGATTCCAAAGGCAAATTCCGTTCTATCGACGCTATTCTGGACAGTGATGGCATTATCATTAACGAGGATGGAATTGAGCAGGTAGTTACGGGCGAATATATCCATTATAGTGCCGAGACCGCCAATATGTTTGAGCAATCCGAGGGTTATGTGGCACAATCTGTTGGCGAGATGGCGCTTGCTGTTTCTGGTGGCGGGCTTTCATTGCCTCGCGCCGGTGGTGTGACTCATACCAAAGGCTGGAAAACCTATAATTTTGAAGTTGAGGGTTTCCACACCTATGTGGCCGGTGGCATACGCGTGCACAATCATTCCATAAAGGATCCAACCCAAACTACTTTACAAAACAATATTTTATCGTCGGATGGTAGCGGACCGATTATCCCAAATGGTGTGCAGATAACCGGCAGTGGGGCCGTCGTAACACTGGCTTCAGGTTCTACAGCGAGCGCAGGCACGATTTTTAACCCAGGTAATGGTTCTACCTATCAGGTTAATAATGATGGCTCGACAACCAATCTTAATACCGGGAATACATATGGCGGCAGCTCCGGTTCTTCAGAAAGTCAGACTAACGGCAGTGGGCCCAGTGTAACTCTGGCAAGTGGTTCAGTTGCAAACGCAGGCACCACATTCGATCCAGGTAACGGCTATACCTATCGGGTTAATAATGATGGTTCGGTAACCAACCTTGATACTGGCAGAACAACTGGCGCTAGCACTAATAACAACAATAACAATAACAACAATAATGATAGCGGTGGCGGTGGTGGGGGCAACGGTAAGCCGGTATTACTGGATTTGGATGGAGACGGCATTGAGATAGTTCCACTTACATCATCCAATTTCTTTTTTGATATGAATGGCGACGGCAAACAAAATCGCACTGCCTGGGCTGGAAATGGCGATGGCGTGTTAGTGCGCGACGAAGGCAATGATGGAATTATCGACCAAAAACAAGAGGTGGATTTCACCTCATGGGCACCTTCCGCAAAATCTGACCTTGAAGCATTGCGCATGGCGTTTGATAGCAATGATGATGGCAAGCTGAGCGCCGCTGATGACGACTGGTCACTGTTCAAGGTGTTGGTGAGCAATTCAGACGGTTCAACAATACTTAAAACCCTGACCGAATTGGGTATTACCTCAATTGATCTGATTTCCAACAATCAGGAAGTTTTG
>JAKISW010000029.1 GCA_021648375.1 Devosiaceae bacterium
GGGGCGTGGTTGAACTACGGAAAAAATGTGCAGGGAGGGAATAAAATTCTTTTGGGGCGATGCGAATCGGACCCTAGCTTCAGGGAGGGGTTACAATACAGCATTCTTGAGACGCTCGGAAATCTGGCAACAAATCGAGACGGGTTGAATGCTGAGCAAAGATGGAAAAGGAAACTTGGGAAGAAGGCAACTACGCTGAACGCAAACTAGATTCGTTAATCCCACGCACAACGTCACTCTCGGGCTTGACCCGAGGGTCCATGGAAGTTGCAGAACAGGAAGTTGGATACTCGGGTCAAGCCCGAGTATGACGCCGAGGATGAATTGAGTGTTGAAGGAAACAAAATGAACGACCCACTATTCCATATGATTTCTGATGGGCCACGTCCCGTGGCGCCGTTTAGCCATGCGGTGGAAACCAATGGTTTTGTGTTTGTAACCGGGCAGATGCCTACCGATCCAAAAGCGCCTGATGCTCCATTGCCAGCAGGTATTGAAGCGCAAACGAAACGGGTGGTGGAGAACCTCAAAATTGTTCTGGCCGGGATTGATCTGGATCTATCGCATATCATAATGGCGCGGATATATCTTACCGAGTTTTATCGCGATTATGAAGAAATGAACGAGGTCTGGCAGAGCTATTTCCCGGTTGATCGCCGTCCGGCGCGCACAACAATTGGTGTTACGGGGCTGGCTCTTCACGCGCTGGTGGAGATTGATCTGGTGGCAAAAAGGACAGAAAAATGATTGCCGCTCTACCATGCGGCGTCATACTCGGGCTTGACCCGAGTATCCATTTTTTACCTGGTGCTGAAGAAGTCTATTTATCGCGGACGCGATGAGCTGGATACTCGGGTCAAGCCCGAGTATGATGAAGAGAGGGGCGGGATGAACTGGATTGCGTCGCCTACTCGCACTGACGAAGGAAGGTAGATAAACATACCTTCCCGGCCTTTGCGCCGGGATCGGGTGGATGCCGCGATAAGACCCCGGATTAAATCCGGGGAAGTGCATCTAAAGATGCTCGCAATGACCACGGATAAAATTATCGGAAGAAAAAATGTTTAAAAAAATACTGATTGCAAACAGAGGTGAAATCGCCTGTCGGGTGATCAAAACCGCTAAAAAAATGGGCATTGCCACGGTTGCCGTATATTCGGATGCGGATCGGAATGCGCTGCATGTGCGTATGGCCGATGAGGCGGTGTATATTGGCAAATCACCGGCGGGCGAAAGCTATCTGGTTGGGGACAAAATCATTGCAGCGTGCAAAGAAACCGGTGCCGAAGCCATTCATCCTGGCTATGGATTTCTCAGTGAAAATGCGGCGTTTTGCGAGGCGCTAACCAAGGTAGGGCTGGTGTTTATCGGGCCACCGCCAAAAGCAATCGAGGCCATGGGCGATAAGATTACCAGCAAAAAAATTGCCGCCGAGGCTGGAGTGGCCACCGTTCCCGGCCATATGGGATTGATTGCAGATGCTGACGAGGCGGTAAAAATCGCCAGGGAAATTACTTATCCGGTGATGATAAAAGCCTCCGCAGGTGGTGGGGGCAAAGGCATGCGCGTAGCCTATAATGATGATGAAGCGCGCGAGGGATTTGAGCGCTCAAAGTCCGAAGCGGCATCATCATTTGGCGATGACAGGATTTTTATCGAAAAGTTTATAGAAGACCCGCGCCATATAGAAATTCAGGTACTGGCCGATGCGCATGGAAACTGCATCTATCTGGGGGAGCGTGAATGTTCGATCCAGCGCCGCCATCAAAAAGTGATTGAAGAAGCACCAAGTCCTTTCTTGGATGAAAAAACCCGCAAATCCATGGGTGAGCAAGCAGTGGCGCTGGCTAAGGCCGTTGATTATGCCAGTGCCGGAACGGTGGAATTTATCGTTGATAATGGGCGCAATTTTTATTTTCTTGAAATGAATACTCGTCTGCAGGTGGAGCATCCGATCACTGAAATGATTACCAACGTCGATCTGGTGGAGCAGATGCTGCGCGTCGCTGCGGGGGAAAAACTGGGGCTGGCACAAGGCGATATTTCCCTAACCGGGTGGGCCATGGAAAGCCGGATTTATGCGGAGGATCCATATCGCAATTTTCTGCCCTCCACCGGTCGACTTTCCCGCTATCGCCCGCCTGAGGAAATCACTCAGGAAAATCTGATAGTGCGCAACGATACCGGGGTGTTTGAGGGGGGTGAAATTTCCACTTTTTATGATCCGATGATTGCAAAATTGTGCACATGGGCACCGGACAGGGATGGCGCAATTTTGGCCATGGCAGAGGCGCTCGATGAGTTTGAAATTGAAGGGGTTTCTCACAATATTCCCTTTGTGCAGGCGGTTATGGATCAACAGCGGTTCAAAGAAGGGCGTTTGACCACCGCTTATATAGTTGAAGAATTTCCCGATGGTTTTACCGGGGTGGAGCTGGAGCCGGATGTCATGGGGGACATCGCTGCGTTTGCCGCCTGTGCTGCCTATCGGGTTGAGCCGAATATCGGGCATATTCGCGCGGTTGTTATGGGGGATAGGCTGTGGCGGTTCGATGTAACAGAGCGTGACGAAGCGTTTGTTGCCTATCATCACGGGGGCCAGAGCCGGATCGATATTAATTGGCAATCAGGAGATAGTATTGCGCGTATCATGGTTGATGATGTGGCGCGTATATTAAAGGTTGAACGCTTAACCGGCGGTTTCCGCATCCGCTATCGCGGAGCTGATCTGGCGATGAAAGTTGTTACGCCGCGAGTGGCGGAGCTAATGGAGTTGATGCCGGTTAAAATCGCTCCCGATATGAGCAAATTTCTGCTTTGCCCAATGCCGGGACAGGTGGTGCGTCTGGATGTGGCCGAGGGAGATATTGTTGAAGAGGGGCAAGCGCTGGCCATTGTCGAGGCCATGAAAATGGAAAATGTGCTTAGGGCTGAAAAACGCGCTAAGGTGGGTAAAATCCTTGCGGATGTTGGTTCAGTTTTGGCGGTGGATGAAGTTATAATGGAATTTGAAGAAGCTGGAGTTTGAAGAACATATGAAAACCATCAAACCGGCAACATTTGAAGCATGGGAAAAACTGGCGCAACAGGAATTGCGCGATAGGCCGGTAGAAAGCCTTGAAAAAGACTATGGGGGCATCAACGTGCGTCCCGCCTATTTTGTTCAGGATGTGCCGGAAACTGTAGCAGGCGAAACGCCAGGCGTTGCTCCCTATACGCGCGGAGTGCGGGCTTCCATGTATGCAAATCGCCCCTGGACCATCCGCCAATATGCTGGCTTTTCCACTGCCAAAGAAAGCAATCAGTTTTACCGTAAAAATCTTGCAGCCGGGCAAAAAGGCCTTTCGGTGGCTTTTGATCTGGCCACCCATCGCGGCTATGACAGTGATCATGCACGGGTAACAGGAGATGTGGGCAAAGCCGGTGTTGCCATCGATTCCATCGAGGATATGAAGGTTTTATTCGATGGTATCCCATTGGACAAGATGAGCGTTTCCATGACCATGAATGGGGCCGTTATTCCGGTTATGGCCATGTTTATAGGGGCCGCCAAGGAACAGGGTGTTAGCGCTGAGCAACTTTCAGGAACCATTCAAAACGATGTTTTGAAGGAGTTTATGGTTAGAAATACTTATATTTATCCGCCCGAGCCATCCATGCGCATTGTTGGCGATGTCATGGAATATGCCTACCAGCATATGCCCAAATTTAACTCCATTTCCATTTCCGGTTATCATATGCACGAGGCGGGAGCCAGCGCGATGCAGGAATTGGCATTTACGCTTGGGGATGGCATGGAATATGTGCGCGCGGCCCAACAACGGGGGTTGGATATAGATGATTTTGCACCTCGCCTGAGCTTTTTCTTTGGCATTGGCATGAATTTTTTCCTTGAGATTGCCAAATTGCGGGCGGCGCGTCAGCTATGGGCAAAAATTATGGAGGATCTGGGGGCAAAAAATCCGCGCTCGAAAATGCTGCGCACCCATACCCAGACTTCTGGGGTATCTTTAACTGAGCAGGACCCGCAAAATAATATCGTTCGCACAGCGTTTGAAGCCATGGCAGCGGTGCTTGGTGGAACACAAAGTCTACACACCAATTCGTTTGATGAGGCAATTGCGCTGCCCAGTGATGCCTCGGCGCGGATTGCGCGCAATACGCAATTGATCCTGACCCATGAAACCGGAATTACTGACATTGTCGACCCGCTTGGTGGTTCTTATTATGTGGAAGCCTTAACTGCGAAATTGGTGGCTGGGGCAGCAAAAATCATCAAACAGGTGGAAGAAAACGGGGGGATGACCAAGGCTGTTGCTTCTGGCTGGCCCTCAAGACAAATCGAAAAATCTGCCGCTTTGCGCCAGACCCGGATCGATAAGGGGGAGGATGTTATTGTTGGGGTTAACCGTTTTGTTCTGGAGGAGGAGAGTGAATTTTTAACCCGCCAAATTGACAATGATGAGGTAAGAAATCAGCAAATTTTAGGCTTGAAAAAAGTTCGCAAAAATCGGGATAATTCAGCTGTGCAGACGGCGTTAAAAGCCCTGACAGATTGTGCGCAATCGGGGGAAGGAAATCTGCTAGCGGTGGCGGTTGATGCTGCAGAAAAACGGGCCAGTCTTGGTGAAATTTCAACGGCCATGGAAAAGGCTTTTGGTCGCTATGAAGGGGAGGCAAAAATTATCTCTGGCGTCTTTAGTCAGGCCTATGAAGGGGATGCGCAATATAATATTTTGCTGGAGCGGATTAAAAACTACGAAAAGAAGCATGGACGGCGCCCGGTAATTTATATCGCAAAAATGGGTCAGGACGGCCACGATCGTGGTGCTAAAATTATCGCCACGGCATTTGGCGATATGGGCTTTGTCGTAAACTTTGGCTCGCTGTTTGAAACAGCATATGAAGTGGCAAAGCATTTGAAAAATATGCAGGTGGATGCGGTGGGAATTTCTTCGCTGGCAGCGGGGCATAAAACTCTGGTGCCCGAGCTTATCGGGCTGATGAAAAATCAGGGGCAAGGCCATATTCCGGTAGTGGTGGGCGGCGTTATTCCAAGGGATGATTATCAGTATTTATTTGATGCGGGGGTGGCGGAAATTTTTGGCCCCGGCACTAATGTTTTGCAGGCGGCGTTCGCGGTGCTTAACCGGATTGAAGGCCAGAAAACAAACCTATGATTGAGGAAACCAACCTATGATTGGCAGGTTAAATCATGTGGCAATTGCTGTGCCGGATTTGGATAAAGCTGCGTCCAGATATCGTGATCTGATGGGTGCAAAGGTCTCTTCGGTTATGGAGCTAAAAGAGCATGGGGTATCGGTGGTTTTTGTGGAGTTGGAGAATACAAAAATTGAACTTTTGCATCCATTGGGAGGCAACTCCCCGGTTGCAGGTTTTTTGGCCAAGAACCCCAAAGGTGGCACCCATCATTTATGCTTTGAGGTCAGTGACTTAAGATCTGCGGTTGCGAAAATGATTCAATCTGGTGCCAGAGTGCTGGGAGACGGCAAAACAAAGATTGGTGCCCATGGTTTGCCGGTGGTATTTTTACACCCCAAAGATTTTGATGGAGTTCTTATAGAGCTTGAAGAAGTCGCCAAAACTGATTTGGATGAAGGTTCACAAGTCGATCCTTAATCAGAAGTTTTATCCAAAGTTTTTTTGAGCAAGATTTAAGAAGGTCTGGCCGCGCTGTTCAAAGTTTTTGAACTGGTTTTGTGAGGGCGCTCCGGGAGATAATATCAGGATATCAAACTGGTCTGGGTTTTGGTGCAGGTGTTCAAAAATTTCGCTTAGAGAATTTACGTTAGCGCAGGAATAGTTTGGGTTTTTTCTTTCCAACATTCTTGCGATCCGATGGCCGGTGTCGGGTAAAAACCAGATGTGCGACAGGGGCGCGTTTTCAAGAAATTCTACCAGACCATCATAGTTTTGATCGCGATCCAGACCACCAATAATCAGTGCCGGTTTTTTTTGTCCATAAGCGAGAATGGCCGCCTTTGTTGCCTCTGGATTGGTGGCAATTGAATCGTTGACGAAGGTCTTTTTGCCAATGGTTATTTCTTCAAGCCGGTGGGGCAGTGGGGTGAAATTTTTAATGCCCTCTAATATTGCTTTTTGTTCTACTTCCATACCGATTGCAATGCGCGCTGCCAACACTGTGTTATGAAGATTATGCTGACCAACCAATCTGGAAACCTTTACTTCATTTTTAATTTCCTGATAAAAACCTTCGCTGAGCCGGGGCAGGGTTTTATCTAATTCTTTCTCTTTTTCAGAAAGGGAATTATGGGCGAGAACCTGTTCGCTAAAAGCGCATTTGGAGGGTGGGTTCTGGTGCAGTAAATTCAACTTGTCACAGAAATATTTTTCTTCAGTTTTGTGCCAGTCAAGATGCTCAGGAAACAGCGAGGTGACCCCGATAAAATCAGGTGCAAGTTTTAAATCGGCGCATTGAAATGATGAAAGTTCGAGCACCACATATTCATGGTCTTCAAGTTCAAGAACAGGAATTCCGATATTGCCGGCAAGGCCCACATCAAGTTTAGCGGACTGCAAAATTGTAAACAATAATTTGGCGGTGGTGCTTTTGCCCTTGGTGCCGGTAAAGGCGATTATTTTTGCATTGCCCCGATGAAATTTTGCCCACAGATTCACGTTGGTGGTTATTTCAATTTTTGCTGCTTTGGCGGCGATCAGTTCCGGCTTATAAATGGAAACTCCTGGGGAGCGGATGATGGTTTTATAGGTGCCGTTCTTAAATGCATCAGGAAGGCTTGCAACCGGCACCTGCAAACTGTCAGGAATATCTGCCTCTCCCTCATCAACGCAGACATGCACAGTGACATCAGATGCTATCCGGTGCAAAAATTTGCGGCTGGAAAGGGCTTCGCGCCCGGCACCATATAATAAAACAGGTCCGTTGATGCTCATCGCTGGTTTCTCTTTGGTGGTTGAAAGGGTTGGAACCCTGCCATGGATGGATAGCGCGATCATGCCTGCATTGCCATTGTTTGGCTGCAGATTTTTAATAAATTCGCAATTGCAGGCGCTGGACAATGTTTTCGCCAACTCTTTGATAGCCAAATTCGCGCATGGTGCAGCTCCAGCGATTTTGCAGTTTTTCAATTTTAAACAAATTATAACGGGCTGGGGGGGAGTTGCTTGAGGGGCAGGTGGAGGCCGCTGCCACCCCGATCACTGGAATTTTGGAATCCAGCCCTTCAATCGTATGAATTGAAGATTTGTGGGTATGGCCATGCAAAACCATCTCGGCACCATTGGCTTTAAGTATCTGGCGAAACAGTTTTGCGCCAGCCAGAGCTTTTCGGTACGGGCGGATAAATTGTTTTATGGGCGGATGATGAATGGCAACTATGCGAAAAAACCCGGCATCACCCAGAATTTGAAGGCACTTGGTCAGTCGCTCTCCCTGTTTTTTGTCAAAATGCCCGGCGGCAATAAATGGCGGGGTGGCAATGGCGCTGGAGCACCCGATAACTGCCACCTGACCAACCCGGCGCACAAAGGGATAGGGAGATTGATCAAGAGTTTCGCCACTGGCATAGGGGCCATAGGCTTTTTGTGCCTTGGCCAATGCCCCGTGCAGATAGGCATCATGATTGCCCGGCACCATGCAAACCTGAGAACTTGTGCCAAGGCGTCTGAGCCACTTCGTCGCGGTTTCAACTTCTTTTGGCAGCGCTAAATTTACCAGATCTCCGGTGACAACGCTGATATCTGCCCGCTGGGATGATAAGTGATCGGCTAGATTTTTTGCCGCATCCGGGCACATGTCATGGTTGCGCTTAAGTTTCCAGTTTATATATCCGGTGGCGCGCTTGTTGATTAAATCGCGCAAACGCACCTTGGGAAGCGGAGCCAGATGAATATCGGAAATATGGGCGATGGTACTCATAAAAAATCTAATGCCACAAAAAAAGTAAAAACCAAACCAAAGGAGAATTTTTATTAGTTGCAGATTGCTCTGTGATATAGCCTACAATTTGACGCAGCTGTGAATTTAGTAGTTTTCTGGTTTTTATATAAAAGGATTTAATGTGACTTTTGTGCGCAAAATTATTGCAAAATTTTTGTTGCTGATGGTCTCCATGAACCGTTTCATGTCTCTTGGAGCACGGGTTGCGGTGATCGATGGAACTAAAGTTTTGCTGGTTCATCATACCTATGTAAAGGGATGGCAGCTTCCCGGGGGGGGAGTTGAGCGCGGCCAGACCTTTGAGAGCACCATGCGCAATGAACTGCTGGAAGAAGCGGGCTTTAAGACTGGGGAAAATGTTGAGTTGCATGGGATTTTTCTCAACAATAAAATAAGTAAACGCGATCATGTGGCGCTTTATATAGTGCGAGAATTCACCAAAGAGCGCGAGTTTGAAGCAAACAGGGAAATCGCTCAAATTGGCTGGTTTGAACATGATAAACTGCCAGACAATATGGCCCATGGTGCCCGGGAACGGATAGAAGAAATTTTTCAGGGGCGGGAAAAAAGCCTGTATTGGTAACATGGCCGATTTTATCGCTCTCCTATTAATGGGAGCTGGACGATAAAATTTCTTCGTGTTAGAAAACAGCATGAAAAATATAATTACATTAACTAACCGACGAAGCATCATCAGCCTCCTGCGATGAGGTTTTTAGTGCTGGTGCTTTTTTGCGCCCGGTTTGTTTTGTAATTTTTCGGATTTCTCCAATGACAGATAAGATTTTTCAAGAAGCTGCCTCTGTGGCCGACTTTTCAGCAATAAACCAGCAATATGCGCCGTTTTCCGTCCGCCCACAAAGCCCTGATGATGATGAATGGGCTGAAAATCTGCATTCGCGAGTGTTTGGGCCGGGAAGATTTGCCAGAACCGCTTTTCGGGTGCGCGAAATATTGCCGGCTGATCCTGAGCTTTGTCTGATTGCTCAATTTGAAGACAAAAGGGTTGGCTCGGTCTGGATGACGCCCATATCGCTTGGCTCTCAAAATGGCTGTTTATTGGGTCCTTTGGCAATTGATCCGGACTTCCGCAGCAAGGGCTTGGGCAAAATGCTGGTGAAGATTGCCACCAATATGGCGTTGAGCCGTGAAATGTATGAATTTGTGGTTCTGGTCGGTGATGAGGAATATTATGGGGATATGGGCTTTTTGAGAGCAAAGGCTGGAACCATTATTTTCCCCGGTCCGGTTGATCCCAATCGCATACTTGTTTGCTCCCAAAGGGCAGATCATGCTAAAAATTTGAGCGGAAACATTCTATAGTTTTCAACCGGGTGAAATGGAGGACGCCATATGCAGAAGAAACAAGATATTCTTTTGCATATCAAGCTGCAATTGCTTGCTCAAGCGCCCTCTTTTAGTGATGCAACAGAGTTGGTGCCAGACTGGATACCTGATGTTGCTTTTCATGATCCTCCCGCACCTGCTGCGGTTTTAATCGCTTTGGTAAAGCGCGAAACAGGCATTGGTGTGGTTTTTACCTTGCGTTCAAAGGGGTTGCGTGCCCATTCTGGCCAGATCGCTTTTCCTGGCGGCAAGCTGGATGAAGGTGATGTTTCTCCGGGTGCCGGAGCGTTACGTGAGGCAGAAGAGGAAATTGGTCTTGATCAGAAAAAAGCAAAAATTCTGGGGTATATGCCCTCTTATCTGACCGGAACAAATTATCTGATCATCCCGGTAGTTGCCGAGGTGGAGGGAGATGCAAAGTTTATTGCCAATCCGCTTGAAGTTGATGAGGTTTTTGAAATCCCCCTGGACTTTATTATCAGGGAGGAAAGCTTTTCAACCTTTTCCATCGAAAGGGGCGGAAGGGTGCACAAAACCTGGCAACTCAGGCATGATGAGCATGTTATCTGGGGAATAACCGCTAATCTGATCCGCAATTTTCGCGACCTTGTGGTGGCGGGAATGGATATTAAAAGCGCATAATTGCGAGGTGATGACGTGCAAAAAAGCTCGATAACAGATCGACATAGCGCCATTATTACTTTGCGGGGTTCCTGGTGGGTCAAAGACCGAAACGTGCAAAGAATATTTGAAGTTCTGGATGGTCGTAAAGGTCGCACAAGGGCAGTTGGGGGGATTGTACGGGACAGTATTTTATTTGGGCCTCATCGCGGGGCAGGGGGGCGCGGAACCGATATTGATATGGCAACGGAGCTGTTGCCAAATGAAGTTATGGCTCTGGCACGCAAGGCTGGCATGGCATGTTATGAAACGGGAATTGAATATGGGACTGTTACCATTCGAAACGGGGATATTGCCTGTGAAGTGACCACTTTGCGCCAGGATATAAAAACTGATGGTCGACGGGCAGTGGTAGAATTTGGCACTGACTGGGTGCTTGATGCCAGACGTCGCGATTTCACCATCAACGCTCTATATTGCGATATGAGTGGCAATCTTTTTGATCCACTGGCAGCCTTTGAGGACCTGAAAGCGCGCCGGGTGCGTTTTATCGGTGACCCGGATCAGCGGCTGGCAGAGGATCGGTTGCGCGTTTACAGGTTTTTTCGTTTTACTGCCAGTCACGGGGATGAAATTGGCGATCACGAAGGTCTGGAGGCCTGCAAAAGATTTAGCGGTGAATTGGGCAATTTGCCGGCGGAGCGTATCGGGGCTGAAATGGAAAAAATTTTTGCGCTGCCAAAAATTGCCGCAACACTGGCCATGATGACAAAAGCTAATGTTCTTGATCTGGATATAGGCTCACTAAAAGTACTGGCCTCTTATGAGGACCGAACCGGGGTGCCAACCATTTCGGCGCGACTGGCGATATTATTGTCTCAAATTAAAATTGAATATCTTAGAAAAAGCTGGCGACTGTCAAACTCCATTTGCTCTGAGGCGGTTTCAGTTCGTGAGGTGGCGCAAATGATGATCGCAGGAGAGTATTTTCAAGCGGCCTATAAATATGGACGGCTTGCCTATGTGGCGCTGCCGGTGGCGGCGGCAATTGCTAATTGGGCCGATGATGAATATGAAAAAACCAAGGATTTCTGGGATAATATGGATGTGCCTTCGTTTCCCGTCAGCGGCAATGATCTGTTGCGTTCAGGATTTGCGCAGGGTGAAAAACTGGGCCGAGCATTGCGCCATATAGAGGCGGAATGGGTGAAAAGCGGTTTTAAGCTTTCGCGCGAACAGTTGCTTGAGAAATTACAGGATTTTCTGGGTTAAATTTTTTAATCAGCGCCAATAAAGGCGTTCTTTGGAAATGTAATTATTGCAAATCAGCAAACCCGGCGGTAAATCGCAAAGCCTCCCCAATGACCATGGCAGTTGAAACAGCGACGTTGAGAGAGCGCAATTGCGCTCGCATGGGAATGCGCACACGTGCATTACAGATTTTGGCAACCTGATCGGGTACACCTGCCGATTCGCGACCAGCCATTAAAATATCATCAGGGCGATATTCAAAATCATAGGCCGAAGTGCTGGATTTTGTGCTCATCAGCACCAGTCGAGCACTTTGCTGTAATCGCCATGCCTGGAAATGTTCAAAACTGTCATGCTCATGCAGGTCAACATGATCAGCATATTCCATGGCCGAGCGGCGAAATATTTTGTCAGAAAATGTAAAACCGGTGGGGTGAATAATATGAACCGAAACGTTCATACAGGCGCACAGGCGCAGAATTGTTCCGGTGTTTTGGGGGATGTCAGGTTGATAAAGTGCAAGGCTTAGCGGCATATGAGTTTAATCCAACGGGTGAAATGGTTAAAACGATCAATCAGTTTGTTAATCGGGTGAAAATCCTGGCGAAAATACAAATAAAGGTGGGTATAGTGTCGCAGATGGGGTTTGTCATCTTTGTTGAGACTGGACAAGTGCGAACAGTGGTGCCAAAAGACAAGAATCTGCCAGTCTGCATTTAGTTGGTGGGGTCGGCGCGTTAATGGGGATATGTTGAACATTGGCGCGGCGGAAATTGGGACAATTTTAATCGGGCGGAGATTGGCAAAGTGGCGAGTGACGCAACTACCGATACTACAAAACGCGATTTTTTATATGTTGCGACCGGCGCTATGGGTGCCGTTGGAACCGCAGTGGCCGTTTGGCCGCTGATTGATCAGATGAATCCGGACGCATCGACTTTGGCGCTTTCCACCATTGAGGTGAGTTTGAGTTCGATTGTTGAAGGTGAGTCAGTTACCGTGATGTGGCGGGGACAACCGATATTTATTCGCTATCGTACGGCGGATGATATTGCTCAATCAAAGGCGGTGCCTATGGAAGAGCTGAAGGACCCGGCAAGCGATGCGGAGCGGGTAACCGAGGGACAGGAACAATGGCTGGTGCAGATTGGTATCTGTACCCATTTGGGTTGTGTGCCAACGGGACAGAAAAGCGGCAGCGCCAAGGGTGATTTTGGTGGCTGGTTCTGCCCGTGCCATGGATCGCACTATGATACAGCAGGGCGAATTCGCAAGGGGCCGGCGCCGCTTAACCTGGTTTTGCCTGATTACAATTTCTTGAGCGATACGCTCATCAAGATTGGCTAAGGGGGCCCATCTGATGTCTGGACATTCCAGTTACAATCCAACGAATCCTGTTGCGAAATGGTTAGACTCCCGTCTGCCAATCATGCGGTTCTCCAAAGAACACCTGATGGATTTTCCAACTCCTAAAAATTTAAACTACTGGTGGACCTTTGGGGCAATTCTTGCCTTTATGCTGGTTGTGCAGATTGCCACCGGCATAGTTCTGGCAATGAGTTACACACCGGATGCTGCACTGGCATTTGATTCGGTTGAAAATATTCGACGCAACGTAAATTATGGCCGCATTATTCAAGCAACCCACGCTGTTGGCGCCTCCATGTTCTTTGTGGCGGTTTATGTGCATATTGGCCGTGGATTATATTATGGCTCCTATAAAGAGCCACGCGAAGTTTTGTGGATCCTTGGTGTTTTGATCTTTGTTCTGATGATGGCCACAGCCTTTATGGGCTATGTACTGCCATGGGGACAGATGAGCTTTTGGGCGGCAACTGTTATCACCAATATTTTCTCGGCAATCCCGATAATTGGTGATCCCCTGCTGCAATTGCTGCGTGGCGGATTTGCAGTGGACAACCCGACCCTAAAACGCTTCTTCTCTTTGCATTATTTGCTGCCGTTTGTTATTGCGGCGGTTGTAGCCTTGCATATATGGGCACTGCATGTGCCGGGTAATAACAACCCGGTTGGTGTTGAGGTTAAATCCTCTCACGACACGGTGCCGTTCCACCCCTATATTACCATGAAGGATCTGCTGGCGATTGTATTGTTTCTAATTCCTTTCGCCTGGTTTGTATTCTTTGCCCCTGATATTCTTGGGCATCCGGACAATTACAAACCGGCTAATCCGCTTATCACTCCTGCCCACATTGTTCCTGAATGGTACTTCTTGCCCTTCTATGCGATTCTGAGGGCCATTGATTTTGACATGTGGTTCATTAGTGCCAAGCTTGGCGGCGTGATATTCTTTGGCGGATCAATCCTGGTGTTGTTTTTTGTGCCATGGCTTGACGGGTCCAAAACTCGCTCTGGTACTTTTAGGCCCTTGTTCAAGCCGTTTTACTGGTTGTTCATTTTTAATTTCTTCCTGCTGACATATCTTGGTGCGCAGCTGGCGGTGGAACCTTATTCAACACTTTCCAAGATATCCACGGCATATTATTTCGGATATTTCCTGATAATCCTGCCCATTGTGTCAAGGATTGAAACTCCAAACCCGTTGCCTGCCAGCATATCTGAAAGTGTGCTTGGCAAGGGCGGATCGTGATTAAAGGGAAGGACAGGAAAAATGAATAGAATGAGCAGGTTTTTCAAAAGCGTTCTTCTGGCGGTTGGCTTTGGCATTTCAAGTGCCATGCTAGTGGTTCCGGCAAGTTCGGTTGTGATTATTGATGCTGAATTGCAGGATTGGTCATTCGCGGGCATTTTTGGTCGCTATGATAAAAATCAGTTGCAGCGTGGATTTCAGGTATTTCAGCAAAGCTGTGCTGCCTGCCATGGTGCCAAGCAGATTTCGTTTCGCAACCTGAGTGAAGAGGGCGGACCATCCTTCTCTGAATCTCAAGTCAAAGCGCTTGCTGCTGAATATATTATTATTGATGCGGAGCTTGAGGATGGCGAACGTGCTGCCACTCCTGCTGATAGATGGCCTGAGCCATTTCCAACCCTAAGAGACGCAAGAGCTGCTAACAGTGGTGCCTTTCCTCCAGATTTTTCTCTGTTGGCTAAAGCTCGCGGAATTACCCAGCGGTTCCCGGCATGGGCATTGAATTATTTCACTGCCTATCAGGAGGGTGGTACCGATTATATATATAATCTATTGGTCAACTTTACCGATGCTCCAGAAGATTATGACGTGCCGGCAGGGCAATACTGGAATGCCTATTATGGTAGCACGCTGGCCATGGCATCACCCTTGTTCGATGGAATGATTGACTATGAGGGAGATGAATTCCCTGAAACCACAGAGCAATATGCCTTGGATGTAGCAGCATTTATGATGTGGATGGCAGAGCCGGGCTTAAATTCGCGCAAACAGATGGGCTTTCAGGTATTGATATTCCTGTTTGTTCTGGCGGGAATGATGGTGATGGTTAAACGCAAGATATGGTCTGACGTCAAACATTGAGGGTATTGACCTTGATTACAAATTTTAAGGTCGCCTTTTTTGGGCGGCCTTTTTTTATGAGAATCAGGCAAATTGCGATGACGTGTAGTTAGATCAGGTGTTGAATTCGTCAACCTTGGTCTTGACTAGTGGTGATGGCAAGTGCAGAAAAATTTACATTTGTTTGTGCAATTTTTTCTTCACAAATTCCCATTTTGAATTGTTCTGGAGCTTTCGATGAGCGTCGACCTTAAATCATTTGTTCGCACAATCCCTGATTATCCAAAAAAAGGAATTTTATATCGAGACATAACCACCCTGATTGAAAATCCTGAGGGCTTTCGTCAGAGCATCGAGCAGATGGCAAATGCTCATCGTGATCTTGGCATTACCCATGTGGCCGGGATTGAAGCGCGGGGATTTATTTTTGGGGCAGGCGTTGCGATTGCTCTTGGAGTGGGATTTATTCCCGTGCGCAAATCTGGCAAGCTGCCCGGTGAGACCATTGGTCAGAATTATGCTTTAGAATATGGGGTAGATACCATAGAAATCCATGCCGATGTGGTTGGAAAAGGTGACAAGATTTTGCTGGTGGATGATCTGATTGCTACCGGGGGCACAGCAATTGCAGCGCTAAACCTGTTGCGACGAACTGGAGCAGATGTTGAATATACTTCGTTTGTTATTGATCTTCCCGACATAGGCGGTGCGGAAAAACTTCGTGCGCTGGATGTAAAAATTCATACGCTGATGGCGTTTGAAGGGCATTAAATTTGTTGAAGATCGGCGGTCTCATTATTTTGAGACCGCCTTATAATAGTTTTGAGTGCCTTTAATCAGACTTTACCGGCTTTGCAGGGGCTTTTTTTGGCCGGAAGCCTTTTCTTTGGCCGGACTGGTCACTTGGTGGCCCTTTTGTCCCTTTGTCTGATTTGTTGGACCATGCGGTCTGGCCCATTTTGGGTGGGCGTTGAAATAATTGTTTTGGCATGGTGTTGTTCTCCTGATGCAATACACTGAGAGAATAAAACTCTCCCGGTGAACTGTGGAAAAAATTTTTGATTCGATGAAAGGCGAAACGTACGCGAGTGCCATTTATTCAATAGGGGAAGATCAAATATCAAATTTCAGGCAACAAGCGAATTACCGTTTCCATATCTTCTTTTCCCTCAACAAAGTTTAGGGAATAAAAAAACTTCACCCGGAATTTTTGCCTATTTGATCATATTAGTCGAGACCTCATATGGTGTTGAACTTCGAATGTAACGGTCGGCCAGTAGTTTTGTCAATAATACAGATTTATTGGTAGAAGTTTTTATCGGATTTGGGTCAGGACCCTAACAATTTGCGCAGTGATGGTTTGTTAGAGCCTATTATGTTTTGGTGGAATCAAAACAAAAGCTCTAAGTTTTTGTTTTGTCGCATTTTCGAACCGGATAACCGCGTACACTTATCCTGAAAATGCTCTTGCCATCCATATGCCAATTCGTTGTTTGAGGGTTGGTTTAAAATCGCGCAATTTAGAAAATGCCACATAATCGGCGCTATAAACCAGTTCGCCGCGTTGGTTTACTGCCTTCATATTGTTGAACAATAACCCCCAGCCCGGCAAAGATTTGCTGGGACGCTTATCGGTAACGCTCAATTCAAAACTTATGGTGTCGCCCGGTTTTACGGGGGTTACAAAGCTCATTTTGTTAATGCCGGGAGAGGGGCCTGACAGGCCGGGTTCTTCACCCAGCGCCTTCAGACGCGCTTCTTCTGCAAAGAGGCCATCAACCAGTTTTCGCTGGCCAATCAGGGCTGTGTGCCAACCTGAGGCTATTATGCCACCAAAATGAGAATGTTTGGCAAGTTCCGGGTCGGTATGGAAATACTGATTGTCATATTGCAGATTATATTTGACGATTTCTTCCAGGGTAAATGTGTGATCACCAAGGGACAATTTTTGGCCCGAATGAATATCCTCATACCAGCGGGTCATTTTGGGGACCCCTCATCTGTTATTTCAGGGTTGCGCACATCAACCAGATTCTCCAGACTCATGGTCATTACCGTTTGGGATTTTTGGTTTGTTATATCAAATTCAAGGGTGACAATCCCCCATTGCGGTCTGGATTTTGTACGGCGCTTATTGGCAATTGTTACCGTGCCGCCAATGGTGTCATTGGCCATTACCGGGCGCTTCCATTTCAGGTTGGTAAAACCCAGCCCTCCAGCGGAGGCGAGTTTTTTCGGGAAATTTTCCAATAGTTTTTTTAGAGCGATTGCACCGGTTTGCCATCCTGATGCTGCTATCCCACCAAGCAAAGAGGCTTTTGCTGCCTTCTCATCAATGTGGAAAGGGAATGGATCAAATTCGGTGGCAAATGTGATGATCATCTCTTTGGTGAGTGTTGTTGCTCCAAGGTCAATTGTCTGCCCGATTTCGAGATCTTCAAAGTGTGCATAGTCTTTGGTAATCGGGTTGTTCATTGCAAGCATTGCTCCAAAACCTAAAGGACCTCAACCGAATAAATCGGAGTGCCATCATAAAATGAGATGGGAAATTTAGTATGCCGTAATAGGGAGCAAGTTGACGTATGCGTCAAGTATTAAATTTGAACAACATCACGTCACCATCTACAACCACATATTCTTTGCCCTCATCGCGGGCTTTGCCGGCCTCTTTGGCGCCGATTTCGCCATTAAAGGCTACGTAATCATCATAGGCGATAGTTTGGGCACGGATGAAACCGCGTTGAAAGTCGGTGTGAATAACTCCGGCAGCGCCGGGGGCTTTTGTGCCTTTGTTAATGGTCCAGGCTCTGGTTTCTTTTGGTCCCGCCGTAAAGTAGGTTTGCAGGCCCAATAGCTCATATCCCTGTTGAATAAGCTTGTTCAGACCTGCGGTTTCCAACCCTAGAGTTTGAAGGTATTCTGTTTGTTCTTCGTCATCGAGCTGGGCAAGTTCAGCCTCGATTTCGGCACAGATTATTACCATAACCGCTTCATTGTCGGCGGCATATTTGGCAATTCTTTTCGTCATTTCATTGCCGGAAGCCGCTGAGCCTTCATCCACATTGCAGACATAAAGAACCGGTTTTGAGGTTAAAAGCTGCAATTCTTTAAAAGGTTTTTCTTCGTCATCTGTGCGTTCAACCTTGCGGGCAGGCAGTCCTTGTTCGAGCACTTTTGTTGTGCGCTCGATCAGGTCCATGGTCATTTTGGCCTCTTTGTCGCCGCCGCGCAGTTTCTTCTCCAACCCACCGACACGTTTTTCAAGGCTTTCCAGGTCAGCCAGCATTAATTCCGTTTCCACGGTTTCTGCATCGGCAACAGGATCAATTTTGGCGTTAACGTGGATAATATCGGGGTTTTCAAAACAACGTAAAACATAGGCAATGGCGTCTGTTTCGCGGATATTTGCTAAAAACTGGTTGCCCAACCCTTCGCCCTTTGATGCGCCTTTTACCAGCCCTGCAATATCAACAAAATTTAAGCGCGCTGGAAGAACTTCCTTAGACTGGGCAATCTTGGCGATGATTTCCAAGCGTTCATCTGGCACCGAAACCTCACCAATATTTGGCTCGATAGTGCAAAATGGAAAATTTGCAGCCTGAGCAGCGGCGGTTCTGGTCAGCGCATTAAACAGGGTTGATTTACCCACATTTGGCAGGCCGACAATTGCACACTTAAATCCCATAATTTATTCCTTGTTGAATAGTTTTTTTAGCAGTCCGGCCAATTGAGAAGAACTGGCGGTTTGATTATCGGCAGATTTTTTTTCGGTAGCTGAATTTTTACCAGTTGATGCTGGGGCAGTTGGTTTTTTGCCGGATCTTGCATTGGTTTTAGAGCCTGACTTTTTCTTCCTGGAGGTTTTGTCATCGCTGAATTCATCATCGGCTTTTTGCACAGCCAGCGCTAATTTGTTCATAAAGGCTGCTTGCTGTTTTTTCACGAGCAGGGGGGCATTTTTTGCAATCGCTGTGAGCACGGGATCGAGCCAGAGATGGTCCTCTTTATGGAAGTTGGACAGAACGTGGGAATTGACCAGTTGTTTTTGTCCGGGGTGGCCAATGCCCACCCGCACTCGCTGATAATCAATGCCAATTTGTGGATCAATGGAGCGCAAACCATTGTGGCCATTATTACCACCGCCGGATTTTACGCGGATTTTTCCCGGATTAAGATCAAGCTCGTCATAGATTACCGTGACATCCTCCGGCTGTAATTTGTAAAATTTGAGCGCGGCATACACAGCCTCACCGGAATTATTCATAAATGTGAGGGGTTTGAGCAACATCACCCGTTGGGAACCTATCTTCCCGTCAGAAAACAGGCCCTTGAACTTTGAGCGAAACGAGGGGAAATTATATTCATCTGCTATTGCATCAATAGCCATGGCGCCCACATTGTGGCGGTGGGCGACATATTGGGCGCCGGGATTGCCCAGACCAACGATCAGGTGCATGCGCTTTCTCCGGTAAAAATCAGGTATAAGAGGGCTACATCAATTGTTGTCGCCCTCTTAAAAATTTGTTTTGAAAAACTAGTCCTTGGACTCTTCGCCGCTATCGCCACCTTCGCCTTCAGTGGCTTCTTCATCACCTTCTTCGCCTTCTGCTGCTTCATCATCATCCGAAGATTCAGAACGCAGAGCCGACGGTGCTGCAATGGTTGCAATGGTGAAATCGCGATCCGTAATGGTTGGAACCGCCCCTTCAGGCAGTGTAACCATTGAGATGTTCAAACTATCACCAACTTCAGTACCTGTCAGATCAATTTCAAATCTATCGGGAATTGCACTGGCTAAACAGTTGATTTCAACCGTATGACGAACAATGTTTAGAACAGCGCCGCGCTTGAGGCCGGGGCTTTCTTCTTCATTGATAAAGCGCACGGGCACTTCGATGGTCAGGGAAGTCTTGGCGCCAACGCGTAAAAAATCCACATGCATAACAAAATCACGCACCGGATCCAGCTGATAATCCCTTGGGATCACATGGTGTTTTTTGCCATCTAATTCCACATTCATTGTGGTGGATAAAAAGCCGCCGGCATGGATTGCCATGGTGACGTCTTTTGTCGGAATTGAAATGGCTAAGGGTTCTTTTTTTTCGCCATAGATGACAGCAGGAATTTGATTGTTACGACGCAATTCGCGAGCGGCCCCCTTGCCCACCCGGTCACGTGCGCTTGCTTTAAGCTCTGTGCTCATTTGATTGTTCCAAATCGGTTGGTGTGGAAAATATCATTTATTGAAAATTTCCACGCACCTGTCCTCCAGGGGTGACAGATGCTTCATAAGTGCCGGGATATAGGCCAAAGAGCGGGGCGGGGCAAGTGTTGTTTTGCAAACGAAGATTGAATTGAAGAAAAGATTTCTTATGTTTAATCAAGAAAAAGGGAAAAAGAGATGAGCGAAGGTTCAAATGAGATAAAAAAGCCCTGGGGGCTGGGTCTGGTCTGGATTGCGGGCTGGTTGTTTAGCATTGGTTTTCTTGGACTTGGCCTCAGGGATGGGTTCTTTGGCCTGGCCATATGGCCCTATCAACTGGGTGCTGCCATGTCGGGATTTTGAAACCCGATTTAATCGTTTGAAATTAGTCAAACAGGCTGGATACCGATTGCTCGGCGGCGGTGCGGGCAATGGCTTCGCCAATATGGTCTGAAATCGACATTATCCGGATATTTTTGGCATTTTTAACTTCGTCAGTTTCAGCAATTGAATCGGTGATTACCAACTCTTTTAGTTTAGAGGCGGCAATTCGCGCCGGTGCGCCCGAGGAAAGTACGCCATGAGTGATATAGGCTGAAACTTCGCTTGCGCCAGCCTGTAATAATGCTTCGGCGGCGTTGACCAGAGTGCCACCACTATCGACCATATCGTCGATCATGATGCATGATTGTCCTTTTACATCGCCGATAATGTTCATAACTTCGGCAACCCCAGCTTTGGGACGGCGTTTATCAACAATCGCCAGGGCTGCTCCAAGCCTGGAGGCAACGTTTCGTGCCCGCACCACACCGCCCGCATCCGGGGATACAACCGTCAGGTTTTTGGTGCCGTAGCGCTTCTTAATATCCTTTACCGCAACCGGGGCGGCAAAAAGATTATCGACCGGAATATCAAAAAATCCCTGGATCTGGCCCGCGTGCAAATCCAGAGTTAAAACCCTGTCGACACCGGATTCAACAATTAAATTGGCTACAAGTTTTGCGGAAATTGGAGTTCTTGGTGCAGACTTGCGATCCTGTCGGGCGTATCCAAAATAGGGAATTACCGCGGTTATGCGCCGCCCGGAAGAGCGGCGGACCGCATCGGAAAGGATCAGCAATTCCATAAGATTGTCATTGGCTGGAAATGATGTGGACTGCATGATAAACACGTCTTCGCCGCGAACATTTTCCTGAATTTCGACAAAAATTTCCTTGTCGGCAAATTTTTTGACCACGCAGGCGGCCAGCGGCAGATCGAGATATTTAGCAACAGCATCAGAAAATGCCGGGTTAGAGTTTCCAGCCAGCAATATCATAGGGATCTATTCCATATTTTTGACGGGAAGAAAATCCAACCCATCCCCCAAATTTGGCGGCACCAATAGCGCGCTGGAAAGCTCAACGCAACAGATTCGTTATTAAAAAGTTAACTCAGGTTCATTTTATTGCAATGATGGCAATCTGACGCCCGGTATCGGTGTAATTATGGGTGGCAAAGCGGTGAGAGAAATATTTTTGCGGGTTTGCATAAGTGCATTCTGGCGTTTGGGAAATTCGGGTTATGCCTGCCTTCTTAATTTCTGAACGAACAAAGCCTGGCAGATCAAAATGTTGTTTTGTTCTGTTTTTGGGAATGGCGATAAATTTTTTTGCTTGGGGGTGTTGTTCAAGCAGGTCACGAGCGAATTGCTCTCCAACCTCGTAATTTTCCTGCCAGATGGTTGGGCCGATACCGGCAATAATTTTTTCGCGATCAGCACCAAGATTCTCCATGGCTTCAATAGTGTTGGCAATTATGCCTTTTATGGCACCCTGCCATCCGGCATGGGCGGCCCCGATTATGGAATTTTTCGGATCATAAAATAACACCGGAGTGCAATCGGCAATTAAAACCCCAAGGCCAATGCCGGAAATATTGCTGACCATTGCATCGGCTTTTATCGGGTTTTCAAAGTCAAAATTCTTATCAACGGTTACGACTTTATCGGAGTGTATCTGGTGCAGGATGGCTAACCTGTTTAGTGGCAGGCCTAAAGAATTGGCAACGGTCTGGCGGTTGCGAGAAATATTTTCAGGGGCGTCTTTGGTTAGTTTTGAAACATTAAGGCTGTCAAAGGGAGCCGGGGAGCATCCCCCCTCGCGACCAAAAAAGCCGTGCCTGATACCTGGTAGGCCTGATAAATCTTCCAACCGTTCAAATGGAGCCTTTGCTGGCGCTGCTTTTGCTGGTGCTGCTTTGGTCGGAGAAGATATCTGCATGGCCTTAAACAAGGTTCCCATTTTGTCACTATCGATCAGTCGGGCCAGATCTAAAGTTATTTGCGCGTCTTTTTGTGGATTTGCCTGAATAATTTTTTCAGCTCTTTGTTTTATGCCCAATTGTTGTAAAAAATGGCCCTGATTGCCAAGCATTCCCGCCTGTGTTCCTACCTGCCTGGCAGTCTTTATAAGGCTTTGAAAATCCACATGGGCTGAAAGATCGGCATGGCCGGGCTTTTCAAGCGGGTCGCAAAATTCATGATCGGCAACGGCCTGAAAACTGTCTCCGGTTTGAGAAACCTCATATCCATAATCAATGATCAACATAGAGCCGGAATGCTCGTTCAATAATCGCGACAGTCGGGATATGGTGGCTATTGAAAGCGGGGAAGTCTGGAAAATCTCATTTTCTTTTGCCGGGGTTTTTAGATGTTGATGAATTTCACTGTTTGCAAAATCTTCAGATAGAGGCGAGGGGGAAAGACCCCAGACCAGTTCGCCCCCCTGTAGCCCGATCAGGCGCTCATGCCAGTTTAAATTTTGAAACTGATATTGTTTGATGGGCAAGGCGTCAAAAAATTCATTGGCAATAATTATCAGTGGCTGACTTGTCAGGGGCTGACTGGAGTTACCCAATTCTTCAATTTCATTTATCCAGATGGGATCGTATTTTTTTAGTGCCTGACCTTGCAGGTTTTTAAGGGGCTGACTGGTTTCCAGTAGAGCAATTTTTGCCCCCTTGATGGCAACAGGGTCTTTGGCCACCACCCGCAATATATCGGCCATCAGAGTGCCGCGACCGGGGCCAAGTTCGGCAAGGGTGAAGGTTTTTGGGCGACCTAAAAAATTCCATTGCAGCAAAACCCATGTGCCAAGCATTTCCCCAAACATTTGGGAAATTTCCGGGGCGGTGATGAAGTCGCCTTTGGTGCCGATGGGGTTGGAGGAAGTGTAATATCCTTTTTGCGGATGGGTTAAACACAGGCCCATATAGGTGGAAAGTGATATGGGACCTTCGCTTTTAATTTGCAGCCTTATGCGTTCGCCAAGCGACATTTTCTCCAGATGAAGCGAGCTTTGCTCGTGTTCTATTTGTTGTTTTTTGCTGGTATCTGGTTCGTTCATGCTTGGGTGCAATTTATGCTTTGGTTACCGGGGTTTTCAGACCGATAGCCAAAAGAATTATTCCGCCAGCCAATATGGGCAGGGTCAGCATCATTCCTTGTGTCACCCAATCGGTGCCAAACAGGTAGCCAATCTGGGGATCGGGCAATCGAACCTGCTCCACAAGCAATCGGGACAGGGCATAGCCAATTCCAAAAACTCCCGCAGTAAGGCCGGGACGGCGCAGGCCAAACATCATATGGGTGACAATTCTGATTACGATGAACAGCACCAGCCCCTCAAGAATGGCCTCATAAAGCTGGGAGGGATGGCGGGGCACTTCACCACCATTGGGAAATACAACGCCCCATGGCATGTCTGTGGGGCGTCCAAAAAGCTCACCATTAACGAAGTTTGATACCCGGACCAGGCCAATGCCGATGGTGGAAACAGCGGCCAAAAGATCAAGGGAAGAAAGAAAATTTGCTTTTTTGTGGCGACCAAAAAAATACATGGCAACCATAACACCGATCAGCCCCCCATGAAATGACATGCCTCCAAGCCAGGTTTTGAATATATCCATGGGGTTGGCGGCAAAATATAGAGGGTCATAAAACACTACATAACCAAGCCGTCCGCCAATTATTGCGCCCAAAACCGCCCAGACCGCAAAATCAATAAACTGATCGGGGGTGAAGGGCGGACTGGTTTTGAACCAAAGCGAAGCGCGCTTGAGCAAAGAGCGTCCATAGATAATGCCAAGGCCAATGCCAAACAGATAGGCAAGAGAATACCAGCGCACAACAATTGGGCCGATGGAAAAGGCAATTGGGTCAATATCGGGAAATGGCAAGATGTTGCTCCGGTAAATTTTATCGCAATTTGTGTAATTTATCTGTTCGCGGGGAACATGGGGTTAGTATCGGCTCTGGTCAAGTGCAACAATGGTGCCTAAATAGATAAGCAATGTCACAATATAGTGGGCGTTTTGGTAGTGGGCGTTTTGAGCGCCAGCAATAAGGAATATGATATGGTTCAGAGCAGCAAGGTATTTGATGATATTGGCAAATTAATGAACGATGCGGCAGGGGTGGCCGATGGAGTTCGGCGCGAAGCTGAAAATGCTTTTAAAGTGCAAATGGAGAGGGTTGTGGCTGATCTTGATCTGGTTAGCCGTGAGGATTTTGATATATTGCGTGAAATCGTAGAAGTGCAATCAGAAGAAATCGCCATGTTGCAAAAGGAATTGTCGTCCCTGCGCACCCGGAAAAAATCTGCACCCAAATAAAAAAATTTTGCAAATAAAACAGGCCTAGCCTGAAGATTAAAATTGGCTGGCGTTGATGTAGGGCCTGCCCCTGACCTGTTGAAAACTATTTATGGTTAACCATTGCTTAACCAGGATTGATGGATTGTTAAACCTCAGGCACTTTGGCCAACTTTTTACTCACAACAGAATTGTGGGCAAAGTTTTGAACATAGTGCCACACCGGTTGCGGTCGGTGTAGAGTTGAGTGGCAGGACGATTCGTAAAAGCTGAAATGCTACGAAGAAATTTTGCAGGCAATTGTCCGGGTTTCACTTGTTGAGATGCCGGGGTGGATCTTAGTATATCGGGGCAACCATATAATGGCACTTTTGATGCAGTCAGAACCAGATCGCACCATGCATCCGGTGGATATAATCGAGCATATTGCCTCAATAAATGATTGGGCTTTCGAGAGAAGCGAAGCGGATGAAATTTCCATAACCGTGCGCGGGGGGTGGAGCGATTACCATGTAACGTTCAGCTGGATGGAGCATATGGAATCTTTACATGTGGCCAGCGCCTTTGATCTGAAAGTGCCCGAGGCGCGAAACGTAGAGGTGAGAAAACTCATCTCAAACATTAATGCGCAAATGTGGATTGGCCATTTTGATGTCTGGAGCGGGGAGGGGGTGGTGCTGTTTCGCAACTCCCATCTGCTATCCGGGGGGGCGGAGGTTTCTCCCCAGCAATGCGAAACTCTTTTGCGCTCAGCAACCGAAGCGTGCGATCATTATTATCAGGCTTTTCAATTTGTGGTCTGGGCTGGCAAATCAGCTCGCGAGGCGCTGGATTATGTATTGTTTGAAACCTCAGGAGAAGCCTGAGGAATTTTGACGAGTGATACCGGGGCGACCCCCTGATTTGAGAATTGATGAGCATTGAAAAGATAAAATCTCTGGTTCTGGTAGGTGCCGGAAAAATGGGCATGGCAATGGTCAAGGGCTGGCTTGAGCATGGGCTTGATGTTGAAGCACTGACATTGGTTGACCCGATGCCAAGTGAAACCATCAAAGAATTCGCCCGGAAAAAAAATATCTCACTGGTGTCTGAATTTCCTTCCCAAAATGCTGAAATTGTTGTTCTGGCGATAAAGCCTCAGATTGCAAAACAGGTTATGGCTGATATTGCTGGCAGGCTTTCTGGCGATAGTTTGGTATTGTCTGTTATTGCTGGATTTTCGCTGGAAGCGCTTAAAAATGCTCTGGGCAGTGATAAAATCATTCGCACCATGCCCAATACTCCGGCTCAGGTGGGTAAAGGCGTAACAGGGGCAATAGCTAGTGAGGGTGTTGGCGAAAATGAACGCCAGCTTGCCCATGCCCTGCTTAGCGCAAGTGGAATTGCCGTGTGGCTGGATGATGAAAATCAGATTGATGCTTTGACAGGGGTTTCAGGGTCGGGACCTGCCTATGTGTTTTTGATGGTGGAAGCCATGGCGGCGGCTGGCGAAGCCGAGGGGCTTGATAAAAATATGTCTAATATTTTGGCGCGCCAGACAATTATTGGAGCGGCCGCTCTTATGGAGGCCGATCTTAGCGAGGCAGCAATATTACGCAAAAATGTAACTTCCCCTAATGGAGTGACACAAAAGGCGCTCGAGGTTTTGATGGGGGAACCGGGGCTTTTTGAGCTGATGGGGAAAGCTGTAAAAGCAGCTGCCAAACGCAATAAGGAAATTGGCGAATAGGCTTATTGACCAAAGGTTTTAAGTCTGATCCTCAATGCTTTTTGTAAGTTGCAGCCGGTCTAGCATGGCGTGGTCATTCTCTTCAATCATTGCAACAAAAAACTGGTGCACCGATTGTTTTTCCTTTGGGGAAAGTTGATCAAGGGCAGAATTGATCCGGTTGGCTTGACTTTTGGAAAGGACAGCAAAAAAATCCTTACCCTTTTGGGTGGCAAATAACAGGCGCTGACGCCGGTCTGTCTGACCGGTATGTTGTTCTATAAAACATTCATCAATCAGTTGGCGTAAAACTCTGGCCAGACTTTGTTTGGTGATTTTTAGAATATTTAGCAGATCGGCAACCGGCATTCCGGGTTTGATGTTTACAAAATATAAGACCCGGTGATGGGCGCGGCCAAATTTGTGGTCAGCCAGAAGCGCGTCGGCATCTGAAACAAAATCCCGATACGCAAAGAAAAACAATCCCATCAGATCAAATGGCATTTCTGATGCTATCAGATTTATGTCAGTAGTATTGACATTGTTTTGGTTTGATGTCATCTTGGCGCCAATATATTTTTCAACAATCTGTCTCTTATCCCAGAGGGCAGCCGGTTTGCCAAGGTGCAGGGTAAAAGGGGCAAGTAGTTTTCGCGATTAGTTTTTATTTTTTTAGGGGAACGGTTTGTTGAAATGTTGCGGTTCAAAGTTAAATTGATGTTTGTTGTCGTTGGCAAAAACTATTGATTGAATTTTAAGCCGAAAACCGATTGAAATTGAATTTGATTATTTTGTTGTCTGGAGAATAAATAATGAGCGCAAATGCAATGGATCAGCGGGATGGCTGGATTTGGTATAATGGGGAATTTGTACCATGGAAGGATGCCAAGCTGCATGTTCTCACCCATGGATTGCATTATGCTTCTTCGGTTTTTGAGGGGGAGCGCTCCTATGGGGGGCAGATTTTCAAACTGCGCGAGCATACGGATCGCTTAATCGCTTCAGCAAAATATCTGGATTTTGAAATTCCCTATTCCGCTGATGAAATTGATGAGGCCTGCCGGCAGGCTATCGTCAAAAACGGGTTGGAAAACTCTGATGATACTTATCTACGTCCGTTTGCATGGCGCGGAGCCGAAGAATTGGGTGTTCCGGCTCGCAATAACAAGGTGCATCTGGCCATCGCTGTTTGGGATTGGCCGAGCTATTATACTCGCGAGGACCGATTAAAGGGGGCAAGGCTTACCATTGCCAAATGGCGACGTCCTGATCCGGCAACCATTCCGTGCAAGGCAAAAGCCGCCGGTCTTTATATGATTTGTATGCTTTCAAAACACGCCGCGATGGATGATGGATATTCAGAAGCTCTGATGCTGGATTATCGTGGTTTGGTGGCCGAAGCCACTTCGGCGAATGTTTTCTTTTATCGGGATGGTGAATTGCACACCCCGACCCCGGATTGTTTTTTGGACGGAATAACCAGGCAAACAATAATTGATCTGGCTGAAAGAAACGGTCTTAAAATTGTTGAGCGGCCAATAAAGCCGGAAGAGCTTGGTGATTTTGAAGAATGTTTTTTAACCGGAACCGCAGCAGAGGTCACTCCGGTGGCTCAGATTGGTGAGCATAAATATCACCCCGGGAAAATCTGCCAATTGCTTGTTGATGCCTATGCCAGTGAAGTCAGGCACAAATCAGCGGCGGCAGAATAGGGTTTTGCGCTAAACTTAAACTGAGAACTATTGCCAGCTCTGTTTGGCTTTTTCATCAATATCTTTGGCTTCAACCCAGCTTTGCCCGTTTACGGTTTTTTCCTTCTTCCAGAAGGGCGCGTCGGTTTTTAGAAAATCCATGATGAATTGTGCGCCCTCAAATGCATCCTTGCGGTGGGGGGAAAGCGTCATCACCTGCACAATTGGTTCACCTGGAACCATCTCTCCATAGCGATGAATGATGGTGGCTTTTGACAGGTTAAAGCGATTTGTGGCCTGAGTTGCAAAACCTTCAAGCTGGGATTGGGCCAGTTCCGGATAATGTTCCAGAGTCATGGATATTATGGGATTAGTTTTTGGGGAACGCACAATTCCGGTGAAGGTTACCGCCGCGCCGTCAGATATTGCACCGCTTAAAAATTGATTGCTTTCATTTCCCGGATCAAATTTTTCTCTTTGCAACCGCACAATTATCGGCATATCAACCTTTGGAATTGTCATATTAACCTCCGGTCATAGGAGGGAAAAACGCAATGATTTTTGCGTCATCCAGCGGCGTATCATGGCTAACGATATTCTCGTTAAGCGCTGATTTTATCAGGGAGCGTTTTGCAAAGGCCAGGGCAAAGCCTTCATCGGTTTGGCTCTTCCATTCGATCAGATCGGCAATTGTTTTAACGGAGGAGGGAGGTGAGACTTCTTCTTCTCCACGGTTTAAGCGTTCGCGCAGCCATGCAAAATATAGTATTTTTATGTTCATTGTTTTTCACCCTTTTGCTTTTGGTCTGCTGTCAGGTGGGGCCATGCACCGGCGAAATATTCATAGCCCGTATAAAGGGTTATGGCGGTAGCCAGCCACATCAAGCCAACCACCATGGGTTGAACAAAAGTCATAAGAGGCGACAGGATTAAGCCGCCCAGCGCAATCAATTGCAGGGTGGTTTTATATTTTGCCATCCCGGAAACATTTACAACTATCTGCTGAGCGCCCAGAAATTCTCTTAAGCCCGAAACGCTGATTTCGCGCATCATGATGATGATTGCCGCCCAGATCAGCAAGCCATCCAGACTGCCCTCATAGGCAAAGGCTATCAGTAGCGCTCCCACCAAAAGTTTGTCGGCAATCGGGTCCAGCATGCGACCAAGGGGAGAGATCAAATCCATTTTTCGCGCGATCATACCATCGAAATAGTCCGTTATGGCAGCGATTGCAAACAGAGCTAAAGCCCACCAGCGGGCGCTGGAATTTTCCAGCAGTATCAGGGCAATAATCACCGGAATCAGCGCTATGCGGATTAATGTAAGGATATTGGGCAGGGACATTTTATTCTCATCCGGGTTGTTGTGTTTTATGCATACAGAAATTTATCAGTTGGTGGGATTAAAATGATCATAAATAATGCTCGCAAGATGTTTTGAAATTCCCTCCACATCAGAAATATCAGAAATTGCAGCACGGGAAATGGCTTTTGCTGAACCAAAACGGTTGAGCAGGGCGCGTTTTTTTGCCGGGCCTATGCCCTCAATCATATCAAGTGGGTTTTTGACGAACTGTTTTTTACGGCGGGCGCGGTGGGTACCAATGGCAAAACGATGGGCTTCGTCGCGCAGGCGCTGCACAAAATATAATACCGGATCGCGGGCAGGCAGCATGAAAGGTTTTTGCCCCGTAATATGAAAAGTCTCGCGCCCGGCGTCCCGGTCAACTCCCTTGGCAATGGCGACAAGTTTTACCGGATTTTTCATTTCCAGCTTTTCAAATACTTCACGCACTGCAGAAAGTTGCCCCTTGCCCCCATCAATCAATATCAGATCAGGCCAGTCGGGCAGATCTAGCAGATCGCTATCGATGGCCTCGTTATTGAGGGTATTGTCGTCAGGTGAGAGACTTTCTTTCATCAATCGGGAAAAACGACGGGTTAGAACCTCATCCATCATGGCAAAATCATCGCCGGGGGTCAGGGTGGTGGATTTTATATTAAAGGTCCGATAGTGCTTTTTGGACAGGCCCTCAGCTCCGGAAACAATCATCGCGCCCACCGCGTTGGTTCCTGAAATATGGGAATTGTCATAAACCTCTATTCGTTTTGGCGGCGTGTCCATATCAAATGCATCGGCAACTCCCTGCAGCAGTTTTTTCTGGCTGGCGGTCTTGGATATTTGCCTGCCAAGCGCTTCGCGGGCGTTTAAAGATGCGTGGGAAACCAGATCGAGCTTTTCACCTCTTTTGGGTATGATGATTTTAACTTTGCTGCCTGAGCGAGAGGATAAAGCATCTTCGATTAACTGATGATCTTTTATCGCATGGGAGAGTAAAATCTGCTTTGGCGGAGTACGGTTTTCATAAAACTGAACAATAAAAGGGGCCAGCACCTCTTCTTCTGTCAGGGATGTATCAGCTCTTGGATAAAACGGATGATTGCCCCAGTTCTGATGGGCGCGGAAGAAAAACACCTGTACGCAAAATTGCCCGGCCTGTTGATGGATGGCAAAGATATCGGCTTCCTTGATGGTTTTGGAAGATATTTCGCCTTGCCCCTGAATTAAGGCCAAAGCGCTTAATCGATCGCGCAGCAGGGCGGCACGCTCAAAATTCAGATTTGCGGCGGCTTTTTCCATATCTGCGGAAAGGCTTTTTTGTATGGACTTTGTGCGCCCGGCTAAAAACAATCGGGCATCTTCCACCAGTTTCAGGTAGTCTTTCTCATCTATTTCTCCGGTGCACGGGGCCGCGCAGCGCTTGATCTGATGTTGCAGACAGGGACGGGATCGGCCGGAATAATAGCTATTAGAGCAATTGCGCAGTAAAAATGCCTTTTGCAGCGCTGCCAGTGTGCGCTCGACCGCAGCGGGGGAAGCAAAGGGGCCAAAATAGTGTCCCTTAGTGCGTCTGGCTCCACGATGTTTAATCAGGCGGGGCGAGCTATGATCGGTAGCAATCAGGATATAGGGGAAAGTCTTGTCGTCACGTAGCAACACATTATAGCGGGGCTTTAGGCGCTTGATCATATTGGCTTCAAGCAGCAGTGCTTCAGCCTCGGTATTAGTGTGGACAAACTCCATATTTGCCGTGGCCGAAATCATCCGGCAGGTGCGAACGGGGTTGTTCTCATAACTGGTATAATTCGAAACTCTGGATTTAAGATTGCGGGCCTTGCCCACATAAATCACATGGCCGTTCGAATCGAACATGCGATAAACGCCCGGCGTAGAAGGCAGGTTTTTAACAAATGAAGAAATGATTTTCGGGCCTGTCGGCGTTTCAGCTTCTTTCATTTGATCATCAGCGCTATTGGTCATTTTTTAGCGGGAGTAATTTTTGCACGCCCGCGCCATTCAAGATGTTCGCCCCCGTCAAGGGCCAGCATTTGCCCGGTAATCGAAGAATTATCCAGCAGAAAAATTATAGCCTTGGCGATCTGGTCAGGAGTGGCGGAGGTTTTAAGGGGAAGTTTTTCAATGGAATTTTCAAACTGGGCCTGATTTTGCCGATCATGGGGCAGGGTGGGGCCGGGGCCAATGGCATTGATCCGAATATGGGGTGCCAGGGATTGGGCCAGAGTTTTTGTTGCGGTCCACAAAACTGATTTGGAAAGATTATAGGAGAAATATCCCGGATCTATTCTTAAAACCCGCTCATCAATCATGTTTATAACATTGCCTTTAGTATTTTTGGGAAGCTGGGCGACAAAGTCCCGTATTAAAAACATTGGCGCTTTGGCGTGAATTTCAAAATGCCTGTCCCAAAGATTTTCATTAATGGTGGTGGCACTGTCAGGTTCATAGATTGAGGCATTGTTGATCAGCACATCCAAAGGCCCAAGTTTTTCCGCAGCCCCGTTAATCAGATTGTCACGTTGTTCAGAAATTGAAAGATCTGCACGAATTGCAATTGCCCTGCCACCATCGGTAATGATTTCTTTACAAACTCTATTCGCATCCTGTTCTGAGCGGTTGAAATGCACCGCGATGGCATAGCCATCTGCTGCCAGCTTTTTGGCGATGGTGGCCCCGATTCGGTTTCCGGCTCCGGTAATAAGTACATTTTTGCTCATGGCTTTATTATAGCTTTAAAGCTGGTTGCAAGCGAGTGTTTTGAATTTTTGAAATCAGCCGGTGAACGACAAAAACAAATAGGTGGCATAAGAGGCGGTAAGGGCCAGGCCAAATAGTTTTCCTATGGGGCGGCGCATTAGTGCCAGAGCACCAACCAGGGCCGAAGAAAAAAGTAAAACCCATAAATCAAATTGCAATAAAGAGGCAACAACCGGAAGAGGAAATATCATGGCAGTGATGCCAAGGATGCCAAGGAGATTAAAAATATTGGACCCTATGACATTGCCGATTGCCATGCCTGCCTCGCGCCGAAAGCTTGCGGCAAGAGTTGCCGCGATCTCGGGCAGGGTAGTGCCAAAAGCAACGATTGTGGTGCCAATGACGGTTTCGCCAATACCCCAGATTGCCGCCAGGCCAAGCGCACCATCGACAATAAGTTTGGCCCCTATGGCCAATCCGACAAATCCGAAGGCCAAAAACATCAAAGATTTGAGCAAAGTGTCGCCCTCGTCTGGTATATCCAGATCTGCGTCGCCATTGAGGTTTCCCTCGAGCTTTATTTTGCGTGCTTTGGAGGCTGCAAGAACCGAATAAAGCAGATAGACAATTAATGCGATTACAAAAATCAATCCATCAAGCGCCGAGATCATTCCGTCAGCGGCAATAAAAGCAAAACCCAGAGATATCACAATCATAAACAGCGCCGATCGTCGAATACCGGGGGCGGTAAAATAAATCGGGGCCACCAAAGCCGGAAGCCCCATAACCACCAGAGCATTAGCAATATTGGAGCCAACTGCATTGCCCACCGCAAGGCCGGGAGCGCCTTCAAGGGCCGCTTGCAACGAAACAAAAAGCTCTGGAGCTGAAGTACCCATGGAAATTATGGTCAGGCCGATTATCAACGGGGGAACATGAAACCGGTTGGCGATGCTGACTGCGCCGCGTACAAGAAAATCTCCGGCAAGGATCAACAGGATCAACCCGGCAATAAAAAATAGCGTGGAGGACATTGTTGTTCCCTTTGATTGCAACGATGTGGGCTATTATTTCAACAATTTCAAGGGAAAATCTGCTTGTTTGATATATGTTCACATTTTTGAAACCAGCTATTATCAATTAATTTAACCGGTTATGGTGTGCGGATTGCAGGAAACACGGGCCTAATGGGAGATTAATTTGCTTACAAGTTCGCATATTATTATTGGCGCTGCGGTGACATCACGCTCTCATTTTAAACCATGGCAACTCATGCTGGCCTGGGTCGGCGGTTTTATGCCGGATTTACCCATATTTTTAATGGTGGCGTATTCGCGCCTGGTCAACGGGGCCGGTTATAATTTGTGGCGAAAGCCCGATGGTCTTTATTGGCAGGAACCGTGGCAGACTTTTGGCTCCATATCCAATTCATTTCCCCTGTGGGCGCTTGTGCTGATTCTGGCATTCGTGTTGTTCAAATATTCCAGCAGATTTAAAACCCTCGGGCTTGGCCTGCTGATATTTTCAGTTGGATATTTTTTGCATATCAGCGTTGATTTCATAACCCATGCGGATGATGCATATCCTCAGTTCTGGCCAATTACCGACTGGCGGTTTTATTCGCCTATTTCTTATTGGCAACCCGAATATTATGGGCGGATTGTTGGGGTCCTTGAAGCAATTATGGGTTTAGCAATTGTGGCCTATTTGGTGATGAAATTCAAACAATGGCCCATAAGAATTGCAGCCATTCTCATGGCTTTGCCCTACGGAGTGAGTCTTTTTTTACATTTTTAGGTCTGGCAAATTCAATATTTTACCAGTTGAAATTGGTGGCGCTCTGGTTGAAATTTTCCATCAAATCGGAAACGTTAGAAGCTGCTCCCTGGGCACGAATGGCCTGATCAATCCGCCTTGCGGTGTTATATCCGCGGATTGCAGCCGCTGTTGGATCTGCATTATAATCTTCATTAAATATTGTAAAAAAACTATCACTGCCTAGAAGCTCGCCATTTTCATCAGAAATTTCTCCGGGAACCAACAGCGCAATATTGCTTTGATCCAGAGTGTTTTGAATGGTTGCTGAGTTTATTTCAGAAGTAAAATATCCTACAATATTGGCTTGTGAACCGGCATTTATTACTTCAATCTGGGCGCCAATATCTTCGCTGTCGTCAATGGTTGTGACATAGACATCCAGTCCACCAAGATGGCCGTCGCTCTCTTCATTTGGGTGACCATCTCGCTCTCTTGTGGCGAGCATGAAACCGTCTAAAAATTGTTCTCCCTGCGCTTCATCAGGACCGGAAAGAGGAATAATAAGTGTTACATTAAAGCTGTGGGCCAGAGCGCCGCTAAGGGTGAAAAAACTTAAAGCGATTGGTAAAATTACTGATGCCAAGGATTTTTTCCATTTAATGTTGCTCATAATACCTGCCATTTTAATGTTCCTGCCTGTTGTAGGTTTTAAAGATAGTGCAAATTGGGTTTATTTCATGACTTTAGAATTTGTTCCTAAAATACAAATTTGTTTGGCTTTTTGTTGCCGATATTGTGAATTAGGGTGTTTTGGCAAGGGGAAATATTTGGAGTTTCCCCAGTAAACGAGTAGGGGACTTAAATATCATGGAAGCACTTCTTCCGATTATTATGCAATTGGTTGCTGGCGGCGCTGGCGGTGGCGGCATTGGTAAACTTCTTAAAAGCGCCGATCTGGGAATGATTGGAAACATCATAACCGGTGCGGTTGGCGGGGTTGGTGGCACTTTCATTGCCGGTCTTATTCCTGGTCTTTCCGGCCTGTTGGGTTCGGCTGCCGATATGGCCGGTTCGGTCGGTGAAGTGGCGGGCGCAACGGATGTGGGCGGACTGGACTTTGGCGCTCTGGCCGGTCAGGGTGCAACCGGTTTGGTCGGCGGGGGCATACTTACTGCTGTTGTTGGACTGGTCAAAAACTCCATGTCTTCTAAATAAGATGCCTTCTAAATAATTATAATTACTTGTTGTTGTTTTAAACGTCCGGGAGAAATTCCGGGCGTTTTTTATTTTGAATCTATCGACGCAATGCCGCGATAACAAACATTACCAGCCCGGCAAAAAATATCATGGCACCAAGGGGGCCAACCATAAAAAACGCCAGCGCAAAAAGGGTGGGAATGGAGCTGCTGAGAAAAATTGTCGACAGCCACAGGGGTATAATGGCGATGGCCAGCATCAAAGCTCCGGTGAACAGGGTGGCGCGGGCCCAGCGGGAAAGTTTCATAAGTTCATAACCTGATTTTGCCCATTAGTTTTTGGTAGCGATTTTCCTAAACTGAATATGAACACAAAATCCAGCGTCCGTTAAGCTGGCCTATGCAAGCTTTGATGAAATTCACCAGAAAAGGCTTGGTAAAAAAAATGGCTTATGTTGATGCAAAATCTTTCTCCTCCTCCAGTGAAATATCATATGAAATCAAAGCCCCGTTACTAATGAAGGCATTGAACATTTGCCCCCGCACAGCCCTGCTCGGTGAATTGGATAATCGCATGGCGGCGCGGCAAGACAATAACTTAGGGCGCAATAATTTGGCGCATAATAATTCAGCGCCGCAGCGGGCTTTGAGAAATTGCCCCGAGCATCTTTATTCAATCGATGAGGACAAGTTGGCAGCGGCACGATCAGTAAACAGCTAGACTGAATTGTAACCTGATTGGTTAATCACCAAGAATAAAGGTGATTTTCAGTACCACGCGATATTCCACTATTTCACCGTCTTTCACGATGACATTTTGATCTTTTACCCAGGCGCTTTGCACATTGCGCAGGGTTTTTGAAGCGCGTTTGACGCCTTTTTTCACGGCGTGATCAAGGCCTTTATTCGAGGAGGCGATGATTTCTGTAATGCGTGCTACTGACATGATGTTTTTCCCTGTTGTTATTTTTGTTGATATTGGCTCCAGCATAAGGGGAATGATAATTCAGGTCAAAATATGGTTGCTGTAATGGTGAATGGCAGCGCCAAAACCTTCCCTGCTGTTTAGCGGGAAGCTGGCAAAAAGCAAAAAGCGAACGCGGGGCGAACATTACCTCGGTTTTTTTTGAATATAAAATGAGGCAAAGTTTGCCCCGCGCTACCGGAAGTTTTTGACGTATCCCATATCAGTCTGGGGTGCTTCCGCTTCCCCCGGCAACGCTAATGTCTTTAACCACAGCCCGTCCGCCGTTTTATAACGTGCGGCGGAGCCAGATACTGGTGAATTTCTCCACGGGGCGGGATATGGCTAATGCGCCGCCCGGCGTATTACGCTGATCTCCTGGCTGGCAGATCGGCTGATATGGCTTGACCCGAAAACAGGGCGACCCCCGCTTCATCCGGTTTCCTTAATTGGTGGTCGGAATGGAAAAGAACCAGAAAACCGCAAGACATATTTGCCTCACGCCGGCTGGCTGGTTTTCCTGACCAACCTCCAATGTTCCCAACTGCTCGTTTGCAACCGCGCTTTTGTGAAACAAGGTGGTGGCAGTTTAAGGGGTAGAGAAGGGGGCGGGGATAAGAAAAAAAGTAGGAATCAATTTAATGCAGGTGGCAAATTGAGATTTTTTAATAACTCCAGAGCCTTTTTGTCACGCCCGTTCGCTGTTTTTGCGCCTTTGCGTCTATCTAACTCAGACTCCCAATCTTCAACGCTCTCAACTTCAGATAGCCAATGAATCGTGGCTGCTAATTCTAAGATGGTGGCAGAAGTATTTTTGAATTTAGAAATGGCACCATCAAGAACATCAGAAGACAAATTGGAAATTGGGTCCACGCCTTTGCCAGATTTTTCTGCCTTAAAGACAACATAAGGAACACCGTCAGATACCCTGTGTTTAGTTACGTCTTGAATCCGTTGGAAGATAATGTCTTCTTGTACTTGATTTGCCAACTCTTCAGAGTATGGGCCATAATGATGGTACTCGAAGGAAAAACC
>JAKISW010000063.1 GCA_021648375.1 Devosiaceae bacterium
GCAGCGGCTGCAATTTCTTCAGGTTCTGCAAAACGTCCCGTTGGAATTTGCGCAATCAGGGCCTCCCCCTTGGGGCCATCCCATGCTTTGCGACCCAACTCAGTCAGCACAACCGTTGGAGATATGGTGTTTACAGTAATGCCATGTCTGCCCCATTCGGCAGCAAAAACTTTTGATAGTCCGATAACGCCAAATTTTGAAGCGCAATAGGCAGCATGCTGATCGATAGCAACAGAACCCGCCTGTGATGCCATATTTATAATCTTGCCGCCGTTTCCGGCGATCATCTGCCGCCCGACTGACTGACACATCAAAAAAGTGCCCTTCAAATTGATATCAATCGTTTTGTCCCAGGCATCTTCATCCAGCTCTTCAGCTGGTGCCAGAAATACCACCCCGGCACAGTTTACCAGTATATCTATCCCGCCCAGAGCCGAGGCCACATCCCTGCTGGTACTCTCAACCAGGTCCGCATCCGATACATCACATTGAAAGGCCTGTGCGCCATTTTTCAGTGTTTGTGCATGAGCTGCCGCAGCATCACCATTCACATCAACAACAGCTACTTTGGCACCCTTGGCCGCATACATTGATGACACAGCCTTTCCGATGCCCGAGGCACCGCCAGTCACCAAAGCGATTTTGCCATTCAAGGAAAAATTCAGGTCTATATTGTTGAACGAACCACTCACCGGGCTGCCTTTCATTTTAATGGGTCAGGGCGGGCATAGTAGTAGCCCGCCCTGAATTTGTTATTTGCGCATATCAAGCAATGCATCAACATTTTCAGCAGTTACAGGTGTCCATGGAACGCTGTACTCTGAGTCTGTGCCGCCATTCCAGGGCATATCAGTGTAGTTCACCCAAATGTCGGACTGCGGATCATAAGCATCGTCACTGGCATAACTGATCGCCAGATCAAGAGCTCCTTGAGCCTGTGCACGTGCATCCTGGAGAATAGATGACATCTCACCCATCTTGACCGACAACAAAGCATCGGTAATGCCATCAATACCTGCGATGGCAAAATCTTCAACGTTGAGATCTGCCGCCTTGATGGCTTCAATAGCCCCAAGAGCCATTTCATCATTCTGACCAATCACCCCGTCAATCACACCGGGATAGGCTGTCAGCCAGTTTTCCATGAGAGTCTGAGCTTCTGCCCGAGACCAGTTTGCCGTTTGCTGCTCAACCACTGTTACGTTGGGGCATTCCGCAAGTGCAAGAAGATTGCCCTCAAGCCGGGATATTTGTGCTGACTGGCCAATGGGCCCTTCAATGATCACCACTTCCCCTTCACACCCGATGGCATCCAGAACAATCTTGGCTTCCATGTAGCCCGACTTCACATCGTCAGAACCCACATAGGCTGTCAGATTGTCGCTGTTTACACGGGTATTGGATCCAATAACAGGAATGCCAGCTTCAAATGCGGCGTCAACAGCTGTGGCACCGGCATCAATATCGATAGGCACAAAAATAATGGCATCGAATTCCTGGGTAATCATGGTTTCGAACTGATCCTGTTGAACCAGAGCATCATAGCGACCATCAAAAATAGTCAGATCAACTTCGCCGGCCAAGACGGCAGGGTGCTGTTCAAGTGCTGCTGCCCAGATTTGCATAAACTCGGCGTTCAGTCCGTAGACAGCAGCACCAATTTTTGGCATCTCCGAAGCAAAAGCGGAGCCGGAAACCATAGAGGTTGTGACCACAAGGGCCGCGAGTAATTTCTTCATTTATTCCTCCTGTTGCCACCTGATTTTTTTCAAGTGGCTTCTTTTGACATTTAGGGAGCTGAACATTTGTGCAGCCCTTATGGATAGGCTCTATTCGTGCCTATTACGCGTTTGATCGAGCATAACAGCGGCTACGATCAGAACTCCTTTCAAAACCTGTTGGTAGTAAGATTCGACACCCATCAGATCCAGACCATTATTCATGACCCCGATCAGCAGCGCCCCAATCAGCGTGCCGCTGATCCGACCGATACCGCCTGAAAGGCTGGTCCCTCCGATTACGACAGCGGCAATCGCATCAAGTTCATATGCAATACCGGCCTGGGTAAGCGCTGAGCCGGTGCGGGCGGCCAAAATCATTCCAGCCAGCGCGGCAAGAGCACCGGAAATCACATAAACGTAAAGTTTGATTCTCGTGACATTGATGCCTGACGTTTTTGCAGCGCGCGGATTGCCCCCCACAGCGTAGACATATCGACCGAACCTGGTGCGTGTAAGCACCCACCAGGATATGAGGAATACAGCGGCAAAAATCACTACAGGAACAGGGATTCCAAGAATATCTCCGGTGCCGATCCAGCGAAACTCAGGTGTAAGGGCCGGAACAGGTCGCCCGCCGGCATAAATCAGGGTAAGTCCGCGCGCTGCGGAAAGCATGCCTAAAGTGGCAACAAAAGCCGGTACATTAAGGCGCGCAACAATTGTCCCCGCAATACCCCCGGTAGTTGCCCCGACAAGCAAGCCCACAATGATCGCAACTACGGCCGGATACGGCGCTCCCATAATGCCTGCTGTGCTTGAAGTGGTTGCCAGACTGGCACTGACAATTCCAGCAAGAGCCACAACCGAGCCAACTGAAAGGTCAATACCTCGCGTCAAAATCACGAAGGTCATTCCAAGGGCCAGGATACCGTTGATTGATGTTTGACGCAGGACATTGAGAATGTTTCGCGGCGTTAAAAAATACTGATTTGACCAGGAAAGAATGACCATCAGCAAAATCAGCGCCAGGAGAATCCCATAGTCGCGAACAATGGTATTAATGTTGATGCCTTTGGCAATGGAATCGCCGGCTTTTTTCTTAAACATTCGTTCTGCTCATTCGTATTGATGGTTGATATGTGTTTTCATGCGGCAAGGTTGACCAACATTTCAGCATTCGCCTCTTTACGACTCAGCACCCCTGAAATCCGACCGTCACGCATCACTAAAATTCGATCTGCCATTCCAAGCACCTCTTCAATTTCCGAGGAGGTCATAACAACGGTCCCCCCCTGGGAGGCGAACTCGGACATTACTCCGTATATTTCACGTTTTGCTCCAACATCTACACCTCGTGTTGGTTCATCCAGAAGCAGCACATCCGGCTTGGTCATGAACCATTTTCCAAGCACTGTTTTTTGCTGATTGCCGCCGGAAAGCTCAGAAACGGGCATTGTGTCCCGTTCGGCTTTGATGCTGAATTGTGCAATCATTTCTTTGCTTGCGGTCTTCTCAAGCATAGAGCTCATCACAGGACCATGACCAAGGTTTTTCAGACTCGCCAGACAAAGATTGCTGCGCACTGATCCGGTCATGACCAGGCCGGATAGTTTTCTGTCTTCAGTAACAAGGGCAAGCCCGTGCCCAATGGCCTGCGAGGGAGAATTGACTTCAATTGTCTTTTTCGCAATGGAAATGGTGCCAGAAGTTTTCTTGCTCAATCCAAACAGGCACTCAAAAATCTCGGTACGCCCCGACCCCATCAAGCCATAAATGCCAAGGATTTCTCCCTTGTTGACGCTAAAGCTTATATCGCTGATTTTGTTCTCGTCTGAAAGACCGACAACTGCCAGACCTGTTTTATTCGTTGGCGTGTTGGTTTTTGTAAACTCTTCCTCCAGGTCCCGGCCAACTATGCACCGGATAAGACCTCGCCTGTCTATGCTACTAATTTCACCTTCTTCAACAAATGCACCATCTCGAAAAACGGTGTAATGGTCGGCAACTTCAAAAATTTCAGAGAGACGGTGTGATACGTAAACAATCCCCTTGCCTTGAGCCTTCAGTTTTTGAATGGCTGCCAGAAGCTGCTCTACTTCCTGCCCGCCAATGGCAGAAGTGGGTTCATCCATGAATATAACTTCGGCATCGTAGCTAAGGGCCTTGGCAATTTCCACAAGCTGGGTCTGGGCAATGGACAGGTCCATCATCAGCGTTGTTGGAGAAATATCAAATTCCAGGGAATCCAGAATTCGGCCTGAAGCTTTGTTCATAGCTGAAAAATTGATCCCCCCAAACCGCCGCAAAGGCTCGCGGCCCAGATAAATATTCTCGGCTACCGTCATATGGGGAACGGGACTGAGTTCCTGCTCAATAATAGAAATTCCGGACGCCAGGGCCTCGGCGGGAGAAGCAAATTCAACCAATTCGCCATTGCGCCAGATTTGACCGCCATCCCTGACATGAATGCCCATAATAATAGATAGAAACGTCGATTTTCCAGCGCCATTGCCACCGCAAAGCGCATGAACCGAGCCACTCTCAAGCTGAAACTGGCCATTTCGCAACGCCGCAACGCCGCCAAATGACTTAGTCAATCCACTGACTTCCAACAAGTGCACCACTTCTGCTCTTCCCTACGCACATTTACCAAGTCGTATCATTTGCTCAAGTAATATGCATATGATTTGATGGTAACAGACCTTTATACCGACGACGTTTCTGCTCTTTGTCAGATTTTTTGCCGCAAAAGCAGTATGTATGTGTTTTTTGAGGTTGTAAAGTTCTATCTTTTTTTACATCTACAGCTTGACGTTTTGCTATTAAAATGTGCAAATGAACAACATTTATGCGTTTGGTGGAATGATTTATGAAGATAATTGTTGGTTGTGATGAGGCAGGGTACCAATTGAAGGAAGCTATTAAGATGCACTTGGATAGCATGGGTCATCAGGTCAGTGATTTCGGAGTCGGGGCTAACGAGAAAGCTCTGTACCCTGACATTGCAATAAGCTCAGCAGAGTCGGTGGCCCGGGGAGAGCATGAACGCGCTGTGCTGATCTGCGGGACCGGCATCGGCATGGCGATAAGCGCTAACAAAGTGAAGGGAATCCGTGCGGCTCAGGCCCATGACACCTATTCAGCCGAGCGGGCTCAAAAAAGCAACAATGCTCAAATTATTTGTTTGGGGGCACGTGTGCTTGGCGTTGAGCTGGCGCGATCAATTGTCGATGCATGGCTGGTATCTTCATTTCAGGCAGGCCCCTCACAAGCCAAGGTTTCCCGCATTAGTGAATACGAGAAAAAAATAACATTGTGATAGCTGGGCGGTCTGGTTAGAAATATTGCGATGAAACTAATTTGAGCGTACTGCAATGGTAAAAAGAAATACAAAGTCCGGGCATGACCATGAAAGCCTGATGACTGAAATTGCGCATCGCTATTATATTAAAAAAGAAACTCAGGAAACAATCGGCACCGCGTTGAGCCTTCCAAGAATGAAAGTCAACAGACTGCTTAAACAGGCCCAGGACGAGGGTATCGTTGAGATACGGATCAAGCTGGGCAGCGCCCAAACCCAGTTTATTGAGCAGCAAATGCTGGAGAAATTCAACATTAAGCGCGTCCTCATTGCCCCGGACAGCGCCAACCCCGAACAACAAAGAATATCCGTTGCCTCATTGGTAAGCGGCTACCTGGAGGCCAACTTGCGTGAAGGGTCTGTTGTGGCCGTTGGGATGGGTCGAAATATTGCCGCGGTTGCTGACGTCAATACTTCACGCGTATTGCAATCAACCATATTTGTGTGCGCTACAGGTGGCGCCTCAGAAGCCGGAGAAACAGGAAACGCTGACCACATATGCCGCAAACTGGCACTAAGTTTTGGTGGCAGGGCACAAACACTTTACGCACCGGCCTATGTCCCAGACCCGCAATTGCGCCGTGCACTTTTGGCCAATGACACCGTCCGTCGCAGCTTTCGGCAGGCGCTTCATGCGGATTATGTGCTGGTTGGCATCGGTGACCTGGGTGCTGATAGTCACATGGTTCGTGTCGGCTGGTTTAGTCCTGATGAAATAGCAAAAGCCCACAAAAAGGGAGT
>JAKISW010000064.1 GCA_021648375.1 Devosiaceae bacterium
TGACTCATGGAGCGCAGATTGTTCACATAGCCAAACATATTAGCCAGCGGAACAAACGCCTCAATCATCGTTGCAACGCCACGCGCCTCGGTTCCCTGAATTTGCCCGCGACGGGAATTCAGATCACCAATGACATCTCCCATATAGTCCTCGGGAGTAATAACTTCCACCTTCATTATAGGCTCAAGAAGCTTTGGGCCCGCTTGTTTAAGAGCATCACGAAAACCCATACGGCCCGCAATCTCAAAAGCCAGCACAGAACTATCAACATCATGATAGGCACCATCGGTCAAAATAACCTTGACATCGACAACCGGAAAACCAATCAGAACACCGGCTCCCATTACGCTGTTAACGCCTTTTTGCACACCGGGAATATACTCTTTGGGAATATTTCCACCAACGATCGTATTGTCGAATTCAAAACCGGCACCAGCTTCGTTGGGCATAACAGTCATCTTAATACGTGCAAACTGCCCAGAACCACCTGATTGTTTCTTATGGGTATAGTCAATATCGCACGATTTGGTGATAGTTTCGCGATAGGCAACCTGAGGCTGACCAATATTAGCCTCAACGTTAAACTCGCGCCTCATGCGATCAATCAGAATATCCAGGTGCAATTCGCCCATGCCTGAAATAATTGTCTGTCCGCTCTCTTCATCCGAAGCAACACGAAAACTGGGATCTTCGGCCGCCAAACGATTAAGCGCAACACCCATTTTTTCCTGGTCAGCCTTGGTTTTTGGCTCAACAGCGATGGAAATAACCGGATCCGGGAATTCCATACGCTCAAGAATAACCTGAGAATTAGAAGCACTCAGCGTATCGCCGGTAGTTGTGTCTTTAAGCCCCACAACTGCAACAATATCACCCGCATAAGCTTCAGCAATCTGCTCACGAGAATTGGAGTGCATCTCGAACATACGGCCGACACGCTCGCGCCTGCCCTTAACGGTATTTTCCAGTGTATCACCGGCAGCCAGCATGCCTGAATAAATGCGGCAAAATGTCAAAGAACCCATATGAGGATCATTGGCCACCTTGAACGCCAGCATGGAAAGAGGAGCGCTATCAGAAGCTTCGCGAGTAATAGGCTCTTCAGTATTTGCATCAATGCCTACAACAGGTGGAATATCCACCGGCGAAGGCAAAAAATCAATCACAGCATCAAGTAAAGGCTGCACGCCTTTGTTTTTGAAAGCGGAACCACAAAGAACCGGGAAAAATTTAACATCAACTGTTCCCTGGCGGATAAGACGGCGAATTGTAGCCACATCAGGCATTTCACCTTCAAGATAGGCCTCGGTCGCTGCATCATCAATATCAACGATGGTCTCGATCATATCCTCGCGAAATTCTGCAGCCTTTTCTTTAAGGTCGTCAGGAATTTCAACAACGTCCCATTTGGCACCAAGACTTTCATCGCGCCAGACATGAGCCTTCATTTCGATGAGATCAACCACACCGACAAATTCATTCTCAGCGCCAATTGGCAGCTGAACAACAACCGGTTTACCACCAAGGCGGCTCTTGATCATTTCAACCGAACGATAAAAATCAGCGCCGACCTTGTCCATTTTGTTGACAAAAATCATCCGTGGAACATTATATTTGTCCGCCTGACGCCAGACTGTCTCAGTCTGAGGTTCAACACCGGCATTGGCATCCAAAAGAGCAATCGCTCCATCAAGCACCCGCAAAGAACGCTCAACTTCAATGGTAAAATCCACGTGTCCCGGCGTATCAATAATATTGAAACGATGAGTTTTGCCATCCCGGTCATCCCAGAACGTGGTGGTGGCAGCAGAGGTAATGGTAATACCACGCTCCTGCTCCTGCTCCATCCAATCCATGGTGGCAGCACCATCATGAACTTCACCAATCTTGTGGCTTTTGCCCGTATAATAGAGCACCCGCTCGGTGGTGGTGGTTTTACCCGCATCAATATGGGCCATAATGCCGAAATTGCGGTAATCTTTGATATTATATTCGCGCGCCATAATCCGTACCGTTCCCTACCAGCGATAGTGCGAGAACGCACGGTTAGCTTCGGCCATGCGATGAGTATCTTCGCGTTTTTTAACGGCCTGCCCACGCGAATTCATTGCATCCAGCAATTCACCACAAAGACGTTCAATCATGGTGTTTTCACCGCGCTTGCGCGAGCTTTCAATCAACCAGCGAATAGCAAGAGCCTGTTGACGCTCAGTACGAACCTCAACCGGAACCTGATAGGTTGCACCACCAACCCGGCGGGAGCGAACTTCAACAGACGGACGGATATTTTCCAATGCCTGATGAAAGACCCCAACCGGATCTTGCTTAACCCGATCCTGAACCAGATCAAACGCGCCATAAACAATGCGTTCGGCGGTGGATTTTTTACCATCCTTCATCAGTGAATTCATAAATTTGGAAACTACCAGATCGCCAAATTTTGGATCGGGAATAACTTCACGTTTCTCTGCACGGTGCCTGCGGGACATTTCTGAATAAACTCCTTACTTCGGACGCTTGGCGCCGTACTTCGAACGGCGTTGTCTGCGATCCTTGACACTCTGAGTATCCAGAACGCCACGCAAAATGTGATAACGAACACCAGGCAAATCGCGAACACGACCACCGCGAATAAGCACAACAGAGTGCTCCTGCAGATTGTGCCCCTCACCCGGGATATATGAAATAACTTCGCGTTGATTGGTCAGACGAACCTTTGCAACCTTGCGTAGAGCCGAGTTAGGCTTTTTTGGTGTCGTGGTATAAACACGCGTGCAAACACCGCGCTTCTGCGGATTAGCTTCCATAGCGGGAACTTTGTTCCGCTTGGGCTTTGGTTGCCGCGGCTTGCGGATCAGCTGGTTTATGGTCGGCATTGCGCTCGAACCCTCTTGCTTTTTGTTCCAAACAATTCTTTTAGAAAATCCATAACAAACAAACAGCGCCAACAAGCCCAAAAATAAAGGCAAGCGGCGCTTTCGCTGCATTGGAACACTTCAAAACAAAGAAGCGCTCATACACCAACAATTGCTACGTCTTTTCATCCAATGATGTGTTTGAATTTTTTTTGAAATCCTCACCATGTGGGGCGAAGGTTCGTATATTAAATTCACGACCGATCATTAAGATGCGCTGGCTATACCTGCCCCTAACCGGGCCGTCAAGTGTTTGTTTATGAAATTGTTACCTCTGACTTAGGTTTATATGCCTCACCCCTATCCACGTGAGATTTTCGGTTAAAAAGACTTCCTGGAAGGCAGTCAGGTGTCACCTTGAGGACCTAAACCTTTAATCGTTTGTCGATCGACAACTACATTCGGGTGTGATTCGATTGCCAAAAAGCAATGCGTGAGTATTTGTGCCAAGCCCGAGTATGACGCAGCATCACTAAAATGAGGAAGTGCCCCGGATTTAGTTTTCACTACCGCACCACATAAGACTTAATGTTCACCGCAGCAGCACCATGGACAGGACGCACTTCCCCGGACTTGATGGGCCCCGCATCAGGCGCTAGCGATATCCCGGCTCTGGGGCCAAGAAGGTGCAAGAAAACTGGGTGATCGAAAAGACACGTGAGAGCAAAAGCGGGTACTCGGGGCAAGCTCGATCCTAAACAACACTTGTAAAAAAAACGGGGCCGCCAAAAGGCAACCCCGTCTCAAATTTAATCAGGGCCAAGACCCAAAAAATTCACACCAGTTAAGTGCTGAAATCGCTATTCCTGCTTGGGACCTTCTTCAGCAGCTGGCGTTTCAACTTCATCCTGCACGCTATCATCGCTCGCAGGTGCTGCTTCTTCCTTACTGCCAAAAACATCATCAGGATTTATGTCCCCATGACCGTCATCAACCCCCTTATCAACAGTTTCTGCTTCACTCTGAACACTTTCTTCAGGTTTTGGAGCCGCAAGAGCTGCCGCCTCTGCCTGTCGACGTCTTTCTTCAAGGATAAGATCATCACGACGAGACGCAATATTCTTGAATGCCGCGGTGGCTGCACCCGTTCCCGCAGGAATAAGACGGCCAACGATAACATTTTCTTTCAAGCCTTCCAAAAGATCAGCCTTGCCGCTAACGGATGCTTCCGTCAGAACACGAGTGGTCTCCTGGAACGAAGCGGCAGAGATGAACGAGCGGGTTTGTAGTGATGCTTTGGTAATTCCAAGTAATACCGGAACATATTGTGCCGGTTTTTTACCCTCAGCAACCAATTGCTCGTTCAGCAGATCCAGATCCACCTTATCAATCTGCTCATCCTTGAGCAGACCGGAATCTCCGGGAACGGTAATCTCTGCTTTTTGCAGCATCTGACGAACGATAACTTCGATATGTTTGTCATTGATGGTCACGCCCTGCAGACGGTAAACCTCCTGAATTTCATTGACCAGATATTTGGCCAATTCTTCAACGCCATGAATTGCAAGAATATCATGGGGAGCAGGATTACCATCAATCAGATATTCCCCGCGATCAATCTGATCTCCTTCTTGAAAATGGAATGGCTTGCTCTTGGGGATAAGGTATTCCACAGGCTCGCCAGTTTCTTCAAATGGCTCAATAATGATGCGGCGCTTGTTTTTATAATCGCGACCAAAACGAATGGTACCGCCAATTTCCGCAATCACTGCGTGATCCTTGGGACGGCGGGCTTCAAACAGTTCCGCAACCCTTGGCAGACCACCGGTAATATCGGTAGTTTTTGCACTATCCAGGGGAATACGAACCAATATGTCGCCCGGTGAGACTTTTTGCCCCGGCTCAACCGCTAGAACCGAATCCACGGAAAGCAGATAACGTGCGTCTCCGCCTCGAGACAATTTGGAAATCTTACCATCATCATGAAGCGAAATTGCCGGCGTTAAGCCCTCACCGCGTTTTGAAGAACGCCAGTCCACAACCACACGTTTGGTAAAACCGGTTGCCTCATCGGTGGATTCAGCAATCGAAACCCCATCGACCAGATCTTCAAAATTGACCTCGCCGCCAACTTCGGTCAGTAGCGGACGTGCATAGGGATCCCATTCAACAACCCGCTGACCACGCTTTACATCAGCGCCATCATCAAGCAGCAGGGTGGATCCATAATTGACCCTGTGGGATGAAAGCTCATTGCCTTTTTTATCAACAATAGCCAACGAAAGATTGCGCCCGAGCACAACCGTATCTCCGTTGGAGTTTTTCACCACATTGCGGTTACGAATTTTAATCTTACCCTCAGCACCAGCTTCAAGATATGAATTATCCACCACCTGAGCAGCACCACCAATATGGAAGGTGCGCATGGTAAGCTGAGTACCCGGCTCACCAATCGACTGGGCCGCAATAACTCCAACGGCCTCACCCTGATTAACCGGTGTTCCCCGGGCCAGATCACGACCATAACAGGCCGCACACACGCCCTGGCGGATATCACACGTCAATGGAGAACGAATACGAACCATCTGGATATCAGCATTTTCAATGATTTCCACATCGGCCTCAACCAGCAACTGGCCTTTTTTAGCCAGAACAGTGCCATTCGCATCAATCACATCATCGGCCATTGTGCGGCCAAGAATGCGCTGTCCTAAAGTTGCCACGACCTGCCCACTGTCAACAACCGGCTCCATGGTCAGACAATTTTCAGTACCACAATCAACTTCGGTGATAATGCTGTCCTGAGCCACATCAACAAGGCGACGGGTAAGATAACCCGAGTTGGCGGTTTTAAGCGCCGTATCCGCAAGACCTTTACGCGCCCCGTGGGTGGAGTTGAAATATTCGATACCGGTCAAACCCTCTTTAAAGTTTGACGGAATCGGAGTTTAA
>JAKISW010000030.1 GCA_021648375.1 Devosiaceae bacterium
CAAGTTGTTAATGTAACGATAAAGCAAAAAGAGGATTGCTTTAGGGGTAATTTTTATTGGTCTAAAACACAGTTAAAATGTTAATTGATAATGATCTTAAAGATATTAATCTTAATGAGCTGAGCGGTTATATTAAATATTTATCCTCAAGTTTTAATTTGAAAAAACAAGATTTAGAGCAAGAGGCTTTGATTAAAATATGGCAATTAAAAAATAAAGGTATCGGAAAGTTAAAAATTTACGCTTATGTAAAAAGGTCACTAAGAAATCATTGTATTGATACTTATAGGTATTCAGCGAAGCATTGCATGCATGATGAAATAAACGATAATCAACTATGGATAGAGGATGATGCATGTTGTAATAATTTTGGATTTCATGAATTAATAGCTCCGCTGAAAGAAGATAGAAAAAGGTTATTTTGTGAGTTTTATATTAACGGATTATCTTTTGATGAGCTTGCCGTTTTGTTTTGTTGTGCTGTCGGCACAATAAAATCTCGACTGCATAGAGGTCGTGAGATTATAAAAAATAATTTAGAGGATATTGATGATGGAGAAATCTGAACTTTATGACGCTATGTCAATTAATGATAGTCAAAGCACGCGGGCAAAAATAGCTGAAAAAGCAATGAATGTATTGATTGCAATAACCCTGATTTTTGTTTTGTCAGCCTCTTGGGTTTATGTTTCATCCGGTGCCGAAAATGCTTTTAGTATAGAAATGGGGGGCGTTTTTTTAACAATTACGGCTACATTTACATATGTGATCCGTTCTTATTTTGGCGACATTAAAACAGAAGCAAAATCACGACACCGGGTGATTGATGATAAGCCACCAGAAATAACGGTGTCAGCTGCTGTCGCATCAAAGCTGGCGAGTTAAGTTATGCTGGCGAAGATAGGGATTAAGCTGTTAACTGGCATTGTCGGCATGGCTGGGTTGGCTTTTGTTGCGTGGGACTACATCAACACAAAGCAAAGCAATGCGGTACTTGAGGCAACGCTGTCATCAACAACGCAAGCCATGATGGACTACGCAACAAACGCTGAAGAAGAAATTACCGGTTACGCCTCTGCGGTTAAAATACTTGGAGATAGAGATGGATTGGCGAGGAATGAGCGAGATGAAGAATTTGCAAATATTGAAAATAGAAATCTCACAAAAATGGCGAAACGCAAGCCGGACATGCTCGCTCGCGTTTTGTCTCGCCGTACTGCTAGGCTGCTCGGGAGCCTCGCAAATGATCGTAGCGGTGCCGGAATTGCCGCAGATGCCGCCGCCAACGCGCCCCGACGCGCTGAACCTGAAGCCGATTGAGTGGCAGGTGTCTGGCATTGCCTGCTTAGATGAGCGTGGCTATAAAAACTTTGAATGGATGGTTCTTGAATTTACCAGATGGAAAACCATGGCAAATGAAAGATTCAATTTTTATGAAAAATGAAATAACAATGGAATGCCACTGATTCAGTGGCAAACACAGTCGTGATATCTAATCTGGAATTATAATTTCAAAGTTCTCATATTTTTTAAGCTGTTTTTTAAGATATTCTATTTTTCTTTCGAGTATGATTGAAGCAGATAATAATGCCTCTTCTTTTGTTTCGACAATATCTCGCCCGAGGCGGAAATATCCTACATAGTTAACGACCTCAATGAGCGCCGGGGTATAGCTATTATCGCGCGCTCTTACCTTTACTTTTTCAATCCCTTTTGTTTGGGCGTATTTAATTAAATACATTTTTTCTCTCCAGTATTTTGAATAATCCACACGCTGGACCTTTATGGACGCTGTGCGTTTTCAGTTTTTTATGACCATTCGAGCCATTTTAAGTATGGCTTTGGGCATTTTCTCGCATCCCGTTCCTCTCCCCAGCAATCAACGTGATCAATATCTGTATACGGTCCATTATCAGAAACAAAAAGTGCGGCTATTTTTTATTCATGAAATGAATATCTCCTTGAATTTAAAATGGGATGTCATCATCAAAGTCCGCCTCTTTTTTTGTTTCGGGTGGCGGAGGGTTAGCAGGTTGCCCGGCCTGCGGCTGTGAAACTCCTTGTTTTCCGTCCAGCATTTGCATTTCTTTGGCTACAATCTCGGTAGTGTAATGATCAACGCCACCTTTATCCTGCCACTTTCGAGTTTGCAACTTGCCTTCAATATAAACCTTGGAGCCTTTTTTCAGATATTCACCCACAACTTCTGCCAGGCGCTGAAAAAACACCACTCGATGCCATTCAGTTTTTTCCTTTTGTTCGCCCGTGCTTTTGTCTTTCCATTTTTCACTGGTGGCTATTGTGATATTGGTCACTGCGCCGCCATTGGGCATGTATTTCACTTCGGGGTCCTGCCCAAGATTACCAATCAGGATAACTTTATTTACACCTCTCATGGTTTCATTTCCCTTTTATTGCCATGTAAATATCTTTGCACGCAATCATATCAAACCATGAGTTATGAGCATTCTTGAGCTTAGTGCCGCAGAAATGCAACAACGCCTCTTCAAGTTTTGGCCATTTTCCGCCACCCATTTCTTTTTGTGCTGAAAGCATTGTGCAATACGAGTCGATATTTTTCTCTCCTGATTTCCATCTGTCGATGACAAGACTTGTTGAATAACGTTTTGTTGCTGTCCTGATAATGCGACTATCAAATCTGACGTTGTGGGCAATTCGGCAACGCCCATCCCACAATTCCAAAAACATATTCAAGGCCATTTTTTCAGGTATTCCGAATTTCTGAGCATCGGCATTAGTTATTCCGTGGATGTCAGTGGTTTCTTGCGGAATGTCCCATCCGTCAGGCTTTATAATAACGCTCATGCTTTGCTGTATCTTGCCAGTGTCATTGTCAAATAAGGCGGCTGAAAGGCTCACCATGTGCGGCTGCACATCGTCGCCAGACGGCAGACGGAATTCAGGTAAGCCAGTCGTTTCAGTATCAAATGCAATCACTAAGCTCATAATATTTTCCTCAAATAATGTGGTTTTGTTTTCAATTATATCCGCGAAGCTTATTAAGCTCCTTTCTGCCCTCCATCATTTCCTCAATAAAAAGCTCAAGTTCATCAGCTAGTTTTTTTATGAATCGAGCGTCTCTTTTAACGTTTATAATTAGCGGAGGAAGTCCCGGAAAATACGACATAAAATCCCAAGAATTCAACCCAGCCACAAACATTGAGCCTTGCACCTGGGCTTTGTATTTTGTTGGCAGTTTGTTGGCCAGCAGATATTCAATGTGGGTATGCATCATCGGGCACTTTGCTTCATATCCCTTTTCATATGTTTCAATTATGCAATTCTTCAATAATCCATCAGGTGAGCACGCTATTAAGCGCCTTTCATCTTGATAAATGAGGGACACCTGATGCACTTCAACGTTATTTTGAAGCTCATAAAAAAGACGTGCTTCGCTCTCCAATATGGTTCCTCCTTCCATGGCATCGCTTTTGTAGCTTTCAGCAGGCTCTCCGGTCATCCATTCCCCAAGCAACTTGTTCATGTATGCTTTTTTTTGGGAGCTCCCTGCGCCTGTAGATGTGACAATCTTGTCAAAATTTGATGCTGTTGGGATTCCAAGGCGAAGTTTTTTCCATAATCCTCCTCCTTGCGGTGCTTCTTCGTTTGGTATAATTATCATTTATTTCTCCAGTTTGGCGGAAATCCGCAGGGTGTAGAATTGTTTTGCTGGGCGTCGAAACCCAGTTCCTCGCCAGCGACAAAACAACCGTGATCTACGATCACTCCCCTGCTTCATCCCATGAAATCTTAATAGCAGATTTTAATGAACGGAATTTCGTTTTTAGCAATGCTCATCACAACTTTTTTGCTTTGCGCTGCGGACAGGCCAAGCTCAAACAGTCTTTCTTCAATCTCCAGGTTAATCTTTCCTCGGTGCTGTAGGTTGGCTTCGCGGCGGGCCGAGGCTTCTTTCTCGGCATTTTGTTCCGCCTCTATCCTGTCGCGTTCTGCCTGTGCAGCGATTTCGGCCCGCTTGTTGGCCTGTTCAACCGCCTCTTTTGCTCTGCGCTCTGCATTCAGCTTAGCCAGCTCACCGGCCTGCACAGCGTCGCGCTCACGCTGCTCAGCGTCAGCCTTTGCTTGCATTGCTGCACGTTCTTTTTCTTTTAACTCGAGTTTTGCCCGCTCCTCACCCTCGCGGCGCATGGCTTCGTCACGGTCTTTTTGTTCCTTCTCAGATTTCATAAGGCGAAGCTTTTCAAGCTCGGCCTGTTCTTCATCATATTTCGTGCGCTTGGCAATTGCTTTATCCAGATTGCTTATTGCCTGCTCTTTGGCTTGGTTTGCCTCCAGCTCATACTCTTCCCAGCAAGCATCAATCAATTCTGATTCTATTTTTTTGCGCCCGTTTGCCATGTCGGCAAGAAGCAAATCATCCCAATGCTCCAAGGCATACTCACCGACAGAAATAATCTCAGCAATCTTAGCCTCATGTTGCGAGGCGCGGGCTTCCTCAGCTGCCTCCCATTCAGAAAGGGGGCTGCGGATTGTCTCCTTTAAGTCGTCAAGATAATCCCTCATACGTTTCCGTTCAGCGTCAACCAATTTCGGTTTTGCTTTTAATTCGGCGACATAGGATTTCCCTATCCCGTCGAGGTACGTTTTTGAGCGAGATATTTTCGCTGCGAGAGAGGCAATTTCTTTCCTCCCTCTCAACGTTGTAACGTCGCAGACATGTCCGCAAACCTCATCGGAAATTATTTTCAAGAGGTAATCAGTTCCGCCATCTTCAAAAACTTTAGCGATGTTTTTTTTCTCGATAGTAATTAATTCGTTCATTATTTTCCCTACGTTAGTTGCGCGCCAGAATTAAGTTATCTGATTTTCCATTTCAAGGATTACGATTTCCGTTATGAGGTCATCAATCGTTGGGTCTTTGGTTTTTATTTTTTTATCCGGGCTTGTTGTTATAAAACCCCCAAAACTCTCAAGGCATAGCTTGCACACTTCGATGTGCAGATTGTTTGTAAATGGTGGCAAGGCAAAAGTGCTATTAACCATTTGCGCAGAAACTGTAACTTTCCAAAACTGATCCCCTGTGTTTTGCTCCTGGTCACATTTATCGCATCTATATATTGTTGTAATTGACATTTATTTGTCCCTTTTGGATTCCAGCGCAGAAATACCTTTCTGGTGGTCTGATTTTTTAATATTTAACAGTGCTTTTACATTCATAAATCGACAAAATAGCTCGTAATTAGCCCCAACCTCATCGATAAGGCATGACATGTCAGCAGCTTCTTTTTCAGTAATGTATTCCACAGGCTCAGCGCCTATACCATCATCATCTTGACCGGCAGTAGCCAGCCCAGTAGCAGCCAAGAGCGTATACCTTTGCAAATAGGTTATTGTTGATCCCTTGGCCTGAATATTGTTCTTTCCGCCTGACGCGTCGGCTCCGGCCTCCATTGGTACGTTCTCACTGTGCCCGAGTTCGTGAGTGATCACACAGGTCACCACAAGCATTCCGCCTTCTTTTGTGTTGATATCCCACCTGTGGCTCAGGCCATGTTTAGAGAGGCCCAAGCCAATCAATTTAACGATATTTGATAGGCTGGCATGATCGTATTCGGTGGTTCCTTTATCGGTCGTGTATGAAACATGCCTATCCTTGAATATCTCAGGCGGGTCTTTTTTGAATTCGTTCATGGCAACAACGTATGCTTTCCGTGCCTCGTTAGCCTCCCAGCGCTCCTGCAAGGCCATCAGTTTTTCAACTTGATCCATGTCAGCGCCTTTTTGAATAGCCATGTTAAGCATCGTCATTGGCGTGATTTCTGTTGCTGGCATTGTATTTTGCACGGCCTGGCCAGGCACAGATTCTTCATTATTTACCAATTCGCCAGCTTGTGGTTTTTCCGTCTGTTTATTCGGCTTACTCATTACCTTTATCCCATGTGAGCGCTGATAAATCGGAAATTTTACGTTCAATAATGTTTACCGATAATTGCGCTTCAGATTGAATTTTTGTTTTTTGTTTTTGCAGAAAAGCGACCTCCAATGCCACCAGATCGCCTTGGTCCAATGAGGTGAAGTTAACGTCAATATATTCTGTTTGTTGGATATATCCATCAATCTCTTTCCAAGTCTCATCTCCAATTATCTCGTTCTCATATTTGATGTTTTTGAAAACCGCCAATTTTGTTGGGTATTTTTCGTTCATGATTATCTCCCATGTGATTAATTTGATGCTGTTGGGATGCCGAGTCGGCTTTTCCCAAGCATAAAACCCTCACATTAAATGCGAGGTTTAAAATATGGTGTTGGCAGAAAGAAATATTGATATGATTCAGATCAAGAGGGTCGCTCTGCAAAGCACCTTCGGATGGCTGATTGAGTTTATGATCGATCAGCCAGTTTCGGAAGACTAACCCTGTTGGCTATCAAGGTCAATAGGGTTTTTTTTAAACTGGTTTTATGAGGGTGCGGCTTTAGAGGGGCATAAAAAAGCCCGTTTGACAGCGGGTGCCAGACGGGCTAGTCTTTCTGCATTGGTCAGGCGAGTAAAAAGCTCCCTGGCCGCTGAAGGTGTTTTAGCAGAACGCCCTTCTTTGATTCACAGTATATCAAAGTTTCGTTTTTGCTCAATACCTTCTTTAGAGATTCTGGCGCTTAGGCCCGTGGACGATAGACACGGGAGCGAATTAACGTATGACCCCAGCGCCCGTCAACCTTGTTTGCCCAGGGGCGACACAAAACGATACGGTGGAAAAACATAGTGAAGGATGGCATGGCTGTTTGTAAATAGCTGATGCTTGGAGTCACTGACAATAGGTATCTCTAAAAGGCAATGCAGCATGGGTTATTCCCCCTGTAATCGGTTACGCATATCAACCTGCGGGGTGCGTTTATGTCTTTTTTTTTACGGTAAATATTATGAACATGCTTCACTTAAATCTCAAAGGCGAATATTTCGATCAGATAGAAAAAGGAACAAAATTGTTAGAATTCAGGCTTTATAGTAGTGAGTTTTGGAAAAAGCGCCTATATAAGCGTGAATATAACGGTATTTTGATAAAGCGTGGGTATCCAAAAAAAGATGATCGGACGCGGATTATTGAAAGACCGTGGCGCGGATACCGTGTATTAATAATCGAGCATAAACATTTTGGCCATTTTCCTGTGAAGGTTTTTGCCATTGTTGTTAATTCTCCAAATGTATAATTTTCCGGAGGAATTTATCGTGAGCAAGCCAGTAAAGTTAGGCAATTTTCATCACGTAGTGATTGATTCAGATGTTGGGGATTTAAAAGTTGTGGCTTATTACCAAAATTATCCTGCAATACCTGGAAATGAAACTGATATTCCAGAGCTTGCTTACGTAGAAATTAACGCAGTTTATCTTACTGATGGTGATGAGTTTTTTTTGATTAATCCTTCTAAGGAATGGATCAAACTAATCGAAGATGAAATACTGGATTCCATATCATGAGCAGACCGCCAAGAGGCAGTTCATTTGAGATGCTTGATTTCCGCTTACCCAAAGATTGGACGCCTGCAAGTAGAAAATTTAAAAGCAAAGAAGATATTAAGCGCCGTAGGCAGATAGAAGAAATAAATGAAAAAAGGCGAATAAAAAATGAAACTTTAGAGGTCTGGGAAAACAGATGACGGATTATTGCTATTTATGTGGAAAGCCTGTCAACAAAGACATGTGGCGTGAACACATGCTAATAAAACACAAAGCTGTACTTTCTGCTAACCCGAAAATTAATGGGAAATGGTCGATAGATTATAGGTTGGCCGTATTTCCTCATAACTGGAAAAGGATGAAAGGAATATAAAATGGCGGAAACAGCGCAGCTTTTCGAGATAGACAATGTTCGGCGGTTCAGAAAATTTTGGTCAGCCTGTACAGAGTTAGAGCGGCATGATATATCCGATTTCATAAAGAGGGAAATGGGTGAGGAGATAATTGACTCATTAACCAAGAAAGAGCTGGATTCCCAAGCCGAGGAAGTAATCAATTTCTTGAACCATAAGACAGGAAAAAGGTTTCGTATCGTGGATATTCACATGAAGCATATAAAGGCCAGACTGAAGTCAGGAATTACGTTGCAAGAGTTAAAGGCAATAATTGCTAAAAAATCTCGGGATTGGAAAGGAACTGATTCTGAAGAATATTTAAGGCCCGCCACACTTTTTAATGCAACCAAGTGTGAAAATTACCTAGGTGAGCTTTCATAATGGCGAACATCTGGAAATGTAGCGAATGCGAAAACGTTAACCCGTCGAATAAGGCAAACTGTATTTGTGGAGAGGATCGCCCACAATATGCTGCTCCGGCCAACTCATCTAATGGGCTCGGAGGTTGCTATATCATAGACTGCCCAATGCCAGGGGTTATCAGCGAAAGTCTAAAAGGTGGGGGCCAGTTTTATTGCCGGTGGCACTTCAATTACAAAAATGACTTACCCCACTGCCAGAGAATCACAGAAAGCCTTAAGGTTGATCGGCCTATTATTTCCGGGGCAAAGACAAGCGGTGAATATATTAATAAGCCTGTTCAATCTATGGAGTTAAAAACTTATGCAGAAAAAACGTAAAACCAAACGGCCTGAAAAGTTTTTGCTTAGGGTGGTCAGGGGCGCATTGATTCCTGTAGACGGTTATACAGAGTCAAAATTAAGGGAGAAGGGGTATAGGGTAGGTGATGTCCTTATAGCTGCGCTTACAAAGCCTCGGAATCCAAAATTTCACCGGTTAGCTCACAGGTTCGGCACATTGGTAGCGTCGAACATCGACGAGTTCGCCGGTATAGATGCCCACTCAGTCCTAAAGCGTATCCAATACGAGGCAAATATTGAATGTGACCACATGGAAGTAAAGGTGCCTGAAGTCGGATTTGTTGAAGTCAGGACACCGCGCAGCCTTTCATTCGGATCAATGGATGAAGGATCATTTAAACAAACATTTCGAGGGCTTGCGCGTTATATAGCAGAAAATTACTGGCCAGAATTGACAGAAGAGCAAATAGCAGAAATGGCTAGCTCTATGCCGGATGAAATATAATGGCTAGACAGAGAAGCAAGGAAATTCAAGCGCATTGGAATAGGGTGGCCAGCCTCGGGTGCATTATCACCGGGCGTCCTGAGCCAACCTTGCATCATTGTTGCAGTGGGAGCATGAAAGACGTTGGGGTTCATCGTGGTAAGGGTCAGAAAGTGTCTGACTGGCTGATAATACCGCTGGATTGGGATCTTCACACCGGTAGCCTTGGTATTGATTCAGGAATGGGCGTACTGACATGGGAGAAGCGTTTTGGAAAGCAGGTTCATTTTATTGACATGGTAAGCATCGCGCTTGACGTAAATGTTTGGGTTCGTGCTGGAATTCAACGCGATATTTTAGATTTTTCAACAGAAATGGGCGAGAAAACATGGCTATAATCATTAATGATTGGATAGATGTTAACTACCAACTACCAAAAGATGGTGACATTGTAGATTGTAAGTTCGAGGAAGTTTATCCGATGCGTAGAAATATCCGCTTCTGGAAGGATGGGGTAAATATTAATTTTGGATTATTAGATGAACATGACGGCAAAGGGTCGCGGCCAGCAACACACTGGAGGTTATCAAAATCAAGTCCTGAGGCGAGAATATCCAAAATTTACATTGGGGCAATTCCCCCAGAATATGGCCCTAAAGGTGAACGGTTGATTGTTAAATTTTACGATGGGGCTTGGGAGTCGATGTTAATCGAGGGGCCAATGACTGCATCTGACTTTGTGGCTAAGATGAAGTTATTTATTCACGATATAGAGGGAGAAATAGAGAATATCATAGAGGAGAAAAATTAATGTCTGGAATAGTGTTAGCAATTGACCCGGGCACCACTAAGAGTGCGTACGTGGTATACGATGATGGGAATATTAGAGAAAAGGGTATTCTCGACAACCATGTCCTTGTAGAAAAACTTAGGGAGGGTTTTTCGGATCATATTATTAACGATCTTGCCATGGAGATGGTGGCTTGCTACGGAATGCCGGTAGGGGCCACCGTGTTTGAAACATGCGTCTGGATCGGTCGGTTTATCGAGGCCTGGGGACGGGAATACGAGATGGTCTACAGAAAAAGTGTTAAAATTTATTTATGCGGGGCCACAAAAGCAAAAGATGGGAATGTTCGGCAGGCGATTATGGACAGATACGGGTCAACGCGGGAGGCGGCAATAGGGAAGAAGGATAGCCCTGGCCCTCTGTATGGAGTTTCTAAGGATATTTGGGCTGCGATTGGCGTGGCTATTACATTCTCTGAAAAATAATTACGTATACCTTAAGGTTTTTATGAAAGGAGTTGTTTCATTATGATTAGATTTTCTCTTGAGAAAAGTTTTTCTGTTATAACTAGCGTTAATCAGAGGTTAGAAAAAAAAGGCCAGAACGAGCGAGATGTTGGTATAGATGTTGACCTTGATGTTACCGTCCCGTTGGCTGTGCTAAATTATTTAGCAATCGGGTGCGTAATTGATTACGAGTCAATGTTTTATGATCCTGAAGGTAATGTTCAGCCTACAGGGATCACAAAAATTGTTTTTGATCGAAAATATGAGGATCATCGAGTTATTTTGCGGATGGATAACATTACTCAACAGTGTGTTGTGATCCCTGATGTAAAACTTAAAAAGTTTTCCGCAGAATTTAACGCCAATTATATGGCAATATTACACCTCCAAATACAATGCCATCCAACGGATGAGGCCTTATTGTTTATTCGGCAAGCGCAAATCAAAGATGGCATCTTTCTCGAAATCGAAGAGCCTGCCCAAATAGATTTTGTTGAAGAATAAAAGGAGGCTCCATTCCTAAATCCATCGGTCTGCTTGATGGAAATAGCCTGTAATGTCATATTTGTCAGTCCTTTTATTGTTTTGCTGATTGAGTAATGGGTAATGGCAGGGGCCTGAAATCATAATTGCTAAAATTACAGGAAGCAGACAAATTAATTTAATTGGTAAAGAAAATGAAAGAAGCTAAAAGTAGATTTTATTATTTGTCTGAATTTGAGCTTGCAGACAATGAAGGATTTTCAGTGTGGACGCCCCCTGAAGGTACTATAGGGACGATTGATTTCAGGAATACGGAAGAATGCTCCAGGAAGTCAGGAATACCGAGCTCTGGGGCGTGTGGCATTTTTGTTACAAATAAGAAGATGGTTGATGCAGGGCTTTTCCTCGGTCAAAGCGCTGATGCGCGGATTAAGAAAAAAGAAAAGTTATCTTTGGAAAAGAAACTTAATCTGGCCAAGGGCGTAATCACAGGAAATACGATTGCCGATATTATTGGTCAATTACTTACAGAGCAAGCTGACCCAACAGGAGAGGACCGATGGAAACCGCTGATGTCGAGGTGTGTTTCTCTCTGCGATCGGAAAGAGATTTGGACGGGATGTTTCCAAAAAAACGCTATCTGGAAAAAATTATTTATTGCCGCAAAACAACACGATTTCCGTGCAATTTACCAGGATTTGCTTGATGGGAATTGCCACGAAGATCATCCAGGAATGGTGTTGGATTATTGGAGTAAACGGCACTGTATAGATGCTCAGCTGCTTGTGCCAAGTGACATTCCCAGGCAGGACATAAAGCCCCATAAAACGATCATCGGCGACACGTTTCAGGGTGTTGACGGGACATTAATACAAAATCATACCGCAACCGGTCCTAACGGTGGGTTTACGTGGTCGGTTGTTGCTGGTGATGGGGTTATTAATGTCCCGTCAACGGGCATAAATAACGGTGAGTCTGTTTTACGTACTAACTCAAGCGGGTTTTCTGAAAATAATTTTAGAACAAACGGCACAGTATCAGGTGACGATCATTATGCTGAGGCTGATTACACTTACTCATCAGGTGGTAACCATGACCTCCGGGTTTATACCCGATTCGATCAAAATTCATGGACGGGGTATCTGGTTTTAGCTATAAGGTCATCATCCAATAATACTCAATTGTTTAAGGTCGTTAATGGCGCTGGGACATTAATAAATAATTACTCAGACTTCCCTTCGCCCCCTCAGCAAAGACGGTATAAATTAGAGTCTGACGGTAGCACTCATACTCCTACGGTTGATGGTATAGTCTTTGCTAGTCAAACTGACACGACGATCACCGGGTTCTTTCGCGCGGGGGTGGGTGGCAGAGGTAGTGGGACTGAGATTGATAATTTCGTCTTTGCTGATCTGGTCAACCAGTCGATAACGTCAATTGATTCACCTGTGATTGATGGGTCGATTGTTAATGCGTTCGTCCCTTCCGGGTTTTCTGGCGACATTACCAGCGCAACAATCCAGTCACCCGGCGGCGATTATCCAATATCGGTGTTAAACGTTACCGGGTTAGTGACTAACGGTGATTTCAGTAACGGGACTGTGGGCTGGGATTTTAACCAGCTAAATTCGGCAGTCACTAATAATTCCGGGGTTTTAAGAGCTACAAGCTTTGTGCCCGGGGCGTTTTTTGTAAGTCATACTATGACAGGGTTTATACCCGGTAAATGGCATAGAATAACTTTGGATCATGTCGCCAGCTCGTTATCCGGTGGGGTTTTATCAGCGTCCATATTCACGGCGTTGGATACTGTTATTGTGGATTCGGCGACAACCGGGCAGGTTATTTTGGACTTTCTCGCAACTGATGCAACGCACACGTTAAGGATCGGAGTACTCACGACGTTACCCAGCAGTGGTGATTATTTTGAAATTGATAATGTACAGGTTAACGCCACAGACACGTTCAATATCCCAGATGTTGCAGGTTTTACCGTAAATACGGCAGGGTCTCCGTTCGATTCGGCAAGTCACAGTCACACGTTTACTGCAAACCTTCCGCCGGAAAGCGCGTCGATACCAATTGTCGTCAACCCAAAACTCGGGTATCAGGTGGTTGAGGTGATTGATGCTGTCACTACCCCGGGCAGCGTATTCGAGGGTTTCGGTGCGGCTCCCGTTGATAGTGATCAGGTATACTGGCCTACTGAAAATGCAACCAGTGTGGCTGCCGATGGTACTTTAACAACAGGTCAGGTTGGTGGCTCAATCGACATGCTTCTGTTCAATACGCTGGCCGGAGAATGGCAGCCGTTTAATGTTACCGTTTCCGGGTCATCTCCGGGCACTGGTAACGGTGCAATGAGTCTGTTGGGTGTAGGTTAAAAAAAGGATAAAAAATGATCAATAAGAAATATAATTCTGATGTGCAATATGCTGTGATTGATGCTTCAACTTCATTTAATCAGATTGTTGCCGGGAAATCGGGAGTTAAATACCGTGTAATATCGTGCCTTTTAGTTGCCGCAGGCGACGTTATTGTGCGGTTTGAATCAGGCAATGGCGGGGACGCAATGACCGGTCAAATGCAGCTGGGCAATAATACCGGTTTTTCTTTAAACGAAAATGCCAGCGGGTGGTTTGAAACGAATAAAGGGGACGGCCTTTTTTTAGAGCTAAATGCCGCTGTATCTGTTCAGGGGTGTTTGACCTACATCCAAACGTTGCCTGGCCAAAAATGATGTAACATTAATTTCTCGCTGGGCAAACAGAGATGCCCAGCGAGAAAGAGGCTAATCGAGAAATGTGTCTGCAATCCAGCAGGCTGGGATGATGGCCGCCAAAAGAATAGTTACCCAAATCAGAAAGATAAATAATTCCATTACATGAATTCCTCAACCAAGACCCGCACCTGAAAGGCAACTTCGACGGGAGTTTTTTTATAGAAGCGCTCAACTGCCTCCCCATCAATACATAAAATTATTTCTGTTTGTTCCCCATAAGGGGAAAGAACGATTGTATACATAATTATGCCTTTTTCCGTGAAATATTTAATTTGTGCGCGTTGAAAATAACCATTGCAGCGTCAAACTCCGGCAATTTGTTATTGTACTCATTGATACAAATTTCAAAATTAAATGGCGTATCACCCATTATTGATAACAGCTTTTTCACGTTATTTTCATACCGAGAATAACTATACCAATTAATAAATGAGTACAAAGACAAGGCCAAAAAACTTATCGCTAAAAAACTTATTGCTAATTTTGACAAAATTTCCATTTTTATTCCCCTGCGGTTTATGCCCGCACCATCCCGGGAGCTAATCCCCCGGGAACTTGCGGTCGATTAACTGTATTCGTACTCCTCAATATTGGCAACGTGGCCTGATAGCTCAACGATATTATCCCAGGCATGGCCCTCGCCCCACTCTATTACCTCGTATGTGTCTGTCGGCGTTAAAATATCGACCCCGCTGTTTTTGATATCGTCATGACCAGGCAGCAACCACTCATCACCGCAATCTAGGTCGTTGCCGTCCCATTCCGATACGTCGTCATTAAGTAAGGCCTCCACAATATCACTAGCAGCATCGAGTGTTTGATGCTCGTAATAATGCTGGTATTTTGACTCGCCGCCATCTTGATCCGCTTCCACCTGCAATATAATTCCGCCACCGTTATCAGCTATGATCGTTACTTTATTCATCATTTTTCTCCTACAACTTTTCTTCCGATTCAATTAATAATTCCACGCAGCGCGCAGCAATAGGCGGGATTGCTCTAATCCCCGCCTCCCAGTTATAATATGTGCTGTAAGAAATTCCCATTTTTTGCGCCATTGCTGATGGGCCAAGCCCAAGCTTTTTACGGGCCGAAATCAAGTTTTGATTAGTCATTTCAACAATTTCCCCTTCCTCTAAAAAAATCCAGCAATTCTGCATGTGCGTTTTTCATTTATCCACTTCCTCAAGACCCGTAACGTTCTGGTACATTTCCGCGTCCTCCCACTCAAAAAGCTCAGCGTGGGTAGAAGAGGACTCGTGCCGTGAAATCTCAATGCAAAACTCATCGGGCTCCCCGGTAAGCGCGTTCATGTCGATGTTGAACGTGCCCCGGCACATGCGGGTATAAATTTTCAGAAGCGCGACCTTATCGTATTCGCTGAATCCCTCGGGGTCTGTCTGGTTAACGCCCCAATCCCCCAGGTCCGAGTTTTTGTGTTGGTTTATAAAACAGACGACGGTATCTATGCGCTCTTGAACGTTCATGACATTAATTCCCCTTCTGCGCGGCTGATTGTTTTCATTTCAACAACTCCTCATTTCCCGCAATGCCGCCCGTGTGGCCTAACTGCTCCTTCCACTCCCGATATATTTCTATCGGGACTTCATCAAATATGTTTGATTCCTCAAAATAAACACGCACATATTCCACACCGTCCAAAAATTTCCTTTCTGTTTTTTCGATTTCCATTTTTTATCCCCTGGTTTGATTCGTTGATCAGGCCAATCCCGATCTGAGTCAACACAATAGACCCACTGGGTCGCATTGTCAATGGGGTGTTTAGTAATATTTTGCAATGTTTTGCTATAATTTACGCCGTGCCAGACAAATACCCGCCATTACGCCCAAAAGTTGCCCGGTTTGTTGAAGAATATCTTGTTGATTTTAAAGGTGGCGACGCGTATCAGCGGGCCGGATACGCTCCAAGAGGCAAACAGGCGTCTACCAGTGCGTCGCGCCTGTTGAGCAGACCTGACGTACAGGCAGCAGTAGCGGCAGGACAGGAGCTGATTAGCGAGCGGACTGGCCTCACGCAGGACTGGGTGCGGGATCGATTACGCCTAGAGGCTGAGGGCAAATTGGACGGATCAACGGCTACGTCGCGAGTGGCGGCGTTATCCTGGCTGGGCAAACACTATAAAATGTTTGTCGACCGTGTAGAGGTAGATGATGTCACGCAGCACTCTGATCAACAGCTCAACGAGCGCCTCGCTCAGTTACTCGCAAAAACAGGAGTTAGTACGGCTATTGGAGGAGAGGGATCGTCGTGATCAATCGCGCCAATTGTACGGATACTACCCAGACACAGGGCCGCTGCGCCGGGAACTATATCCTCGGCACCTGGAGTTCTTTGCCGCTGGTCTGCAATACCGCGAGCGGGCGTTTGTCGCTGCTAACCGGATCGGCAAAACAGAGGGAGCGGGAGGCTACGAGACGGCGTTGCACCTCACTGGCCAATACCCTGATTGGTGGGTTGGGCGGCGATTTGATCACCCTGTGTCGTGGTGGGCGGCGGGCAAAACAGCAGAGACCACACGCGACATTATCCAGACCAAAATGCTGGGGCCAAAGGGCAGGCGCGGCACTGGATTGATCCCCGGTGCAACGATCAGACGTATCACAACAAAATCCGGCGTGCCTGACACTGTGGATACGGTAGAGGTGCAGCACGTCAGTGGTGGTGTCTCGGTGCTGGGGTTTAAATCGTACAATCAGGGCAGGAGCGGATACGAGGGCACTGAGCGAGACGGTATCTGGCTAGACGAGGAGCCTCCAATAGAGATATACGGAGAGTGTGTGATTAGGACAATGACCACGGGAGGTATTATTTTGATGACAATGACCCCACTGCTCGGTCTAACTGAGGCTGTTATGCAATATTTTCCTGGCGGATTACCTGAGACGGGCAATACCGCCGATCCCAGTGGAGGGCAATAATGCCGCGTATTACAGACTCAAAATACCTCGTTATGGCAGGCTGGGACGATGTCCCACACCTGACCGAGCAAGCCAAAATTGACTTGTTGGCTGCCACCCCACCGTATCTGCGGGACGCTCGTTCAAAGGGGATTCCTGCCCTCGGATCGGGGGCAATATATCCAGTCCCGGAAACTGATATCGTAATCGATGATTTTGCAATACCAGCACACTACAGGCGTGGATTTGGATTTGACGTTGGGTGGCACAAAACGGCAGCAATCTGGGGTGCCCACGACCAGGAGGCCGACGTGCTCTACCTATACTCCGAGTATTACCGTGGCCAAGCCGAGCCGTCCTCTCACGCACAGGCGGTGCAGGCCCGAGGCAAGTGGATGCGCGGGGCAATTGATCCCGCGTCACGAGGACGTAGCCAGCTGGACGGCAAAAAACTGTTTGAATCGTACCAATCATTGGGTGTCAATTTGCAAAATGCCAAAAACGCCCGGGAAGCGGGGCTGTTTGAGGTTTTAACTCGCCTGACAACCGGCAGGCTCAAAATATTTCGGAGCCTCCAGAACACTCTGAGTGAGTACCGGATTTACCGGCGCGACGAAAAAGGCGCGATAGTAAAATCAAACGACCACCTAATGGACGCGTTACGCTATTTGGTGATGACGATGGGCGTGATGCGCACCAAACCTGCGGTTAAAAGTCGAGGGGTACGTAATGTTGCCCCCCAAAATTGGATGAGTGGATAAAATGGACACAACAAGCACAAAAAACAAATCTGATTTTTTGCAGACCGCTCGGCGGCGGGCAAAATATGCACTTGAGGCGTGGGACGTTAATTACCGCGACATGGACGAGGACATCGATTTTTTGCACGGTGGCGAACAGTGGCCGCAGAGTGTCCGGGATGAGCGCGGCGATAGACCGTGCCTCACGTTTAATAAGCTCCCGGCGATTGTTGATCAAATCGTTGGTGATCAGCGCCAGATGAGGCCGTCTGTTGCAGTATTCCCGGCGCAGGGTGATGTGCAGGGAGGCAATAACAAAGTGCAAAATATTGCGGGCACTAACGACTACTCGCTGGCCGAGGTTTACGAGGGGATTATCCGCAATATCGAGTACAGCTCAAACGCTGATATAGCCTATGATACGGCGTTTGAGCAATGTGCTGGCCACGGTCTCGGGTTTATCCAGATTGTCACAGAGTGGACTCCTGGCTCGTTTGACCAGGAGATTAAAATCAAACGTGTACGCAATTACAAATCGGTGATAATTGACCCAGATTGCCAAGAGCCTGACGGCTCTGACATTGAGTGGGGGTTCTTGTTTTCAAAGATTCACAAAGACGATTTTGAAACAAAATATCCGGGTAAGAAGCAGGGGTCGATTGATGTTGGGAGTGACACATACGAGATGTGGGCAGACGCTGATTTTGTGTTTATTGCTGATTACTATTACCTCAAAGACCATGTATTTGAGATTTGCCAGTTATCAGACGGTCGAGTGATTGATCAGGATAAATTTGAGCCAATAGCTGATGAGCTGGCAGAGCGGGGCATTACCTGCGTGCGGACACGCAAAGCCGACGGCAAAAAATGTATGTGGGCAAAAATATCCGCCGATGAGATTCTGGAGGAGCGGGAAACAATATTTGATTGGATACCAATTGTGCCAGTATTTGGCAAAGAGCTCGTGGTCGATGGCACTCCCCGGTATCGTGGTGCAATCAGACACTCCAAAGACGCTCAGCGGATGTACAACTACTCTCGGTCTGCTGATATTGAGCGGACCGCATTAACGCCAAAAGTGCCGTATATTTTGGATGCCCGGCAAATTGAGGGCTATGAGGTGACCTGGGGTCAGGCCAACCTCAAAAACTACAGCTATCTCCAGTACAACCACATTGACGGGATACCAAAACCTCAGCGCGAGCCACCGGTGATGGGCAATCCCGGTGAGGTACAGCAAAGTATGCAGGCCAGTGACGATATCAAGGCCACGTCCAATATGTTTGATTCGTCAATGGGGCAGCGTAGCGGTGCAACAAGTGGCAAGCAGGAGATTGCCCTTCAGCGCAAAGGTAACCTCGGCTCTTTTGCGTTTAGCGACAATATGGTTCGATCCATCCGGCAGGTTGGCCGTATTTTGATATCTGCAATTCCGAAACTATACGATACGGAACGGCAAATACGTTTGCGATTCCCGGACGATAGCGAAGATTTTGTGGCGCTGAATCAAACCGTCCTTGATGAAGAGACAGGCAAGACAATTGTTATTAACGATTTGTCTGTTGGTAAATTTGATCTGATTGTCAAGGCGGGGCCTAGCTATAGTACGCAGCGTGAAGAAGCGGCAGCAGTGATGGGCGAAATGCTCAACGCTAACCCTGATCTGTGGCAGGTAATCGGTGATCTCGTTGCAAAGAACATGGACTGGCCTGGAGCCGACGAGTTTGCCAAGCGCCTCAAAAAAATGATTCCGCCAGAAATTCTGGATGAGCAGCCAGAGGAGGGCGCGGAAGAAGCCCCTCCACCGCCAAGTCAGGAAGAAATACAGGCTGTTATTGAACAGGGAATTGAAGAACAGTTGTCCAGCGCTGAAAATGCAGCAAAGCTTGCTAAAGCTGAAGCAGACAAAGCCAAAGCGGCAGCAGTGATGGCGCAAGCAGAGACAAAAATGGCAGAGATTTCTCAGGAGGCCGGTGATGCCGGAGACCTGAGAGAATTGGTCGCCGATTTGATCGCCGAATTTATTGCAGAAGAACAACTACCACAAACCAGAGGATAGAAAAATGGAAAAATACATTGGTACGAAACTAATCAATGCAAAACCAATGAGTCGAGCTGAATACAATGCGTTTCGCAAGTGGGATATGCCCGCCGACGAAGAGGGGGCCGATGAAGGTTTTCTTGTCGAGTACATCGATGGTGGCGTTCCGAATACTGCGACTTACGCAGGGTACGTTTCGTGGTCACCAACCGATGTGTTTACGAACACCTATCGAGCAGCCACCGGGATGAGTTTTTCATTGGCGCTTGACGCGCTAAAAATTGGGCTGAAGGTTTCCCGTGCCGGGTGGAATGGCAAAAACATGTTTGTTTTTTTGGTCGATGGGTCAACATTTACCGTTAATCGCGCGCCATTACTGGGTATTTACCCAGAAGGGACAGAGGTAAATTATCTACCTCATGTGGATATGCGTGCTGCCGACGGAACGATTGTGCCATGGCTATGCTCGCAGACTGATCTACTGGCTAATGATTGGGCAATTGTTGACTAAATTGATTTTGCGCTATAATACGAGGACACGAACGTGACGACAGAAAATGCAGCCGATGCCACGGCAAATGGTGATATCTCACCCACAGAGCAGGTCGATCTGGCCGCAACAGAAATCCAAACAGAAGAGATTGAATTAACTCCTGAGCAACAGGCTGAGGAGACTGCAAAAGTAGAGCAGCAAAAGCAGGCGAATGAGTCACGTACTCAAAAACGCCGCAGGCAGCGGAATGCAAAAGAATTGCGTACTGCCAACGATGCCCGGCAAAAGGCCGAGATAGATGCCGCCTATTGGCGGGGGAAAGCGGAATCAGGCGGGGCACAGAAAGAGGATGGCGATAAAGAGCCGCAGCAAGACGATTTTGATGATTATGACGAATATATCGATGCAAAAGTCGATTGGAAGTTTTCCAAGTTGACTAAAAGCCAGTCAGAGCCGAAAGCGGCACAAGCTGAAGAAGCGAAAAGTCAATCGCCAGAATTCACAACGTTTAGCGATGCAGGCACAAGAAAATATGGGGCTGATTGGGCAGACATGATGGATGCCGCTCAAAACAACGAGTACCCAACCACGCAACTCATGGCAGAGACAATGATGACGGATGATCACGGCGTAGACATGGCTATGCATTTTTACGATCACCCTGAAGATGCCAGCCGGATTGCTAAATTATCACCTCTACAGCAAGTCAAGGAATTAACAAAATTAGGTGACGCTTTAAAAGGCAAAAGTGGAGAGTCGCCTGTTAAAAAAATCAGTGGAGCCCCTGAACCTGTAACGTCTGAGAGAGGCACCGCTGCCAGCAATGGCAGATTAGATGGGCTTTCAATGCAAGATTACGTTGCGCGTCGCAGAAAGCAGCGAAAATAAGGTTCAGGCGTTTATAAACCAGGAGAATAGCAGCAATGCCTAATACAGCATTAACAATCGACATGATCACCCAGGAAGCCCTGATGATCCTTCATCAGAAGCTAAACTTTGTAACAAATATTTGTACAGAGTACGACTCTATGTACGCAAAGGAAGGTGCAAAAATAGGCAACACCGCACGTATCCGCCTGCCTATCCAGCATACAGTTGGATCTGGTCCGGTAATGGACACTGGCGCGGGTGCTGATACGCTGGAGAATCAAGTTACATTGACTCTTGACACTCAGCGTCATGTGCCGATGCGGTTTACAAGCAACGAAAAAACGATGCACATCGACGATTTTGCTAAACGCCACTTGGAACCGGCGATGTCAAAATTAGCCGCGATGATTGAAGCCGATGCGTTTTCCATGATCAGCGAAGTGGCAAATCAGGTGTCTGCTGGTGATACGTTGAGCTATGCGGACATTTTGGCTGCTCGCGTTCTCATGGGGCAAGAATTGTCGCCAGAGGATCAGCGTTGTGCTTTGCTGGATTTGCAGGGTAACGCCGACCTGATCAATGAGCTAAAGGGGCTGTTCAACTCGCAAAAAGAGATCAGTCATCAATACAAAAAAGGCACAATGGGCAATACTGCTGATTTTGATTTTTACGAAAATACGCTTTTGCCTAACCACACGTCAGGCGCAGAAGGCGGTGGCTCAAACTATTTGGTTAATGGCGCAAATCAGGTTGGCACATTTGTAACGCCAAATGAAATGAGTCTGATTGTTGATACTGGGGTGCTGACAGTTAAGCGCGGAGACGTATTTACAATGCCCGGTGTGTTTGCGGTACACCCGGAGACAAAGGCCAATATCGGTGAGCTGCGCCAGTTTGCCGTCCTCGCTGATTTTAATGGAGCTGGCACAATTAGTGTCTCGCCTGCATTAATTGTCACGGGTCCCTATCAAAACTGTTCTGCCTCGCCTGCTGACAATGCACCGTTGACGTTTGTTGGCGAGGCATCAACGGCATACAAGCAATCGCTGCTTTTCCAAAAAGGATTTGCTTGTTTTGCAACCGCTGATTTGGTTATTCCGCCGAATCAACAAGTGTCCCGGCAGAATTTCGAGGGAATATCTATGCGGATCATCGAGGACTCGTTCGATGTCGTTAATGACCGCCTGTATACGCGCGTAGATGTTCTGTACGGTTTCAAAATGCTTCGCCCTGGTTTGGCGTGCAAATTGCTACACACGTAATAACCATCGCTCCCCTTCGGGGGGGCGTTTTATTTGGAGAATAAAATGCAGAATTTTGTTGAAAAAGGCAAACATGATTGCTGGCCATGGCTCGGTCATCCTGATGATGCGATTAACTCTGACTCAAAAATGGCGTGCAATGATGGTATGTGCTGCAACCCTCAGCATGTTATTGAGGTTGATGGCTCGAAAACCCAAAAAGGCGCAGAAGATGCCGCAGAAGATGCCGAATCTGAATTAGACGTTTTGCGTCAGCAGTGCGAGCAGGCCGGGATTTATTATGATCGTCGGTGGGGTATAGAAAAAATGGAAGTCGCTTTATCAAATCACTCAGGGTAATTGAATATGACCACGGCTCAACGGTTGATCGAGAATGCGTATTCTGACATTGGCGTTATTGGCCGTGGTAAGACGTTAAGCGCGTATTTGGCCCAAGAAGGGTTGGATACGCTTAATCAAATGATGGGCATGTGGTCTACCGAGCATTTTTTAATACCTGCCCGCAGCACTGATGAGTATACATTTCTTGTTTCAAAAAATGCTTACAGTATTGGCCCTGGTGGAGATGTTGACGTTATTCGACCTGAAGAAATTGTTGATGGGTTTATCCGTGTCAATGAGATTGATTACCCGCTAAGCATATCGACGATGGGCGAATACAATGACATACGGTTCAAGGCACAAGGGTATATCCCGACGGAAATGTGGTACGAACCGGCATACCCAATGGGGTCAATTTATTTTGATACCCCTCCGGCAATCGGGCATATTTTACACATCAACAGTTACAAACCGCTGATAGAGTTTCCAGTATTAAATACAGACATTTCTTTACCTGCGGGATTTGAATTGGTAATGAGGGCCAACTTAGCATTGCTGCTTGCCCCCGCAAACGGAAAAACACCAAACCAGATTGTTTACAAAACGGCATCAGAAGGACTTATTAAGCTTAAGCGGGTACGCGCAGCCCAGCGTGCGCCTGTATCTAAAATGCCAAATCAGATCAGGGGATCAGGTCGATATAATCTAATTGGAGATCAATCACGATAATGGCTATTCTCGTTCCTCTTCCAAAATTTCAGTTTTTAACCGATTCAGGTGATTTAGGGGCTGGTTATGCGGTGCATACATTTGAACCGGGCACCAGCACGCCAAAGGATACATACACAACGGCTGATGAATCTATCTCTAATACTAATCCTGTGATATTAGATTCCCGGGGGGAGGCTAATATTTGGTTTAGTGGGCTTTACAATATCCGCATATTTGATGATTTAAACGTAGAGGTTTATAGCGTTGATAATTTCGGCGGTGGCGGCGGTGGTGGCGGCGGTGGTGGTGGTGGGAGTGGCGGGAATTTCATTCTGAATGGCGGATTTGAATCTATACTGGCTGGCAATATACCGGAAAACTGGGATATCACACGATCTAATCCTGCGACAAGTATCGTTGAAATTGATTTAACCATTCAGCAGGAAGGTAAAAATTCTTTATCGTTCACGTCTGTTGGGCAGGGCGGAGGGTTTGCTGACTCAACGTTTACCGCTGTCAGGGGTGGCGAACAGTATAAGATAGATTTTTTTCTTCGGTCATCAGTCAGCAATGTCAGAAATGTCGTAGAAATTCGCTGGTATGATGATAGTCAAACATTTATTACGAGCACTATTGTTTACGATTCTGAGTTAAATCCAATCGTGTGGACACCGTTTCGGTCGGTTTTTTCGGCGCTGAATAGCGCACGTTTTGCAAAAGTCAGAATCACAGGCTGTCACCCGTCAAATACGTTATCAGGGAGAACGTGGTTTGATGATGTTCGATTCACGACGGACACCGCCAGGTTAAGCGAAAAGCAACAGTTTTCAAAAACGCAAACTTGGTCGAAAGGTGCGGGAGTCATATCGGCAACATTGCTCACTTTAGGTGATGACGGAAATTATTTCGATATCGGTGGTAATAATGAAATCAGAGGAATTGCTTCCAAAGGTGTTGGCACTGTCATAAAGCTATATTTTAATGACGCTTTAGCTTTGATAAATCATGCGGCAGAATTCGTTCTTCCCGGAGGTGCGGATATTAACGCGGCCCCAGGAGATCAGGCCGAGTTTGTTGAATATGTTTTGGGCTACTGGCGATGCACAAATTATATTCGGTCGAGTGTTCCGCCTTATAGCGGGAATACTAATGTGACAGGTCTTTCTCCAATAAAGGTAACAAATAACGGAATTCAAAGTAGTATTTCTCTTGACTTGACATCAGAGCCGCAGAATTCTCATGTGATGAATGTTAACGGTAACTCATCAGAAATTTTTCAGCCTGGATTCATTTATGCATGGAACCCCAGCAGCCAATTAATTCTGGAGGTCAGAGTGAATTCAGTTTGGAGGGCTGTAAGTGGATATGAATCAGGGGCTACTTGGGCAGCGATCATCTGGTCTGATGGGGAAAATATTCGATGTAGAAATATTGCTGGTGCCACAGTAATTGTTCGTTTAACAGAGGTTCATGTATAGCGCATGAATGCGATATTCTAAATTAGCTATTGATAATAATGGGTGGTAAAAATGAGGATAGAAATCCCATTTGTAGGTCCAACATATAACGGCAGATCATCCAAGGTTAATGCCCAGCGTACAGTAAACATGTTCCCTAAGCTTGAAAAGCCGGGGTCAAAAACACGCATAGCATTGTATGGTACGCCCGGACTAAAGCGCATTGGGGTTCAGGGTGTTGGGCCTTGTAGGTCGAATGGCGTTAAATTTAAGAGCAAATTATATTTTGTTTCTGGGACAGATTTTGTAGAGATTGATAGTAATAATAGTTTTGCTACTTTAGGAGCTTTGGAAACAAATTCATCACGCTGTGAGATGGCATCAGGCCGTAATAGCATTATGGTTGTTGACGGGATATCTGGTTATGTTTTCAACGGTACATCATTTTCCAAAATATTAGATTTAGACTTTCCTGACTCGCCGTCGCATGTGACCTATTTGCGTAGCCGGTTTATTGTTAATAAGGGATCGACGGATGAGTTTTATATTTCGGATGACGAAGATGCGACAAGCTGGGGTCCGCTGAATTTTGCTTCGGCAGAAAACAATCCAGATGACATTCTGGCTCACGCAGCGACAGAAAATGATTTGTATTTGATTGGAGGATCAACGTGCCAAATATTCTACAATTCTGGAAATCCAGACTTTCCCTTTGATCCTTACCCAAACGGCACGGTGGAGGTTGGCATAGAAGCGCCCCACAGCCTTTCGCAATTTTCTGGAGGATTGGTATGGCTGGCCTCAAATGATGAGGGCGACACATTCGTAGTTCATGCTGCTGGCCTTACAACAACACCTATTTCAACGTCAGAAATCGACTGGCAGATATCTCGGATTGATTTTAAAGCTGATGCGATTGGCGCTATTTATCGCCAGTCAGGAAGGACATTTTATATATTGACGTTCCCATCTGCTGACAAAACATTTTGTTTTGACCTGACTCCAGATGGTCGCGATTGGCACGAGCGAAAAAGCTACGGAATAGGCCGGTGGCGTGTATCTGGTATTGGCTATTTGGGGAACCAAGTAATTTGTGGTGATTACCAAAATGCCAATTTTTATAATTTGGATTTTAATGAATACAGGGATGATGGGAATATTATTGAGCGGATACGTATTGCGCCGGTAATTCACAAATCAAGAAAATGGATGACGTTTTGGGAGCTAATCGTTGACATTAAGGCTGGCACTGGGCTTACTTTCGGCCAAGGATTAGCCCCCCAGATTATGTTGCGTTATTCTGATGACGGCGGAAAAACTTGGTCAAGCGAACTGTGGGAAACAATTGGAGAAATTGGAGAATATTCCCGTGAAGTGAAATGGGAGCAGCTTGGTGACTCAAAAGAACGGATTTTTGAAATAAAAGTTACCGATCCGGTTGAAGTCGAGATACTGGGTGCCTATGCCGATATAACCCTGGGGGATTTCTAATGAAAACACCTGATCATCAAAGTCACTGCAAGGAAATAATTCATGAGCCATGAAAGAGGCATTGCGCCCGTCCCAAGGATTGCTCTTATTAAAGAGCCAAATATGTGGGCCCCTTGGGCTCGATGGTTTGAGCTGTTGACTGAGGCAATATACCGAGTCCGGACATACTTAGTGGCTATTAACGCTGTTAGCATTCCTCCAAACTCTGAGTCCGTGCAAACATTTATGGTGCAGGGATTAAGCGTTAATGATATTTTGACTGTAAACAAGCCCAGCAATACGCCCGGGTTAAGCTTTGCCCAGGCTTGGGCATCCTCGCAAGATACTCTGTCAATTGTATTCGTGAACAGAACAGGTGTTGCAATTACTCCTGTGCCTGAAGTTTATTCCATTCTGGCGACGCGCAGATGAAAAATATTCCCGGAATATACAAGCCGACACCGGATGAGATTCTTCGGCGGAAGAATATCGTTGATCTTGAATCAACCATCGAAAAGGAAGATGGAAGCTTGGGTAATGATCCATTTCCACTTAAGCATCATTTTGCTCCGGGAGTTTATGCGCGGGAAATCTTATTGCCTGCTGGCACAATTACAGTCGGCAAAATACATCGTCACGATCATCTAATCATATTCCTTTTTGGGGATGTGACAATAAGCTCTGAAAAAGGCGAGGAAAGGATAACTACCCCGGGTGTTGCTATTTCCCCGGTAGGCATAAAGCGTGCTTTGTACGCTCATAAGGATACGGCAATTGTTACGATTCATGTGACGAGCAAAACGGACATGGCAGATATTGAGCGTGAGGTTATTGCGCCAAACTTCAATGTTTTAGATTTTGAAAATCAAAAAATAGAGGTGAAATGATGACTTGGGTAGCTACATCAATTGCCGGTAGCTCTATTGTTAGCGGATTATTGGGTGTTCAGGCAGGCCGCCAACAGTCGAGAGTTGGTCGGAGTCAGGTGAACGAATCGCGCAGACAATTCAACCTTACCCGCCAGGACACGGCAGCTCAGCGAGAATTGGGGGTAGCGGCTACGGGGAGGATGCAAGGCCTTCTAAGTGGGCGTGAGGTGACCCCTGGAATGATGGGCCCGGGTTACCAGTGGCGCGTTAAGCAAGGTGAAAATTCAGTGATGAATATGCTTGGGCGTACCGGGATGAAGCGCAGCGGGCGAGCAATGAAAAAGATGCTGCGATTTGGCCAAGGCCAAGCATCGCAAGAGTATGGCAACTATTTTGCCAGATTGATGCAAATGGCAGGCCTTGGTGCTGGTGGAGCCGGTCAATCTGCTGCCATGGGCACAAGAGTGGCAAACAGTCCAGGGTTTCAGACGCAAGCGGCTGCGGCGGGCACTGGCACAGCTGCTATCAATAACGCAATACAGGGTGGCCTTTCAAATTATTTTGCATATCAGCAAAACCAAAACCTCATGAACCGTTTAGGCGATCAATAAGATGCGCGATTTTTCCCCATTTAATTATGCCCAGGCTATTGGTGCCGGGACTCAAAATGCACTTGCCAAAATGCAGGTTATGCAGGCTGGACAGCAGATTAAAAATGCCCCGCAAGATCGGAATTACCTTATGCAGCAACGTGAACGGCAGTCTGATAGTCAGGATCTTGACATGAAAATAAAACAGTACAATGTCTTGAAGATTGGTGCAGATCAAGTGCTCGGGAGCGGGGGCGCAGGATATGACATGTTTCGGCAGTCAATGGAGGATTTAGGGATATCTAATCCTGGAGAGCTACCGCCATCATATGATGAGGCGTTGATAAAAGGGCTTTCTGGTTATGCTGAGCAGAATATCAAGAAAATCACCAAAAACTTGCCTGGGGGAATGGCTCAGGATGTCATATACCAAGGAAACAACGCCGTTGAAACAGGCAAGCCATACAATCGGTGGACTCCAGCGCAGCGAGGTGCTGGTTCTCAGGGCGCTGGTAAAGATCGGGGCCTTAAGGCATCTGATGAAAATGCTATTGCCCGACAGGCAGGTAACCTTTTTGGCGGGATGTATGACCCAGTGTCAGGCAGGTTTTCTGGACTTAAGGGAGAAAATGCCCAGCAAAAAGTACAGGCGATCATAGAGAGAGCAACAAATCTTTTCAGCGAAGGGCGGTTAACTCGTGCTGGCGCAGTATCAAAAGCAGCGCGTGAAGCTGGAGTAGAAATAGAGGTGCTTACTGATAAACCGAAGCCACAAAAAAGCCCCAAAACAGTTAAAGATTTCCTCGAAGAGAAGTATGGTCCTAGATAATGAAAAACTACCTTGAAAAGGCAAAAGAAACAGAAGGGCTTGAAGGTTATTCAGATTACGAAATAACAGAAGCTCTTCACTCTATGTACCGGGATGAAACCGGCACTGAAGTCCCTTTTGAGCAATTCTCGGCAGATGCTGGGCTTATTCTCCGGACAGAGGTGCTTTCACTGCCTCCAGAGCCTGGCGGTGAGGTGGGTGAAGTCGTAGTCGGCGGCACGGGCATTGACCCGCAACGTCAGGGGCTATCCGGAAACCAGCCGCTGCCGAGCCATCCGATACCCGAAGATATGCAGGGCGCTCCCACGCTGACCCCTCAACCTCCATATCCTGGTTTCGGTACGGGTGAATCAATGTGGCAAAGGGTTAACAAAAAAATAGAGGAGCGCAGGGGTAATGTTGCAACAACGGCTGGGGCGGGCATTGCCCAAGGAACCCTCGGGCTCGGAGAGGCGGCATTAAGAACGCCACAGTCTGTGAATAGAATTCTCGGCTCAATTAATGAATTTGGCCAGTTTCTTGGTGTTCCAGAGTGGATGACAAAAAAACGCTTCAAGAATCCGATTGATGTTATTGAACACGGCTTCAAAGTTGGTGACTTTCAGATCGAGGGCACAACAGACGCAGCGGATAAAATCCGTGGAAGCATGCAGATACTTCCTGAAATGTTTGAGCCGTTTCAAGTCTTGTCTGAAAAGAGTCAAGAAGCTGACACCGCTTTCCAGAAAGCGATCAAAGGAAATTTTGAACAGCTTGGTGATGTTGTAACTGACCCGCAGGCATGGGCTGGATTTATCGGGCAAGCCGTTCCCTCTTTGTACGCAGCCTGGAAGTCAGGGGGATCATTGCCATTTGTTGGTTGGCTTGAAGCAATGCAGGCAGCCGGGGATGCCGATCAATACGAAGAAATTACTGGCGAAAAAATGAGCGATGCAAAGTTTGCCACATCAACAATATTGGTTGGTACGGTTAACGGGCTGCTGGAAAAAGCGGGAATTAATCGCATATTAAAAGGTAATGGTTCTGCTCTTGAGCGGTTCTTTACTGGGGGCGGGTGGGAAGGTGGGACTGAAGGCTTGCAGGCAGTTGTGGGCAATGTTGGCAAAATGCTATACGACCCTGATGCAGGCTTATCGCAAGGCGTTCTTCCTGGAGTCATGGGAGGATTCGCTACCGGCGGTGCCCTGTCAGCGGGGCAACGTGTGCATGATAAGCGTGTTCAAAAAAGGGAGCTTTCTGAAATTGAAAAGGATTTCATCACGCCGAAGGAATATCCCGACGCTGCACAAGAGCAGGCAAGGCAGGCTGGTGATCCGGTAAATGCCCAATTCGTAATGACAACGCCAAAGCAGGAAGAAATAGAGCAGAAGATCATAGATACGCGCGAATTTCTGCAAACTGCCGGAGAGCGGCAGAAAGCAGAAGCAGAAAAAAATCTTAAGCGCCTGGAAGAAACCCTGACGGTTTTGAAGGCTGAGGGTATTACCGAAGAGACATTGCGCGGTGAGCTGGTCAAAGAAATTCAGGAGAAGCGCGGTGGCAAGCCTTTAGCTGAGAGCAAAACGCTGGCACCATCGAAGCCCGACAAGGTCGAAGTAGCGCCCACCAAAGATGGAGCCGCGCCTAAACCAATCAAAGCAGCGCCAAAGGAGATAGTCAAGGAGGTAAAGCAACAGCAAATCATGCCTGAAACAGTGCAAGTTGGCCCAGCGTCTACAAAAACAACCGCTATCAGCAACAATAAAACATCAGTTTATAGAGAAACTGCACCCAATGACCTTTATGAAATTCTAATGGTGAACAAGCAAGGTGGTAATAGCAGAATGTTTGTCTCTGATGATGAATCATTGGCTCTTGGTCAAGGAGAAAATAAAGGCGCAATCATTGAAATGCGCGGTGATTATGTTTCTGGGTTAGAGCATAAAAAAGTTGGAGCGGGAGTTATTGGAGGGAAGGAATACCAGACAAACTATGTTGCCAAAGATGCAATTAAGAAAATAACCGTCAAATCTGGGCAGAAAATCACCCGTGGACTAACAAACAGTCTTCTTCGCCAAGGATTTGTCAAAACACAACTTAATGATGGAACAAGAATATTTACTCCGAAAAAAGCAATAAAAAAGGTAACGAAGAAAAAACCGAAAACCATGCGCCAGCCAAAAGGCGAAGCTGAAATGAAGGCAAAGCCAAGTGATTTGCCGGATGAATTGGCTTCATACTCTCCGGGCGTTGCCCACCAACCGTTGTATCAAGACGCGGTAACGGTTGGCTATGAAGCACCTGAATCCGGGATTGTTAAAATAGGTAAAAGAATTATTTCAATGCCTAATAAAGCAAAGCCTATGCGCCGCGAAAGCATTCGTATTGCCCTGATAAATATTATTGGTCCGAGGCTATATGAAGGGAAGGTTAAGGGTAAAGGAAGACTTGGCTTTTACCGGCCTGATAATAGTGCGATAAGAATTAAGCGTTATGGAGATGTTGAGGTGATGGCGCACGAAATGGCACATTACCTAGATTTCCATTACAAATACAAAAGAGAGTTCAGCAAAATATATAATAGTCCCGATGTCGTTAACGAAGTGAAAAACCTTTCCTATGACATCAGCACGACAGAGCTTTCAAAGGTTGAGGGCTTTGCTGAGTTTGTGCGCTTGTGGTTGACTCGATATGAGTCTGCAAAGGCACAGGCTCCACGCTTCGTGGATCAGTTTGAGGCGGTGCTGGCAAAAGACAAAAAGCTTAGCAAGAAAATGCTCATCCTCCAAGAGAAGATGCATCAGTGGTATTTCCAGGGGAGCGAAGCAAGGCTAACCGCCGTGATGGATGGGAATAAATTAAATTTAAAGGAAAAGTTGGATTATGTGTTGCATCGTCGCCCAACATCGATGCTCAAGCAGCGCTATGTTGACCATATTCACGCAGCAAAGGTGATTGAAAGAGAAACCAAAGGTAAGTTGCTGGATGCCACAGAAAGCGCCTACAAACAGCTCCAGTTGATTAACGGGATAGAAGGAATATTTGCTGAGTCAACTAAGCATGGCGCACCTTATTTTGATAAGGATGGGGCTATTCAATTTAAGGGTCCATCGCTTGAAGACGTTTTTAGGTTTTCTATTTCTTCTGGTGCAGAGATATTCAACCTTCATCAAGAATATTTTGCTGCCAGAAGAGCAAAAGAGCTTAAGGAGCAAGGGCGAGAAAACCTGTTTGACGAAGGAATGATCAAGGCAGGACTCGGTCATGCAAAGAAATACCCATGGTTTGCTGAATCCTTTAAGAAATATCAGGAATACCGTAAAAACTTGATGAGTTTTATGGTTGATACAGGGTATTTAGATAAGAATGCTGCCTTAAATATGCTTGAGGTTAACAAAAATTATGTGCCATTTAATCGGGTTGTCGAAGGTATCGGTGAGTCTTTCTCTGGTGCTGGGAAAAGCAATTTCAAGAGACTAAAAGGTGGTACGCAGAACATCCAAAATATTTACAACAACATCGTGATGGGTGATTTTCAGCACATCAAGGGTGCTTTGCAGGCAAAGGCGTTGCGCCAGATGTTTGAAGCCGGACTCAAGTCTCAGAATGGCTCACAGTTCTTTTCAAAGATTGATTCAGATAGTGAATTGGTGAAGGCGCAGGTAGATCAAATGGCCGGAAAGGTGGCAGAAGCTATGGGGGCTCTTGGCGTTACGATCACAAACGGTGGATTGGTTAACTCTGGAAACATAGATGGAACGATTGTCGATCAAGAACAGATCATTAAATATTTTGAGAAAAATCCAGAAGAATTGATGTTTTGGACGTTTGGCAACATGCCAAAGACAGCGGAAACAAAGGTCACGTCATTTATTTCAAGCAAAACAGGAAAGCGTGTATGGGTTGAAATCCAACGTGAGGCTGAAATGGTTGTTGATATGCTGGACAATCTCAACGGATGGGCGCTACCTGATGGATTGGCCGGAAAAGCTTTAGGTTTTGCTTATACAATAAAGAATATGCAAACAGTGTTGATAACATCTATGCCGCAATTCTCAATCCCAAATCTGGTGCGGGATATTCAGACGGCAACAATGGTTAGTGGGGGGAAATTCAAGCCGGTTTATCATAACATGCTTGGGTTTGCTTCAATGTTGGGGCATGGCCTTGGAAAAAATACGGCCTACACTGAAATGCTTAGAAATGGAGGCGGGTGGGCAGGAAGAGTGCGTAGCGCTATGGATGAAACTCGCGGACAGTCGAATCATAGAATGCCTGGCCGGTGGAAAAAGCCAGAATTATTTTTGACCAACATACTTGAGCTTTATATAAAATTGGTTGATAGCCCAGAAATGTCCACGAGAGCAGGATATTATATCCAGCAGCGCCGTGAGGGCACGACGGCTAGGGAAGCCGCATGGGGTGCGCGTGAGATTAGTACTGATTTTAGAAAGCATGGATCATATGCCGCCTTTGTGATGCTGCAAAGGACAATTCCATTCCATGGGGCTTTTGTTCAATCCGTTGATAGAGACATTCGGGCGTTTGCAGAGAAGGATGGTGAAACCAAATTCAGCAATCTTCTAAAGACGGAATCAGGACGGCTACACATTAATGACTTAAAGGTAAGAATGGCCGCTGTGGCAGCAGGATTTGCAGCAATTACATTGCTGCTTGCGTCAATGAATGAAGATGAAGATTTTTATCAGGATTTAACTGAAGATCAAAGAGTTAGATTTTTTCATATAAAAATTGATGGAGTTCAGTATCAAATACCAAAACCTCACGGCTTTTTTTCAATGATGTTGCAAGGGGTTGAGACATTCATGGACTATTTGACTCAAAAAGAAGGTGCTGATGCAGCAAAAGTTATGGCGTTCTCTTTAGCGTATAACCTAAATGATCAGTTTATTCCCGGAGTTATCAATCCACATGTTGAGATAGCTTTAAATAAAACTTTCTCGGGTGCGCCAATTGTTCCTAAAGGGCTTGATCGAGTTTCCAGCTATTTGCAATATAGCCAAAACACGCCGCAGCTTTATGTTGCAATAGGAGAGTCACTGAACATTTCTCCGGCGAAGGCGAGGCATATTGCGCGGGGATATTTCGGATATTTTGAGAACTTTATTTCTGATACCGCTGAGCTTGCCCTGTGGAATGAAAGCGCATGGGGTGAGCGTCCGTTTAAGTCGGGAGCAAAACAATATTTTGGAAAGCAATTTATTCCTAGAGAAGTTCCATTCAGAACCAGGTGGACAGAGAAGTATTACGATTTGAAAGCGAGAGCTGTAACTGCGCGGGCTGACATTTCCGTTCTTAAAAAAAGGTTGCCTTTAAATAGCAAGCTGTTGTTAAAAATAGAAGATAAAACAACACAGCTATTGTCGTCCATGTCCAACTCATTTGGAAAGGTGGATAAATATATTGCAGATTCTCGAGAATCTAGCATGGCCATAAAATATGACAAGGAGCTTCTTGCTGTCGATAAAGAAAACAAAATCAATGCTTTAAGGAAAGAAAAAAATGAAATTATGAAGTCTTTTTATAAATCAATTAACGTAGAATTAGCTCTTGCTGAAAAAATAATAAAACAAAACATGAGGTAATGAAATGATTTCGTTAAAAACAAAAATAATTGAAGCTATTTTAGAGGTTGAGGGAGGCTATGTTAATGATCCGTCTGATTCTGGCGGAGAAACAAACTGGGGGGTAACTATAAATGTTGCCAGAAAATACGGATATCAAGGCAGCATGATTGAGCTTGATAGGAGTATTGCTTTTGATATTTATGCTGAAAAATACTGGAATTCAGTTAAAGGCGATGAATTATTATCTGCATCAGAAATGATTGCTGCCGAGGTTGTGGATACGGCAGTTAATATGGGCCCGAATAGGGCCGGTAAATTTCTGCAACGTTCTCTTAATGCGCTTAATAATCGTCAGCGCTTATATAATGATTTGAGTGTTGATGGAAAAATTGGGTTTAATACTATTTCATGTCTAGAGCTTTGTTTAATGTCTAGAGATGAGACTGTGCTTGCAAAAATGCTCAATTGTTTGCAGGGTTCTTTTTATATTGAACTTTCTGAAAGAAGGGAGAAGGATGAAAGGTTCATACATGGATGGTTTAAAAATAGAGTAAAAATGGGGCATTAAATGGAAGAGGAAAAAAAGAAATTCAAGGGATCTTTTGACAAAATGATGTTCTATGTGGCAAGCATATCAATAGTAACATTATTGGGTGTGCAGGTTGATCAAACATCTATCTTGGTATTAGGTCAGTCAAAAAACAATAGAGAATTGTCTTTTATGAGCGCCCAATTGTCGAATGTAATGACAAATCAAAAAACGCTACAAGCGTCAGTTGAAGCAATTAGAGGTCAAGTTGTTAATGTAACGATAAAGCAAAAAGAGGATTGCTTTAGGGGTAATTTTTATTGGTCTAAAACACAGTTAAAATGTTAATTGATAATGATCTTAAAGATATTAATCTTAATGAGCTGAGCGG
>JAKISW010000005.1 GCA_021648375.1 Devosiaceae bacterium
CCGCCGCGCAAAATCGCCCCATTGCCCGACATCAGACAAAGGGCGGCAGCGTCTGCTGTGACATTGGGACGGCTTTCATAAATTATCCCGATTACGCCTATGGGAGTGCGCACCCGTGAAATCTTCAGGCCAGTTGGCACTTCCCATTGGGCGATGACCTGCCCTACCGGATCATCCAGTTTGGCAATGGCGCGAATGGAGGTGACAATGTCTGCAAGACGGGCGCTGTTCAGAGTTAGGCGATCGGTGAAGGAAGCGCTTAGGCCTGTTTGTTTAGCGCGCTCAAGATCAATTTTATTGGCCTCAAGAATTTGGCTCTCGTTTGCTTCAATTTCATTAGCAGCGTTCAACAGGGCATTGATTTTGGTTTTGGTTTCAGTGTTGGCCAAAGCATTGGCGGCGATTTTTGCTCTTTTGCCCATATCCAGCATCAGGGCTTTTATATCTTGTTTGCTATCACTCATGATCTTGGTTTCCCGTTATACTTTGCCCAATGCTCACCAGATTGTCAGAATGTACCAGTTCGGTGCGGTTCATATATCCGAACATGCCCATAATGGCTTCACTCTTTTTGCCCATGGCTTTGCTAGCCTCAGTCTGGTTCATGGAAACCAAACCACGGGCAATCTCTATGTTCTTGGGATCAATAATTGAAACTGCATCACCACGATCAAAGTCGCCGCTGATGTTTTTCACCCCGACCGGCAACAATGATTTTCCCTTGCTGATGGCCAGAGCTGCTCCGTCATCAATATGAATGGAGCCGGATATTTCAAGGGTTCCCAAAATCCAGCTCTTTCTGGCTGCTGCCGGGCTTTGACTGGCTGGGAACAATGTGTGTTTTGCCCCGGATGCCAGCGCTGCAAGGGGATGGTTTTTGGTGCCATTGGCAATGATCATCGAAGTGCCGGAACGGGTGGCGATTTTGGCCGCGTCCAGCTTGGTGGCCATGCCGCCTTTGGCCAGATGGTTTTTGGTGCCGGAAGCCATAGCCTCGATTTCCGGGGTGACAGATCTGACCATGGGCAGGTGAATTGATTTTTTATCTGCTTCGGGTGGGGAGGTGTAAAGGCCGTCAATATCTGAAAGCAAAACCAGACAGTCCGAACCGATCATTGATGCTACACGGGCCGAAAGCCTGTCATTGTCCCCATAGCGGATTTCGGATGTGGCAACGCTGTCATTCTCGTTGATAATTGGCACTGCCCCCAATTCCAACAGGGTAAGAATGGTGGCGCGGGCATTGATATAATGGCGCCGTTCCTCGGTAATATTGGGGGTCAATAAAATCTGCCCGGTGGTGATTTTTTTTGCAGCCAAAGCATCGCGCCACGCCTGAGCCAGCGCAACCTGGCCAACACTGGCGCAGGCCTGATTTTGAGTCAGAGACAGGGATTTATCCTCAAATCCCAGCAGGGTACGCCCAAGAGAAATAGCCCCGGAAGAAACCACAAGGATTTGCATGCCGGTTTTTTTAAGCCTTGAAATATCGGCGGCTAAAGAATTGAGCCAGTCCTGACGTAATTGCCCGTTTATGGCATCAACCAAAAGGGCCGAGCCAACTTTAATGGTTAAGCGGTCAAAGCCAAGAATAACCCGGTTTTGTTTTAAGGAGACCATTGCTTTTCCTCAGGGGTTTTTTCGGCCTCAATCTGATTTAGTTTTTTTTGATCCAGCGCCCTAACGATGGCAAATAACACTTGGTCAACGCCTTTTTTGGAGGCGGCGGAAGCGGCCAGCAATTCGCCTTTTATTACCGGGCGCAGGGCGGCAAGTTTTTCTTTTACCATTTCATCGGTCAGGGCATCGATTTTGTTGAGAACGACAATTTGTTTTTTGTCGGCAAGGCCGTTTCCATAGGCATTAAGTTCAGTGCGAATGGTTTTATAGGAGGCAACCACGTCTTCTGATGTGCCATCAATCAGATGCACATTGACCACGCACCTCTCCACATGGCCCAAAAACCTGTCGCCAATGCCTGCCCCTTCGTGGGCACCCTCGATAAGGCCTGGGATGTCGGCTAGCACAAAGTCTTTCTCTCCAATGCGCACCACGCCAAGATTTGGATGCAGGGTGGTAAAGGGATAATCGGCAATTTTAGGCTTTGCGGCGGATACCGAGCTCAAAAATGTGGATTTCCCTGCGTTGGGCAGGCCAACAAGACCGGCATCTGCAATGAGTTTTAAGCGCAGCCATATCCATTTTTCAATTCCAGGCAGGCCGGGATTGGCATGGCGGGGAGCTCGATTGGATGAGGATTTGAAATGGGCGTTGCCAAATCCGCCATTGCCGCCGGTCAGTAAAATGATTTTTTGACCCACGGCCGTAAAGTCCGCCAAAAGGGTTTCATTATCTTCTTCAAAAACCTGGGTGCCAACGGGAACTCTTAAAACTATGTGTTCCCCATTGGGGCCTGTGCGGTCTTTGCCCATGCCACCGATACCGGCATCGGCCTTGTAATGTTGCATATAGCGATAATCAATCAGGGTATTTAGACCATCGACACATTCAACGATTACATCGCCACCGCGCCCGCCATTGCCACCGGCCGGGCCTCCAAATTCCACATATTTTTCACGGCGAAAAGCCACGGCTCCACCGCCGCCATTGCCGGATTTGATAAATATTCTGGCCTGATCAAGAAATTTCATTTTGCGGCTACTTTTTTATCTGGTCAGCAAACAGTTTGCTAATAATTTGTTTAATATCGTGTTTTGTCTCTGTCGAACAGGGAGGTAAAAATTTGATTGTGTGCTGCTCATGCTTCGGCACGCCATAGTAATTTAGTTATGTTTTTGTCTTTGTGCTGCCCACAATCATCAATCTGTGTTGATATTTCATCAAACCCGACTTTTTTTAATACTTTGATCGAGCCTGTGTTTTCTTCCATGGCATGGGCAAAGATTTTATTGATGCCGGATTTTAAGGCTGCCCCAAGCAGGCCATTTACGGCCTCGGTTGCATAGCCCTTTGCCCAAAAAGGCTCTCCCAGCCAATAGCCCAGTTCCGGCGCTTCGTCTTCGTTCGTGTGCAGGCTGATAATTCCCATTAAATCGCTGTTTTTATTGGTAATAGCGTAGGAATGTTCTTCGTCTCGCCGAGCGATATTATTTATAAAATCCAATGCATGCTCACGGGTATAAGGATAGGGCAGGCGGGCCAAAAATTCATGGATGGTTTTGTTGTTGGCCAGAACCTGCATGGCTTTGACATCAGCTATTACAGGTGCTCGCAAAAATAACCGCTTGGTTCTGATCGTATCAGGTAGTATTTTTGCAAATTCTTTAGTCATAGAAATAATCCAAAATTAAAGGGAAGCTGGCGTTTGCCGGCTCCCCTTGGAATATTTTTGGATTGTCTGATAAAATCCTTGCCGGGGAGCTTTTTTGCGCCGGTAAGGTTTTTAAAAATCCCAACCGTTATTCTGCAGCTACTTTTTCAGGTGAGGCTGCCGGGTCTACGGATACAAAGGTTTTGCCACCGCTTCGCTTGGAAAATGTTACGTTACCGTCAACCAAAGCAAAAATTGTATGATCTCTGCCGATGCCAACATTTTCACCCGGATGCCATTTGGTGCCACGCTGGCGAATGATGATATTGCCGGGAACGACGATTTCGCCGCCGAATTTTTTAACACCAAGACGCCGACCTGCGGTATCACGTCCGTTGCGGGATGAACCGCCTGCTTTTTTATGTGCCATTTTTCAAACGCCTTTAGAATTTTTTTGGTTTTAAGGGGTTTGACCCCAGATTATTTTATTTACCGGCAACCAGATCTTTGGCCTGTTGTATCCAGTTATCGCGATCAATGCGACCCTTAAATGACAATGCCTCGTCAATCCGGGTCACATCATCTTTGGTGAGTTTGGCCACGTCTTTGAGGGATTTAACATCCAGCGCGTGCAATTTCTTTTCCAGAGCCGGGCCGACACCTGAAATAAGTTTTAGATCATCAACAAAATCAGTTTTTTCGGTTTTTGATGCAGCTGGTGCTTTTTTAGTTACAGGAGCTTTTTCTGCGACAGGTTTCTTGTCGGCAGTTTTTTTGGCTGCTGCTTTTTTGGCAGGCTTTTGTCCAGCGGCCAAAATATCGGTAATTTTTACCAGAGAAAGATTTTGCCTGTGACCCTGGGTGCGGCGATATTTTTTGCGGCGCTTCTTTTTGAATACGATGATTTTTTTGTTGCGGAACTGCTCAACCAGCTCTGCGACAACAGTTGCCCCTTCAACCAAAGGAGAGCCAATGGTGACTTCGCTTCCCTGACCAAGCATTAACACCTGATCAAAGGTGATGGTTTCTCCAGCCTGAGCATCGAGTTTTTCAATTTGCAAAATGTCGTCAGCGGCGACTTTATATTGTTTGCCGCCGGTTTTAATAATCGCGAACATATCTTTATACCTGCCGGTAAAACCCGGTCCTGTTATTGTCGCGTTCTGTGGCGCCACGATTTACTCAATGTGAAAATGAGCATTAGCGGACTTTTTTGAACAAGAACTGAATTCTTGTTCGGGCCTCGAACTGCGGTTTTATCAAACGAAAATACGCGCCGAAAATTCCGGCACGCGAACTTGAGGCGGTTATGTTGGCAAACGGGTCAAGAGTCAAGTATTTGTTGCGGGGGGGGTTGGCCTATGCAATATAGCGCGCGCTATGCTCAACCTGACTGATATGGGTTGTCCTAAGATGCGGAGAGGTGCCGGAGTGGTCGAACGGGGCGGTCTCGAAAACCGTTGAGCGCGCGAGCGTTCCCAGGGTTCGAATCCCTGTCTCTCCGCCACTTATATAAACTCGCCTAAGGTGAGTTTATATAAGTGATGAATAGGCTTGGTGATAAAAAATCTAAGCCTTGAAAAGGCTGGGGTTCGAAAACAAGCTTAGCGAGGAAGGAGCTTAGCGGTTTCGATGTTGGGGCAAAGCCACAACATAATCCCTGTCTCTCCGCCACTTATATAAGCTCGCCTAGGTGAGCTTATATAAGTGATGAATAGGCTTGGTGACCTTGGGGCATAGGCCTATTTTCTATACGATCCCGCTTGTTCCTGAAGCAATGGCGGGCCTGATTTTAGCAACACGGACACGATATCCAGAAGCACGATAGGTTGCAATCGGGTCGATGGAGTTACCTTTGTCGGCGCGAGCCATGGCTAGAATTGGGCTGACATCAGTGCGGAAAGCGGTTTTTAATATTGTTGTTGCGCCCAGGGCGTCATTAAATTCCTGAGCGTGTTCCAGAGCCGGGCGGTTGACAATAAGTGCCTGAGCATAGGCACGTTGCACCTCCATCGCGCTGACCATAAGGCTTTCGATGGGGTCTGTAACATTGTGGGACTGATCAAGCATATGGGCCGGATTAAAATCAGGGGCTGCGTTATGCTCAGCGTCTACAAGTTCATTAAACACCAAAAACAATCTATAGGGATCAATGGATCCCGTATCCAGATCATCATCACCATATTTACTGTCATTGAAGTGAAATCCGCCAAGTTTGCCAAACTGAATGAGGCGCGACACGATCATTTCTATATTCACATTTGGGGCATGGTGGCCCAGATCAACAAGACAAAATGCCTGATCACCAAGTTCGGTGGCGATCAAATAATTTGTCCCCCAATCCTGAACGACGGTTGAATAAAATGCCGGCTCAAACATTTTATGCTCGGTGAACACGCGCCAATCGGGGGGCAGGTGTGCATAAATTTTTTTGGCGGAATCAAGATATCTTTCAAATTGGCGGGCAAAATTAGTCTGACCGGGAAAATTGGAGCCATCACCAACCCATATGGTCAACGCCTTTGATCCAAGCGCCTGACCAAATGAAATACATTCGATATTGTGGTCAATCGCCTGCTGGCGGGTGGCAGTATCGGCGTGACTGAGCGAGCCGTATTTATAAGAATGGGTTTGGTTTGCCTGATCCTGAAACGTATTTGAATTAACCGCATCAAAACCCAGGCCAAGGGCATTTCCGCGACCCTTAAGTTCAATCGGATCATCCACCCGGTCCCAGGGAAAATGCAGCGAAACTGAAGGGGTGGCACCGCTCAATTGGTGAATCAGAGCGCAATCCTCAAGTTTATCAAATATGTGTCGTGGTTCGCCTGCGCCGGGAAAGCGCGCAAACCTTGTGCCGCCTGTCCCCACACCCCAGGATGGTACAGCAACGCCAAAGGTTGAAACACGGGCTTTAATTTCGTCAATATTCTTACCGCGCCTGGCCAGCTGTTCGCCAAGCGCTCGATAATCTGATTGTGTAGCCTCAAGCACCTTTGCGTTTTGCTCGGCGATGAATTCAGCATCAATTATTGTCTCGGTCATTTTTCCCCCATGCGGTTTATTCAACGGGTAAAGGCTTGTTTAACGGGTAAAGGCTTGGGCATTGCCCGCGTCAACATTGATTATATTGCCGGTCGATTTTGCTGAAGCATCTGACACAAAGAACAGGATTGCCTCTGCGATGTCTTCGGGAAAAACATGGCGCTTAAGTAACGAGCGTTTGCGATAATGCTCTTCAAGCTCATCTTCAGACATATTATAGGCGGCGGCTCGTTGTTTGCGCCACTGCCCTGTCCAGATTTTTGAGCCGCGCAATACTGCATCAGGGTTGACCGTGTTGACGCGAATTTGTGCACTCCCACCTTCAAGGGCCAGGCATCGTGCAAGGTGTAATTCGGCAGCTTTGGCAGTGCAATATGCTGCGGCGTTCGGGGATGCTGCAAGCCCGTTTTTGGAAGCTACAAAAACAATGTTGCCGCCATTTCCCTGGGCCCTGAACATTTTGAAGGCCTCACGCGAAACCAAAAAATACCCCGTGCTCAATATGTCCATATTCTTGTTCCACTGGGCAAGCGTAACTTCCTCGATTGGAGCTGAGGAGGCAAAGCCGGCGTTGGAAATCAAAATATCCAGCCCGCCAAATTCAACAGCCGAGGCCGCAAGACCTTCAATGACCTGATTTTCGTTTGCTACATCAATCTTTACTGATCTGATAAAATCAGTGCCAAAAGTAACTTGAAGTTCCTGGCAGGCGCTTGCAAGGGCCTTCTCGTCAATGTCAGCAAGCACAACACATGCACCATGCTGAAGCAGGCGGTTTGCGGTTGCCTTGCCTATGCCCCCGGCGCCTCCAGTGACAAAAGCCACACGACCTGCCAGCGATTTGGGCGCTGGCATGCGCTGCAGTTTGGCCTCTTCAAGCAGCCAGTATTCAATATCAAATGCTTCTTGTTCCTCCAGACCCTGATAGGTGGAAACAGATGAGGAACCGCGCATGACGTTTATGGCATTTATGTAAAATTCGCCTGATATCCGTGCGGTTGCTTTGTCTTTGGCAAAGGTAATCATGCCAACACCGGGCACCAGATACACCACAGCGTTAGGATCACGCATCGGCGGGCTTTTGCTGTTTTTGCAGCGTTGATAATAGGCGGTGTAACTATCGCGATATTGCTCGAGCTTTGCTTCAAGCCCTATGAGGGTGGTTTCAATGTCCGGATTCTTCGGGTCGAAATCAATTACTATGGGCCGAATTTTGGTACGTAAAAAATGGTCAGGGCAACTGGTGCCCAATTCGGCAAGTTTGCGAAAATCATTGGATGTGACAAATTGCAGAACTGCCTCGCTGTCATCAAAATGTCCGACCTTATAGCTCTTGGTTGAAATAAGTCCGCGAATTTTTGGCATCAGCTTTGAGGCGATTTCGCCTCGCTCACTGGGGGAAAGCGAAGGGGTGGCATTGCCGCCGAACACTTCTTGAGCAGCCGACTTTTTTTCAAGCCAGTCCATTGCCTGATTTATGGTGGAAACTGTTGTTTCATAACATTCCTGCGAGGTTTCCCCCCAGGTGAACAGGCCATGGCTTTCCAGAATAACACCCTTTGCCTTAGGGTTGTCGATGCAAAATTTTTCAAGCCACAGACCCAACTCATAGCCAGGGCGTTTCCAGGGTAACCAGCCTATTGCATCGCCAAAAATTTCATTTGTCAAAGATTTGCTGTCGCTTGAAGCGGCGATGGCAATAATAGAATCGGGATGCATGTGATCAACAAAAATTTGTGGCACATAGGCATGCAGGGGCGTGTCAATCGAGGCGGCGCGCGGGTTCAGGTTGAATGTGCAGTGGGGAAGATAGGCCACCATTTCATCTTCGAATTCCAGACCCCGATAAAGTTTTTTAAGTGCCCTTAGTTTGTCCATATATAGTGTTGAAAAGCCGTCTGCCGTAATTGTTCCCAAGTCGCCGCCAGAGCCTTTGACCCATAAAACCTGAGCCTTTTCACCCGTTAGAGGGTCGTTCTGCCATATTTTGGAGGATGTATTGCCCCCGCCATAATTTGTTACACGTTTGTCTGATCCCAGCAGGTTTGAACGGTAAACCAGGCGCTCAGCTTCATTCATCTTTGCAACTGCTGCTTCGTCCCACAGGCTCTTAAGACCAGGCGTCCTCAAAGATTTGCTCATGTATTCCCCCTGATGTTGAAAATCGAAATTCCAACACTTTGCAACGCATGTCAATCAGTTTCAGTCAAAACGGATCAAATATGACTGAATTTGACAGAATTTGATTGACATAGCGATTAATTGATGGAAACTTTGAATCCTAGGGGGAAAGATGCACGAAAAAGAACGACATCGAATTATTCTGTCTCTGGTTCAGAGTCGGCCCGTGGCGGTAATTCAGGATCTGGTAGAAATGACCGGTGCCTCGGAGGCAACAATACGTCGTGATATTGCAGCCCTGCATGTGCAGGGAAGTTTGCGTCGGGTACGAGGTGGCGCTGAGGCGATAACACCGCCATCGCAAACTGTTCTTATGGGGCGCCCCTACAGGGTTAATGAAGAAATTAACCTCGCATCAAAAAATGCAATTGCGCGCGAAGCGGTGGCCCTGTGCAATGATGGGGAAGCAATAATAATCAACGGCGGCACCACAACCTATCAAATGGTTCACCGCCTCGCCGGTCGACAGATGCAGGTTTTTACAAATTCATTTCCGATTGCCGAGCATCTTTTACATCACTCCAAAAATACGGTTCTGGTTCCCGGAGGCACGATTTATCGCGAGCAAAACATTATTCTTAGCCCATTCGATAATGATACTTCACAAAGCTTTTACGCCAGTAAAATGTTTATGGGTGCTCATGCAATCGGGCCGATAGGTGTCATGGAAAGTGATCCTTTGTTGATCCAGGCGGAACTAAAACTGATTGGTCAGGCGGATGAGCTGATCGTGCTTGCTGATTCTGCAAAATTTAAGTCGCGCTCCAGTCTGATCGTGTGTGCGCTAAGCCAAATTTCCACGGTGATTACTGATCCTGGAATTAGTGAAGAAGACTGCGATATGCTGAAGGAGGCAGGCGTCAGAGTGATTGTTGCCGAGGCACAGCAGGAAGAGAGAAAGAAATCCACTTCGGCCGCATAGGGCGGTCAAGGTTGATAAATGAATGAAAACAAAAGGGAGAAAACGAATGAATAATCTAAGAAAACTGGCTGTGGCCGTAGCATTGTCTGCGGCGGCGATGGTCGCTTTGCCGGCGAATGCAGAAACTCGCATAGCCCTGGTCGTTAAGACACTTGGCAACGGGTTTTTTGATGCTGCGGCCAAAGGGGCCGAGGAGGCAGCGGCGGAGCTGGAGCACGTGAGCATTATTTACACAGGGCCAACTTCAGCAACTGCAGAAGGCCAGATTGAAATCATCAACGCTTTGATTGCGCAAAACGTTGATGCGATTGCAATTTCAGCAAACGACCCGGATGCTTTGGTGCCGGTACTGCAAAAAGCAATGGATCGCGGTATTGCGGTAATTTCATGGGATTCAGGAGTTGCACCGGAAGGGCGTCAATTGCATCTTAATCCATCTGATACTGCTCTGATTGGTGAAACAATCATCAAGCTGGCAGCTGATTTCCTGCCCGATGGCGGTGATGTGGCAATTCTTTCCGCATCGTCAACAGCTGCAAATCAGAATTCGTGGATTGCTGCTGCAGAAGATATTCTGCCGAGCAAATATCCAAATATCAATCTCGTAGCGACAGTTTATGGCGATGATGATTCCGTAAAAAGCACTGATGAAGCCAAGGGACTTATTGCGTCCTATCCTGATCTTAAGGCAATTATCGCACCGACCACTGTTGGTGTTGTGGCTGCCGCCCAGGTGGTTACCGATATGGGTTTAATTGGCCAGATAAATGTTACCGGTCTGGCATTGCCTTCGGAGTTCAAGCAGTTCATCGACAATGGGGCATCGCAGGCAGTAGCATTGTGGAACCCGATTGACCTTGGATATTCAGCGGTTTACCTGGCTAATGCTTTGGCTGAGGGTGCTGTAGCTGAGCCTGGCGCAACACTTTCTATAGGTAAAGTGGGCGAGATTACACTGGACGATAATAATTCAGCTGCAATGGCAGCGCCGTTCCAGTTTGATGCTTCAAATATTGAAGAGTTCGCAAAAATATATTGATCTGAACTCAACACAGTGCCCGGCGACTTGGTTGAGTTGCCGGGCACTTTGCAGGTATCTATACTTTGCTTAAAAATCACGCCCATAATAGTGGCGTTCTCTGCTTAACTTAGTCCCCAAAGGGGCAACGGGGCTCAGAAACTATGACACAGCCAAAGCTCAGCCTTTTTGGAATTTGCAAATCCTTTCCGGGGGTTCGTGCGCTTAACGAGGTGGGTCTGGAGCTTTACTCAGGTCAGGTTACAGCGCTGATTGGCGAGAACGGGGCTGGAAAATCAACGCTGGTAAAAATATTAACTGGTATTTACCAGCCTGATGCCGGCGAAATCAAAATCGAGAATAAGGTAATTGAGTTTGCTGGCCCACATGCCGCCTTTGAAAAAGGCATCACAGCCATTCATCAGGAAACTGTGCTGTTTGATGAACTTTCTGTAGCTGAAAATATCTTTTTGGGACATGCGCCGCGTACCCGCTTTAAAACCATTGACTGGAGAAAAATGTACGCAGCAGCGCAAGAGCTGCTTAGCGATCTTGGGGCCGGTCATATTGATCCTGAAATGCAATTAAAAGAATTGGGAATTGCCCAGAAACATTTGGTAGCCGTGGCCCGTGCCATGTCAATTGATGCCGAAATAGTCATAATGGACGAGCCAACTGCGGCGCTATCGCACAAAGAAATCGAAGATTTGTTTGAGTTGATCGAATTACTCAAGCGTCAGGGTAAGGCCGTGCTGTTCATCTCGCATAAAATGTATGAAATCTACCGGATTGCAGATCGCTTCACGGTATTTCGAGATGGTGAAATGGTTGGGAAGGGATTGTTGAAGGATACCAGCCAGGACGAAATTGTACACATGATGGTGGGCCGTTCAGTTGATCAGATTTTTCCAAAACGACAAGCCAACATCGGAAAGAGTGTTCTTTGTGTAAGCGGCCTTGGGCATCCAACTGAATTTGAAGATATTTCATTTGAACTGCGGCAGGGGGAAATTCTGGGTTTTTACGGACTGGTTGGTGCCGGTCGCAGCGAAGTCATGCAGGCGATTTTTGGCGTTACAATCCCCAATGCCGGTAGCGTTTTACTGGATGGCAAGGAAATCCGTGCCAGATCGCCAGCCGATGCCATCAAGGCTGGTATTGTTTATGTTCCCGAAGAGCGCGGTCAGCAGGGGGTAGTGACAGACCTGCCGATTTATCAAAATATATCACTGCCTTCTTTGCACAAAACTTCAAAAAACGGCTTCCTTCGATTGGCGCAGGAATTTGCATTGGCCCGTGAATTCACAGAGCGCATTGATTTGCGTGCGTCATCATTCAGCCAAAACGCGGGTACGCTTTCCGGCGGAAATCAGCAAAAAGTAGTGATTGCAAAATGGCTGGCCACTCGGCCTCGGGTTATTATTCTGGATGAGCCTACCAAGGGGATCGATATTGGCTCAAAAGCTGCGGTGCATGAATTTATGGGCGCGCTGGTTTCTCAAGGGTTGAGTGTGATTATGATTTCTTCGGAACTGCCGGAAATTCTGGGTATGAGTGATCGGATAATTGTTATGCGTGAAGGGCTTATTGTTGCGCGCTACGATAATAATGATGAGATCAGCGCTGAATTATTGATCAGGACAGCAGCGGATATTCAGGAAAATGCGGCATGAGCCGAATTTTGAAAACCCGTGAAATATGGCTGGCCCTGGTTATTACGGTTTTGATTATTGCCATTACATTGCGTGCTCCAGGGTTTGCACGGCCTGAAAACCTGTTTGAAATATTCAACAATACATCCATTTTAATGATTTTGGCCTTGGGGCAGATGGCGGTTATCATCACCCGTTCGATCGATCTTTCCATGGCATCCAACCTGGCATTATCGGGGATGATTGTTGCCTTGATCAATGCGGCATATCCTCAAATCCCGGTACCAATGCTGATGTTACTGGCAACATTTTGTGGTCTGGTATTTGGAGCGTTTAACGGAATACTGGTCTGGAAACTGGGTATCCCCGCCATAGTGGTAACCCTTGGAACCCTGACAATATTTCGCGGACTTATATTTCAGATTGCGGGCGGTAAATGGGTGAATGCTGACAAATTCAGTGAAGATTTTGTTCAATATACCCGCATCGATTTTCTTGGTCTGCCCCTGTTATCCTGGTATGCCATAGTCATTGCGGGGTTGTTTTTCCTTTTGATGACCCGCACCCCTTTGGGGCGCTCAATCTATGCAATTGGTGTTAATCCGGTCGCATCAGTTTATGCGGGCATTGATGTGGGGCGTACCACGTTCATCGCCTTTTGCATTTCAGGAGCTCTTGCCGGGTTTAGCGGCTATCTTTGGGTATCACGCTTTGTAATCGGCTCAGTGCAAGTCGCAGCCGGCTATGAGCTGACGATAATCGCAGCCTGCGTAATAGGTGGTGTGTCCATTGCCGGTGGAATTGGAACAGTAGGCAGCGCCTTGCTTGGGGCATTGTTTTTAGGGGTTATCGGTAGCGCTTTGCCGGTTATCAATATTTCACCGTTCTGGCAGATGGCAATATCGGGCGCAGCAATAATTATTGCGGTGATTTTGAATGCTCGCAGCTCCCGGCAAAAGGGACGCATAATCCTGAAAACGGGGTCAGCTAAATGAGCGATAAGTCAAAACAGACACGCCAAATTCCCAACAGCCTTGAGAAACCATTGCACTCGGCCCTGCTGTCATGGCCAACATTGTTGCTGGGGGTGGCGATTTTTCTTTTTATTCTGAATTCACTCGCAACCCCCTATTTTTTGTCCCCCTGGACATTGTCTGATGCGACATTCAACTTTACCGAAAAAGCCCTGATAGCACTGGCGATGGCGCTACTGATAATTTCCGGGGAAATTGACCTGTCGGTTTCAGCGATTATCGCACTGGCCTCTACGATGATGGGATTGGCGTTGCAGTTTGGCGTTGATACACCGGGGCTGGTGGCAATTGGAATTTTTACCGGGCTGGTGTGTGGTGCATTTAACGGGGCATTGGTAACCGGTATGGGCCTGCCCTCCATTGTGGTGACAATTGGCACAATGAGCTTTTTTCGCGGTATTTCATTTATCGTGCTGGGGGATCAGGCGTTCAAGGGCTATCCAGACAGTTTCGCCTTTTTTGGGCAGGGTTATGTCTGGTGGGTTATTTCGTTTGAATTCGTACTCTTTCTGGGAGCGGCGATTTTTTATTACATTTTGCTGCACCACACCAATTTCGGGCGTCAGATATTTTTTATCGGAAACAATAAAACAGCGGCGCGTTTTTCAGGGGTTCGGGTTGAGTGGGTTAAATTCAAATTGTTCTGCCTGACCGGTATTATGTCTGGAATTGCAGCAGTGCTGTTAACCTCCCGGCTGGCTTCAACACGCCCTTCGATCGCTGCCGGGTGGGAGTTGGAAGTAATAACCATGGTGGTGCTTGGCGGTGTTGCTATTTTAGGTGGTGTCGGCACTATTCAGGGCGTGGTTATTGCCGCATTTATTATGGGACTGGTTACCTTTGGATTGGCGCTGCTGAACGTTCCGGGTATTGTGATTTCAATATTTGTTGGTGCATTGCTGATTGGAATTATTGCAGTGCCGGTTATTATCTCTCGCATCCAAACAAGGATCAGCAAATGAGTGATGAAAAAATTGCCTTTAAAATGCAATTGAACCCCGGCATGAAAGACGAATATCTGCGCCGTCATAATGAAATTTGGCCTGAACTTATAGCGGCGTTGAAGGAGGCCGGGGTGCGGGATTATTCCATCCATCTGGACCCTGAAACCAATACGCTTTTTGCTATTATGTGGCGCCGCAAAGACCATGGGCTTGATGCTCTGTCAAAGAGTGATATCATGGGCAAATGGTGGGATCATATGGCAGATATTATGCAAACCCATTCAAATAATGAGCCGGTGGCCACATCCCTTGAATGCCTGTTTCACCTAAAATGAGCAGGCCAGCACCCGCCCGCTTTGTTGCCGTTATAGATATCGGAAAAACCAATGCCAAACTGGCCCTGGTTGATCTGGAAACTTTTAGCGAAATTGCGGTGCGCACCCGACCTAACAAGCAATTGAGCGGCGTGCCCTATCCCCACGCGGATACCGAAGGAATTTGGGAATTTGTCTGCAAATCACTGGCAGAGCTGAACCAGAAAACGCCAATCGAGGCTATTTGCTGCACAACCCACGGGGCGACTGCGGCGCTTGTTTCCAGTTCTGGTGAATTGGCATTGCCGGTACTTGATTACGAGTATAGCGGACCGGACGAGTGCGATAATGAATACGGGCTTTTAAGACCTGAATTCTCCCAAAGCCTGACACCCCCTCTGCCCGGGGGGCTGAACCTTGGCAAACAACTGTTTTGGCAGGAACAACAATTTCCTGCGGAGTTTTTACGTACCAAGTGGATATTGCCCTATCCGCAATATTGGGGTTTTCGACTTAGCGGTGTTGTAGCTAGCGAAATATCTTCCATTGGTTGCCATACTGATCTGTGGAATTTTAGAACCAACCAGTTTTCTGATCTGGTCAGCAGCCAGGGCTGGGAGGAAAAATTTGCACCATTGCGACAGGCAAACGAGGTTTTGGGGCCAATCAAACAAACGCTGGCGCAGGAACTTGGTTTAAATGAACACATTCCGGTTCACGTGGGAATTCACGATTCCAATGCATCATTACTGCCCCATTTGATTGGAGAGAAAGCACCATTTGCTGTTGTATCTACCGGAACATGGGTGGTGGTTTGTGCGCCCGGCGGCAACCTGAAAAACCTTGACCCGACACGTGACAGTTACGCAAATATTGATGTATTTGGCCAAACGGTGCCTTCAGCACGCTTTATGGGTGGGCGTGAATTTACCAATCTTATTGGTGCTAAGGTGTGTGATCCTGATCTGGATACAATAAAACACGTTCTGAAATGTTCATGGATGCTTTTACCTTCGCTTAGCCAGGGAAGCGGTCCGTTTCCTGAGCTGCACTCTCGTATGAGCGTAGCGCGTGAAGAAATGTCTAAACCGGCCTATCAAGCAGTTGTTTCGTTGTATCTGGCGATGATGACAAACGAATGTCTGGACCTTGCAGGTGCATTAGGCGACATTATTATTGAGGGGCCGTTCGTTAAAAACGATTTGTTTCTGCAATTGCTCCAGGCCGCTTCAGGCAGGCGGGTTTTGGCTCAAAAATCAAATCGTACCGGAACTTCCATAGGGGCAGCGTTGCTTACAAAAAATCCGATGGGCGTCTTGCCTCCTGCAACATCAGAAAAAGTGTCAGATAGACTTCAAACAGAATTGAGCGCATATGCGCAAAAATGGCGCCTCGCCACAAAGGAAGCACTAAACAAAATTTTATGAGGTTTTGCCAGCATCATTGAGTCATGACCCTAGGGTCAGGACCTATTAAATTCGTCCATTCTGCGTTAAGGTATTTTGCTTATGAACAGGCGAGAAAGCGCCAGAAACCGCATGGTTTTTAAGATTTTTCAACGCATTCAGAGGCAAAATACCTAACGCCTGAAAGGTTTGAGATATAATATCCATCTGAAGCAAATCATTGCTCAAAAAGGTGAAAGACATTATTTCGCCCTGCTCTGCTTCATCTGAATACTCTTCCTCAAACAGAATTGTATGAATTTAATAGGTCCTGACCCTAGCTACAGTGCAATTTTTTCATAAGATTGCACACTAGTGTGATTATCCATTTCTGGGCTATATGGTTGTAATATTCACAAATTACTTTTTAAGTGGCAATTGGGCGCGCTGGGGCAAAATATTGGCTCTTAAAAGCTCAAATTTTATTACAAGCACAGAAGAGCGTTTATGGCTGGAGTTAATAAAAACCAATTGAGTAGCGCTTTTGCCTCCCTTAGGGGGGCCTTTGCTTCAGTTGGTGTATTTAGTTTTTTCACTAACCTGCTGATGCTGACCGGACCGTTGTTTATGCTTCAGGTTTATGATCGGGTTTTGACCAGCGGTTCGATACCAACCCTGATCGCATTGGTTGTGCTCGTTGTTTTATTATATGCCTTTATGGGTATTTTAGAATTTGTGCGTACACGAATAATGGTGCGCATCGGTGTTCGCCTGGATGAGCAATTGGGCGACAAGGCATTTAGCGCGGTGCAGGTGCATGCAATTTTGCGGACCCCGAATGTGGGCGCACAGCCGGTTCGGGATCTTGATATTATTCGTCAATTTGTTTCCGGGCCCGGCCCTCTTGCATTTTTCGACACGCCCTGGATGCCAATTTATCTGGGTGTTATTTTTGCTATGCATTCATGGATGGGCTATTTTGCTATTTCCAGTGCTATTTTGCTTTTTATCTATGCGATTTTGAATGAAGTGCTGACTAGCAAGCCATCTGCCAAGGCGAACGAAACCGCAATGATTTCTAACGCATGGACCGAAGAAAGCCGGCGTAATGCCGAAGTAATTGGTGCCATGGGCATGTCTGAGGCGGTTGGTGCGCGCTGGCGGGAATTGCATAACAAGGCCCTGAAGGATGGAACCCACGCCAGTGACAGGGCTGGAACCATAGGAGCATTGTCTAAAGTTACGCGCATGATGTTGCAGTCGGGCATGCTTGGACTTGGGGCTTATCTGGCTGTTTTACAGGAAATTTCTCCGGGTACGATGATTGCGGGGACCATAATTATGTCGCGGGCGCTGGCTCCTGTTGAGCAGGCAATTACCCATTGGCGAGGTTTTTTGGGGGCGCGCAAATCCTATGACAGATTAAAGAAGGTTTTGGAATGGGATGCTCACTCAGAGCAGCCAATGGAACTACCAAAGCCAAAAGGGGCGATTTCAGTAGAAAATCTGCTGGTATCTATTGCTGGCGTGGACAAGCCCGTGTTGCGGGGAATTAATTTTAATTTGCAGCCAGGTGAAGCCCTTGGAGTTCTTGGTCCTTCTGCGGCTGGCAAATCCACACTGGCGCGAACGCTTGTTGGTGTTTTGCCTCCGACCCGGGGCGATGTGCGTCTTGACGGGGCAAAGCTTGAGCAATGGAATGAAAATCAGATTGGTAAATATATGGGGTATTTGCCCCAGAGCGTAGAACTTTTTTCGGCAAGTGTTGCAGAAAATATAGCACGCTTTCAGCCCGATGCTTCCCCGGACAAAGTTGTTGAGGCTGCAAAAATGGCCAATGTTCATGAAATGATTTTGCGCCTAAGTGATGGTTATGAAACCCAGATCGGGGAAGGTGGGGCAATGCTTTCGGCGGGTCAACGCCAACGCATAGGTCTGGCGCGGGCATTATATGGTGATCCGGCTTTTGTTGTGCTGGATGAGCCAAACTCTAATCTGGATGCACAGGGAGAGGCCGCGGTAATCCATGCCATTAATGCGATGAAAAACAAGGGATCTAGTGTGGTGATAATTGCTCATCGACCAAGCGCCATTGCAGCGGTGGACAAGATTGTTTTCATTAAAGAGGGCGCTCAGATGGCTTTTGGTCCTCGGGATGAAATTTTGGACAAAATACTAAAATCGGGACCAAAACAGGGAAAGCCCAGACAAGATGCATAAAAATGTAATCGGCAGGCAAACGACTTTTCAATCCCTGATGATTTTTTCTCCAGGGGATGCGTGATAATGAACGCTCAGCATTCTTTGCGCCGTTATCAGATTGTTGGACTTTTTTCACTTGTTTTGCTGGTGGGGGGAATTGGCGGCTGGGCATATACAGCCTCAATTGCCGGTGCGGTTATTGCCCAGGCGATGGTTGTGGTGGAAAGTAACTCCAAGCAGGTTCAGCATCTGGAGGGTGGAATAGTTGCCCAGTTGAATGTGCGCAGTGGAGACAGGGTTGAGGCGGGGGAGGTGTTGATACGTCTTGATGATACGGATACCAAAGCGGGCCTGGAAATTATTAATACGCAACTAAATGAATTGTTGGCGCTTAAGGCACGTCTTGAGGCTGAGCGGGATATTGATAATGAAATATTGTTTCCTGATGAATTGGTTGAAATGAAAGGTGTGGAAGCAATTGAGCGCATGATCGAGGGGCAGCAAAAACTGTTTTTATCCCGGCGAAATCTATTAGGCAGTCAGGAAGAGCAGCTTTTAAACAGAATAGTGCAATTGGGTGAAGAAATAGTGGGCTTAAATGCACAACTGGTTTCAAATCAACGGCAGGCGGCCCTGCTTGGACAGGAATTAGAAGGACTTGAGACTTTAATCGAGGATGGATTGGTAACCCTTTCACGCACAATGATATTGGAGCGCGAGATTGCCTCCATGGAAGGAAATCGGGGCCAGCTTATGGCCAGCATTGCCCGGGTAAAGGCGCAGGTCGGAGAGACTGAGCTGGAAATAATTCGGGTGAAGCAGGATGCGCAAACCAGAGTTTTGGAAGAATTGCGCACGCTGCAACCCAGAATTGCCGAATTATTTGAGCGCCGATTATCTGCACGGGCAAACCTGAGGCGGATCGATATTGTTGCTCCCAGTTCAGGTATTGTGCATGAGCTTCAGGTAAATGGAGAGGGCAGTGTTATTGGTCCGGGGCAAGTGGTCATGTTGATTGTGCCCGGGGAAGATTTGCTGGTTCTGGATGCTCAGGTAAACCCTCAGGATATCGATCAGATAAGCATTGGACAGCAGGTTGTGGTAAATTTCCCGGCTTTTGCCAGCGGCATTACCCCAAGTTTGAATGCGAGTGTTCTTAGAATTGGAGCCGATCTGGTGCAGGACAGTCCAAATCTTCCTCCCTATTACCAGGTTCGTATTGTGTTAAATCCCGGGGAAACCAAGAGATTGGATGGGCAGGAATTAATACCGGGAATGCCAGCCGAGGCATATATTCAGACCAATTCGCGCTCGGCTTTGAGCTATCTGGTAAAACCATTTACTGATCAGCTAAACCGTGCATTCCGAGAAACCTGAATATTTTATCTGGCAGAGGTTTGTCAGCTTTTGTTATTTGGCTTGCCTGGCGGGATTATGCTAAGGGCGGCATAGGAAAGCAGTCTTAATTATCCAGCGCAGCAGGATAGTTTTGCCACGTCCATATCAAAGGTCTGAGCTGCCAGTTTTAGTCCCTCAACATTGGTCAGGTAGGGAAATATTGTGGCACCCAGATCTTTTGCGGTCATGGAGAATTTAAGGGCCATGACCAGGGTCTGGATTGAATCGGCCCCTTCGGGAGCGCTAATCTGCCCGCCAAGCAATTTGTCGGTTTTTTTATCTGCAATAAGTTTAATCAGCCCGTTGGTGTTGCGTGCCGCCAATGCGCGAGGCACCTGATCCATGGGCAAAACCGAGGTCTTTACCTCATATCCGGCCTCTCTTGCCTGTGCTTCGCTTAACCCCACCCCGCCAATTTGAGGATCAGTAAATACCACCCAGGGCATGGTGGAATTGTCATAGGTATTACTTTCGCCCAGCACTGCATTTTTTGCTGCCAATTTTGCTCCATAGGCGGCCATATAAACAAACTGGTCGCGATTGGTTACGTCACCGGCCCCATAGATATTTTTGTTGGAGGTCTGCATTTGAGAATTGATAATAATTGATCCCTTTGCATCCAGTTCAACGCCTGCTTCTTCAAGACTCATATCGTTAGTATTGGCTTCTCGTCCGGCAGTGACCACCAGATGCTGAGCCTGTAACTGCAAGCTTTTGCCAAAGCGTTCGAGAGTTAAAATCACGCCGTCTTTGGTTTTGGCAGCAGATTTATAAGATACGCGATTGAAAAGTTTTATGCCTTCACCCTCAAAGGAATTTGATAGATTTTGTGAAATTTCCGGCTCTGTGCCGGGCAGCAGGGAAGAGCGGAAAACCATGGTCACCTTAACCCCGAAACGGGCCATCATTTGAGCCAGTTCCGCACCGATATAACCGCCGCCAATAAATATCAGGCTTTTGGGCAGGCTGGTGAGTGCCAGCAATCCGGTGCTGTCAAGAAAGGGGGTTTTATCAAGTCCGGATATATCAGGAATGGATGGGCGCGAGCCGGTGGCAATGATGATTTTGGGGGCTGAGTAAAGACTTTTGTCAACTTTTGCCCCGCCGGTAACCAGTTTTGCAGCACCCTCGTTCACATAGGTGATGTTGGGATATTGGGGGAGAATATCCACATATTTTTTTTGACGCAGGCCGTCAACCAGTTGGTCTTTTGCCTTTATAAGATTTTCCCAGTTTTCAACTTTGGCTTCGCCAAATAAGCCGGGGAAGCGCATGGCGGCTTTGGTCCCATGAACGGCCTCGGCGGCGCGGATCATGGTTTTGGATGGTACACAACCGACATTTACGCAGGTGCCGCCAATTGTGCCATGGCCGAGTAGAGCGACTTTTTTGTTGGCATCGGCGGCGGTTATGGCGGCGGAAAATCCGGCAGAACCTGCACCGATTACTATCAGGTCAAAATCTGAAGAATTGCTCATTTGTTTTTGTCTTTCGTTCAAATTCAAGTCAGTTTATTTGTGCAGATTTGGATTTTGGGCGCAGATATAGCCAATAAAGGGCCACTGCGATGGCAGCGACTGCCGCAAGTGTTATGGCCAAGCGAAATTGCAGCACAAACAGGATGGTGGAAAGAATCACCACCAGCGCAACGATTATCCATTTTGGTGATGGGGATGTTTGATTTGAGTTTAGATAAAGCGATTGGGCGACTAATCCCAAAGAAGCAAACAGCATGGGAAACAGGAAATAATCCAGCCCACCAACCAGTCCGCCAAGGCCAGCGCCAACAAATGCAATAACCAGAATGGGCGTAAAGCAGCAAATGGCGGCAATCAGAGAGCCTGCAAGACCGGTTTTCAGCATTTTACTGCTGGGTTTGTTTTGTTGATTGATATTATCTTGTGTCACTGGTTTTGGCCTCTTTTTGCGCGAACTTGAAAATTTCTATATCCTTGATACACTCTGTAGTAACTACAGGCTCAAGTGGAATTTGAAATTTATTGGATGCCGGTAATATGAAAAAGCAAAATTCTAAAAATTTGCGTCGGATAGATCTGGCCAGAGCTACCGGATGTAATCTGGAAACCATTCGCTATTATGAAAAAATAGGAGTGATGCCGAAGCCGCCACGTAGTGAAAATGGATACAGGAATTATCAGCGCGAGCATCTGGAGAGGCTGGGGTTTGTTATGCGGGCGCGGGATTTAGGGTTTTGTCTGGCTGAAGTGCGCGAATTGCTGACGCTGGTTGACGGGGGCATGCAGACCTGTGCTCAGGTCAGAACGGTAGCGCAAAAGCATCTCGATGAGGTGCAGGAAAAAATTGATGCACTGATGCGGGTGAAAGAGGTATTATCCAGTACGGTTGCCAGATGCAGCGGTAAACAAATACCTGATTGCGCGGTTATAGACGCGTTGCAACCTGGCCTAAATAATGTGTAATTTATTTATGCAATTAGTTTGGCAGTCGGCCGGGAAGCAAAAATCGAACAGTCGATGCCGGTTTTGTTTTTGGCGTGGATCCAAAGCATAATCGAAACCATCAGATTTGACGCTGAATAGGCAATTGCTACCGCCAGCAGCGAGAACTGAGCAAAAAACACAATAATAATCGTTACGGTTATTAAAAGTCCAAACAGGCTGATGGTGGCGGTTGCCAAATGCAGATTGTTTACCGCCAGCACTAATGCCGCAGGTCCGAATATGGCTCTGATAAGCATGGTCAGGGAAATTATGATCAGCACCGGCAATCCGCTGGTAAATTCGTTGGAAAACAAAGCCAGCAACCAGTTACCAAAGATAGCAAACAGCAAAATTGTCGCCAGTGAATAAATTAAAGAAGCCCAATTGGCCTGGGCTATTTTCTGGTGCAGTTTTTGCTTGTCGCCATCAATGGTGCTTTTGGAAATTTCAGGCATCAGCAATAAATATATGGTGCGCATGCCAAAGCCAGCCAGAACCCGATAACGAAAGCTCACATGAAGGATAGCGATCTCCACAGCGCCGGCTAAAAGGCTGGTTAATATCAAGACCAGATCAATCATATAATCCCATAACAAAGAAGTAGCCAACCATGGTCTGGAAGCTTTTTTCCAGCGGCTCAGGTCAAATTGTGATGATATTTTTTTGAAATCGCTTATGGGTCTGGCAGCGCCAAAATATGCGATAATAAGGGCCAGCCAGGTGGAAAAAGCGCTCAAACCCATGACCCAATAGATATCGGGCAGGCGATTAATGATCAAGAACAGCGCCACACCTATCAATAAGGGGCGAACAAGTGTTTCTGGCAAAAGGCCTGTTACCTGTCGGCCCAAGCCGACACTAATGGCGCTGTTAAGGTTTAATATTGCGGCGCCAAGGGCTGTGATGATTACCAAAAATGCAAAGACAAGTTTTTTATCGGCCAGAAATTGCGGGGCCAAAACCCATGTGATCACCAGGGCAATCAACAAAAACCCACTGGAAAAAAAACTGTATTTGAGACTGGTTTGAACATAACCTTTAAGCAATGATTTTTTGCCGGTGGTTTTATATTCAGCGGCAAAAACCGAGGCTGTGGAGTTATACCCAATCGAGATGCAAAGGGCCAAAATCGCCACCAGTGCAACAAAAACTGCATAGGTGCCAAGGGCTTCAGCCCCCAGATTACGGGCTATTAGAATATTGACTAAAAATATGGCAAGGGCGCCGCCGACCCGTCCGGCCATGACACCAAGAAACCGATGAAAATAATTCCACAAAATTGCAAAGTTTAACATTGAGCTATCCTATCGCGATGACCAGCAATAAACTCTATTTGTTTACGCTTTGCATCAGGGACGCCTGAGCATCTTGTGGTGCCGGTTTTGGCGGTTTTTTCCACCGGTCAAGGCGCGGCATGGTTTGGGCGAGGGCGAGAAAAGCCGGTTTGATGTCCCTTGAGGAAAAAACCATATGCACATCAGATTTAAGGGCGATGTAAAAAGTGTGGGCGAGCATTTTCAGCGCTGTAGTCATGCCGATCTCTTTACGTAAAAGAGCCAGCTTGATGCCCATAAGATCGCCACCTGTCCAGCAATATCGAATTCCTGCTTCGCCATAGAGCGGTTTTAGGTCAATGGGAATATTTAAGGTTTGATCGAGAAGAAAATCACCCAGGCCAAGACCGGCAAATTCGGGCAGAGCGTGATTGCCGGCTATGCGCGGATTAATCTCAAGAAAACTGGTTTTTTTGGTTTCTTTGTCGACAAGGAACTGGGCGCAGCCAATGCCGGAATAGTTGAGCGCTTTTAAAAGGGATTTGGTCTGATCAAGCAACTCACCTTTGGCATGCAGCGTGATGCCCTCAACTGCCAATCCTGTACCGTCAATAAAATCGGTTCTTTCGATCAGCGCATGCAGGCTTCGGATTAGTTCTCCACCCTCAGCGGCAAAATAAATATTGTGTCGTTTGCCGGTGAATTTTTTTTGCACCAGCAGGTCTGATTGGCCAAGCTGAATGTCTTTTTCAAATTTTGTCAGAGCATTTTTATCTTCAAGGAAAATCGCTTTTTTAGAATCAAGGCGTTTGGTTGAATCCCTGGGTCTTACGATCAAGGGGTATCCGATTTCTCTGATAGCCTGATCCAGCTCATAGGTGGTGCTGGTGGATGCAAAGGGAGCGGTGGGGACATTTATACTTTGAGCCAGATCCATCATAAAATTTTTGTCCAGACATTTATTTACAATGTCTGAGGCCACGGTAATTATCTGAAATGAAGAAAATTTGCTTTGATGTTCAGCAAAAAGACGCACATATTCTTCGGCGACAGGAAACAGAGCAACAAGATTAGGATTTGTTTTTTGAAACCGCATTAATTCACTTTTGAACTGGTCTGCCCCCATGCTCAGGGGCGAATGGTGCCAGATTTTTGAAACAGAATTGGAATGATCGCAGGTGGTTTCGCTGCCATCCCCGCCTACCATAATTCTATAACCCCGATCTTTAAGGGTTCTGGCAAGGGTCAGGGTCGGGCGGTAATTTCCCAGCAATAAAATGGTTTTTTGCATTTTGTTCATGTTCCATTTTCCCCTGATAAAGTTTGAGTGGAAGCGGCTGGAAATTCGTTAAGAGAGTTACTTTGCCGGTTTGGCTGATTAGAAGTGTTTTGGCCTAAAACCCGACCAAGGGTGGTAATATGAAATGAGGTCCAGCACACAATTCCGATGAATTTGGCACTGTCTTCCAGATAAACAAGATATGGCAGAAGGGAAGAAAAATAGATGTCAATGAACAGGCTGGCGGCAAATGCAAATCCGCCAAATGCCAGTATCCAGAAATCATAGCGAAAAATAGTGCGCCAGCTGGCAAGAACATAGGCCAATGTCAGCAGCACATAAATTGCCATGACACCATTTTGAGGGAAGCCAAAGGCGGGGAAAACTTTTTCATGGAGAAGAAATGCATCATCAAAAGCCAGCAATCCGCTAAGAGTTCCGGCCGTCAGTGCAAATTTTAACAGGGGCAGGTTTTGGCGGCTGATAAAAATTATCAGGGCGGCAAATAAAGATATTGCCGCAGTTATTGTCCACAACATCACCCCAAGTGTTGAAACAAAACCAAAATAGGGCGGGCAGCACTCCGGGGCAAACTCTGCTGATGTCAGGGGATCCAGAAACATCCATTTTGGCTCGACCCAGGGCTGCACCAAAATGATGGCCAGGAAAATGGTGGGGAGTAATATCGTGGTGGCTCTGATGATCCAGCCCGGCATGTCGATGTTAATTCCTAGCATCTGTCAGACCTTTGGTTTTGTTAGGTTTTTAACCGGTTACCCTCCATAGGGGTGAGAAAGCTCAGATTTAACTTAACATCAGATAAAAGCCGTAGCGGTAAAACATATGTTTTGGGTAAATTGAATTGGTAAACGGGTGTGATTTTGAAATAAGTTTGAACAAAAAGCCAATTTAGGGTCCTGACCTTAAGACGAAGACATCAATTGATAATTGAGCGCCCAAAAATATAAAACATCACCGGCACCGGGGCGGTGGCAAGAATTATGGTGATAATCAGCGCCCAAGGCGAATAAAGCCTGCTTAAACCTGCGACCAGCGATATGCCGCCACCGCCACCAATAAGGGCATTTCCCGGTATATTAAGTGCCAATGCCAGCATAATATAGCGATGGTTGAGTATCCACTTTCCCGCCCATTTGGGCATGGAGGATTGCAGGGTTATGATCCGCTGCTCGCGGTCCATACCCTTCATTCCCTCTACATAGGCACAAGCCTTAGCAAGCCCCATTGTGGATAAAAACCTGCAGGAAAACCGGTCTGAAAATGCCAATCCCAACCCATAGGCCAACAAAAGTCCCATTACCGTTGCCCCATGCACAAAGGGAGCCGCCGCTGCTCCGTGTACAATCATTAGCGAAAGACCAATTTCAACTCCCGGGACAAAAGGTATCGCCAGTAATATGACGTAGAATAATAAAAGGGAAAATACCACAAGGCCAAAAAGCATCGAGCCCTGACCTGAAAGGGGGGCGACATATCGGGCAAGCAGTACGCCTATGCCTAAGTTTAACGTCACCAGTAATGCAATCAGTGCAACCCAGCGAATTATATTTTTTATGTCGATTGTTTTCATGACTTGGTGTTTTTTAAGCTCGCTGTATTTTTGGGATTTGGCCCCAATTCACCAGATTGTGATCGCATATGGGGTTTTCGGTGCTTAATTGTAACAATTTCACCTTAATTTGATAGCAATCAGGGCGAGTAAAGTTTGACCGTTTGGGGAATGCTAACACAGGAGTAGGGTCTAGACCTTTAAGTCATGGCTCTAAAGCTCGGAACTGTATTTTTTTAATATTGTTCCACCGGACACTTTTTTTGCACTAAACAGGGAATGCCCTTTTTTTAAGGCATGCCCAAAGAGCGCTTTTGTAAATTTAACATTGGAAAACTGAAAAAAATGGAAAAAACTAGTCGGTTCAAAAACTTAATGGGCTTCGGGTGGAAAACCCGACACCTTGTGGCAATAATATTGGCGGTTGCGGGTACGTATGGATTTTTGGAGTTACGCGCCCAATGGTCTGAAATGCATCGCTGGAACCGGGCAATCGGGGATATGAGTTTTGTAATGGTGGCCCTTTCCATGGCAACCGGACCTTTGTCACGGCTAATTCCAGCATTTCGCAAATTGATACCCTTTAGGCGGGAGCTGGGAATTTACGGCATTATTCTGGCGGCTATTCATACAATGATTATTTTGATCGGCTGGGTAAACTGGGATTTTTGGCGTCTGTTCGGTTTTGAACTTCACCCGGCTGGCGTCTATGTGATGGTGCAGCAGGGTTTTGGAATGGCCAATGTCATTGGAATTATTGCTCTGGTTTATGGTCTTGTTCTGGCCCTTTCTTCGTCTAACTGGAGTCAGAGACTTTTAGGGGCGTCAGTGTGGAAGTTTTTGCAGCAAAGCGCCTATGTGTTGTGGATGCTGATTGTCATCCATACGGCTTATTTCCTATACTTCCATTTTCTGGATTATCACAAAAACACACCTGAGCCGAATGCTTTACAAATTCCGTTTGCCATAATGGTTTCAACAATCATGTTGTTGCAACTTGCCGCATTCCTTAAAACCTGGAAATTGCGACGCAATCGGGTGATGTCGGATCAGACTCCGATAACCGACTAAAGTTATTGCAGTTTGAATTTTAGCAGGCTGGAATTTTTAATTCCTGTTTGAAGAATTCTTGCGGAATAATAAGAACACGAATAGGCTAAAAACCCGGTGAGAAATCGCCGGGTTTTTTATGCCCGTAGTTCAAGTCATGAATTTTTAATCCGGTTTGTTGCTAGCGGGGCACTCTTACAAATGGCTCTTAAAATGATTGTGCGTAGTGCCCAATCGTAAAACTGCCCAAAGCATATGGCAAACGAATATGGGTTTTCTGGCACGGCTACGCCTTAATTTGAATGAAATTCGCCCCATGGAGGACAGGCGCCTGCTTGGTATATCCATGTTTCTTGGGGCTCTTGTGGCTTTTACCGGCATCGATAGTTCTGCCAAATGGATTCTTAATGATGGTTTTAGTGTCGGGCAGGCGGTTTTTATGCGCTATGGCGTGCATCTGGCGCTGATTGTTGTATTTTTGCTGCCGCTTTTGGGCAAAAACCTTATTCGAACAAAACGTCCGGGATTGGAAGTCCTGCGTGCCGCAATGTTGCTGACTTCGACAGGGATGAATTTTGCTGCTGTTCAATATCTTTCCCTAAGCATTACATCTGCAATATTTTTTACGTTGCCAATTATTCTTTGCGCTTTTTCCGTGCCACTTTTGGGAGAAAAAGTGGGATGGCGGCGCTGGGCAGCGATCGGGGTAGGATTTATCGGGGTTCTGATTATCATTCGTCCCGGATCTGCAACTTTTCAATGGGCCACATTGTTGTCGCTGGGGGCCACGGTAGCGCTGGCATTCTATAATATATTGAGCCGCAAGTTGGCTGGTGTGGATTCACTTTACACCCAGCAATTTTATGTGGCGCTGGCCGCCACCATTTTTGTGATGCCCTTTGCTATTGGGCCATTTGCCACTCAACCGTGGGTTTTGCCGACCTCGTCCTGGAGTTGGGTCGCCCTGTTTGGCATGGGAATGTTTGGGGCTGTTGGCCATTGGCTGTTAACCGAAGCCCATAGATATGCAGGAGCATCAACTCTGGCACCATTCGTATATGGGGTGATAATTCCAATGACTTTGTCGAGCTGGCTGATATTTGGCCAATTGCCTGATATCTGGATTTGGATTGGAGCCCCGATTGTGTTGGGTAGCGGACTCTATATATGGGTGCGAGAGCGCAACAGAGCATAATTTCCAAACAGCGTATTTTTGTGTGCAGGATTTTGTGGCGAAAAAAAGCCAATTTTATTGGCAAACGTGCCTAAATTTTGAGCATTGCTGTTGACCCGGTAAATTCCTTGTGATTTGTTCTTGAAAGCCAGATTTTGGCGAATAAGGGAGGATTTCCATGAAAAAAATAGCAATTGGCGCACTTGTGGCGCTTTCAATAGGTGGATTTGCCGGAGTGGCATCTGCACAGGAGCAACAGTTTATTTCCATTGGCACCGGTGGCGTTACCGGGGTTTATTATCCAACAGGTGGTGCAATTTGCCGTCTGGTGAATAAAAACCGTGCCGAAACAGGAATTCGCTGTGCTGTAGAATCTACTGGTGGTTCAATTTACAACATCAATACAATTCGCGCAGGCGAGCTTGATTTTGGTGTTGCCCAGTCCGATTGGCAGTACCACGCCTATAATGGCACTTCACGCTTTGAAGAGCAGGGACCATTTGAAGATCTAAGAGCGGTTTTCTCGGTTCATCCCGAGCCATTTACCGTTGTTGCACGGGCTGATGCCGGAATTACAACTTTTGCCGATCTACAGGGCAAGCGGGTAAATATCGGCAATCCTGGTTCTGGTCAGCGCGGCACAATGGAAGTTGTGATGAATGCTCTTGGCTGGACCAATGATGATTTTGCTCTGGCTTCAGAGCTTAAAGCATCTGAGCAGTCTCAGGCACTTTGTGATAACAAGATTGATGCAATGGTTTACACCGTTGGTCACCCATCCGGTTCGATCTCAGAAGCAACAACTTCTTGTGAATCCGTTCTGGTATCTGTTACCGGTCCTGAAATTGAAAAACTGATCGCCGATAATGATTATTATCGCGTTGCCACTATTCCTGGTGGAATGTATCGGGGTAATCCTGATGACGTTCAAACATTTGGTGTTGGTGCAACATTTGTAACTTCAGCAACTGTTTCTGATGAAGTTGTTTATGCGGTTGTTAGCGCGGTATTTGATAATATCGATGCATTCCGCAATCTGCACCCAGCTTTTGCAAATCTTGATCCGGCTCAGATGGCCAAGGACGGTCTTTCCGCTCCAATCCATCCCGGTGCTGCAAAGTACTATATGGAAAATGGCTTGATGGGCATGTAAGCCTTTAGCTTTATTTTTGGCGATGGCGCGTTCGAAATGCGCCATCGCTTTTTTAATATTAGAATAAATTTAAAAATTAAAAATATCCGGAGGCAATCCGGAAATGCTAGGGCGGGACTATATTTTAGGTTTAAATTATTGCTTTGGGAGGGGCGCAAAAAATGGCTGAGGATAGCGGTACTAAGAATATAAAACTGAGTGATGCCGAACTGGAGGACCTGGTTGCCTCATCAGATTCCGGGGCCAGAAATCCGGTTGGACCGGTGGGTAAACTCATTGCCGGTATAGCGCTGTTCTGGGCAACTTTCCAATTATGGATTGCTTCCCCATTGCCGTTTACCCCATGGGTTTCGCAAATTATTCCGGTTCTGAACGATACGCAGACCCGCTCTTTTCACTTGGCGATTGCGGTGTTTTTGGCCTTTATGGTTTATCCGGCTTTCAAAAGTTCTTCGCGAATGCGCATTCCTATCTATGATTGGATATTAGGCCTGGTTGGCGCGGTTTGTGCCGGGTATGCATTTTATGCCTATGGCACGCTGGCGGTTACCGGGGCTGAGGGACGGCCTGAAACCTATCAGCTGGTACTTGCCGGAGTTGGAATGGTAATTCTGCTGGAAGCCACAAGACGGGCGCTTGGCCCGGCGCTGGCAATCGTGGCGCTGGTATTCATGGTCTATGTATTTTTCGGATCTCAGGAGTTTATTCCTGATGTTATCCGCTGGAAAGGGGCCAGCTTTGCCAAAACCATGGGCCATATGTGGCTCACTACCGAGGGTGTGTTTGGCATAGCGCTTGGGGTTTCGGCCAGTTTTGTGTTTTTGTTCGTTTTATTTGGATCGCTGCTCGACAAGGCCGGGGCAGGGAACTATTTTATTAAAATAGCGTTCTCATTGCTTGGCCACCTGCGTGGTGGTCCGGCCAAGGCTGCGGTTGTTGGCTCTGCAATGACCGGGCTGATTTCCGGCTCATCAATTGCCAATGTGGTAACCACCGGCACGTTTACAATTCCTTTGATGAAAAGGGTCGGGTTCACCCCCGAGCAGGCCGGTTCGGTTGAAGTTGCATCATCGGTTAATGGTCAGTTGATGCCACCGGTGATGGGTGCTGCTGCATTCCTGATGGTTGAATATGTGGGCATTCCTTATGTGGAAGTTATCAAGGCGGCGTTTTTGCCGGCAACGATTTCCTATATTGCACTGCTTTATATTGTGCATCTGGAAGCTTTGAAACAGGGGATGACTGCGCTGCCAAAGCCGGTAAGCGCTGCTAAAACCCTGGTGCAAAAATTAATTTCCACATTCCTTGGCTTTGCGATTTTTGGTGCTTTAAGTTATGGAATTTATTTTGTTCTTGGCTGGATTCCGGGGACGTTTGGTGCTTCTTCACCCATCGTTATTACGGCATTGGTTTTGCTGGTTTATGTGGGACTGATAAAGGTTTCAGCCGGCAAGCCAGATCTTGAGATGGATGATCCTAATTCCGAAATAGTTGAACTTCCGGTTTATGACGATGTGAAATTCACCGGTCTGCAATATATTTTGCCGATCGTTGTTTTGGTCTGGTTTTTGATGATTGAGCGTAAATCTCCGGGTCTTTCCGCTTTTTGGGCGGCTTTGCTTCTGGTATTTATTCTGCTGACACAAAAGCCTTTGAAAGCCATGTTCCGTGGCTCTGGAAACTATGCCGCAGAAATAAAAACAGGTTTCTTTGATCTGGTTGATGGCATGATTGCCGGGTCGCGCAATATGATTGGTATTGGCATTGCAACAGCGACCGCCGGTATTATCGTTGGCACGGTAACCCTGACCGGGGTCGGTCAGGTGATGGCTGAGCTTGTGGAATTTATTTCCGGCGGCAATCTGATTTTGATGCTGATATTTGTTGGGATTTTGAGCCTTATTTTGGGTATGGGATTGCCGACAACTGCTAACTATATCGTGGTTTCATCGCTGATGGCCGCTGTGGTTGTGGAGCTTGGAGCAGCCAATGGTTTGATTGTGCCGCTAATCGCTGTGCATATGTTTGTATTCTACTTTGGGATAATGGCGGACGTTACGCCCCCGGTGGGGCTTGCCTCGTTTGCCGCGGCGGCGGTATCGGGGGGTGATCCGATAAAAACCGGGTTCGTGGCCTTCTTTTACAGTCTTCGTACTGTGGCACTGCCATTCCTGTTCATCTTTAATACCGATCTGTTGTTGATTGATGTGAGCCTTTGGGAGGGGGTGATAGTGTTCATTGTCGCGACCTTTGCCATGCTGCTATTTGCAGCCGGTACTCAGGGGTATTTTTTGACTAAATCACGGTTGTGGGAATCTGCTCTTTTAGTACTGGTCGCATTTATGTTCTTCCGTCCCGGATTTTTTCTGGATTATGTACAGCCACCGTTTAATGAGACAAATCCGGTGCAGGTTGAACAAAGTGTTGGTAGCGCGCCCGACGGGTCAGAATTGCGCATGGTTATCAGCGGGCCTGACTTTGATACCGGCTTGCCCAGTTCAACCACAATTGTATTACCGATTTCTGGTGAAGGGGATGGCGCTGCCCGTCTGGGTTCCGCGGGCCTAAGCATTATGATTGATGGTGATGTGGTGGCTTTGGATGAGCCGTTCCCTGGCACAGAGTTCTTTGACCGCCTGGGTGGCTTTGATTTTTATGGAAGCGATCCCGTGGTTGTCGAGGCTGTGATGTCACCTGCCCAAAGAATGCCAAAACAATTGTTTTATATACCGGCATTATTGTTACTATTTGTTGTAGTCCTGTTCCAACGGCGCCGTCAGACGGTGCCGGCATTTTGGGGGAAAGCCATTGACGCTTAATTATATGCTAGCTTTGGATCTGGGCGAAAGCTCAGGTTCAAATAAACACGCAATTGAAACCGCTGAAAATCTGGCCAAGAACGATGGGGCGGTGTTGCACGCAGTTACTGTAATACCAACTTTTTCCATGCCGATTGTTGGCTCATATTTTCCTGAAGGATTTGAGGAAAAAAACTATGAGCTGGCGCGTACGGAATTGAAGGGGCAGATTGCCGATGATGCAAAAAACCCCGACGCCATAAAACGCCATGTGGTTATGGGGTCGATTTATGATGAAATCCTCAAAACTGCTGATCGTTTAGATTGCTCGCTGATCATCATGGAAGCCCATAGACCGGATTTGAAAGATTATCTTTTGGGTCCTAATGCCGCACGGGTTGTGCGCCATGCCAAACAATCGGTTTATGTAATTCGCTCATAGATGCTGTCCAAGGGGTCAGACTCAAATGTCTTGACTTATTAGGTTTGACCCGGTGTTGTTGACCTGAGGGGTTTTTATCCCTTGGGTCTTTGAGCTGAAGAATATTTAAAAGGAAGCCGCAAATGTCGGGCCAGATTTTTGGTCGGCACACCAAGGGATCTTTGCCAGTTGTTGCTGGCGGAGATGGCGTCTGGCTGATCGACAGGGATGGTAAACGCTATCTTGATGGCTGTGGTGGTGCGGCGATTTCTGCTCTGGGACATTCCAACAGGGCGGTACTTGAAGCTGCAAAAATACAGCTGGATAACATCGCTTTTGCCCACACGGGTTTTTTCACGTCTGAACCGGCAGAACAATTGGCAACACGGCTGGTGGAAAAAGCCCCTGAGGGAATAGAAAAAGTCTATCTGGTATCGGGCGGGTCCGAGGCAGTGGAGGCGGCCATCAAATTGTCCCGGCAGTATTTTGTTGAAATCGGGCAGAGCAAACGCTCTCAGATTATTTCACGCTGGCAATCCTATCATGGCAATACTTTGGGAGCTTTGGCGGCGGGGGGAAACAAATGGCGAAGAGCACAGTTTGAGCCTTTGCTGGCTACTGCCATGCATCAGATTGACCCCTGTCATTATTGGCGCTGGGCGAAGCCGGGTGAGAGCGAATTTGATTATGGTCAGCGCATGGCCAATCAGCTGGAAGCAAAAATTTTGGAACTTGGCGCGCAAACAGTTGCCGCTTTTATTGCGGAGCCGGTGGTTGGCGCGACCATGGGCGCGGTTGGTGCTGTTGAGGGATATTTTGCCCGTATCAGAGAAATCTGCGATCAATATGGCGTGCTGTTGATACTGGACGAGGTAATGTGCGGGGCCGGGCGTACCGGAACATTTTTTGCCAGTGAATTTGATGCAGTAAAACCGGACATCATCTGTATGGCCAAGGGATTGGGGGCCGGGATTCAACCCATTGGCGCCATGTTATGTTCTGGTGAAATATATGATGGCATTGCTTCAGGATCGGGATTTTTTCAGCATGGGCATACCTATATGGGTCACCCGGTAGCAGCGGCGACTGCGTTGGCGGTGCTAAAAGAAATTGATGACAATGATCTGCTGAGCAATGTCATTCAAATGGGTAATTTGCTGGAAAAGGGATTGAAAAATAGGTTTGAAAACAACCCTTATGTGGGCGATGTCAGGGGCCGTGGTTTGTTTTATGGTCTGGAGCTGGTGGTGGACAAAAAAAGCAAATCCGCCTTTGATCCATCCCTTGGCTTAAATAAAAAAATCAAAAAAAACGCCATGGATCTGGGCCTGATGTGCTATCCGTTCGGAGGCACCATTGATGGTAAAACCGGCGATCACGTGCTGCTGGCTCCCCCCTATATAATTGCTTCCAACGAGATTGATATGCTGGTGGAACGGTTGGGGGAAGCCGTTGATGTTTCATTGGCACAAATCGGTTTTTCGTAAAAAGTAGTTATGAAACAAGCAGCAAGAATATGAATTCCAATAAGCGCCAACCACAGATTTTTGTTGCTCCCAATGGGGCCAGAAAATCAAAGCAGGATCATCCGTCATTACCTATGACTATTGACGAAATCGTCACCACTGCCAAAACCTGTTTTGAGGCCGGGGCAACTGGGCTTCATGCTCATGTGCGCGATGAAAAGGGCAAGCACATTTTAGATGCGGGTCTTTATGGGGAACTCATTGGTGAAATGGAACTAAAAGTTCCGGCCATGGGCGTGCAGATTACCACCGAAGCTGTTGGGATTTATAATCCCGCTGAGCAGCGTGAACTGGTGCGAGCCATCAGGCCAAAGATGGTATCGGTGTCTATGGCCGAAATGTTTGAGGATGATGATCTGGCGGCGGTTTCAAGGTTTTATTATTGGGCTAAAGAAGAAAATATTGAAATTCAGCACATTGTTTATTCGGCGGAAGAATTTTTGCTTCTAAGCAGAAAAATGCTGCTTGGAACTATTCCGGCCCGGCAAAAATCCGTGTTGTTTGTGCTTGGTCGTTATGAGAAAAATCAGCAAAGTAATCCGGCAATGCTGCAGCCATTTCTTGATGTGTTAAAATCACTTCGACAGGGGGATGAATGGCGCTTTATGGTCTGCGCATTCGGTAGGGGCGAAACAGATTGCCTTGTGGCGGCAGCAAAAGCCAAGGGAGACTGCCGGGTGGGATTTGAGAATAATTTTTTACACCGGGATGGGGTAATAGCTAGGGATAATGCCGACAGGGTTTTGGCTCTAAAACAAGCCCTGGAAGAATAAAACCACGAAATATTTATGAAAATCCTTAAAATTGTGGAGGGGTTTCGCCAGCCCTGATGCAGGCGGCGCGCAATGTATTGGCCATCAGCATGGCAATGGTCATGGGACCGACTCCGCCGGGCACCGGGGTAATTGCTCCAGCAATCGGGGCAACCTCATTATAATCCACATCACCAACAAGGCGGGTTTTGCCCTCGCCTTTTTCGGGGGCGGGAATACGGTTTATGCCCACGTCAATCACTGTGGCCCCTTTCATCACCCAGTCGGCCTTGACCATATTTGGCCTGCCAACGGCGGCAACAATAATATCTGCATAGGAGCAGATTTCTGGCAGGTTGGCGGTGCGGGAATGGGCGATGGTGACAGTGGCGTTGGCCAATAGCAGCAGGTTGGCGACCGGCTTTCCAACCAAAATCGAGCGCCCGATAACAACAGCATTAAGCCCTGAAAGGTCGCTCCCGCGAATGCTTTTGATCATTAACATGCAACCGGCCGGAGTGCAGGCAACAAATGCATCATCCAGATGGGCCGAACCGAGTTTGCCAACATTGGTCAGGGTTAAACCATCCACATCTTTTGCCGGGTCAATGGCCTGAATGATTTTATATTCATCAAGATGGGAGGGCAGGGGCATCTGCACCAGAATACCATCGACGGTATCATCTTCGTTGAGTTTTTTGATTAGAGCCAGAAGATCGCCCTCAGAGGTGTTTTGGGGCAGAATATGCTCAAAGGAATTGAGACCACATTGCAGGGCCATGCGCCCTTTGGATGCCACATAGACTTTTGATGCTGGGTCTTCTCCCACCAAAACCACCGCGAGGCCGGGTTTTTGCATACCCTTTTGTGCAAGATTTGCTGTTTTTGATTTAACCTGCTCCAGCACTTTTGCTGCCAAAAGTTTTCCGTCAATTTTTTTGTCTGATGAGGCCAATTTTTATACTCGCTAAAATGGATGAATGATAATTTTCAAAGCATTTGATAATTAGCAGCGCCCTGATTAAAAGCAACCAATCAGAATAATTTATAAGTTTTAGATTCGCGCCTAAAGGGCAGTGAATATCTTATCGAGAAAATTTAAAGGGTAAAATGGCTTTTATAGATCATATGAATATCAGTGAAGAAGTTGCGGATGCCATCAAAGACAACAGCCCTGTGGTGGCACTGGAAAGCACAATAATTACCCACGGCATGCCGTTTCCACAAAATCTGGATATTGCTTTAGCGGTTGAAGCGGAAGTGAGGAATTCCGGAGCCGTACCGGCAACCATTGCCATAATGGATGGGGTGCTAGAGGTGGGGATAAGCGGAGACCGGCTGGAAGAGCTAAGCGAGCGTAATGAAGAGGCGGCCAAAGCCTCGCGGCGGGATGTGGCATCGATTCTGGTAAAAGGGGGGCTGGCGGGAACAACCGTTGCCACAACCATGCAAATCGCGAAGGCAGCGGATATAAAAATATTTGCCACCGGGGGCATTGGCGGTGTGCATCGGGGGGCTGAAATCAGTTTTGATATTTCGGCTGATCTGGCAGAACTGGCGCGAACGCCTGTGGCTGTTGTTTGTGCGGGTGCCAAAAGCATTCTTGATATTGGCAAGACCCTTGAAGTGCTCGAAAGCAATGGTGTGCCGGTAATCGGGTATGGCAGTGATAGCTTTCCTGCGTTTTTCTCTCGAGATAGCGGGTATTTTGTCGATCATCGCTTTGATGATGTCAATGATATTGCCCTAATGATAAAGACACAAAACCAGTTGGAAATGGGTGGAGTTCTGGTGGCTGTTCCGATCCCAGAAACCGATGCCATGGATGGGAAAAAAATAGAAGAAATAATCCAAATGGCTCTCAAGGAAGCTAATGAAAAAGGCATTTCGCGCAAGGATCTCACCCCTTATTTGCTGCAAAAGATTTTTGAGTTGAGCAAGGGGGAAAGCCTAAAAGCCAATGGAGCGCTGATCAGGAATAATGCAGCAGTTGCGGGCAAAATTGCAGTTGCGCTTTGTGAACTGAAGTGAATGGATAAAAAACTTCAAAAATCCGTATTGTTTGTCGGAGACGTGATGCGCGACATCATTGTTAAGCCGGAGGGGGATTTGCGCATCGGCTCAGATAGGGCAGCAGAAATTGCCATGAAGCATGGGGGGGCAGCCGCAAATCAGGCGGTGTGGCTGGCGGCAACCGGGCAAAAGGTGAAGCTGGTGGCACGCATTGGTGAAAATGGCGCGCCGGAATTGGTGAAACGGTTCAAGGATAAAAATATCGAAACGGTTTTTACCATCGACAAAAGTCGGGAAACCGGAATGCTGGTGGCTATTGTCACCAAAGACGGGGAGCGCAGTTTTTATACAGACAGGGGAGCAAATATGGCCCTAAATATTGCAGATGTTCCCAAAGATATTTTGGATGATGTGGGGCTGATTATGCTTTCCGGATATAGTTTTTTTGCTGACGGGCCAAGGGATGTCGTTGGCCAGATCATGTCATGGGCCAAACAAAAAAACATAAAAGTGGCCATAGACCCTGCCTCGGCTGGCTTTATAAAAGATGCGGGAGTGAATCAATTTTTGGACTGGATAAAGGGAGCGGCGATTTTGCTGCTTAATCTGGAAGAGGCAGAGCTGTTAAGCGGAGAAAAATCGCTGGCCCGGCAGTTAGCGGTTTTATCAGAACTTTTTGACCTTGTTATAATAAAAAAAGGGGCCAAAGGGGCAAGCGCTTTGCAAAAAAACGGGACAATGATTGAAGTTGAGGCCCCTTATGTGAAAATTGTCGATAGCACCGGGGCTGGGGATGCATTTGCTGCCGGATTTATCAGGGCCTATTTGGGCAAAAATTCGCTGGTGAAATGTCTTGAGGCGGGCGTTGTAAATGGGTCAATGGCCGTTACACAAATGGGAAGTCAACCCGAATGAGTGATGACAATTTTAATGTTAATTCAGCTGATTTTAATCCGCGTGAATTTCTTGAGCAATTGTTTCATGTCGCCGTAAAAGCTTCTGTTCCGGCGGCGGTAATGGGGAAGTATATGCCTATGCCCCCAAAGGGGAAAACCATAATTGTCGGGGCGGGTAAAGCCTCGGCGCAAATGGCAAAAGCCTTTGAGGAAATTTGCGCCAAAGACCCCGATTGGCAAAACCCGATTGGCGGTTTGGTGGTTACGCAATATGGCAGTGCTGAGCGGTGCAAACATATAGAAATTGTTGAGGCTTCTCATCCGGTGCCTGATGAACAAGGTTTCGCCGCTGCAAAACGCATCTTGCAACTGGTTGGGGGGGCGCAAAAAGATGATTTGGTGGTGGCACTTATCTCCGGGGGAGGATCATCACTGCTGCCATATCCTGGACCGGGAATGGACCTGAGAGATAAGCAACATTTAAATGAGCAGCTGTTGGCCAGTGGTGCTCCCATATCAAAAATGAACGCTGTCAGAAAAATGTTCTCAATGATCAAAGGGGGCAGGTTAGGGGTGGCCGCATATCCGGCGCCCTTGCTTACTCTGGTTATTTCAGACGTACCGGGGGACGATCCGGCAGAAGTCGCTTCAGGTCCAACCATTGCCAGTTTTAGTGGTGCTAAAGAGGCCAAAAAAATTACTGTGGATTATAAAATTGAACTGGGTGAGGCTGCGAGGAAAAGTCTGGCAAGGGGAGATAATCTGCCTCCCAAACCAGGTGATAAAAGATTTGCGTCGGCTACTCATCAGGTAATTGCTTCAGCCAGGCTTTCCCTTGAGGCGGCAGCTGACAAGGCACGGGGTGCGGGCTGTGAGGTGATTGTTCTTGGTGATGCCATTGAGGGGGAAGCAAGGGAAGTTGGCCGGGAACATGGCAAAATGATAGTTGAAAAAGCTGTGACAAAAAGGCGCTTAAAACCGTTGTTGATCCTTTCAGGCGGAGAGACCAGCGTAACCATTGCCAAGGGTGGGGTGCCGGGAAAAGGCGGTCGCAACAGCGAATATCTTTTGGCGCTGGCTTTGGAAATATCAGGGGTTAAAAATGTGGTGTGCTTAAGCGCTGATACGGACGGCAGAGACGGTTCAGAAAATAATGCCGGGGTGTTTTGCGATGGTTCAACCGCTCAAAGAATGGCGGCCAAAAATGTTGAAGTAGAGCAACATTTGATTGCCCACAATTCATGGGCCGCTTTTGATGCGGTGGATGATTTGTTTAGCACCGGTCCGACAGGCACCAATGTAAATGATTTTCGGGCCACTTTAATTTATTGAAAATGGGGTGAGGGGCCTGCATTGGCAGCAAAAGACTTGTGAGAACTGGCCATGCAAAAAATAATTTTATTGCGTTTTTGCGCTGAATAGGACTTAATCCACGCTGAATAAAAATGAGGGAGAAAATAAATGAAAACAAAAACTTTTTTAACCGCCTTTGCCGCCGCTTTGCTGCTTAGTGCAGGTAGTGCATATGCGCAGGCAGATTGTGAGCGCGGAACGCTTGATGATCGCTATTGCGATGTTGATGGAGATCTTTTGGCTGATGCGCCGACCGATCCAGCTGATCTGGTTGATCCTGATACTTTAATTTTTGCTTATACTCCGGTGGAAGATCCGGCAGTTTATAAAGAAGCATGGTCCGATTTCCTTGATTATATGGAAGAAGTGACAGGTAAAGACGTGGTGTTTTTCCCGGTTCAATCAAATGCTGCTCAGATCGAAGCCATGCGCTCCGGTCGTTTGCATATTGCCGGATTTAACACTGGTTCAAATCCACTCGCTGTGAACTGTGCTGGATTTAATCCTTTCACCATTATGGCCTCACTTGACGGCAATTTTGGCTATGAAATGGAAATCCTGACCTATCCAGGTTCTGGAATTGAAACGGTTGAAGACATTAAGGGCGGAGTTTTAGCCTTTACTTCACCAACATCAAATTCTGGCTTTAAAGCGCCTTCTGCAATTTTGGCAAGTGAATTTGACATGATTGCAGACCGTGATTTTGAACCTGCATTTTCGGGCAAGCACGATAATTCAATTCTTGGTGTTGCCAATAAGGATTATCCGGCTGCCTCAATTGCCAACTCGGTATTGTCGCGGATGATTTCTCGCGGTGTTATTGAAGCTGATGATGTGATTTCAATCTATAAATCACAAACATTCCCAACAACAGGTTTTGGAACTGCATACAATCTGGTTCCTGAATTGCGTGCTAATATCGAAAAAGCATTCTTCACCTTTGATTGGGAAGGCACAAGCCTGCAGGAAGAGTTTGAAAAATCAAACGAAGGGCAGTTCCTTGAAATGACTTATATTGAGTTCTGGGATGTTATTCGTAAAATTGATGCTGCAAACGGCGTTTCCTACGCCTGCGAATAATAGCTGAAAACAATAGTATTGCCCGCGCGTTTTGTAATGCGCGCGGGCATTTTTTACACGTCATAAATTCTGGCGTGGTCATTGGGGTGAAAGAATGCTGAAGCTAGAAAAGCTCACAAAAGTTTATAAGACCGGAGACAAGGCGCTATCCGATGTGGATCTGGAAGTGCCAAAAGGGCAGGTAATTGCCTTGATCGGCCCCTCTGGTGCTGGGAAAAGCACCTTGATCCGATGTGTAAATAGACTTGTTACGCCAACAAGCGGCAAGGCTATTCTTGACGGAGTTGACATTACGTCCCTTGGGGCTGGTGGTTTACGACGTGAGCGGCGTCGCATGGGTATGATATTTCAGGAATACGCGTTGGTGGAACGTCTTAGCGTAATGGAAAATGTGCTTTCGGGCCGTTTGGGTTATGTGGGCTTTTGGCGCAGTTTTTTAAGAAAATTCCCCCAGTCTGATGTGGACGAGGCATATCGCTTGCTTGATCGGGTTGGTTTGCTGCATATGGCAGACAAGCGTGCCGATGAGCTTTCCGGCGGGCAACGCCAGCGGGTTGGTATCGCCAGAGCATTGATTCAAAACCCGGCAGTGCTGCTGGTTGATGAGCCTACAGCTTCTCTTGATCCAAAAACCTCGCGTCAGATAATGCGCTTGATTTGCGAACTCTGTGAAGAGCGCGGATTGGCGGCGATTATTAATATTCACGATGTTAATCTGGCGATGATGTTTGTGCAGCGGGTTGTGGGCCTTGAAACCGGAAGAATTATTTTTGACGGCACCCCAAAACAATTAACCCCTGATGTTTTGACCAGCATTTATGGGGAAGAAGATTGGGAAGCAACCATTGAAACGGTTGACGATGATGACGAAGAAGGTGAAACGTGAGCGCGCAGCTTGAAGATTTCGTAGGCAAGCCCTGGCGTAAACCTCATTTCATCACCAACCCGTTTTGGCGTTGGAGTCTGATTGTTATAACCGTGGTCTATCTAATCCTGGCGATCGGTTCGCTAGAAGTGAGCTGGCAGCGGGTTTATCTGGGCCTTGAGCGCGGATGGCGCTTTATTGTCGGATTTTCGCAACCCGATTTTGAATCGCGCTGGTCTGATATTTACGATGGTATGGTTGAAAGTGTAATAATCACCATCACGTCTACCGTAGTTGGCATTGCGATTTCCATTCCAATTGCCCTTGGTGCGGCGAGCAATATTGCTCCGATGCCGGTATATTTATTGTGTCGTGGCATTATTTCCGTCTCCAGAGCGCTTAATGAAATTATTGTGGCGATTTTGCTGGTGGCGATCTTTGGATTTGGCCCGCTGGCTGGATTTCTTACTTTGAGTTTTGCCACCATTGGATTTTTAGCAAAATTGCTGGCTGAAGACATTGAAGATATGAATAAATCCCAGGCGGAAGCTGTTCGCTCTACCGGAGCTTCGTGGCTGCAATGGGTGAATTTTGGTGTGCAGCCGCAGGTAATGCCTCGTTTAATTGGCCTTTCAATTTATCGGCTGGACATAAATTTCAGGGAATCAGCGGTATTGGGGCTGGTTGGTGCCGGGGGAATTGGCGCGACTTTGAATACAGCCTTTGACCGTTATGAATTTGACACGGTGGCGGCAATTTTGATCATGATTATCGCAACGGTGATGGTGCTTGAATTCCTGTCCGGATATATCAGGGCGAGGGTGCAATAATGCCCAGTAAAATTAATGCAAATAATGTAAAAACATGGCAGGTTCGCGATCGCAACGGACAGTTGTTTCGCTGGGCCTTGTGGATGGGCGCGGCAATTCTGTTCTATATCAGCTGGATGCGCATATCCGACCAAACCACGTGGTATTTCTTTTTTGATGCGCCACGGATTGCCGCTGATATTGGCGGCAGGGCTTTTCCGCCCCGCTGGGAATATATTTTCAGCCTTGGCAAGCCCATATGGGATACGTTTAACATTGCGACTCTTGGAACGATTATTGCGCTGACAATTGCAGTGCCGGTGGCATTTCTGGCGGCGCGAAATACTTCGCCAAAACTGCCCCTGCATCCGATTATTGTGAGACTAATTCCGCGTTTTATCCATAACTTTGTTAAGAAAGTTACCGGGCAGGATATGGTTTCGGTGGGTATTGTTCGCCCGCTGGCGTTACTGGTGATCGTTTCAACCCGCTCCATTAACTCTTTGATCTGGGCCTTGCTTCTGGTTTCGATTGTTGGTCCGGGGGTTTTTGCCGGCTTACTTGCCATCTCAATCCGCTCCATCGGGTTTTGCGCAAAATTGCTTTATGAGGCGATTGAGGAAATTGATGAACATCAGGTTGAGGCGGTTAAGGCGACCGGAGCCAGCGGATGGCAGGTTATGGTCTATGGTATTGTGCCGCAGATTTTGCCGGCATTTGCTGGAATTGCTGTTTTTCGCTGGGATATTAATATCCGCGAGTCCACGGTTTTGGGCCTTGTTGGAGCCGGTGGAATTGGTCTGCAATTGCAAGGCTCCCTTAACATATTGGCATGGCCGCAGGTTTCGCTGATTTTGGGCGTGATCCTGATTGCTGTGATTATCGGTGAATTTATTTCTGCCAAAGTGCGTGCAGCAATAATCTAGGGTCCTGACCCTAGATTTTGAGTAGTTTTTTACTATTGGAATGCATGGATTATTGGTCTTGAAATCGCCCGTGATTATTCTGTTGGATATTTGGAAATAGTATGAAAAATCTGAATACGGATTGGGCTTTTGCTCAATATGAGCGGGTGCGTTCAATACTGCCTGAAGCCAGTTTTCCTGATAAATGGAAAACCATATCTCAGATGGAAGAAATTGCCGACCAGGTTGATGTATTTCTGCTGGATGCGTTTGGGGTTTTAAACGTGGGCCGAACAGTAATTCCCGGAGCGCCAGATTGGGTTTCCTCGCTGCAAAAAGCGGGTAAAAAAGTTCTGGTCGTGGCTAACGGCTCTTCAGTTTCTCCGGACGCCTCTTTGTTGCGGTTTAAGGAAATGGGTTTTGAATTTGCGCCAGAGGATGTAATCGCTTCAAGAAATGTGCTGGGAAGCACTCTTAAGGGAAGATCGCAAAATCTCTGGGGAGTGATGCTGGCCTCAAATGGGGGAATTGACCAAGTGCCGGTTGCTACGGTTCATCTTGGTGAAAACCGAAGTGACTTTGACCGGGCGGAAGGATTTATTCTGTTTGGAACCAGCGAATGGAGCGAGAAGCAACAGGAATTGCTGGTGGCCTCTCTACAGGACAATCCACGGCCGGTGCTGGTTGGCAACCCGGATATTGTGGCACCGCGTGAAAATGGGCTTAGCCTTGAGCCGGGATGGTTCGCCCATGATATTCATGAGCGCTGTGGAATTAAGCCGGAGTTTTTTGGCAAGCCGTTTACCAATATTTATGAGCATGCATTGGAGCGGGTTGGGCCTGAAGTCGACCGGCAACGCATTGTAATGGTTGGTGATACATTGCACACTGATGTTTGGGGTGGAGCGGCAATTGGAGCTAAAACCGTGTTGATGGCCGATTATGGATTGTTTGCCGGGCTGGATGTGGTGCCATTTATCGAAGCATCGGGAATAGTCCCCAATTGGATCATGACGTCAAAAAATTGATTTGTGCATTTTTTGATCTTTGATTGATGTTAACTGGAATACCGGGATAGGTTGCTGCTGCGTAATTAGTTTTTTTGGATAAGGAAATTTCATGGCAGCGATTTTTGTGGCAACGATGAAGATCAAGGATGGCAAGAAAATGGGCGAGTATGGCGCCGGAGCCAGGGCCACCATCAAACAATATGGGGGCGAGATGGTTTTCCGTGCCAATAAACGCGAAGTTTTGGCCGGCAGCAGCGATGTTGATGCGGTGGTTATAGCCAGGTTTGCAGATATGGATGCGCTTAACGCCTGGCACAATTCTGCTGAATATCAGGCTATTATCCCCCTTCGGGATGAAGCTGTGGATATGGTTTTAGTTTCCTATGAGACGCCCTCATAACAACATTGTTTGCGAAATCTCTAAACCAGCTTTTGTTCTATCATGCTGGTAACGGTTGCATTGATCGCTTGGTCGGTTTTTATGAAATCACGGCCTAAAATCTTGCGCGCGCGACTGTTGTTTAAGGCGTGTGATATTCCGAGCTGGCTGAGGCTGCCGCGTACATCTCCATCAAACAGGGAATAAATTCTTAAACCCCAATCGGGCATTTGAAATTTTGGCAGTTTGGGAGTGAATTGCGGAAAGCTGGATTTTATAACATTGGAAATTTGCATAATCCACATTCCTTCCGACGAGGAGATGAAGCGCTTGCCGCCACAATCGTCGGTTTGCATCGCCGCCATATGCATCGCCGCTACATCGCGCACATCAACTATGGGCAAATAAAACCGCGGGGCGGCGGGGATAGATCCACTTAACAGTCGTAAAATCAGTGCGCCTGACGTTCCGGGATCATCATCAAGCAATGGCCCGAGAATCAGAGTTGGATTGATGACAGCGAGGTCATTGGTGCGCCCCGCATCTTCCATGATTTCCCATGCTTTTTTTTCAGCCAGGGTCTTGGATTCAATATAGGCATTGACTTCCGGTGAGTTTAAATTGGTCCAGTCATCTTCGGTAAACGGGGCGGTGCGGGACTTTTCATGGCCATGCATAATTGCAACTGAAGATGAAGTTAAAACTATGTTTGCAACTTTGGCGGCCAGTGCAGCGTTTAGCGCCCGTTTGGTTCCCTCAACTGCCGGGCCGATAAGTTTCATTTTATCTTTTGGCATGGAGGTGACATATGGAGAGGCGGTATGCATTAGGATTTCAATGCCATCCATGGCGTTGCTCCAGCCCTCATCGCTATTCAGGTCAAGGGCGACAAATTCAAGATTATCTATATCTGCCCCGTGATTCTTTAGAGTTTGGCGCACTTTGTCACTTTTTTTGAGATTTCTGACGCTGCCGCGAACTTTATATCCGGATTTCAACAATTGTAGCGCGATGTGACCGCCCAGGAAACCTGATATGCCCGTGAGCAAAACCTTTTGCGTCATAATGAATTCCTTGAAACTGAACGAATTTAACTATATTCGTTTGATTCGTGAATTGTCAATGGTGTTTATATGGTTATGATAGCTGAAAAATGAGCGAAACCGTGAAAAAATTATCTGCGAACAGGCGCAATCAAATTCTGGATGCCGGGTTGGTGCTGGCGTTAAAAAATGGATTGCGGGGCACCAGCATGGAGGCTTTAGCTAGGGAGGCAGGTATCGCCAAACCTACGCTTTACAGTTATTTCCCTAACAAGGATGCGGTTTTTGTTGCAGTTTTGCAGCGAATATTTGAGCAGCTTCAACAACAGGTGGAAAAGAGCTTGAATGAAAAAGGTGATCTGGAGTTTCGAATTTCGTCTGCTCTGGCCTCAAAACACAAATTAATATGTAAACTATTGGAAGGCTCACCGCACCGGGAAGAAATTTATGGTGAAAAAAGCAAAATTGCAGCGAATGAAATTGCCCAATTTGAAAATTGGTTGCAATTAAGGATATCTCAAACGCTACGAGACAGCAGGCGCGACCTGCCGCAAAATTATGCGCAATTGCTAATTGCCTGCGCTGAAGGCATTGCGCAAAAGGCCAGCACGGCCTCCCAGATTGGCCCTGCAATCCGGCTAATGGTTGAGAAACTTCTGGCGTAAAGGGGATTAAATTTAGTTAAAGATGAAGAATAGACAAAATTATTTACAGGAGCCTGTCCATGTCCGCCATTTCCAGTATTGCCGATCTTGAAAAACTCTACGGCTCTACTTCAAAAGCCGCCAGTGCAAAAGTCCTCAGCCGGCTTTCCAAATCCTATGCCAGCTTTATAAAGGCATCTCCGTTTGTGGCTTTGGCCAGTGTGGGAGAAGAGGGGATTGATTGCTCCCCGCGCGGCGATCGGGGAAGTGTTGTCACAATCGCTAATGACAAAACCCTGCTCCTGCCGGATTGGCGGGGCAATAATCGTCTTGATACATTGCGGAATATAGTTTTGGACCCTCGGGTTTCCCTGATGTTTATGGTGCCCGGTTCCGAGGTGATTTTGCGGGTTAACGGGCGCGCAATTATTACCGCTGATAAAGAAATTTGTACCAGTTTTGAAATGGAAGGTAAGCACCCGACAACGGTAATTGCCATTGATATCAATGAGGTATATTTTCAATGTGCCAGAGCCATAAAACGCGCTCAGTTGTGGAATGTCAGCGCTCAAAATGCCGCAATTAATCTACCCACGGCTGGTGATATGTTAAAAGAAGCCACCAATGGTGATTTTGATGGCGAGGAATTTGATAAAAACTGGCCAGAACGCGCTGAAAAAAATCTTTGGTAAACCAATGTGTTTGGTGATTTTCTCGCTTGTTCCTGGTGGCGCACGTTGTTTGGAAGCAGGCTATTTTAATGAATGATTTAATTTTGCAGCATTGGCAATTCCAAGCAAAAATTGCCGGCAATTCACTGATTATTCCTGATGGCTGTCGCGATCTGATTTTTAGGGCATCAGCGGGCAAAAAACCACATTGGCAAATTACTTCGCTGGATGATACCGCCTATAAAGTGAGTTCTGTGGTGGGTGATTTTTTCATGGGTTATCGTTTCAGGCCGGGTATATCAATTGATGGGTTTGCTATACTAAGCGCATTAAAAAATTTGGAACCGGGAAAGGATGTGGCCGAAAAACATATCGAAGATATGATCAGCAATTATTGTTTGCGTTCTCCCAATACAGAACTGGCGTTGGCCTGTTTGGGGGCAGGGCGTAAAAATGTCAGTATGGCTGCAAGAGAACTTGGTATTGGCTTGCGCTCACTTCAGCGTTTGGTCCTGAAAGGCACCGGTAAAACACCAGCTTTTTGGACAGGATTGGCCCGGGCGCGAAAAGTGGCACGTGAACTGGCATCAGGAGGGGCGTTGGCACAAATCGCCTTTGATTTTGAATATAGTGACCAGGCTCATATGAGTCGTGATATAAAACGCTGGTTTGGGGTCAGTCCCGGCAGAATTAAATATCAGTCTGGGATTGTGACGCAACTAAATCAAGCAGGGTTTAGTTAGAGGAGCAAAGAACAGGTCATCAATGCCGTTCAACATTGATCTATGTCAGTTGAGCAATGAAGAATTTCAGTTGTTTTTTTTTGATCTGTTCGATTGTTTGCAATTTGATATGGCGGCGTAACTTCCCATTTCCCTCAAGCAGATTATTTGGATCATCCAAGCTGTGTCCCAAACCGAACTCAAAAGAAACATGGCTTTTATAGGCAAAAACTCCAGCAACATCGTGTTTCAACGAAAACATGATGCCGCCATACATCATGCGTTCACTACCGTTCGGATGAAGGGAAAAGAACAGTGAGCGGCATTGCTCGACAATTTCAAATTTTTTAACGTCGGATTGGTGTAATTCGTTTAGAAAGGCCGCTACTTTTTCTTCGGGGAGTTTATCCAATTTACCTATCCCATTAAAATTTCAGGAATGATTTTTTAGATTGGGGTGCAGATTTCTATCAGAAAACCGTTTGGATCGCTGACATAGGCAATGGTTTGGCCCCACGGCATTTTTTCTGGCTCCCGTTGCAGTTTTGCGCCTGCTGTAATTGCTTTTTCAACACCTGCAGCCACATTATCTGTTTCCAGAGCAATTTCAAATGCAGGTTTTTTTGGATCAGGAATTGAGGCTGATTTGCCCAATTCCTGCATGGATTTGCGCGATGCAAAAGCCAAAATGGTGGAGCCGGTATCCATCTCGCCATATTCAGAGCTTTCGTGCAGCATTTTGGTGGTGAAGCCAAAAGCCTTTTCGAAAAAATTCAAACTTTGAACAACGTTGCTGACATAGAGAATTGTATAGCGAAATTTCATGATTTTTTGCCGTTTTCCAGTGATTTGATTTTTCAAATAGGCAGTTATTTGCCCGATATTCGTTCATAAGCCCACAAATATCAGCAGGTCTTGAACAAATGCGACAATTTTTGTTGGAGTGTTTGCCCCAAAATCGTGAATAGCCCAATTAGGATTCTATGAATCCTTGAGCATTTGATCCTGCTTCAGGCGCATTTCGTAGAGTTTGGTGGTCTTATCAGGGGTGGCGTTATCGGAGGTGATAAGTTCGCCTTTTTTGATGGTGCGGGTGGTTTTGCCGCCCTCTAACAGGCCCACTGGAAGGCAGGATTTTTTTCTTGCGTCCTCTTTTGTCATGGTGAAAGAGCGATAGCAGGTTTCGCCAATGGCATCGAGGTTTTCTCCCGCCTGTAAATCACGTTTGGCCAGTGCACAAACTTCTGCCACAGGTCTGTTGAGCGGCACCATATCAGCCTTGCCATAAAGCATGATGCGGGCCGCAGTCAGCGGAACTTCCAGCGAAGTCAGGTGATAGGGGCGGAAAAAACCATAATAGGGACCAATACCGATATGCAAGTCGTCCATGCGTTCAACAATTCGCGCATGATTGGCTTTGGCAATTACAAAAACCCCGGGGGCAACACCTTTGCCGATGGTATAATCGACCACGCCCTTATTGTGCAAAATTCCGCCGTCGCTTTTGGGGATAAGCACCTTGGCCAACTCGTCACGAGAGGCTTTTGGGCCATGCATGCCGGGTATATCGGGTTTTAAGCCGGTGGCATTGGCAATTGCGGCCATTTCCACGGCGGTTTTTGAACCGTCAACAAATTCCACCAGCATGCGCGGGTTCATGTTGCGTCGAAGTGCTTCTTCGCGATAATCATCAGGCACGGCATTGTGGTTTAAGGGATTGTTTTTGCCCTTTCCGGCGGCGATAATTTCAAGGTTGAGAGCTGAGGTAAATTCTATCAGTTCCATGCAGGAGGATGGCTCATCTCCCGCTCCAAGGGAATAAATCACCCCCAATTTGTCGGCCTGACTTTTGAGATAGGGACCTATGGTAACATCGGCCTCCACATTCATCATCACGATGTGCTTGCCATGCTCCATGGCCAACAAGATATAATCTGCGGCAACACCGGGCTTGCCGGTTGCGTCGATCACCACATCAATTTTTGGGGTGGTGACCATTAAATTGGGGTCGTCAGTAACAGCAATTTTGCCTAAGTCCAGAGCCTTTGACATGGAGGAGGCAGAAGAAACCTCAAGAGCGTTGCTCCGGTCTCCATATGCTATTTCAATAGCGTTAAGCGCGGCAATCGGACGCCTTGTGGCGATGGCACCAATTTTTATGCCATCCATCAGCATGATCTGGGTGACAAGATCGGTGCCCATTTCGCCAGCACCGATAATGCCGATACAAATAGGTTTGTGGGTTTCAGATCTAGTTTTTAGATCGCGGGCAATGCCTGTGAGGTGAATTTTGTTCATGTTACAGGTAAAACCCATTTGAGAGAGCAAAACAACCGGGTTGAAGTGTAAAATAGTGGGTTTGGGATAAACAAAGGTGATGAACTGATTCAAAATCACCACTATAAATGACTCAAATAGAAATCGGGGCGAGTTAAAAAATGCAAAATGAAGTTGGCACAATAGTGGAAAACGGGGTGGCCATAATCACCCTGAAGCGCGGAAAAGCCATCAACGCCCTGACCCCTGAAATGATCGAGAAAATCAGTAAATCATTGAAAGAATGGGACGAAGACCCGCTGGTAAAAATGATTTTGTTTGAAGGGGAGGGAGCGCGCGGATTTTGTGCCGGGGGCGATGTGCGCTGGACCAGAGAAAAGGTTCTGGCCGGAGAAACAGGGCTAGTTGGGAAGTTTTTTGAAGCCGAATACAAAATGAACCTGATGATCGCCACCTATGACAAGCCCATCATAGCGTTGACCCACGGAGTGGTTATGGGTGGAGGCATCGGTTTGGCGGGACATGCCAGATATAAAATTACCACTAAAACCGCCCGGTTTGCTATGCCCGAGGCGGCAATTGGTTTGTTTTGCGATGTGGGGGTGCGCTCAATTCTTGCCGCAATACCCCGTCATCAGGCCCTGATGTTTATGCTATCTGGTTCCATCGTGACGGCACCGGATGCGATTGCACTTGGCCTTGCAGATATTTGCATCCGGGATGAGAATTTTTCTCAAGTTCGAAGCAAGTTAGTCGCGGTGGGGGGAGCAGCAAATATTGACAGGGCGATAAAGGAAATAATGCAGTTAAATGCAATTGATCCGGGAATGGCTGTTTTTTGCGATCTGGCAGATAGATTTGCATTTGTTTTTGAAAGTGAAGACTGCGAAGAAATCTACACTCACCTTGCTCAGCATGTTTTGGATGAGACTAAACTGGCTCAGATTGCCAGTATAATTCTTGGTCGTTGTCCAACCTCCAATGTGGTTCATGTGATGGGGCTGGATGCAGCGATAAAACAGCCCTGTATCGCCAGTGTTTTGCAGACTGATCTGTCATTGGCCAGGTTCATGGGGGCTCGGGGTGATTTTATTGAAGGGGTGCGTGCTGTGCTGGTGGACAAGGATCAAAAGCCGAATTGGCAGCCAAATGATGTTGCCCTGGTGGACAGGCAGGAAATTCTGGATGCCATTAATATCTGACCCAAATTATTGATTGCCCGTAATTAGGGATTTATAAACCGTTCTGAGCGAAACTCCATAGGGATTTATACGGGGTTTGGAACTTATATGGGCGCTCAAGATATTCAAAAATTTGATTTGCCGAGTGTGGTGGATGTGGATGCCATGGACGCCATGCGCGATTCACTGGTGAGTGCAATTGAAACTGGAAACACCAGACTGGACGCAGCTCAGGTTTCAAGAGTGGCCACAAATGCCCTGTTGATGCTGGTTAGCGCCGGACAAGGTGCCAAATCCAATGATTTCACCCTAAGCATTGCTAATCCAAGTGAAGCCTTTGAAGAGGCGGTGGAGCGATTGGGAATGGGTAATATTTTTGCTGAGTTTATTGAAGGAAACTAAAATGCGCGTACTTACGGTTGATGATTCTCCAACCATTTTATCAATGTTGAACCACGTTTTGAAAGAGGCGGGGTTTGAAGTGGTTCAGGCAGAGGATGGGCAAAAAGGCCTTGATGCCATGAAAGGTGAAGAATTTGATGTGGTTATTACCGACATCAATATGCCGGTGATGGATGGAATTGAATTTATTAAAAATGTTCGGGCATCCGGGGCAAAAAAGAACCTTCCTATTTTGATTCTGACCACAGAATCCTCGCCGGAAAAACGCAATCTGGGCCGTGAAGCGGGGGGGACGGGCTGGATTGTTAAGCCCTTTGACCCGGAAAAACTGATTTCGGTAATTCATCGGGTTGTTCACTAAGGACAAGTCCAAAGGGTTTTGGCAGAAGTAAAATATTGATTTTTGCTACAAAAATATGAGCGATCTTAAAATATGAGCGATCTTGACGAATTCAAAGCTACCTATTTCGAAGAATGTTCGGAATTACTTTTGGAGCTTGAAGAACAGTTCACCGCCATTGAGGAGGGGGACCATAGTGCCGATCGCCAAAATGCGGTTTTTCGAGCCATTCACTCTGTAAAAGGGGGAGCGGGGGCATTTGGATTTGAAAAGCTCGTAGAATTCGCCCACAGCTTTGAAACTCTTTTGGATTTTGTTCGAAACGGGCAGGTGGAACTTACCAGTGAGGTTATAACTCTATGCATTCGTTCCATTGATCTGGTTGCCGATTTTGTTGGCGCTGCCCGTGATGGTGAGGAATTGGCAGATGATTTTGGTGCAGAAGAGCTGGCGCGTTTTAAAATTCTCTCCGGTGAAGATGAAGAAGAGCCGATGGAGGAATTTGATATTGAATTTGTTCCTGTCATGGTTTCAGTCGGAGACGATGATGAAGGTGTAACTGTAAGTGCAGATAGTGACGAGGGGGATAGTTTTGATCAGGCACCCCTGGAGGACGGGCTCAGGTACTGGAAAGTAGATTTTACTCCCCATTATGAACTTTATGAGCGTGCAAACGACCCTTTATTATTATTTCGGGAGCTTTCGTCTCTGGGTGAGGCAAAAATTACTGCCAAATTGCTCAAAATGCCCGAACTTGCCGATTTTGATCCGTTTGGAGTTTATTGTTCGTGGGAAGCTGAACTCCATGGCGATGGTATTACTGAAGAAGCAATTTTGGAAGTGTTTGAGTTTGTCGAGGGTGATTGCGATCTGAATATCATCTCGGTGATGGCCAATGCCGACGATGATCTGATGCCACAGGTCGACGAAGATTTAATTGCTGCGGCTGCTTCTGTGGAAGAAGTTGCAGCATCAACACATATAAATGCTCTAGAGCAGGAAAGTGGCGAAGAACCCCAAGAGCCAGACGAAAACAGTGCCGATAAAGGTTTAAGTTTAGCGGACATGGCAGCAGAAATTGAGCCGCCTCCACCCCCCAAACCAGAAGTCAAAAAAAGCACAAAACAGGCCGCAAAAACTCCAACTGTTCAATCAATTCGCGTTGATCTGGAAAAGGTTGACCGGGTTGTGAATATGGTTGGTGAGCTGGTTATCACCCAGTCTATGCTTACCCAGCAAATGGATGATCAATTGCGGGCCCGCTATCAGGAAATGGTGCGCGGTGTTGAGGTTCTGGCTCAAACAACCCGCGGTTTACAGGATGCGGTGATGGCGATCAGGGCGCAACCGGTAAAATCTGTATTTTCACGCATGCCACGTCTGGTTCGTGAGCTGGCCTCAAAGACCGGCAAAAATATTCGCCTGGAAATGGTTGGTGAACATACTGAAATTGATAAAGCCATAATCGAGCAACTTAGCGATCCATTGACCCATATGATCCGCAATTCAGCCGATCACGGGGTGGAAATACCTGAAAAGCGAAAAGCGGCGGGAAAACCTGAACAGGGAATAATTCGCATTTCAGCTGAGCAGGCGGGTGGAAATATTATAATTTCGGTCGAAGATGATGGTGCAGGTATTAATCGGGTCAAAGTGCTTGAGCTGGCGCGGGAACGTGGAGTTGTTGGTCCGGATCAGCAATTAAGCGATGAGCAGATTGATGAATTGGTTTTTGCTCCCGGATTCTCAACAGCGGATGCAGTGTCTGATATTTCAGGCCGCGGCGTTGGTATGGATGTGGTGATATCCAACATCAAAAAAATTGGCGGTTCGGTTCATGTGCGATCATCCCCTGGGCAAGGCACCAAGATGTTGCTGCGTTTGCCCCTAACCCTGGCTGTTCTGGATGTAATGCTGGTGGAAGTTGGCACCGGCCCTTATGTAATTCCGCTCAGCTCGATAGTTGAGACAGTGCTTTGTGAGCGGGCTGATTTTGGCTACGCACCAAGCGGCAGGCGGGTTTTACAGATCAGGGGTGAATATGTGCAGGTTATTGATCTTGCGGTGCGATTTGAAATGGAAACTAATCTGAAAGAGCACAAGAGGTTTGTGGTTTTGTGCGAGGGCGAGGGCAATTCTAAAATTGCCTTGATCGTTGATCGGATTATCGGCCAGCAGCAAGTGGTTATTAAAAGTCTGGAAGAGAATTTCAGACGAATTGATGGGGTCGCCGGGGGAACAATCCTTGGGGATGGTAATGTGGCGCTAATCGTTGATGTTCAGGGGTTGAAAAATACACCTGAACAAAAGTCGGCGGCCTGATTTTTAAGTAAGGGATAGAAAAAATGGAATCTTTTGAAAATCGTGAAAGTGGAGATATCGAGCACGATATTGCCTCAGGCAATTCCATGCAGCTGATCGCGTTTATGATCGGGGAGCAAATTTATGGGGTTGAAATTACCACGGTGCGTGAAATTCGCGCATGGGATGGTGCAACACCTTTGCCCAATACGCAGGAATTTGTGCGTGGTGTCATAAACCTGCGCGGAACAATAGTGCCGATATTTGACCTTAGGGCAAGGTTTGGCGACGGAATTACCAATACCACAAAAAATCATGTGGTTGTGGTCATGTCGGTTGGTGAAAAGTGGGTGGGTGTTCTGGTGGATGCGGTTTCAGACATTCTTACCATTTCGAAGAAAGATATCCATAAAGTCCCTGAAGGCGACAATATGGATTCTGAGCTTTTGAACGGCATTATTACCCATGACAGCAAAATGGTTGGCCTGATTGACCTTGATGCAATTGTTGCCGGGGTAAAGGAAGAGAGCTAAAAACTTTGCCTGAAAATTATTCGGAGACTTGAGGGTCAGGACCTATTAAATTCGTACGATTCTGTTTGAAATAGAGTGTTCAGATAAGGTAAATAGCAGTGAAATCATGTCTATCACCTTATTGAACTGCAATTTGTATTAGATGCATACTATATTTCGAACCCGAACGGGCGCCGCCTATTTTGTTCATGAATGCGTTGAAAAATCTTGAAAACCATGCGGTTTCCGGCGCTTTCTCGCCTGTTCCTGACCAGAAATCATGAAACAAAATCTAAAAGTCACAAAAATTGAAAGTTTTTTGGCTCTGGCTCTGGTTCTTGGGTTCTGGTTCTTGGGTTTTAGTTTTTGGGTTTTAGTTTTGAACCTAGAACAGGTCGCAATCCCCACTTGGGATTTTTGCTGCCGTGCATGACATTTCAGGTTTTGATAGTTCGTCCAGGGTCAGGTTTTGCCAGACGAATGCTGCCTTATCTTCATCAAAATGGGCGGTACGGTGACGAATTTGCTCGATGGCAGATTTTATATTGGCGCAGCGCTGTTCAATGCGGTCCTGGGCCTGCAAGCCGATTAATATTTTGATCGCGGCATCCTGGCGAGCTTTAGAATTTTCGATAGATTTGTCCAGAAGAACTTCCAGAGCGACATTGATCGAATCCACCAGATCTTTGGTCTGGTGGATAGTTTCTTCGAGTTCTATTGCCAGCTTTTCTATAGCCAATTTATCTAATTCCCTACATATCAAAATTTTTGAACCTGTATGAAGAAATCTATCTGACAAATGCTAAGCCAATATTTCTCTTGGGTTTAATTTATCTCATCTTGTGTTTTTGGTTAGTAATTTCCTAATTTCTTTTGAGTTATCCTTGGGAAAACCACTTAGGATTTTAAACCCTAAGAGATATCAGGGGAATTTGTAAATGTCGGCTTTAGGGGCGAGAGTATCAAATGGATTACGTTCAGATGAGGGGCGTGAAAAAACCGTGACGGTAAATCAGGGTGGATGCGAAGTTTCAGCCGATCAGCGTGTTACAATGGCAACGGTTTTGGGATCGTGCATCAGCGCATGTGTACGTGACAGTGTGGCAGCAATCGGGGGAATGAACCATTTTTTGCTGGCAGATCAATCCGGTAGCGCAAAAGATCGCTATGGTGCGTCGGCGCGTTATGGTGCTTTTGCCATGGAGCAATTGATCAACTCGGTATTGAGCCAAGGGACCGGGCGCAAAGGTAATCTGGTTATCAAGGTATTTGGCGGCGGCAATATAAATTCTTTGCAGGCAGATGTGGGTGCACGCAATGTGGAATTTGTACGCGATTTTTTATTGGGTGAAGGCTATGAAATAGCTTCTGAGGATTTGGGGGGGAACTTTGCCCGCCGAATTATGTTCAAGCCGGCCAGCGGGCGGGTTTTTGTCAAGCGGCTTGATTCCGATGCGGGCAAAACCGTTGTTCGTGAAGAATTGGCTATTGCTAAAAAACGGGTTGTTGCGCCACCGGTTGACGATATCGAATTGTTTTGAGCTTTTTTCATAAGGGCAGTGGCTGGATATTAGCTGTAAGTCAGTATTGCCGACGGAAAAATTTAATTTGCTACGCCTTTACATAAAATAAGTAAAAACCCGGTCATATTGCAGTAGCGGGATTTATCGCGACGGCAAAATTTTGTAGCGGTCGTGAAAATGTCTGCTTTTGCCTTTGGCAAACTTTAAAAATTTGAAGAATTTACGATGTTGGGAAAAAACATGTCGGGCGAAGAAATTTCTCTTAGTGACAAAGAATTTGATAAAATACGGGATCGTATTTATCAGATTGCGGGAATTTCTCTTGGCGAGGCCAAGCGGGTATTGGTGGTTTCCCGGCTAACAAAAATCGTTCGCGCTAAAAACCTTAAAAGCTTTGATGCATATGTGGACTTTTTGGATAAGCGCGCCTCAAGGGATGACAAGCAGGTTTTTGTCAACGCACTTACCACAAATCTGACCCGATTTTATCGGGAGGATCATCATTTTGATCATCTGGTAAAATATGTGGGCCGGTTGGTGGCAAATCCGCGTTATAAAACCTCTACGGGCAAGCCAAGATTGCGCATCTGGTCAGCGGGTTGTTCCACAGGGCAGGAGCCATATACCATCGCCATGGCTCTTATGCAGAATTTCCCACAACTCAAAAGCTGGGATTTCAAAATTTTGGCCACTGATGTTGATACGGACGTAATTGCCAAGGCCGCAATGGGAATATATCCGGCCGGAGAACTTGAAGGCTTATCCAAATCCCAGGCTGCAATATTCGAAAAAACGCCAGATGGAAATGTTAGAATTCCGTCAAATTTGCGAAATCTGATGACGTTTAAGCCGTTAAATTTAATGTTGGATTGGCCGATGAAGGGACCGTTTGACGCCATTTTTTGCCGCAATGTCACAATATATTTCGACAAGCCAACCCAGACAAAAGTTTTTGAGCGCTTTAGTGAGCTGCTACCCGAGGACGGGTATTTATATATTGGCCATTCAGAAAACATGCGCGCTGCAGCGCTTGGTTTTTGTATTGATGGAAAAACTATTTATCGCCGTTCGATGCAGGAAAATATGAGGGCCAGTCGATGAGTATCAGGGTTTTAGTTGTTGATGATTCAGCGTTAATTCGTGAAGTGTTGAGCTCCCAGTTAATAAAAGACGGGGATATTGAAGTTGTTGGTACGGCAGAAGATCCCATTGTGGCGCGCCGTAAAATCAAGGAATTAAACCCAGACGTTATAACCCTTGATATTGAAATGCCTAATATGAACGGGCTTGAATTTTTATCAAAACTTATGCGCCTGCGTCCCCTGCCTGTTGTTATGGTTTCGACGCTTACTCACAAAGGGGCCAGCGAAACCATGCTGGCACTTGAATTGGGGGCGGTGGATTTTGTTGGCAAACCGGGAGCTAATCTGTCCGGTGGAATTGAAAAATTTGGGGCAGATATTCGGGAAAAAGTTCGTTCAGCCGCACAAAGTGACGTTAAAGGCCAGGTAATGCGACCAAATGTTGCGTCAAAATCATTTGTCGCGAACAGTGCAGCCGGGGTCGCTGCTGGTTCACTTATTGCTATTGGAGCATCAACCGGGGGCGTGGATGCGGTGAGGAATGTAATTTCGCGTTTGCCCGCGGATAGCCCTCCCGTCCTGGTGGCTCAGCACATGCCTGAAAGCTTCACCGCCCGTTTTGCTGAGAGATTAAATCAGCAGGTTGAACTGGAGGTTGTTGAGGCTGTGGACCGTATGCCAATTGAGGTGGGCAAGGTTTATATCGCCAAGGGAGGTTTTCATCTGCTGGTTGAAATCAGTTCCGGGCAGATGAAATGCCGTCTGAATGAAAATGATCTGGTATCAGGGCATCGGCCTAGTGTTGATGTGTTGTTTGCTTCGGTGGCCAAAACCATTGGATCAAAAGCTGTCGGAGCCATATTGACCGGTATGGGAAAAGATGGTGCCGAGGGGCTAAAACTCATGCGTCAAGCCGGGTCTTATACAGTTGGACAGAACAAAGAATCTGCACTGGTTTATGGCATGCCAAGAGTCGCAAATGAAATCGGTGCCGTGGTTGAAGAGGCTGCAGTCGAAGATATTGCAAACCGGTTGATTTTTGGATTGCTGAAGCAAAAATCTGTTGCTTAAAAATATATGCCAAATTGAGAATATGGTAAGAGTTTACCCTTATTAAAGTATTTAAGCTCCAACACTAAAACGTAAAAAACGAGTATTAAAAATGCCAAAAGCAAGCACTATAAGCGTCCTGGTCGTTGACGATCAGCAATCAATGCGCGGCATCTGCAAATTCATCCTCAATCAGCTGGGGTTCCAGAAAATTACCGAAGCTAAAAGCGGGCGTGATGCACTGGGAAAATTGCAGGAAAACAAGATTGATCTGATTATATCGGACTGGAACATGGATGATATTGACGGTTTGACTTTACTCAAAGTTATTCGCAAGCACCCAAAAACCAAGACTATGCCGTTTATTATGGCGACTGGGCGCTCTGATAAGGAGCAGGTGAAAGAGGCGATTGTCGCCGGGGTTAATAATTATATCATCAAGCCGTTTGACGCCGGGTCGATGAAGAAAAAAATCGAGGCGGTTATTGGTGCCTTGGTTTAATAGCCGGTAATTTTTATTCAGGCGTTTGCCTGATTTTAATACATACCAAGAAATTCTGCGTACTATTTTTCAATGCGATGGGGCATAAGCATGACTTCCAAATCAAAAAAACAATCGGTATCTGGGCTACAGCAACTGGTTTCAAGGTTTCCGATCCGGGTTCGTATTCTTGCCCTTTGTCTTGTGCCATTGGCGGGCCTGTTATTTATCGGCTTTCAGGAGCTGACCTCAGAATATGAGAAAACTGTTTCGGCCCAGCAGGCGCTCGCTATAACGGAAAAACTCCCGCTATTTTCAGAAATAATCCAGGCAATGCAACAAGAACGAGGCATGTCGGCTGGCTTTATTGCCTCGGGGGGGCAGAATTTTGTGGGCGAGCTAAGTGCGCAAAGGCCAAAAACTGATATCCAGTTTACAGCTTTTAGTGGCTTTGTTGAAGATATGATGCAGCCGGGCATGAATATGGCGCCGGAGCTTATTGAAATATTTCAAACGGTGTTGGGTGAGTTTGAAGATCTTGAGGCAATACGGAGTCAGGTGAGCGCTCTTCAGGTTTCAAAATCTGAAATGATTAGTTATTATACCGGAGTAATTGGCGAGCTGCTGCATACGATTGGACTTCAGATTTCCCTGTCAAAAGACCCTGTTATGTCGACAAAATTTCAGTCGCTGAGTGCATTGCTTCTGGCGAAGGAAAGTGCCGGGATTGAACGGGCGGTTGGTGCGGCGGCATTTTCAAGTAAAACAATAAATCGGGCGGACTACGCAAAATTTGTTGGTCTGGTTGATATGCAAAATGTGATGTTGGGTACATTCAGGGATACTGCGAGCGCTGAATTGCAACAATTCTTTGATGAAACAGTCAGCGGGACTATTGTTGATCAGGTCAATTTATACAGAGATTTGCTGCGCCAAGTTCCGTTTGGCGGCTCGATCGCTTCAGTTTCAGGCGCTCAATGGTTTGCAGCAACCACAGATCGCATTAATTTGCTCAATCAAGTGGATGATGAGGCAACCACATATGCGATTGAGCTCGCTCGAGAACTGGAAGCAAAGGCATCCCAAAAATTATTGGTCAACGCCATAATTAATGGCGCAATTATTTTACTGACAATTGTTATGGCCTTTATTGTGGTGCGCTCGATTAGCGGGCCGGTTATCCGACTGACTAAAACCATGGATGTAATGGCAGGTGGCAATTTCGATGTGGAAGTTTTTGGAACTGAAAACCACGATGAACTTGGAAAAATGGCACGGGCTGTCGAAATTTTCAAGCAAAACGGTTTAAAAGTTGCCGCCATGACCGAAGATGAAAAAGCCACCGCTGCGCGCAATATTGCGGAACGGAGCCAGATGATGGAACAGCTTGGGCATGCATTTGGCGATGTGGTTGGTGCTGCTGTTGCGGGTGATTTTTCCAAGCGTGTTGAAGCTGAATTCCCCGATGATGAACTTAATCAGCTCGGGGTGAAGGTAAATGAGCTTGTGCAGACTGTTGAGAGGGGTCTTGGGGAAACCGGCGATGTTCTTGCCGCTTTAGCCAGAACCGATCTTACCATGCGGGTTGAAGGTCAATATGAAGGCTCGTTTGATAAGCTGAAGAACGATACAAATGCGGTTGCTGATAAGCTTTCCGATGTCATAGGTCAGTTGCGCGATACTTCGGGTGCTCTTAAATCTGCCACCGGTGAAATTCTTGCCGGGGCCAATGACCTTAGCGAGCGCACCACCAAGCAGGCGGCAACGGTTGAAGAAACCTCAGCCACCGTTGAGACACTTTCAAATACGGTTATGAAGAGTGCTGATCAGGCCGATGAGGCCTCGACAAAGTCCAAGGTTTTGGCCCAAACAGCTGAACAAACCGGTCAGACTGTTGATCTGGCCACCGAAGCCATGGAGCGGATTACAACATCTTCGGCCAAGATATCAAATGTTATTGGCATGATTGACGATATTGCTTTTCAGACCAATCTTTTGGCATTGAACGCTTCTGTTGAAGCGGCTCGTGCCGGAGAGGCCGGGAAGGGCTTTGCGGTTGTTGCCATTGAAGTTCGTCGCCTTGCACAAAGTGCAGCTGAGGCTTCATCCGAGGTTAAGCAACTGGTTGAGCAAAGCGCAACTGAAGTTGGTACCGGCTCCAAGCACGTTGTTTCTGCGGCTGAAAAAATCAAGGAAATGATCATTGGAATTCAGGAAAGCTCGGAATTAATGGCAGCAATTGCCTCGGCGTCTCGTGATCAGGCTTCTTCGATTGATGAGGTTAATGTTGCCGTTCGTCAGATGGATGAAATGACCCAGCATAATGCAGCTTTGGTTGAAGAAACCAATGCGGCAATCGAACAGACCGATAACCAGGTGGATGAGCTGGACCGGATTGTTGATGTGTTCAAGCTTGGTGATAATGCCGGGCAACGATCTGCCTCGCCGGCTCCACAGGCTGCACCAAGGCAGGGTATTAAGCAGATACAGGCCAAGGTTTCCAAGGCGGCTAAATCTTATCTGTCTGAAGGCAGTGCTGCTGTCGATAGTGAATGGGATGAGTTTTAGGGTCCTGACCCGAGAACCTAATGCTGAAATAATAAATTGAAAAGGGGCGCTTGAATAGCGCCCCTTTTCTTTTGTTGTGTCAAAAACTTCTATTATTTATAAAAGCTCTATCGTTTGGTGTTGACCACGCGGATTGCATATGAGCACATGCGCCGGGCCTGTGATCTAGATTATTTTTTGGGGGACGCACTTGAGCGCTGATTTTATAATTGAAGTTAATAGTGTTTCGAAGAATTTTGGCGGGGTTGTTGCCGTCAATGAATGTTCTTTAAAGGTTGAAAGAGGTTCGATCACCGGCCTTATCGGCCCCAACGGGGCTGGAAAAACCACCCTGTTCAACATGGTTGCCGGAACCACCACTCCAAGTTCTGGAAATATAATCTTCGACGGCGAGGATGTTACCGGGTTCGATCCGCATATTCTGTTTGACCGGGGTATGCTCAGGACTTTTCAGATTGCCCATGAATTTTCTCAGATGAGCGCGATGGAAAACCTGATGATGGTGCCGGGCGATCAACCGGGTGAGCATTTGCTTGATGTATGGCTGAGACCATCTTTGGTGCGCAGCCGCGAATTGGAAGTTCGTCAAAAAGCCAATGATGTAATAGATTTTTTAAAACTTTCTCACATCAAGGATGAGTTGGCTGGAAACCTTTCCGGGGGACAAAAAAAGCTGCTGGAACTTGGGCGCACCATGATGGTTGATGCCAAGCTGGTATTACTTGATGAGGTTGCGGCCGGGGTAAACCGTACTTTGTTAAAAGACCTGGCGCACAATATTGAGCGCATGAACAAGGAGCTTGGGTATACGTTTTTTGTGATCGAGCATGATATGGATTTGATCGCCAGGCTTTGCGACCCGGTAATTGTCATGGCGCAGGGGCAGGTTATTGCCCAGGGACCGATGGAAGAAATACGCAAAAACCCTGAAATTATCGAAGCCTATTTTGGCACACCGGTGGAGGCATAAAAATGGCACTGGTGGCGCTTGAAAATGTCGAGGCAGGATATGGGGGAGCACCCATTCTCAAGGGTATAAATATGGAGATTGATGCCAGCGATATCGGGGTCATTGTCGGACCGAACGGGGCCGGGAAATCAACAGCTCTCAAGTCAATTTTCGGATTGCTTAAGGTTAGTTCCGGCACAATAAAATTTGATGATGAAGATGTTACGAATTCTCTGCCCGACCGGTTGGTGCCCAAGGGTTTGAGTTTTGTACCTCAAGAGCACAATGTTTTTACAACCATGAGTGTCAATGAAAATCTGGAGATGGGGGCGTTTATTCGCCGCGATGATTTTTCTGACACTATGGATTCAGTTTATGAAATGTTTCCTCCCCTGAAGGAAAAACGCAATCAGCCGGCCGGTGAACTTTCCGGGGGGCAACGTCAGATGGTGGCTATGGGGCGGGCTTTGATGAGTAAACCAAGATTATTGTTGCTTGATGAGCCATCTGCCGGATTATCACCGCGCTATATGCTGGAGATTTTTGAGCAGATTGTAAAAATCAACGCGTCCGGGGTGGGCATATTAATGGTTGAGCAGAATGCCCGGCAGGCGCTGGAATTTGCTTCCAAGGGTTTTGTGCTGGCCAATGGGCAAAATCGGTTTACTGGAACTGGAAAAGAGCTTCTGAACGATCCGGAAGTGGCAAAAAGCTTTTTGGGCGGATAAAATGAATGAACTTATTTTCTTTGTGAACAAGGTTTTGGTGTCTGGGATGGTGCTTGGTTCCATCTATGCTTTGGGGGCAGTGGGCATAACGCTGATCTTTGGAATTCTCCGGTTTGCCCATTTTGCCCATGGTGATCTGATGACCCTTGGTGCCTTTGTGACGTTTATTTTGACAGTTATGGCGGCAGCTCTTGGCATTGTTGCGCCAATTCCCATGGCAATACTTGTATTGCCGCTGGCCATGGTAATTGCTGCCGGTCTGGCCCTTGGCATTGATAAAGGGTTTTATGAGCCTTTGAGGAAAAGGGGGGCAAAGCCGGTTATTCTGCTGATTGCCTCGATTGGGGTTACCCTGATGATCCAAGGGCTAATCCGTCTTTTTTCCGGGGTGTCCACCCGTAGTTTTTATGCGGATACGCCCAAGCAGATTTTTCGCATTGATATGTCATTTTTAGGGGCAAGCAGGCCAATAGTTGTTACCGAGCCTCAGATATGGATGATCGGGCTGACAATAATTGCGGTGCTGGCCTTGCATTTTTTCCTGACCCGCTCGCGTCTGGGCAAGGGTATGCGGGCAATGGCCGATAATGCTGATCTGGCGCAAGTTTCTGGCATTAATACCAAACTGGTGGTGCGGGTGACATGGATTATTGCCGGGTCGCTGGCCTGTCTGGCGGGCACCATGCTGGCCCTAGATGTAACATTAAAACCCGATCTGGCGTTTAATATTATCCTGCCGATATTTGCCGCTGCCATTGTTGGCGGGCTTGGCCAATCCTATGGGGCAATTGCCGGGGGATTTCTGGTTGGGTTTGCAGAGACCATGGCAGTATTTAACTGGGCAGTATTATTGCGCCCGTTCAGAGCTGGCTTACCGGACTGGATACCTAATGACCTCTCGATTGTTCCAACCGAATACAAGCTAACCGTTGCATTTACTATTCTGATTATTGTGTTGCTGGTCAAACCAACCGGTCTGTTTAAGGGGGTTTCCTCATGATCAGACGCGCAGCTCTATTATATTTTGGTTTGGCGGGTCTGATAATTCTGGTCGCTTTGGTTATGGGTGCGCCATTTACTGTGCGCCTGAGCGTTGAAGCGCTGGCGCTTTCTCTCATTGCTCTGGGCCTTAATATCCAGTGGGGATATGGGGGATTGTTTAATTTCGGGGTGATGGGTTTTATCATGGTGGGCGGGTTTGCCGTTACCTTTATTTCTGTGCCGGTGAATATAGAGTTTTGGGGCTCTGAAGGGCCATTTATGTTGCTTAAGGTATTGATTGCCGCCGGCATCGGGGCTTTGCTGATAATGGGAGCCAACCGGTTGCACCGGCTTGGGGCGTCCCCGCGCTGGCATCGCAGTGCTCAGGTGGCAGCCTGGATTGTTGCATATATTATGTATCGATCTCAGATTGATCCAGCGGCAAAATATATTGAAGCAGAAGCGGGCTTTGTTGGCGGCTTAGGCTTGCCGGTAATCTTTGGTTGGATGTTTGGCGGCTTATTGGCGGCCGGAATTGCCTATATAATCGGCAAAATTGCTCTGGGTCTGAGGACTGATTATCTGGCCATCGCCACCATTGGAATTTCAGAAATCATTCGCGCTTTGATTAAAAATATGGACTGGCTGACCAGGGGGACACTAACGGTTTCTCCGATTCCGTGGCCGGTGCCGCGCCCCCAGGATTATCAGGCTTTTGGAGTTGATACTTTCAATTCGTTTGTATTTGCCAGAGCCGGGTATCTGGCGGTGGTGATTGTTGTGGTAATTATTGCATTATTTCTTATTCAGCGGGCCTATGGGGGACCGTGGGGACGGATGATGCGGGCCATTCGTGATAATCATATTTCGGCGGCCTCCATGGGCAAAGATGTAAAATCTCGCCAATTGGAAATATTTATCTTTGGCGCGGTGCTGATGGGAATTGGCGGGGCGATTTTAACTTCTTTTGCGCAGATTTATGACCCCGGCGGCTATCAGCCGATCAATCATACTTTCATTATCTGGGTTATGGTGATTGTTGGCGGAGCCGGAAATAATTTTGGCGCGTTGTTTGGCGGGGTGTTTATCTATATTGTCTGGGTATTATCCGAGCCGATCAGTCAGGCAATGTTTATAAATATTTCCCAGTTTTCTGAAGGGGTGGGCTGGGGAGCAATTCCTGATATTGAAAGTCGCTCCCTGCAAATGCGGGTATTTGTGCTGGGGTTGGTTATTACGCTGGCCCTAAGATATGCGCCCAGGGGGTTAATCCCTGAGGTGGTGCGAAAATAAAGGGGATGCTCCATGGAGAAGCTCGCATGTTTTGCATGTGGCGGGACATTTGCCGATACGGAAGGCCCGGTTCACGCTTATATGGCGTCGTCGCCGGGATGCTGGGCAGCGTTTGGGCAGGTGTTGGCACGCGAATATAGCGATACCACTTATTTTGATGTGCATCGCTTAAGTGTGGATGCTTATGCGGTGCAGCATCCGGGTATCCCTTCAAAGCAAACCATTGGATCTGTCGGGGTGCATCTGGTTCGACTTTGTTTGTTTCATGAATATAGTTTAAGTCCTGAACGCGCCAATGACGTAATGATTAAAGTGAGTAAAAACAAAGGAAACTTTGTCTGGCTTGAACCACCATCAGCATTGGGAGAAATTACTGTTGCCGATGTGGCAATGGCAAGCAGTGTTGAACAGCACAAAACCCTGGTGAGGGCGTGGGCAAAAGGGGCGTGGGAAGCCTGGTCGCCTCATCATTCACAAGTGCGACAGTGGATTAAAGTAAAGTAGGAGGGGATAAAAAAAGCCCGGAACAGAAGTTTAGAGCGTTTCGATTTAAATCGAAACGCTCTAAATATTTTCGCTTGCGGCCTGACTGCTTCAGTTAAAAACTGAAACAGTCCAGACCCCAATTGTAGGTCATATAATATTCAGACTTACAATATTCAGACTTTACATGGCTGCGCCAACTTCAACGAATGAGCCGTCATTGACAACCATTTCAACAATGGTGCCTGGAACGTCGCCTGCTGCATCAAATTCATGCTGGCCAGATGCACCCTCATAATTGATGTCTTTGCCTTCAGCCAACAGAGCAACAGCTTTTGCCCATTCGCCAGGAAGAATTACTTCGCCCGGAGCAGAGGCAACCGCACGAACTGAAGCGGCAAGACCTTCGCGGTCATTGGAGCCTTTTGCCTCAATGGCCAGCGCCAGAATAAAGGCGGCATCATAGGCCTGAGGGGCAAAGATTGCAGTTGGATCAAGACCGGCAGCACTGGCTAATTCAGTATAAAGTGCAGCACCGGGAAGATCGGGAGTGCCGGGCTTGGTGGCAATCATGCCCTCAACTGCTGCGGTATCAATGCCGGTGAACAATTCATCACCAACCATGCCGTCACCGCCGATATAGGTGGTGAAATCACCAGCTTCTACGGCTTGGCGCAACATTGTCTGCCCGGAACCATTGGCATAGGCCAGAACCACAAGATTTTGTGCTCCGGTTGCTGCCAGTGATCCAAGTTCTGCGCGGTAATCAGCCTTGCCATCTTCATGGCCTTCAGATGCTGCAACTGTGCCGCCATTGGCTTCAAAAGAAGCCCCTAGTGCATCAGCAAAGCCTTTGCCATAATCATTGTTTACATAGGCAACGGCAATTTCTGTAATGCCTTTTGAAAGCAGCAATCTTGCCAATACGTCGCCTTGATAGGCATCAGATGGAGCGGTGCGGAACACCAGATCATTGTCATCAATTTCTGAAAGAGATGGAGCAGTTGATGCTGGTGAAATCAAAACCACATTTCCGGGGATGCCAGCAGTGTTGGCAGCGGAAATGGTGGCACCGGAGCAAAGAGCGCCAACGATTGCCACCACCTGATCGGTGTTGACCATTTTATCGGCAGCGTTGCCAGCGGCAGTTGCATCTGCGCAGGTTGTATCAGCGGAAGAAATTTCAAGGGTAGTGCCAAGAATACCGCCCTGGGCGTTGACCTGATCAACGGCAAGTTTTGCCCCGTCAAAAATTGGTGGGGTCAGGCTTTCGATGGGGCCGGTAAAGCCACCCAAAAAGCCAAGTTTGACTTGTGCCACAGCTGGGCTTGTGGCGCTTAATGCACTGATTGCCAGTGCGGCTAAAATTGATTTTTTAAAAATCTGCATGGTTTTCCTCGACAGTTTCAGTGGACCACATATGCGGGTCGCCTTCTGTTGTGCGATCAGCAATTGTGGCGATCAGGGTTTTAAGGACCGGCCGAAACCGGATCACTAAATTTAACTTTGCACACTTTTATAGCAAGAGTCATCACCACAAGAAAAAATCCTGACATCACTCACTTCAAATGCAAAATCTGGTATTGTCTAACAAAGCTCAGGGTGCAATTCTTGTTGAAATCAGAATTCACGATTCTTTACAAAAGTAATACGGAATTACGCGGATGAATAAATCTATTAAGAATTTCGCGTTTGCTTTCATTGCGGTAGTGGGAAGCTTTTTTTGGCAGTTACAGCCGGTTTTGACTCAAACGGTACAAGATGGTTCAAACAGCGCTGTTGAATTAAAGAGTAATTGTGGAAACCGCCCCCTTGCTATCGCGAGCATGCAGTGGCCTTCCTCAAAAATTCTGGCCTATATTCATGCAAAAATTCTAACCTTAGAATTTGGTTGCAAGGTGGAAGTAATTCAGGGGGAAATGTCGGCACTTATTTCATCAATGGCTGCTGCAGGCGAGCCGGCAATAGTTCCTGAAATCTGGATAACCCGGATCGCGGATGTTTGGAATGGAGCAACAGAAGCCGGGCGGGTTCGCCAGGAGGGGAGAACTTTTGATGTTGCGGTTCTTGAAGGGTGGTATTTGCCGCCGCATTTAAAAGAGCGATTGCCGGAGGTTAATTCCATCGTTGATCTAAAAGAATTCGTACCTCAAATACGTGGTGGAGGGCAAAAAATCAGGTTTATTTCCTGTCCGGCAGACTGGGCCTGTTCAGTAATCAATAGAAACCTGTTGCGTGCCCTTGGTCTGGAAAATGAATTTGAAATTATCGTCCCACAAAACCGGTTTGAAATGGATGTTTTGATCGGGGAGGCGGTTTCCAAAAATCAGGCAGTGATATTTTATTACTGGCAGCCCAACGCAATTTTGGCTCAGTTTGATTTTTTTGCTTTGGATATGGGTGAATTCAACGGCGAAAATTTTCAATGTCTGGCGCAAAGCAATTGCTTTGACCCGCAATTATCAAGCTTTGCTGATGAAAAGATATTTTTTGTAGCCGCAGATTGGGTGGTGCAAGAAGCCCCAACGGTCACAAATTATATTCGCAGAGCAACCTTGCCGATAGGTGAAATGAATTTAATTTTAAGCTGGCAGGCCGAAGGGGCTTTAAGTTTTGAGCAGTTGGCTCAGCGCTTTGTTGATGAAAGAAATCAGGTCTGGGGGGTATGGACCGAGGGACTCTAGTATAATTTTAATTCGATTGTTTAGTAACTGAAAAAAAATAATAAATTATAAGTAATTGATTTTACTAATTTTTATAGCTTGCGTTCTCTGTTTGTTCAAAAATCGGATTGACAGATAATTTTTCAGCTTTTAGGCTAACCGGATCATGAGATTTCTTTAAAAAGGCGCACGAAATGTTTTTTCGTATTCTAAAATTGATAATTCGTATTTTTGGTATAACTGGTTTTGCTGGCGCAATGGCGTTGGCGACCGCTGGTACGGCGCAGGCTGCCTCAGATGCTGCGCTGTGCGGAACAGACAGGTTGATTGATATTGCTGAAATGAATTGGCCGTCGGCGGCAGCGCTGGCCCAAATTCATGCCATTATCCTTGAAAAGGGATATGGCTGCAATGTGGAAATCGTTTCCGGTGATACGGTTCCAACTTCTGCTTCTTTGTTAGCTAAAGGAACGCCTGCCATCGCACCGGAATTGTGGACTGGCACAATTCAGGAAGCCTGGGATAAAGGGGTTGCAGATGGTTCGGTGGTGGTTGCCGGTCTGGCAATTTCTGACGGTGCGGTTGAGGGATGGTGGATCCCCAAATATGTGGCGGACGCTAATCCGAACTTAAAAAGTGTTGAAGATTTGCCCGATTTTGCACAATTATTTGCTGACCCGGAAGATCCGGATCAGGGGCGGTTTATTTCCTGCCCACCAGGGTGGGGTTGTGAAATTGGCAATGCGGCACTGTTTGAAGCCTATGGACTGGAAGATAGTTTTAACCTGTTTTCTCCCGGCTCAGGTGGAAATCTTGATGCAACAATTGCCCGGGCGTTTATACGCGAAGAGCCGATTGTATTTTACTATTGGGGACCAACGGGTCTGATGGGAAAATATGACATGGTGCAACTGACAATGCCTCCCTATAACGCTGAAATTTGGAACTGCAACACGGATGCCAATTGCCAGCCCAAGGGTAAAAGCTCATTCGCTACGCCACCTGTGGTGGTTGCCACGGCATCCTGGCTGGCTGAAGAAGCGCCAAATGTCGCTGAATATTTAGGCAATGTTGCTTTGAACAATGTGCAGATTTCCAGAATGCTTACCTGGGGTGATGAAAACAAAGCAAGTTCACTGGAAACAGCGATGAATTTCCTGGAAACCCAGAGTGATATCTGGAGCGGCTGGGTGCCAGAGGAAGTTGCTGCAGCGGTTATGGCCAGTTTGTAAACTGCGCCGCAATTTAATTGGAGAATTGCGACCGGGCAAACTCATGCCCGGTTGTTTTGTTGGGCACGGGTCCAGTTTTTTAGATGCGGGGCCGAGATAAATGTTTCCTGAAATTATTGAAACCAGGCCAATCCGTATCTGGATTGATGACGGTCTGGACTGGATGGTCAAAAATTGGGGAGATGCATTTGAAGCGGGTGCATATCCGTTACTCGTGCTGCTAAATTCCATTCAAAAATTTCTGCTTTTTGTGCCATGGTGGATGATAATTTTTGTGTTGGCAGCGGTGGCGTTTCTGGCTACTCGACGATGGGCATTACCGATTGTTGTGGTGGTAGCTCTATTGTTGGTGGGGGTTATGGAGCTTTGGGAAGATGCCATTAAAACCATGGCATTGATGATTGCTGCTACGCTAACAACCATAATTTTTGCTCTGCCGATGGGAATTGCCATGTCCCGTTCTGCCTTGCTGCGTGGAATAGTCAGGCCAATTCTTGATCTGATGCAGACCCTGCCCAGCTTTGTTTATCTTATTCCTGTGGTGATGATCTTTGGTCCTGGCAAGGTGCCTGCGCTGATCGCAACGATCATATATGCGGCACCGCCTCTGGTGCGGCTGACGGATTTGGGGATCAGGCTGGTTGATCGAGAAACTATGGAGGCGGCGCAGGCCTTTGGTGCCACACCGCGCCAAAAATTGTTTGGTGTTCAGATACCTCTTGCCCTGCCCACAATTCTGGCCGGGATAAATCAAACAACCATGATGGCATTGGCCATGGTGGTTATTGCTTCAATGATTGGTGCGGGTGGACTTGGATATCAGGTTTTGCAGGGTATTGGGCGGTTGGAAGTCTCACGCGGTTTGTTTGCCGGGCTTGGTATTGTGGCGCTGGCAATAATTTTTGATCGGATCACCCAGGCTTTTGGAAAACAATTGCAAGAACGCATTGGATTGTCGGAACATAAGTTATGAGTGAGCGAGCGATAATTGAGTTAAAAAACATCACCAAGATATTTGGCGAAAGTCCCGAGGAAGCATTGCAGTTGCTCAAAAAGGGTTTGTCAAAAAGCGATGTGCAGGCTCAGTCGGGGCAGGTGGTAGCTCTTAATGATGTATCTCTTAGTGTAAATCGGGGAGAAGTATTTGTGGTGATGGGACTTTCGGGTTCCGGTAAGTCCACACTTATTCGCCACATCAACCGTTTGATCGATCCCACTTCAGGATCTGTTGTTGTGAACGGGCGTGATATATTGGATATGGCGGTGGAAGATTTAAGGACTTATCGCCGCACTGAGATAGCGATGGTTTTTCAGAATTTTGGATTGTTGCCCCATCGCAGCGTGCTGGAAAACGTTGCCTATGGACTTGAAATACGCGGGGTAAGCAAGCCAAAGAGAAGAAAAACTGCATTTGAATGGATTGAAACTGTAGGTCTCAAAGGGTATGAAAATTCAAGACCCCATGAGCTTTCCGGAGGTCAAAAACAAAGAGTTGGACTGGCGCGGGCCCTGGCCATGGATAGCGAGGTGTTGTTGATGGATGAAGCTTTTTCAGCTCTTGACCCCCTGATTCGCTCCGACATGCAGGAACAATTGCTTGATCTGCAGAAAAAACTAAAAAAGACAATATTTTTTATTACCCATGATTTTAACGAAGCAATTCGTCTTGGGGATCGGGTTGCACTGCTAAATGAGGGGGAGTTGGTGCAAATTGGGCGACCTGAGGAAATAATATTGCAGCCAGCAAACCAATATGTGGTGGATTTTGTGCGGGATGTAAACCGGGCCAGAGTTATCAAGGTTGGTGCTATAATGGGTAAAGATGAGACGACGCCATGCGAAGTGGCGGTGGATCAATCCGCAAGCTGTGAAGATGTTTTGCCTTTGTTTGCAACCCATGACTGGGTGGGTGTTGTTAACGAGAAAAATGAGCGCGTTGGCTCCATAAGCGCCAAGCAGGTAATTTCTGCTCTGGCTCGCCATCAGGCGACAATTTCTTAAATAAATAGTGCTGCGTGTTTTTGCGGATGGGTTTTTTGACCTCTATTGCGAATATTGATAGTTAGGGTCAGGACCTATTAAATTCATACAATTCTGTTTGAAAAAGGGTGTTTAGATAAGGCGAAGCGGTGCGAGATAATGTATGTACCTTTTTGAGCACCGATTTGCTTTAGATGAATATCCTCTTTCAAACCCTTTTTACACTACAAGTTTTGGGGCGCTGTTGATTTTGCCTCTGAATGCGTTGCAACCACTTGAATAGTATATACTATCCTTCGTGTTTGCGCCTGTTCATAAACAAAATCAACTGGCGCAGAATAAATGAATTTAATAGGTCTTGACCCTAGTGACAATAGAATTCTGAAATTGGAATTTGGGCGCAATTGGCGCAGGCTATATTTAGCGGAGACTGCAATGGAACTTAGAAAAATTAATGACGATTTGAGTGTTTCTCCACAAATTCAAATTGGGGATGTTCTCAAAATCAAGGATGCGGGTTTTTCAACAATCGTAAATAATCGGCCGGACGGGGAAGAAGACGATCAGCCTATGTGGGCTGATATCGAAGCTGAAGCAAAACGGGTGGGTCTTAAATTTGTTAATCTTCCGGTGGTGGTGGTCGCCCAAACTCCAGATGTTGTTGAGCAGACAGGCAGGGTTCTAAGTGAGGCTAGCGAGCCGGTGCTGCTCTATTGCCGCTCTGGCACTCGCTGTACCCAGATATGGGCCTTGACCCAAATCAATAAGCTTTCCAAAGAGCAAATTCTAAAAACAGCCCTTGAAGCCGGATATGATCTTTCGCGGTTTTTAAAAGATTTTTGAATTTTTGGATATTGTCCTGCAACCACCTGATTTTGTGCCTGGGTTTTACCAAATTTTTCCTTACGATTAATCTTATCCGTCAAAGAGAAGTATCATGTTGAAGCGAAGTGCTGTGCCAATTAAAAAAATCCTTGTTGCCAATCGTTCAGAAATCGCCATCAGGGTTTTTCGAGCCGCCAATGAAATGGGCATCAAAACCGTTGCGGTATTCGCTCAGGAAGACAAGCTGGCCCTGCACCGGTTCAAGGCTGATGAGGCATATCTGATTGGGGAGGGGCTTGGCCCGGTCGAAGCATATTTGCAGATTGAAGAATACATAAGAATTGCCAGAAAAAGCGGGGCGGATGCCATTCACCCTGGATATGGCCTGCTTTCCGAAAGTCCTGAATTTGTTGATGCCTGCGAAGATGCGGGCATAATATTTATTGGTCCGAAGGCGGAGACCATGCGCTCTTTGGGCAACAAAGTTGCAGCGCGCAATATGGCGATAAAAAATGATGTGCCGGTAGTTCCAGCTACCGATCCGCTGCCTGAAAACTTTGAAGAATGCGCAATGATGGCCAAAGAAGTTGGCTATCCGCTAATGCTCAAGGCCAGTTGGGGCGGCGGCGGAAGGGGAATGCGCCGGATCCATAATGAAAGTGATCTCAGAGCTAATCTTGATGAAGGCAGGCGCGAAGCCAAGGCTGCCTTTGGCAAGGATGAAATGTATCTGGAAAAGCTGGTGGAACGCGCGCGCCATGTGGAAGTGCAATTGCTCGGGGATGAGAGCGGTAATCTGGTGCATTTGTTTGAGCGCGATTGCTCGGTGCAGCGGCGCAATCAAAAAGTGGTTGAGCGGGCGCCGGCACCATATTTAAGCGAAGATGTGCGCCATGAATTATGTGAGGCAGCTTTGCGCCTTGGCCGGGCGGCGACCTATCGTTGTGCGGGAACTGTTGAATTTTTAATGGATATGGACAGTGATGAATTTTATTTCATCGAGGTCAATCCACGGGTGCAGGTGGAACATACGGTAACTGAAGAAGTTACGGGAATTGATATTGTAAAAGCGCAAATCCGGGTGTTGGAAGGGGCTGTTATCGGAGAGGCCAATTCTGGAATTCCGTTGCAAAAGGATATCAAACTCAATGGCCATGCACTGCAATGTCGGGTGACAACAGAAGACCCGGAGCAAAATTTTATTCCTGATTATGGCCGCATAACCGCCTATCGCGGGGCCACCGGATTTGGAGTTCGTCTTGATGGGGGCACTGCATATTCGGGAGCGGTAATCACACGTTTTTATGATCCGTTGCTGGAAAAAGTCACCTGTTGGGCGCCAACCCCTCAAGAAGCTATTGCGCGTATGGACAGGGCCTTGCGTGAATTTCGTATCAGGGGAGTTTCCACCAATCTGGCTTTTCTGGAAAATATTATCGGCCATGAAAAATTCAAAAATAATACTTATACGACCCGATTTATCGACAATACTCCATCGCTGTTTGATATGCCAAAACGAAAAGACCGGGCGACAAAATTGCTCACCTATATTGCAGATGTGAGCATTAACGGGCACCCGGATGTAAAGAAAAGAATAAAACCGCCTGCAGATGCGCCCAAACCAGTCGTGCCGGATTTCCCCCCGCTTGCAATTGTTGAAGGTTCGCGCCAGATCCTTGACCGGGAGGGACCAAAGGGTCTGGCGGCGTGGATGTTAAAGCAAAAACAGGTATTGTTTACTGATACTACCATGCGCGATGGCCATCAGTCGCTGCTTGCCACAAGAATGCGCACCTATGATATTGCGGCGATTGCCAAGGCTTATTCACGGGGGATGCCCAATTTATTTTCCCTTGAATGCTGGGGCGGAGCAACCTTTGATGTTTCCATGCGGTTTTTGAACGAAGACCCGTGGGAGCGCCTAAAACTTGTGCGAGATGGGGCGCCAAATATTCTCACTCAGATGCTGCTTCGTGGTGCAAACGGAGTTGGATACACCAATTATCCGGATAATGTGGTGAAGTTTTTTGTTGATCAGGCGGCAAAGGGCGGGGTGGATATTTTCAGGGTTTTTGACTGTTTGAACTGGGTCGAAAACATGCGCGTCTCAATGGATGCGGTGATTGAGGCCAATAAGGTATGTGAAGGTGTAATTTGTTACACCGGGGATATTGATGACAGCGATCGCATTAAATATGATCTTAAATATTATGTTGATCTGGCCAAAGAGCTGGAGGCAGCGGGGGCTCATGTTTTAGGCCTGAAAGATATGGCTGGCCTGTTAAAACCCAAAGCTGCCACCCGATTGATTTCAGCGCTCAAAGAAGAGATTTCCCTGCCCATTCATTTTCATACCCATGATACTTCCGGGGTGGCAGCGGCGACTGTTCTGGCGGCAATTGATGCGGGAGTGGACGCGGTGGATGCGGCTATGGATGCGTTTTCTGGCACTACCAGCCAGCCATGCCTTGGCTCATTGGTCGCCGCGCTGCGCGGTGGTGAACGCGACCCGGAATTTGACGCTAAAACCATTCGGGAAATTTCGTTTTATTGGGAGGCGGTACGTACCCAATACAGAGCCTTTGAGAGCGATCTTCGCTCCGGGGCATCTGAAGTATATTTACATGAAATGCCGGGCGGTCAGTTTACCAATCTTAAGGAACAGGCGCGCTCTTTGGGTCTGCAAAGTCGCTGGCATGAGGTCGCGCAAACCTATGCGGACGTCAATGAAATGTTTGGGGATATCGTAAAGGTAACCCCGTCCTCCAAAGTGGTGGGGGATATGGCGCTGGCTATGGTTTCGTCTGAATTGAGCCGTGCAGATGTGGAAAATCCAGAGCGTGAGGTAGCGTTTCCCGATTCTGTAGTTGGGTTCTTTGCAGGTGATCTGGGACAGCCTCCCGGAGGCTTTCCAAAGGAATTGCAAAAAAAGGTACTTAAAGGAAAAAAACCTTTGAGCAAGCGGCCCGGTGCGTATCTGGACGACGAGGATATTGAAAAGCAGCGTAAAAACATTTCCAGCGAACTGGAAATAGAAATTGATGATTTTCAACTTGCTTCTTATTTGATGTATCCAAAGGTTTTTAGTGAATTTAGCGCCGCGCAAAAACTTTATGGCCCGACATCTGTTTTGCCGACGCCTGTATATTTTTATGGTCTGAAAGACGGCGATGAGCTGATGGTTGACCTGTCAAAAGGCTTTACGCTGGTTTTGCGCTATCTGGGCAAAGCCCAGACCAACGACAAGGGTATGGTGCGGGTGTTCTTTGAATTGAATGGGCAACCTCGATCGGTATTCGTTCCGGATCGCTCTAAGGTGGGAGAAATCGTTGCCCGACCCAAAGCAGAGCCGGATAATAAAAACCAGGTGGGAGCGCCGATGCCGGGGGTGATTTCAACTCTGGCTATTAAAGAGGGGCAAAAAGTTGAAGTCGGGGACGTATTACTTTCAATCGAAGCCATGAAGATGGAAACAGCAATTCATAGTGAAGTTGATGGGGAGGTTGCCCAAATTCTGGTTGGGCCGGGAGATCAGGTGGATGCCAAGGATTTGCTGGTAAGAATTGAATAGGATCGCGGCTGAAAATTACAGCCTTCGGGAAGTGCCATCAATTACCGGGCCGTTTTCTTCTTCAGCGAAATCTTCATTTTTGGTATATTGGTTTTGTGAATATTGTTCTGTTGGCTGACCAAGAACCTCAGGTGGCAGTCGCTTGATAATCCAGTTAGAGGCCAAAGACACCAATAAAACATCATCAATCCAGCCCAGGCCAATAAGAAAATCTGGTATGATATCAATTGGGCTGAAAAGATAAATAACCACTGCAAGCATGATTGTTTTGAGATAAAATGGAGTTGCAGGGTGCCAAAAGGCACGCCAAAGCGCAATCAGATGACGGCGCAGCATTAACAATCTGGTTAGAATACTGGTCATCAGATATATGTAGGGATAAAAATTGTTTGGTTCAAGAGCAATGGTTTTCATGACAAATATTGCTTTGATTTCGCTAAAGGCGTAATCGGGAACTAACTTTTTAGCATAAGAAATTTTTGGAGATAAAAATGAGCGGCCCCGCTATACGCAGAAAATCAGTGGCGGTTGATATTGGTGGGGTGAAAATTGGCGGGGATGCGCCAATTGTTGTGCAATCCATGACCAATACGGATACGGCTGATGTTGAAGCTACGGTTTCTCAGGTCGCAGCGCTACATCGGGCCGGTTCTGAAATCGTTCGGGTGACAGTTGATCGGGATGAGGCAGCAATGGCGGTGCCTCACATTGTTGAGCGCTTGGATAAACTGGGCATTAATGTGCCTCTGGTGGGGGACTTTCACTATATCGGGCATAAATTGCTTACCGATTATCCCAATTGTGCTTCAGCGCTGGCAAAATATAGGATAAATCCGGGCAATGTGGGGTTTAAGGCCAAGCGGGATATTCAGTTTTCAACCCTCATCGAACTGGCGTTAAAACATGACAAACCGGTTCGAATAGGGGTTAACTGGGGCTCGTTGGATCAAGAGCTTTTAACCCGCTTAATGGATGAAAATACCAAGCGGGATTTTCCATGGTCAGCGGCGCGCGTGATGCGCGAGGCGATTATTCAATCGGCATTGTTAAGCGCTGAGCGGGCTGAAGAACTCGGTCTGGGTCGCGATAAAATTATCCTTTCCACCAAGGTTTCCGATGTGCAAAACCTGATTGCGGTCTATGAGGATCTGGCAAAACGGGCTGATTATGCCCTGCATCTGGGCCTAACCGAAGCGGGAATGGGTTCAAAGGGAATTGTCGCATCTTCGGCGGCGCTGGCAATATTGTTGCAGCAGGGGATTGGCGACACCATTCGCATTTCGCTAACTCCGGAGCCTGATGGTGATCGCACGCTGGAAGTAAAAGTGGCGCGAGAATTATTGCAGGGCATGGGGTTTCGACGTTTTGTGCCGGTGGTTGCGGCCTGTCCGGGATGCGGGCGTACCACTTCAAGCACTTTTCAGGTTCTGGCAAAAGAGATTGAAGATCATCTGGCCGCTTCAATGCCAAAATGGCAGCAGAAATATCCCGGGGTTGAAAATCTTTCGGTCGCTGTGATGGGCTGTATCGTAAACGGTCCGGGGGAAAGCAAGCATGCGGATATCGGCATTTCCCTGCCCGGAACCGGCGAGGCCCCGGCGGCGCCCGTATTTATTGATGGAAAAAAAGCCATAACTCTTCGCGGGGATGATGTGGCGGAGCAATTTAAGAAAATGCTGGCGGACTATATTGAGCAACGGTTTGGACCCTAGGGTCATGAATCGGGTTTTAACTTTCCCTGTCGCCAAAAAATCTGGCGGTGGCGCGCAAATCGTCAGCTTTTGGCCCAAACATCATTAGGGCGCTAAGGGCTGTATGAATTGTATCGCCCAGGTGACGTTTGGCTGCTTTGAGGCCAATTCTTGCCACCAGCGTTGGTTTTTTCGCCGCTGCGTCTTTGCCCGTTGTTTTGCCCATTTGCTCAGTGCTGGCGGTTAAGTCCAATATATCGTCGGCCAGTTGAAAGGCCCGTCCGGCAGCCTGTGCATAAGTGCTCAAGGATAAGAGTTGTTTTTCGTCAGCGCCGCCAATAATTGCGCCCATACGTACGGCGGCATAAATAAGTGCGCCGGTTTTCATTTTTTGCATTTGTTCGATTTGCTTTTCGCTAAACCGGGTTTTTTCTCCCTGCAAATCCAGACTTTGACCACCGGCCATCCCCCCGGCGCCAGAGGCCTTTGCCAGCTCTGCCACAAGATCTATTCGAACCTGCGGATCCGGGTGGCAATCTGAATGGCTCAACAGTTCAAAGGCGTGGGCCAAAAGTGCGTCTCCCGCCAAAATTGCCGTTGCCTCATCATAGGCTTTGTGAACCGTTGGCTGGCCACGGCGCAAATCATCATTATCCATTGCCGGCAAATCATCATGAATGAGGGAATAACAATGCACCAGCTCAACTGCCATTGCGGCTCTCGTGGCCTGTTTTTCGGATATGGAAAAAATCGCAGCGCTTTGTATCAGCAATATGGGGCGAAGTCTTTTACCGCCGTTCAAGACCCCGTGACGGATTGCCTCAACAAGAATATCAGGCGCAATTCCTGAACCGGACAATTTCCTTGGGGTCAAAAAACCCTGAAGCGCCAAATCAATTCGGTTGGCGCAATCGTGGCGCTGGCTTGCAAAATTACTCATCAAAATGTGGATAGCCTTTGTCTGGAGTGCATTCAAGATCGCAGAAGCAAAAAAGCCACTAGCCAACAGCGATGTTAGAGAGTATAACCCGCGCCAAATCCTATTTTGTCCCTTTATGGGCAAAAAACTCAACGCAGATTGTAAGAGAAGTATTATGGCTGTTCCAAAGCGAAAAACCACCCCGTCAAAACGCGGCATGCGCCGCTCTGCTGATGCCCTGGTGCGTCCCACCTATGTGGAAGACAAGGATAGCGGCGAATTGCGCCGTCCCCATCATATTGACCTGAAAACCGGTATGTATCGTGGGCGTCAGGTTCTTGATCCTAAAAACAGCTAGGGTCTGATCGGCAATTTTTGATCAAGGTCAAATTGAATTTTTATGGCTGCCCTTAACAGGGCGGCCGTTTTTTTTCGCTAATTGTTGATTGGCTCTAAGTTGGGAGAATCTTATAATTAACAGCGCCTATAATTTTTTTTTCAGTTATGCTGTCTCAAGCAAATATTTTTTTGGGGAGTTGGGTGATGGGAAGCAGCAAACAATCTTTTCGGGTTGAAAAGGATTCCATGGGGTCCATCAACGTCCCCGATGACAAATATTACGGGGCACAGACCGCACGCTCATTGCTTAATTTCAAAATTGGCAATGAAAAAATGCCCCTGGAAATTGTGCATGCGTTTGGCATTTTAAAAAAAGCGGCGGCCCTCACCAATAATCAGCTTGGCCTGTTAGATGATGATATAACTGATCTGATTGTTCTGGCGGCTGATGAGGTTGTTTCTGGCAAGCTGGATGATCATTTTCCACTGGTTGTCTGGCAGACCGGTTCTGGCACCCAGTCCAACATGAATATCAACGAGGTGATCTCCAATAGAGCTATCGAATTGGGCGGGGGGGAAATGGGGTCTAAAACCCCGGTTCATCCCAATGATCATGTAAATAAATCCCAATCTTCAAATGATACTTTTCCCACCGCCATGCATATTGCGGCGGTGGTTGAAATTGAGAAAAATCTTTTGCCAAAAGTAAAAATCCTGCGCGATACACTTGATGCCAAGGCAAAAGAATTTGCAGATATTGTAAAAATCGGGCGCACCCACCTTCAGGATGCGACGCCATTGACTTTGGGGCAGGAAATTTCGGGCTGGGTTGTGCAATTGGATAATGCCATAAGCGCTATCAGAGCAACTCTGCCCCAACTTTATGAGCTGGCCCTTGGGGGTACAGCAGTGGGCACGGGGTTAAATACCCATCCCAAATATGCCCACATGGTGGCACAAAAAATTGCAGAACTTAGCGGTCAAAAACTGGTCAGCGCGCCAAATAAGTTTGCAGTTCTGGCGGCCCATGATGCATTTGTTGGAACTTCTGGCGCTTTAAAGCAACTGGCAGCTGCGCTCATGAAAATTGCCAACGATGTGCGCTGGCTGGCATCGGGGCCGCGTTGTGGAATTGGCGAACTTGCCTTGCCTGAAAATGAGCCGGGGTCTTCAATTATGCCGGGCAAGGTTAATCCCACCCAATCTGAAGCGTTAACCATGGTTTGTGTGCAGGTGTTTGGCAATGATGCAGCGATTGGTTTTGCCGGCTCCCAGGGCAATTTTGAGTTGAATGTTTTTAAGCCGGTGATGGCCTATAATCTTCTTCAATCCATAAAATTGCTTGGGGACGGCTGTTTGAGCTTTAATGATAATTGCGCTTCTGGAATTGAACCGATTAAAGAGAATATTGCAGCGCACCTGCAAAATTCCTTGATGCTGGTAACGGCGCTAAATAATTCCATCGGTTATGACAATGCGGCAAAGTTGGCAAAATATGCCCATAAGAACGGAACCACATTGCGCGAAGCGGCCATAAAGCTTGACCTGTTAAGTGGTGAAGAATTTGACAGGGAAGTGCGGCCAGAAGAAATGGTTGGTCCGTTAAAGATTTAGCTGCTCCTTGTTGCTGGCGCAAATTTTAAGCCTCGTTCTGGTAATTAAAACCGGTTGGCATGCGTTTTATCACCAAGTGTCTGGCGCGATTATAGGCGCGGGTGGCAAGGGAAACGGGAGCGCGACGGCGGGTGCGCTGAATTTCCATATGGTTGCGTTCAGCAATTAACTGGGAGAGAAACCGGGCCGGGATTTTATTGATATGCAATGAAGGGCGAGCCATTGCCGGGCTTAAGGCCACTGGCAGATTGCGCGGGTTATTAGTTGTTTGTTCCATTTTGGGGCTGGTTTTATTGATATTTGACATATTGGCCTCATTTCCTGTTTCGATTTGGGCCATCTGTGTCATTTTGAGACAATCTTTGTGGCCCTTGCCTATTATGTGGCAAGGACCGTGCCAGATTTAAAGGTTTTGTTAACTTTTGGCTCGTCTATTTGCTCACCGGACTTCGCTTTGCGCGCCTTATAGTGTTGGTCACTACGGCGTTGCGAAAAGCTCGCCAGTAAGCAAATAGATCATGCCAATGTTCAACTATGAAACTTAAAACCTGTCTTTGGCTTTTCTGATTGCAGCAAAAACTTCTGCTGAGTCATCGGCGTCGGCACCCAGTTTTGCGGCTAATCTCTTATTGTCGGCTCTCAAAAATGGGTTTGCCTGTTTGTCATGGCCAAGATTAAAGGGGATTGTTGGCCTGTTGGCAGCGCGTAGGGTTTTGATTTCTTCGGCGCGTTTTTGCAAAGCTAAATTATCAGGATCGATGCTAAGGGCAAATCTGGCATTGTCGGCGCTGTATTCATGACCGCAATAAACTTGTGTCTGGTCGGGTAATTGTCGTAAACGCTCCAATCCTTCCCACATGGTTTTTGCATTCGATTCTCTCATACGGCCACAGCCCAGCGAAAACAGCGCGTCGCCGCAAAACAAATTGTGGTTCTTTTGATCAGAATAAGAAATATGCCCTTTCGTGTGGCCGGAGGTCTCAATAACCTGCAATTTTATGTTGCCCACATTTACCACATCTCCTCCTGAGAGCAGTTCATCCAGGCCTTTAATTTTATTTGACTGCTGTTTTGGGCCAAAAACCTTGGCGTTAAATTCGTTTTTCAGAGGTAAAATTGCATCGGTATGGTCCCAATCGTGATGGGTGATCAGAATATGGGAGAGTTTCCAGCCGTGTTTTTTTAAGATTTCTCGGGTTTTATCCTCGTGACCGGCATCGATTGCAGCTGTTGCTCCGGTTTTATTGTCATGGAGCAAAAACCCGAAATTATCCTGATGAAATTCAAATATTTCAATTGATATGGTCAAATTAATTGCCTCCATCACGGTTGGCGCTTACATTCATTAGGATTGTATCAAATAATGTTGTTGGCACTAATGCAAGAAGGCACTGTCAGGTAATTTCAAAAAATGACCCCGGATGTAACGCAATTGATTGAGTTCTATAAATCTCCCCTTGGCAATATTGCCCGGGGGCTTGTGCGCGATAAAATCAAGGGTTTTGCTGGAGATGTAAGTGATAAACGGGTGTTGGGGCTTGGCTTTGCCACCCCGTATTTGAGATTTTGCCTTGGCAGTTCTGAGCGGGTCTTGGCATTTATGCCAGCACGGCAGGGTGCTTCGGCATGGCCTAGGGAGGGGCCATCGGTGACGGCACTTTGCGATCCTGTTGAAATGCCCCTGACCGATGCGGCAATTGATCTGGTAATTGCGGTACATGGATTTGAACATGTGGGGGATAATGAGGAATTGATGCGCGAATTATGGCGCATATGCGCACCAAATGCCCAGTTGATTGTGGTTGTGCCAAGGCGGCGCGGCCTTTGGTCAACCAGAGATAATACGCCGTTTGGATTTGGCAATCCGTTTTCACGCGGGCAACTTGAGCGGTTGATGAAAAACCATTCTTTTGAAGTGGAAAAATGTCATGATGCGCTATACCTGCCCCCAAGCCAGCGCCCGCTTCTGTTGAAATCGGTAAAGTTTTTTGAGCGGTTTGGTCGATTGCTGGGGCCAACCCTTTCTGGTGTTTTAGTGCTGAGCGCGCGCAAAAAACTATTTCCGGCTGTTCCAAGACGCAAGCGCTCCGAGAGATTTGTGCGCATACCGGACTTTGTTCCCCAAACCGCGTTTGAAAATTCTATTGGCGAACAGAAATAGTTTAAAAATCAGATATGGATGAATATTTTTCGATAAACATTTCCCGATAAATTTATCTTGGCAAGTAATGACCAGGGCGAGTATGTTCGCGCGCGGTTTGAACAATATTTAAAGGGTTTTGGAACATGAGTGAATATCCGGTGCCAAAATCCGGCGTGATGAAAATTTCAGCCTACAAGGCCGGAAAGTCCGTGGCTGCTCCGGGAAAAACAGCAATAAAACTTTCCTCAAATGAAAGTCCACTGGGAGCAAGTCCAAAAGCGATGGAGGCTCTTGGCGCATTGGCAAAAAACCTGCCTGCATATCCTGACCCCGGCTCAACTGCATTGCGCAAGGCCTTGGGGGATGTTTATGGACTGGATGCAAGCAGAATAATGGTTGGAGCCGGCTCTGACGAAATTTTACACCTGTTGGCTCAGGCTTATCTGGGGGAGGGGGATGAGGCGGTTATTTCAGAGTTTGGTTTTTTGATGTATCCAATTGTAACCCTTGGGGCCGGAGCCGTACCGGTCTATGCAAAAGACAAGGATTATCGGGTTGATGTGGACGCGATGCTGGCGGCGATCAGCGATAAAACCAAAATTGTTTTTTTGGCCAATCCCAACAACCCTACTGGAACCTATCTGGAAAAGAATGAGCTTTTGCGCCTGCATAAGGGGTTGCGCGATGATATTTTGCTGGTGATTGACAGTGCCTATGCAGAGTATGTGAGCGCGCCTGACTATGGAGTGGGGGATGATCTGGTTATGGCATCACAAAATGTGGTTATGGTCCGCACATTTTCTAAAATCGGGCTGGCATCCCTGCGTATTGGCTGGATGCTGGGGCCGGAAAAAATTGTGGATGCAATAAATCGTATTCGCGGTCCGTTTAATGTGAATTTTGCAGCCCAGATTGCTGGCGAGGCAGCCGTTCGAGATGTTGAATTTACTGAAAAATTAAAGGCTCATAACGCAAAGTGGCGCGATTGGTTGAGCGCTGAATTGAGCGGTAATTCCATTCGGGTAATTCCATCCCAGGGGAATTTTATTCTGACTTTGTTTGCAAGTGAGGACCATGCCAAAAAGGCAAATATGGCCTTATTGGCAAATGGTTTGGTGGTGCGGGAAATGGGCGCCTATGGGTTGAGCAATGGATTAAGAATTTCTATTGGCGAAGAAAAAGCCATGAAGGCGGTGGCAAAAGTTTTAAGAAATATGGATTTAGCATGAGTATAATTTTTGAAAAAATGGCATTGATCGGGGTTGGTCTTATTGGCTCTTCGATTGCGCAGGCAGCACGTGCAAAAAATATCGTTGGTCAGATAAGCGTTGCCACCCGGCGTCAGATCACACTTGATGAGGCCATCTCCATAAATATCGCCGATAGCTATAGTCTGAGCAGCGCCGAGGCCGTTCGGGATGCTGATCTGGTTGTGCTTTGTACGCCGGTTGGGGCCAGTGAAGCCATTATGAAGGAAATTGCCGGGTCATTAAAGCCGGGGGCGATCCTTAGCGATGTTGGCTCGGTTAAAGGGCATGTGCAAAATGTAATCGGGCCATTGGTGCCCAAGGGGGTTCATTTTATTCCTGGTCACCCCATGGCGGGGACTGAAAATTCGGGGCCGCTTTCAGGCTTTGCTGAATTATTTGAAGGGCGCTGGTGCATTCTTACCCCCACAGAAAATACTGATGAGGGAGCGCTGACAAATCTAAAGAATTTCTGGATAGCGCTGGGTTCGCAAATTGAAATCATGGACGCAAATCATCATGATCTGGTGGTGGCCATAACCAGTCACGTGCCCCATCTGGTGGCTTATAATATTGTGGGGACTGTTGATGATATGGAGACAGTTTCAAAATCGGAAGTGATTAAATTTTCAGCTGGTGGTTTTAGGGATTTTACTCGCATTGCCGCTTCTGATCCTGTCATGTGGCGGGATGTGTTTTTGACCAATCGGGAAGCTGTTCTGGAAATGCTGGGCAGATTTTTGGAAGATTTGAGCGTGCTGCAACGCGCCGTCAGGGTGGGAGACGGAGATGCTCTTGAGGAGCTGTTTATGCGCACCAGAGATATCAGACGATCAATAATTGATGCGGGCCAGGAAATTGATGAAGTGGATTTTGGACGCACAAATGCCCCTTCAAAAGAAGTGAAGCGGGAAGATAATTAGCGCTTCAAATAGTTGTCATGGCGCTAGTTTTTTGAAATTAGAGCATTTCCGGTTTTAATTGGATCAAAACCTATGCTCTAAGTCTTTGTTTTATCGCGGTTTCGAACCGGATAACCGGCCCACTTATCCTGAAAACGTTCTAGCGCAATGGGGCAAGGGTCAGTAAGGGAAGATTTCCAGCCAGCACCACCCCATGGCGCACAGCATAGGATTGATAGCGGGTACCATCTTCATTTAGCTGTCCAAATGCCACATCCTGGCCTGTCTCATCGAGAAAGGATTTAAAGCGCGTGTTAAGGTTTTTGGAGGTGAAGTCAAAATCACCATTGGGCATGGCTTGTGCGGTTGTCGTTAGGTTTCCCAGAATTGAAAAAGAAGAGCTTTCATCGCTTCCTTCAAATTCCAATACATCAATGCCGGTTTGATTTTCAAACCAGTTGCTGGAAATATTTGCCAATGTCCACAATCTAAGATCATCAGGCATGGCTGAAACTGTCGCCTGTGCTTGAATAGACGCACTTGCAATTGCAATTTCAGGCACCTCTATATCGGAGAGAGTGGCAAAGATACCAAAAGATTGAAGTTTTTTATCTTCGTCGTAAATGTCGGGATCATCAATCAGATGCATGTTTATCTGACTGGAGCTGGCGATCAGGGTCTGACCTACGATGGTATCAACCAGTTCAATATTTTCTCCCTCAACCGAAACTCTGGCAAGTGACCAACCGTTCGTGCGCACGCTGGCGCGAAGGCTGTTCCAGCTAACTTGACGTTTTGAGCCGGAAAAAATATTTTCCATTACCGCTGGGCCCTCGGCAAATATAAGAGCATGGGTGGGGCGATAGACCAGGACTGTTACCGTGATTTCAGGGATATTCAGACTGGAATCCAGAGAATTTATGCTGAGGTTGGTGCAGGTGATATCAAATCTGAAGGGAAACCCTAAAACATTAAACTGCTCGCAATTTAACTGTTGTGTCGTGTTTGCAGTGCTGGCAAAAAGTGAATTGGCTTCGGCGTCTATGCGTTGAGCCGCATATACCCAAGCCGCGGACCAACCAGCGACAATTACAATTATAAAAATCATCAGGAATAAAAATTTTTTCATTTCTGGTTGGCCTTTCGCACGAAATTTTTAATTATAAGTGATGTTCGAATTTTTACTATTTGAGGTTTGTTGAAGGCAATGTAAACCTAAATCGGACCCAATATTGCAAGTTTTGATTTGCAGGGCTAAGGCGCAACCAATTTGGATATTAAGAATTGAACAAAGAATGAAACGATCACATTCCAAATGGGTATTTGGCTATGGTTCCCTTATCTGGAGGACGGGGTTTGAATATATTTCAGATCAAAGTGCTTTGCTTCCCGGGTATCATCGATCCTTGTGCATTTATTCGGTTCGTTATCGCGGAACCCCAAAAAGACCGGGACTTGTATTTGGGTTGGTACCCGGTGGAAGTTGTGAGGGGCGGGCGTTTGAAATAAAAGCCAGCGAATGGGATGGGGTTTTGCAATATTTGCTGGAAAGGGAGGGCGACGTTTATCACGAAATGACCAAGCAAGTGCATTTATCAGATGGGCGCAAAGTTAATGCTTTGACATTTGTGGCTGACCCTAATCATGAGCAATATGCCGGTCGCTTAAATATGGAAAAACAATTGGCCCTTGTGGATGGGGCAAGTGGGGATACGGGATGTAATCGTGATTATGTTTTTAACACTTTGCGCCATTTTAAGGATCTGGGAATTAACGACAAATATCTTTTCAGCCTTGGAGAAAAACTTAACTCCAGAATCAGCAAAGCAAAATCTTAGAATAGCTTTCAAACGTTAGATAGGTTTTCGTTTGCGGGTCAATCCGTACGGATCATGTTTTACGCCGACGCGGGCTTTGTTGTGCCTCACGCCGGCGGGATGGAAAAATTGTTTAGGCAGCAAAGGATTTTGGGTTCAAATGACCGGCCAGCAAATCTGAAATCAGGCCTACCCGCTGATAATCATGGCGAGGGCAGGGAATTTTATAAGCTGCTGTTGCAAGTTTAATGGCCTGACGGAATTGGGCCCGGCTAACGCTGTCTTCAATAAGGTCACTGGCACCACCAATCCAGACGGCGCGATTATTCAATACCAGTAGATAAACACTGGTATCACTGAGAACAAAATCCTTAAGACCTATCTCTTCAACTGAGTAGCATTTTCCCGTTCCGCCCTGCCAATTTGTCAAATGAATTGAATCAGAGCGAGCGGAATCAGATGCCAAATCACGATTGCTGGCGAATGAAGATGGTTTAATGGATGAAGGGTTTATGGAATTGGTGAAAATTGCTGCGACATTTTTGGATTCGTGCGCAATACGAAAGCTTGGATGTGACGACATGCTGCCCCCTTTAACATTTACCTTAATAACTGACCCCGTAGAACAAATAAAGAACAAAGTTCATAAAAAGTCAATAGCAAATATCGCCCCCAGCGACATGTATGGGGGCAGCTATAAATAATGTCAACATATAGTAGGAAACTTTATTTATCGGGCTTTCTCGATACGGGCCCTGAAGTCGGCATCAATGGGGCGGGACAGCCCTTCATCAACGGCATCCAGGACCAGTTTTCTGGAGCTGGCGTCAATTGCCTCAATCATTTTTTCGTGCAATTCCTTGGCTGGCAGGCCTGGCATTATGGCTGGCAATATTTCGAATTTAGCGGTTCCTGGCCAAAGTATCAATGAATTGCGCCCCCAAAACAGGCCGGAATTAAGAGCTACCGGCACAACAGGAACACTGAGGTCTTCATAAAGTTTGGCGGTTCCGAAACGAAAGTTTGGTGGTGCCAGGGGGGCTTTACGAGTGCCCTCGGGGAAGATAAAAATATTTTGCCCGTTTTTAATCCGATTGCGACCCTGTTCAATAAGGTCGCGAAGGGCGGTGCTTTTTTTCTTGCGATCCACAGAAATTGTACCCATGGCACGAATAACTGTGCCTAAAAGTGGAACTCTAAAAAGCTCGATTTTTGAGATGAAGGCCGGATCGCCAAGATTTGGATAAAGGGCAATTGTATCCAGATCAGATTGGTGTTTGCTGGCCACGATGCACGGGGTGGCGGGGAGATTTTCCAGTCCGGTGATTTTGATTTTTATTCCCACCGTCAAAAACAATAATATGCCAGTGGTTTTGGCCCAGATATTGGCAATTGCTCTGGCAATTTTTTGTGACCAAGGGGGAATAAGCGCGCCAATGGAGGCAATCGTTGATAGAATCAGGGTGGTGATGAAAAAAAGCAGATAAAAAATGGCGGAACGAATAGCCTGAACAATCATGTTTTAGTCTCCGGCATATTTTTATTATAAATACCCCTCCTAAATCTAGGGGTAGGAAAACTCCAGATAGACGTTTTTGATCCAAAATGCCACTTCAAATACGGGCAAAAAGAAATTCTCTTTTAAAAATTTGCTATGAAGTGTTGCGCAAAAAGCTTTGCACAGTCAGTCTGGAAGTGACGGCCGTTAATGCAGAAATTGCCGGAACCAACAAGGAAACGGCAATAATTCCCTCAAACCCCAAAGAAAATGTTCCAAATAAAGCGCCAAGCTGTGCGCCGGATTGGTCAGGCAGTATGGAGGAGACGGCAATTCCCGCCCCAAAGAAAAACAACAGGGAAGCAACGGCTCCGGCTATACTTCCGCGCAGGCCAATCCGTAAAAAACGCCCCTGAAATTCACCGGCAATGAATGAGTTTGATGCTCCGATAAAATGCAAAACATCAACAATGGCTCTGTTTGAGGACATGGTGCCACGGGTGGCAAAAATAATCGCCAGCACGGTTGCTGATGCAATGAGAAACAAAACCAGCAAGCCTGAAATTACAAAAGTTCCAGCCATGGTGTTTAATTGCTGACGCCAGGCGGCGTGGGTATTTAAGGAAGCTCCGGCAATTGTTTCAATACTGGCCTTTAACTGGGCAATATCCTGTGCGTCAGCTCTGTCCAGCTCAACAATTATCAGGCGTGGAACGGGCAGGGCAGAAAGATCCAGCCCTTCTCCAAGCCAGGGTATTAAAAGCTCTTCACTTTCATCAAGGGAAAGGGCAAAGGCTTTGGAAACTCCGGCAGCGCTGTTGGCAAGGGTTATGGCGGTACGAACATTGCTTTGCATTACTTCGCCCTCAATCGGGCGGATTTGAATGGTGACTTCGCGTCCCACTTCGCTGGACCAGGCAATTGCTGATTTTTGCACCAGCACGACTGCGCCAAGGGTTACTCCGGACAAAAAGGTCATTATGGTGATCAATAACATCAGGGTTCGTCCTGAAACCGAATGGGACGGGACGATTGAGCTGGTTTTTTTATGATTATTGAAATTTTTTTCAGGAGCCATCAATCTTTAACCTGCCGTTGGAAAGCTGCATTCGCGGATACTTGAATTTATCCAGCAATGGTAATTCATGGGTGGCAATTATAATGGTCGTTCCCATCCTGTTTAATTCAGCAAACAGATGCAAAAGTCTTTCGGCCAGCTCCGGGTCAACGTTTCCCGTTGGCTCATCGGCCAAAAGAATGTCGGGGCGCCCGATCACGGCGCGGGCAATGGCGGCTCGCTGCTTTTCCCCTCCAGACAACAGGGGCGGGTGGGCATCTATGCGCTCACCAAGACCTACCCATTCCAGTAATTCTTTGACATTACTTGCATATTCACTTTCAGACTGGCCTAAAACCCTTAGGGGAAGTGCTACATTTTCAAAGGTTGTCAGGTGATCGAGCAGGCGAAATTCCTGAAAAACAATGCCGATATGGCGGCGCAACTGCAAAAGCCGGTCCTGATTTAGACGGCTCACCTTCTCACCAAACATGGTGATTTTGCCGGTTGTGGGGCGAAGGGAGAGTAAAAACAGGCGCAGCAATGAGGTCTTCCCTGCGCCGGAGGGGCCGGTCAGGAAATGGAAAGAGCCGGGTTTGATGGAAAATGAAAGGTTTTTCAACACCTCTGGCTCATTACCATATGCCAAGCCGACATTTTCAAATCTGATCAAGCGGAAAAGCCTTTCGAATCAATGGTTCATATTTGATATATTGCCATGCCTGAACGATGATCGCGAGAACATGGTGTTCAAAAAAGAAATATTAGCAGTTGTATTTTTTGCCGCGCTAAAAATTCCTGATAGCTCAAATTTTAACTGGTTCTAAACCCTATATTTCATTTGGCCGGGTTTGAAGTATCTGGCCAAGGTTTTAGTGAACTGAAAATGCCTTGTTTGGGGAGTATTAACGTCATGGGGCTACACCTTTTATCGTGAACGAGCAAGCAAACATAACAGGCAGCATAATAATATGCCCAAATTGCGCAGCGCAATTTCAGGTGGCCCACGATTTAATAGGTAAATCGGGCCGCAAAGTGCGCTGTGCCAATTGCCAGAAGGATTGGCGGGCATTTGCTGAACAGGCCAGCGACGGGCAAAACCAACCCGGCGGTGCCCAAAAGCATGAAGACAAGAAAGAAAAAACTAACGAAGATGAAATGGATGCGGAATTTGAGGCGTTAGAAAAAGAAAACCAACCGCCAGAACCATTGAAGCAAAGTGAGAAAAACCATCAAAAAAGCCTAAAGGAAAAATCATCAGACAAACTTAGTAAATCTGCACAGCAAAGAGCCGACATGGAGTGGCGTAAAAGCGCTATAAACCGCACTATGCCGCGCGCAAAAATGCGTCGGGCCGTAAGAATTGCAGGTACTGTGGTTTTTACATTGCTAATTCTTTCTGTGGTGATTTTTAGAGGCAATATTGTTCGTGCTTTTCCCGACCTTGCCGGCGTTTATCAATCCATCGGTTTGGGGGTTAATGTGGTCGGGTTGGAGTTTTCAAAAGTGGAAACCCTGAAAAGCCTGAATGATGGGGGGAATATTCTTTATATTACCGCTGAGATAAATTCGGTGAGTTCGGGGCAGGTAAATGTGCCACGAGTGATGATTTCTCTACTGGATGAGGATGGGATATCTGTTTTTGACTGGAGTGTAACATTAAAGGAAACAACTATTATGCCGGGGGGATGGATTGCGCTGCACACCCAGTTAAGTTCTCCTCCCCCGGATTCGCGCTCGGTTCGCCTGGCGTTTGAAAGTATAGACTAGGGCCGGTTCAGGTTCAGGTTTCTAGACTTAAAAAAAATATCGCAAATTAAAAAAATAAGTATGGAGTAAATAATGGCGCGAATATTGGTTGCTGAAGATGATGACAATGTACGACTGTTTGTCGTGCTGGCCTTGCGCCATGCCGGGCATGAAGTGGTTGAGGCTTCGGATGGTGGATTGGCGGCTGAAATCCTTATGGAAGAACAGGGCAATTTTGAATTGTTATTATCTGATGTGAAAATGCCGGTTATGGATGGAATTGCACTGGCTCTGGAAGTTGGGGCCAACTATCCACAATTGCCCATATTGCTAATGACCGGGTTTGCCGATCAGCGCGAAAGGGCCCATGGGCTTGATCAACTGGTTTATGATGTTATTTCCAAGCCGTTTGCCATGGCAGACTTGCTGGAAAAGGTCTCAGATGCCCTGATAGGAAAACCGGTTGAAATACTTTCCCTGTCCCGACAGATGATAAACAAAGCCGGATAGGTTGGGGGGAGATTTAGGTTATAGCCAATCGGGCACACTATCCTGATCTATCAGCTCTTTAATGGTCTGGCGTGGGCGTATGGCGTGAGATCTATCCCCATCCACCAGAATTTCTGTGATCAACGGGCGTGAATTATAGCTTGATGACATGGTGGCCCCATAGGCACCGGCGCTCATGATGGCTAATAAATCGCCAGATCTGAGTTCAGCAAGTTCGCGATCTTTACCAAGGTAATCGCCACTTTCACAAACCGGGCCAACCACATCCACTTTTATGGATTTATGGGATTTTTGCGGTTGCACCACCGGAACAATCTCATGATGGGCTTCATATAAAGTGGGGCGCAATAGATCGTTCATACCGGCATCAACAATATAAAATGATTTTTGGCTGCCGGTTTTTACATATTCAATTTTTGTCACCAGAATTCCTGCATTTCCGGCAATCATTCTTCCGGGTTCTAAAATCAGTTCACAATCAAGGGGGGCAACTTTTTCTTTGACCACGGCTGCATAGGCCAAAGGATCGGGTGGAGGTGAATTATCTTTGTGGTAGGGAATGCCAAGACCTCCGCCCACATCCACATGGGTGATGGCATGGCCACTGGCGCGCAGGGAATTGACAAGATCAGCCATTAGGGAAAAGGCGTTGTCAAACGGTTCAAGATCGGTGATTTGCGACCCGATATGCATATCTATGCCGATGGCTTTCAGATTGGAGGAGGAAGCGATTTTGTCGTATATTTGCCCTGCCAGCTCATAGGAGATGCCAAATTTATCTTCAGCTTTTCCAGTAGAGATTTTGGCATGGGTTTTTGCATCAACATTGGGGTTGATGCGCACGGAGACCGGTGCGATTGCATCGAGGCTTTTTGCCACATCATTTAGAACAAAAAGCTCCGGCTCGCTTTCAATATTAAAACACTTAATCCCAAGTTTTAGGCCACGAGCCATTTCTTCTCTGGTTTTTGCCACCCCGGAAAAAACAATTTTTTCAGGGGGAATTCCAGCTGCAATGGCTCTTTCAAGCTCCCCTAAAGAAACCACATCGGCTCCCGCCCCCTCGTTGGCTAAAAGGGTGAGGATTGCCTGATTTGGATTGGCTTTCATGGCATAGGCGATAAGGGTATCCATGCCTGAAAAAGCCTTTTGCATAACTGAGATATGGCGTTTGAAAGTGGCCGCAGAATAGCAATAGAACGGGGTGCCATATTGTTTGGCCAGTTCTGGAACAGACACATCTTCTGCATGAAGAGTACCGCTTTTATAAATGAAATGATGGACCAATTTTTTAGCCTTTTAGAATTTTTTGCCAGATTTTAACCTGCTCACGCACATTTTTAGGGGCGGTGCCACCATAGCTTGTGCGGCTGTTTACCGAGTTTTTCACTCCCAATACTTCAAATACTGCCGGGGTGATATTGTTTTCTACTGATTGCATCTGTTCAATGCTCAATTGTTCCAGAGTGCACTGGTTTTTTTCGGCCAGCGCCACAATTTCTCCGGTTACATGGTGGGCATCCCTAAAGGGCATATTTAAGGTGCGAACCAGCCAGTCTGCCAGATCGGTGGCGGTGGAAAATCCGGCCCCGGCTGCTTTTTCCATCTCCGGTCGGTTAAAGCTTATATCGTCAACCATTCCTGTCATGGCAGCAAGGGAAAGGGACAATGTATCAAATGCATCAAATGCGCCCTCCTTATCTTCCTGCATGTCTTTGGAATAGGTCAGGGGCAAGCCCTTCATAACTATGGTCATGGCCACCTGGGCGCCAAAAATTCTCCCGATTTTGGCCCGAATAAGTTCGGCAGCATCCGGATTGCGCTTTTGCGGCATAATGGAAGATCCGGTGGAAAAGCGATCGGAAAGTCTGACAAAACCAAACTGGGGGGTCGACCAGATGACCAGTTCTTCGGCAAAGCGCGAGAGATGCATGGCGCAGATAGAGGCGGCTGAAAGGGTTTCGATAACAAAATCCCTGTCCGAAACCGCATCAAGGGAATTTGCGGCGGGTTTTTCAAACCCTAATTCTTTTGCCGTCATTTCCCGATCGATGGGAAAGCTGGTTCCGGCTAGGGCTGCAGCTCCAAGGGGGCTGATATTTATTCTTTTTCTTGCGTCCAAAAACCTATGATAGTCGCGGCTGAGCATCTCTACATAGGCCAAAAGATGGTGGCCAAGGGTAACCGGCTGGGCGGTCTGCAAATGGGTGAAACCGGGCATGATCGTTTCAGCTTCTTCATCAGCCCGTTTAACCAAGGCTATCTGTAATGAAGAAATCTGCCCAACGAGCAAATCCACCACATCGCGCACATAGAGGCGAAAATCGGTGGCCACCTGATCATTGCGTGATCGGGCCGTGTGCAGGCGGGCTGCGGGATCGCCGATCTTTTGGGCCAGTGCGCTTTCAATATTCATGTGAATATCTTCAAGCGCACGCGAAAAGTTGAATTTGTTTTGTTCGATATCTTTTTGCAAATCTGCTAGAGCAGCGGTGATAGAGTTTTTATCATCTTTCGAAATGATACCAGTTGCTGCCAGCATATTGGCATGGGCGATGGAGCCGGCGATGTCCTGGCGAAAAAAACGTTTGTCATAGCCAATGGAGGCGTTGATTTCTTCCATTATGGCGTCAGGTCCGGCGGCAAAACGTCCGCCCCACATACGATTACTCATTGGTCCCTCTATGGTGGCCCGTGCGAAAAAATTTTAGAACGGGAGAGTTGAATTGGCTCAACAAACTGAAGAAAATGGCAAAAAACCGATCGCCAGAATTTTGGTGCCTATTGTTGTTTTTGGTGGTGCGCTAGGTATAGCGAGCGTTTTATGGCTTAGCAACGCCTCAGATACACAGGCTTTGGAATGTGAAGTGAGCGCAGATGCTTTGGCTGCCCTTGATGCGGTAACTATTGGCCAGTTGGCGGCGGTTTTACCCACCGGGACCGGGCGGGGATATTCGGATCTGGAATTTGTGGACGAGAATATGAACCCCATGACATTGGCTGAGTTTACCGGAAAGCCGTTGCTGGTGAATTTTTGGGCCACATGGTGCGGACCCTGTCGCGAAGAAATGCCGGCGTTGAATAATCTGGCCCGTGCCTATGACATCAAGGACTTTCAGGTTTTAACCATTGATCTTGATTTGGGAGATGACGGCATAAAATTGGCCAGAGCATTTTTGGATGAGTTTGGGCTTGAAAGCCTGCCCCTGTTGGCCGATCCGACATTTGCGGCCTTTGAGAGATTGCAAAGAAGCGGAGTTTCTCTTGGTCTGCCCACAACCTTGTTGCTGGATGCCAAGGGGTGCGAACTTGCGGTATTGCAGGGACCTGCGGAATGGGACAGCCCATCGGCGTTTAAACTGATTGATACGCTGATTGAAGTTGGCTCGTTAAGTTAGGCCCATTGGGTTTTAAGCAAAAAGGTTTTAGGCGGTTTTATCGACCCTTGTGCCCATGCCGGGGGGTAGGGGAGCGCTTTTGGAAACTGCGTCAACCATTTCAATCAGCATCTTATCCATTTCCTGCTGCTTTTTTATAACAGCGAATTGTGCTGACGCCTGGGTCTGCACTTGTTTCAAATTAAATGCCTGAGATGCAATGTCTAAATTCATGGGGCCATTGTAGGCAAGCAAGGTAAATAAAGAGTTCGGCAGGTTCTAAGTCTAATTATTTGCCGCCAAACAGGGGGACTTCGCGGCGCTTAAACACTAATGCAAGCGCGGCCCCGGCCAGCATACCTCCGATATGGGCCCACCAGGCAACAGAGCCTTCCCCTGCAAACATGGCATAAAAAAACTGGGTGCCGATCCAAAATCCTAAAAACCAAAAAGCTGGCACCGGCAGGGGAATAGGGATGATTATTCGGGCCAGAACAAATACTCTGGCATGGGGATAAAGCACAATATAGGCCCCCAATATTCCAGCTACCGCTCCTGAGGCCCCAATCAGGGGACCGCTTGAATCAAGGTTCATGACAAGATGGGCACCAGCGGCTAAAGCGGCGGTGGCCATATAGAAGATAAAATACCTGAAATGGCCCATGGCATCTTCAATATTGTCGCCAAAAACAAACAGGAACAACATGTTTGAAAGCAGATGCAGCCAGTCCGCATGTAAAAATGCATAGGTTATCAGGGGCAGTTGATCGGGAATAAAAGCCAGGGGCTGGGGCACGATATCGCGCACAACAACGGGGATCATGCCAAAATATATGGTGAGTTCAAAATTGGCTTTTTCCGGCATTAAATACTGGGCCAAAAAAACGAGGCTGGTTATGGCGATCAACGAATAGTTCACATAGGCAAATTTTATGTGCTTGATGGGATTTGTATCATGCAGGGGTAAAAACATCAGGTCATGCCTTTTGAGTGACCTGAATGTTTGCCCGGTAGCCACAACACATCTGTTTTTCCCTTATCGTTGGCATAGCGGGCCAGAACGAATAGCAGGTCTGAAAGACGATTAAGATAGATAAGAGTTTTTGGGGAGGTTTCTGGTTCTTTTGCGATCAGGGAGAAACAATCGCGCTCGGCCCGACGGGTGACAGTTCGGGCTACATGCAAAGTTGCTGCCAGGGGCGTTCCGGCCGGCAATACAAAGCTGGTCAGGGGGTCAAGATCTTCGTTTAGCTGATCGATCTGGTTTTCAAGCCAATCAATCTGCTTTTGGCTTATTCGCAGGGGGGGGCGGGTTTTGTCACTATCGGAAACAGGTGTTGCCAGATCTGAGCCAAGGTCAAACAGGTCATTTTGAATGCGGGAAAGAATAGAATCAAAACGGGCCAGTTTTGCCGCATGGGTGCGGGCCAGGCCGATAAACGAATTGGTTTCGTCCACACTTCCATATGCCTGAACCCTTAAATCGTCTTTTTTTCGACGGGGACCACTAACCAAAGCTGTTGTGCCATCATCGCCGGTGCGAGTGTAGATTTTGTTCAGTTTGACCATGTTTTTATTCCCGGAATGTGAATTTTTTAGCCACCGTTGGCCATTACGAAGGCAAGGGCGATCAGCAATAAAACTGCAACAAATTGCACGATGACCCGGGCGCGCATTAAATTCTGGCTTAATTTTCCGCCGCCCTTGAACATGCTCCAAAGTCCGGCCCCAAGGATAATCACCAATGCAACCATGGTGATTACAACAAGAATATTCAGCGTTAAGCTCATTTTGGAATTCTCATTTTTTAATAATTCTATTCAGTAGAAAAATAATCACCCAGCAATTCACCAAGCCTATCATAAATGACACGGATTCGGGCGCTGGTGAATAGTTCTTTGTGGGTTGTCAGCCAGATTTGCAATGGTGGAATGACAAGTTGGGGCAAAATGGCCTTTATTTCAGGCTCTGCCTCAACCAAAACTGTTTGAGCAAAGCCAACGCCCAGTCCAGCCTTGATCATTTCCCACATGGCTGTTTGACTGTCGGTGCGCAGGGAAAAATGAGAGCGTTGCAGATCAAACCCTAATTGTTTGGCGATCGAAAGCAATAATTCAGATCGATCAAATCCGACCAGATCAATTTCGTAAAGGTCTTTTATATCTTTTGGAGCTCCGTTTTTTGCAAGATATTGTGTGTGGGCACAACAGGTCATGGGGCTTTGGCCGATCTTGCGTGAAATAAGCTCGAGTTGGGTGGGGCGAAACATTCTCACCGCAATATCACATTCTCGCATCAAAAGGTTTTCAGCCGAATCCGATGGGACCAGTTCAATTTCAATGGAGGGGAATTGTTCTCTTATATCTGCCAGCATTTTTGGCAGAATATAGTGAGAAGTTATGGTGCTGGCAGTAATTCTAACTGCGCCGGAAAGACGGGTATTTGACCCTTCTCCTAAAATTGCCGCTTCATTAAGGGAGTTTTGGGCGGTTTTAACCTGCTCAAACAGACGCATGGCACTGGCGTTGGGTTCAAAACCTTTGATGGTGCGGATAAAAAGGCTTGCCCCCAATTCGCTTTCCAGGGCCTGGATATGGCGCCCGATTGTGGGCTGGGACAAGCCAAGCTGACGTGCTGCACCCGACAGGGAACCCTGTTCGATGACGGCGCCAAAACTGCGCCACAATGTCCAGTCCGGGGATGATCTATTCATTTTTGAATAGTCTTTGTGCGAAATTGGCTGATTTACTTATATTTTTGAATATCATATTTATCGGATAAAGCAAATCCCAAATTTTGAATTGAAGCAAAAATTTCAGCAGGAGTTTAGAGTAAAATGGCAAATACGGTGACGGTATTGGGAATAAACGGCAAACTCGGGCAGGAGGTTGCCAAGGCATTTGTTAATGGTGGCTGGCGTGTTATTGGCATGGGGCGCGGCAATCAGGCTAGGCTGGATGGTGTTGAGTTTGTTGAAGGTGATGTGACAATTGTCGCTGATACCAAGCGGGCGGTTGAGGGTGCTGATGTAGTGATCAATGCCATAAACCCTCCCTATGACCAGTGGGACAAGGGGCGGGTTGAAGCTATGCTGGCCAAGATTTTATTGGCCCTTAAGGGTAGTGGTAAAACTCTTATATTTCCGGGCAATGTTTACAATTATGCCGCTAAACAACATTTGATCGAGCCGGATACGAAACAAAACCCCCATGGGGACAAGGGAGAAATTCGCAAACGCATGGAGCAGCAATTACTGGCTGCCTCCAAAGATGGATTGCAGGTTTTAATCGTTCGTATGGGTGATTTTTTTGCTGCCAATGCTGACGGAACCATGCTTGACCTGATGGTTATGCAGCGGGCAAAATCCAATGTTTTGCAATATGGTGGTGATCTGTCATTACATCATTCATGGGCATATCTGCCTGATGCGGCCAAAGTATTTGTAAAAATTGCTGAAGCACGCCAGAATCTTTCTGCCTTTCAAAGCCTGCATTTTTCAGGTCATTTTGTAACCGGCACCCAGATGATTGATGCCATACAAGAAGTTATGCCAAAACGGGCTAAAGTTGTGTGCGTACCTTGGGGCATGATGAAATTTATCGGACTGTTTTCGCCTGTTTTGCGTGAAGTGGTGAAAATGCGATATCTTTGGGACGAACCACACCAGTTGCAGGATAAAGAACTGGATGCATTGCTGGGGGAGAATTTTGGCACGCCATTTAAGGAAGCCGTAGCCTTAAGCGCACGCTCTTATTTACCGAAATAAGATATCGTTACGCAGTTCATCTGCGCTAATCCCTGCAAGCCTTAAATCCCTTAAGCTGGCTGATCCTTTGGATTTGGCCAGCTTTTGCTGTTGGGGATCAGTTATCAGCTCGTGATGAAAATATATGGGCTGGGGCAGGCCCAATAGCGATTGCAAAACCCTATGGATATCTGTTGCAGCCAACAGGTCTTTGCCACGGGCGACGTGGGTAATATTTTGCATTGCATCATCAAGCACTACGCTCAAGTGATATGAGGTTGGAATATCTTTGCGCTGGATAACCACATCGCCCCAGCGTTCGGGCTGGCAATTAATGGTGGTAATTGCCATGGAGTTTTCAGACTGCAATTGCTTGAAACTTAACGGCCCGGTCAACCCCATGGCCTTATCCATATGCAGCCGATATTGCGCAGGAACTTTTGCATTTAACCTTTGTTCGATTTTATCAGGGCTGAGATTTTTGCAGGTTCCGGGATAGAGAGGCGCGCCGTCCGGGTCTTTATCAGAATCAGCATTTTTTTTGATTCCTGCGTTTTCTTGTATTTGTTTTCTGGTGCAAAAACACGGATAAAGTAATTTCATTTTCTTAAGTCTGTCTGCTGCTATTTCGTAATATTCAAAACGTGTTGATTGCAGCAAAACCGGTTTTGTCCAATTCAGGTCCAACCATTTCAGATCCTGCAATATGGCTTGGATAAATTCGGGTTTACTTCTGTTTTGATCAATGTCTTCAATTCGTAGCAGCCATGTGCCACCAAGTTTTTTTGCCAGCTTGTCTGTTACAAAAGCTGAATATGCGTGACCCAGATGCAAAAACCCATTGGGGCTTGGCGCAAATCGTAAAATCGGCTTTGTTGCTTTTGTGCGCGATGATTGTTTCATAAAAACCCGTTGGAAAAAGCAGAACTCTTGGAGTTAATAGATATGGAGAAAAATATGCTCAATCAGCACATAGTGAGCAAAGAAGTGCTGGATGCGCAACTAAAAGCTCTGGTTGAACTGGATTTGGGCCTGGCGCCCATTCTTGAGCAGGTGGGCGAAGTTCCATTGCGTCTTGGCAGGCCGGGATTTGCAGGGCTTGCCCCTATCGTTTCAGGGCAGTTATTATCGGTTGCCAGCGCCCGGGCTATTCATCTGCGAGTTGAGGCACTGGTGGGAGGAATGAGCGCTGAAAACTTTTTGGCGGTTAATCCTGAAAATTTGCGGGCGGCCGGGCTAAGCTGGTCAAAAATTAATTGTCTTGGCGGGGTGGCAAAAGCTGAGATAAATGGGGAGATAGATTTTGGCGTATTGCATCTAATGAATGTGAGCGAGGCAATGGAAAAATTGACCGCATTAAAGGGCATTGGTCCGTGGAGTGCACAAATCTATCTGATGAGTTCGGTTGCCCATCCCGATATATTTCCGGCCGGAGATCTGGTATTGCAAAAAATGCTTGGTAAAATTCTTGGAATAAATAAAAAACCCGATGAAAAACAAACCCGCAGGCTGACAAAAAAATGGTCACCATATAGAGGGGCTGCAGCCCGTCTGTTATGGCGTTATTTTGCCGTATTGAGAGATCGTGAAGGAATAAACCTATGAGTGAGCAATTATCGGGGCCGATGCTGGCGCCAAAAACCGGCAAGGCCAAAAAACTTATGGTTTTGTTGCATGGCTATGGATCGGATGGAAATGATCTGATCGGGTTGGCCAGATATTGGCAATCTGCGCTTCCTGAAATGTTATTTGTTGCCCCAAATGCTCCTCAAAAGTGTCCGATGAATCCGGCCGGATATCAATGGTTTGATCTGGATTTAAACCGGGAAATAAGTCGTTTGACCGGATCAAAAAATGCACGCCCGGTTTTGCAAAAATTCCTTGATCAATTGTGGGAGCAAACGGGATTTGACGCCAGTGAGACATTTTTGGTCGGGTTTTCCCAAGGGGGGATGATGGCGCTGGATGTGGGACTGCGCTTAGAAAAACAACCTCTGGGCATTATTTCATTTTCGGGCGGGTTGATTGGTGAGGATAACTGGGAAAGTGATATAAAAATCAAGCCACCGGTTTGTCTGGTACATGGAGAAGCGGATGATGTGGTGCCGGTTTCCATGAGTATTAATTCTAAAACCCGCCTAGAAAAAATCAACATTAAAACCGCCATGCAGATTGAGCCGGGGCTGGGACATACAATTTCAGTTGAGGGGTTGGGATTTGCGCTGGCGTTTATGCGTGAGTTGCTAATGGAAGCGCAACCGGGTGATCCACAGAGCAAAATATAAACAAATCACTTAGCAAAAAAATAAAAAAACTTGGCAAGTGACGAGAAACGCGCTTAGGGTTCAGACTTCAATATGACAAAACGGGTCGATAATTATTTGAGTTAAGTGGAGTAAATTGGTTGGGTGTTCATGTCTCACCCCAAAGCTGTCCTACCCTGGTGCTGAACGCGGATTTTCGTCCGCTCAGCTATTATCCCTTGTCTCTATGGTCGTGGCAGGATGCCATAAAGGCGGTTTTTCTTGATAGGGTAAATGTCGTTGCCAATTATGAAAGGGTAATTAAAAGCCCCAGCTTTCAGATAAATCTGCCAAGCGTGGTTGCGCTCAAAGCTTATATCAAACCGCAACAACATCCCGCTTTTACGCGATTTAACCTGTTTTTGCGCGACCGCTTCACCTGTCAATATTGCACAAGCACTCTGGATTTAACCTTTGACCATTTGGTGCCGCGCTCAAGGGGAGGGCGCACCACCTGGGAAAATGTGGTTACCGCCTGTTCACCGTGTAATTTGCTAAAAGCCAATCGCATGGCGGCGGAAATTGGTATGCATCCACGCCAAAAACCATATCGGCCAAGTGTATTTGACCTTAACAATAATGGCAGAGCTTTTCCGCCCAATTATCTGCACGATAGCTGGATGGATTACCTCTATTGGGATATTGAACTGGAGCCGTAATCAGAGAACTTGCGGGTTTTTATAGCTTTTTGGTTTTGAACTGGCCTATGGCTGATCGAAGTAAAAAATATGCAATCAGCACCGAAATCAGGGCATTATAACCGGCAAAACTGACCCCCAAAAACCTGAATTGTGGCGTGTCGCAGGGGATTACCCGCGCATCATTAAGCGCGTTGAGGTCAGCAAAATTTATGGAGCCGCTATTTCCGGCACACGAGGATGGTCCCTGCCAAAATCCCCATTCAATTCCCGCATGGGACGTTCCCAGATAGGTACTCCAGACAAAAATACCTGCTGCAAGCAGGGTTGCTGACATGCGTGCCACAGGGGGGATTTTGTTCCAGAAAACCAAAAGCAAGGCAATAATTGGCAGACCGGCATAATAGGGAATTCTTTGGGCAAGACAAAGCTGGCACGGCTCATAACCGCCAATAAGTTCAAATGCCCAGGCCCCAATAATGGTGAAAAAACCTATGACAAAGGCGGTGTTGACCGGGCTTGAATTTTGATTGGCAAACGGAGAAATTTTTTGCAGCATTAAGTTTTGTCCAATGGTTATTTTGTTTGCCTTAGAACATAAATCTGACGGCAATAAAGCCACCAATCAGCATCACGCAAAATAAAATGAATAACGGCCCCAGATATTTTTCGATAAACAGGCGGATCGGCTCGCCAAACCAGTATAAAAGTCCGGCAACCAGAAAAAATCTCAAGCCCCGGCCAATTACGCTAATGATGGCAAATTGCAGCAGGTTAAAACCAACAGTGCCGGAAAAAATAGTCAACACCTTATAGGGAAACGGAGTTACGGCCCCCAAAAATATACCCCAGCCACCCCATTGATCATACCATTGCACAAACCGGTCAAAGGCGTGGGCCGAGCCATAAAATTCCAAAATTGGCATTCCGATCAACTGAAATAGTAAAGCGCCAATAGCATAGCCTACGAATGCACCAAGCACTGATGACACAGTGCAAATGGTGGCATAAATAAACCAGTGCTGGCGTTTGGCGACCACCATGGGGATCAATAAAATGTCAGGCGGTAATGGAAAGAACGAGCTTTCCGCAAAGCTCACCGCACTAAGAGAAGCGGGGGCGTGCTTGGAAGCCGCCAGGGCCATTAGCCAGTCATAAAGTTTTTTGAGCAAAAAATTTTCTCCACATGTTTTCCGTATCCCGGTTTAACGATTTTTTACTAACAGACAATGGATGATTGACGCGGTGTTGGGTTTGGCGTAAATCCGGCGCAATATAATTGTTCAGTTCTTGTTGAAGCGCTCAGTTGTTACTGAAGTGTTCAGCATTTGGCCCCCCTGGCGGAACTGGTAGACGCGCGGGATTCAAAATCCCGTTCCTGTAAGGGAGTGCCGGTTCGATTCCGGCGGGGGGCACCACACGCATAGTGTGAATTTTTATACCTCGTGCTAATTCGCTACGCTCATGCTCCGATGGGGAGCCGCACTCTTTTATTGCCTCACGCCGGCGGGTTGGCCAGCGGCTCGCTCTTCGCTCGCTGGTACGTTCGAAGTTTCCCTAGAAAGCGCCATCATTTATTTTTCCCAAAATCGATCTTCACCATTGTTCTGACAAATCAGCATTGCTAGAACAACAATCTGGGACGGATGGGAATTTAGGGTAGGCAAATTGTTTCAAGCAATAATCAGATTTAAAGCAAACTCAATTGCTCTTGCTATATTTATACTGGCTTCTTTTACAGGGGCCGCAATGGCCAATCCGCAATTGCTGGTGGATATGGAAACTGGGGAAGTGTTGTTTGAGCAAGAGGCCGGGCAGCCATGGTATCCGGCATCTTTAACCAAGCTTACCACGGCTTTAGTAGTGTTTAATGCCATTGAGAACGGTAGAATTAATCTTGAAACTCCGGTGGGAATTTCGGCATTGGCGGCTCGCACTCCGGGAGGAAAATCGGGGATTGCTCAGGGTCGAGCGGTAAAAATGGGCGATGCGCTTAACCTGCTGATTGTGAAATCTGCCAATGATATTGCGGTTGCTATTGCACAAACGGTTTCCGGATCGGTGGAAAATTTCGTAGTTGAGATGAACCGCACAGCCCAAAACCTTGGAATGAGTGCCACAAGGTTTGCCAACCCCCATGGATTAAGCAATGCCAACCAGATTACCAGTGCGCGAGATCTGGCAATTTTGACTTTGGCGATACGCAGTAAGTTTCCGCAATATAGTGCACTTTTTGCCACTTCGGTAGTGGAAGTAAACGGCAATGCCCTTGAATCACGAAATAATCTGCTGACGGATTTTGCCGGCACGAACGGCATGAAAACCGGCTATATCTGCGCGGCTGGAATGAATATTGTAGCGAGTGTTGAGCGTTCAGGTCGAAAACTATTGGCGGTGGTGCTTGGAGCATCTTCAGAGCGCGAACGTGCTGAACTGGTGGGCCAGATGATAGTTCAATATCTTGGCACAGATG
>JAKISW010000006.1 GCA_021648375.1 Devosiaceae bacterium
TTGGTCCCGATCTATCAAACGCCAAACACCAGCAAGAAACATCCGCAACACAGGATTTACCCTTACCTGTTGCGGGGGCTGGCAATTGAGCGACCCAATCAGGTCTGGTGTGTAGATATCACCTACATTCCGATGCAGCGCGGGTTCCTGTATCTGGTGGCCATCATGGACTGGTACAGCCGCAAGGTTTTGAGCTGGCGGTTATCCAATAGTATGGATGCTGATTTTTGCGTCGAGGCTCTGAAAGAGGCCATCGCCAAATATGGCAAGCCAGAGATCATGAACAGCGACCAAGGCAGCCAGTTCACCGGCTTTGAATGGATCAAGGCACTAAAAGATGCCGACATAAAGATATCCATGGACGGTAAAGGTCGCTGGGTCGACAACCGGATGATCGAACGGCTCTGGCGGTCCCTGAAATATGAGTGTGTGTATATGAGGGCGTTCGAAATCGGTTCGCAGGCACGCACCGGGATCACAAAATGGCTGGCATACTACAACTCTGAGCGCCCGCATTCGACCCACGGAATATTGACACCAAACGAAGCCTATGAAAGAAAAACACAACCAACGAGATTGGCAGCCTAAATGAAACCATGATCCATCTTAAACTGGCTGCCAACTGGTCGAAATAGTAGGACCACCTCTCATTTACGGTTCCCGACCATGACTAATCGAAGGGCGGTAACATTTGTTAGGTAAAGCTTCAGCGACGTAAAGCTGCTTTTGGGGCACGTGCAACGAAAGCTCACTTTGTCCGCAATTCAGGTTTTACATCTTTGTCGCAGAACCGTTTGCCCATCCGAAGGATGTTTTGCTGGCAGCGCTCAATCTATTTGTCTCGCGGCTCGTATCGCTTCGCCAGTGACGCTTAAAAAGCTACTGGCAAAGCTGAGCCTACGACAGCGCGCCGCATTAGCGGCGGCGGCACTTGTGCCGCTTGGTGCACTATTGAAATGTCTCAATCCACAAAGCACTTCTATCGAAGATAGTTTTGCACTACACCCGCTAGCCAAACCCCCTGCCCCGTGATAGTTACCGGCGCCAACTGCCCGATTGCAGCGATTCTTTAGCAGGCAGTGTGAATTTCAATAATTCGAACCAAATTCAAACACCCAGGAGACTGGCCATGGCACAGATAATTTCTTCAATCACCGGAGAAGAAGCGCTGACATTTGACGATGTTTTGCTGCAACCGGATGCATCCAGCGTTATTCCTGCTGAAGTTGATCTGAAAACCCGCATAACGGCCGATATTGAGCTCAATATTCCAATCCTATCCTCAGCAATGGATACCGTAACCGAAAGCAATATGGCCATTGCCATGGCTCAAGCCGGGGGCATGGGCGTTATCCATCGCAATATGGAACCGCACGAGCAGGCCGAGCAGGTAAAACAGGTAAAAAGTTTTGAAAGCGGCATGGTGGTAAACCCCATCACCATCGGGCCAAAAGCTACTCTGGCCGATGCTCATAACCTCATGCAAAATCACAAAATTTCCGGCATTCCTGTTGTCGAAAATGGCGAAAAAGGCGGACGGGCCAAAGGTAAGCTGGTTGGCATATTAACTCACCGCGATGTCAGGTTTGCCTCTGACCCCATGCAGTTGGTTTCAGAATTGATGACCCATGAAAATCTGATAACGGTTTTTGAAGGCGTGTCCCAGGATGATGCCAAACGACTGCTTCATACCCATCGCATTGAAAAATTGTTAGTGGTGGATGAAAATCATAATTGCATAGGCCTGATAACCGTAAAAGATATGGAAAAGGCCAAACTGAACCCTGATGCCATTAAAGATGGCAGAGGGCGCCTAAGGGTGGGAGCTGCATCATCCGTGGGTGAAAAAGGGTTTTTGCGCTCCATGGCCCTGATCGAGGCGGGAGTGGACCTGTTGGTAATCGACACCGCCCACGGCCATTCAATTCATGTGATCGAAGCTGTGAAAAAAATTAAAGAAGCCTCCGGATCAACCCGCGTAGTGGCTGGAAATGTAGCAACCGCCAGCGCCACCAGAGCGTTGATCGAAGCGGGAGCCGATGCCGTAAAAGTTGGCATTGGTCCCGGCTCCATCTGCACCACCCGCATTGTGGCCGGTGTTGGCGTGCCCCAGCTTGCCGCAATTATGGCCTGTGCCAAAGAAGCGGAAACAAGCGATATTCCTATCATTGCCGATGGGGGAATAAAATTCTCCGGTGACATGGCCAAGGCTCTGGCGGGGGGCGCATCATGCGTTATGATTGGCTCTTTACTGGCGGGAACCGATGAAAGCCCCGGGGAGGTATATCTTTATCAGGGACGCTCCTATAAATCCTATCGAGGCATGGGCTCGGTGGGGGCAATGGCTCGCGGGTCTGCTGATCGCTATTTTCAACAAGAAGTTGCCGACCAGATGAAACTGGTGCCGGAAGGCGTTGAGGGTCAGGTTCCATATAAAGGGGCGGCCGGAAATGTTTTACACCAGCTGACGGGTGGACTAAGGGCTTCCATGGGCTATACCGGTGCGCCAAATCTAACCAGTTTCAGGCGCGATGCCACTTTTGTTAAAATTTCTGGTGCCGCCCTAAACGAAAGCCATGTTCATGACGTATCCATTACTCGGGAAAGCCCCAACTATAGAAGCGGACAATAATGCGCCTTTCAGGAAGAATAGCTGCTGCAATCGAAATAATTGACGGTTTGAACGAGAGAGCCAGACCGGTTTCTCTGGCACTAAAAGACTGGGGTCAGGCCAATCGTTTTGCCGGTTCAAAGGATCGGGCTGCCATTGGCAATCTGGTTTATGATGTAATGCGAAAACGAGCCTCCCATCAATTTTCCATGCAATCTGAAAACGGACGGGCATTGGTTTTGAGCGCAATAGTGCGCGATTGGGGCATTGAACTGGAAGAACTTGAAGCCGCTTTTGGAAGCGATAATTTCGCTCCCGAAGAAATTTCACCAGAAGAGAAAAAACTGCTGTTGGCAAAAAACCCGCTGAAAAATGCTCCCGAGCATATTCAAGCCAACATCCCTGAATGGCTGATAGCAAGTTTTGAAAAAAGCTTTGGCAAAAACTGGCTTGAACAGGCCCAGGCCCAAAGCATGCGCCCTCCCCTGGATATGCGGGTGAACAACCTGAAGTCCAGCCCTGAAAAGGTACAAAAAAGCCTGGAGAGATTTTCTCCACAAGCGATGGAAATCGCAATCATGGGGTTGCGTATTCTGCCGGGAGAAAAAGCCGAGCGTATTGCCAACATTTCAGCTGATGAAGCCTATAAAAAGGGCTGGGTGGAAATTCAGGATCAGGGCAGCCAGATCGTCTCAGCCCTAAGCAATGCCAAACCGGGCGAGCAGGTGTTGGATTTTTGTGCCGGAGGTGGCGGCAAGACTCTAGCCCTTGCGGCGATAATGGAGAACAAGGGACAGATATTTGCCCATGATTCAGATCGCAATCGGCTGGCTCCGATTTTTGATCGCTTGAAGCGGGCCGGCATTCGCAATGTTCAGGTGCGCTCACCTCAAGAAGGGGCATTGGATAATCTTGTTGGGCGCATGGACAAGGTCGTAATTGACGCCCCCTGCACCGGCACCGGCACATGGAGAAGGCACCCGGATTCTCGCTGGCGTCTCAGCCCTGCTCAACTTGAAAAAAGGATTGAGGAGCAAGCGCAAATTCTTGACGAGGCAAAGAAATTCCTGCGGCCGGGTGGCGAACTTATCTATATCACCTGCTCAATATTACCTGAGGAGAATATCAAACAGATTGAATCATTTATCACCAAAAACAAAGAATTTGATTCAATCGATATGGAGAAACGCTGGAAGGATATTTATCCCAAATCCAGCCAGCAGCCGATATTTGACCGGCGCGGTGCAACTCTTTCTCCGCTCTCCACTGACACCGACGGATTTTACATTTCAATCCTGGCACTTAACAATTAGGGTCTAGACCCTAACCGCAGCAAATAATGAGCCTTATGAACAATCAAAAACATCAAGCCATTCTCATCGTCGATTTTGGCTCTCAGGTCACCCAGCTTATTGCCCGCCGATTGCGCGAGCTTAATGTCTATTGTGAAATTCACCCCTATTCCAGCGCCGCTGATGTTTTGAAAAACCTGCAACCAAAAGGCATAATTCTTTCGGGTGGACCGGCCAGCGTGCTCGACAAAGATGCTCCGACAATTGCACCTGAATTGCTCGACGAAGATGTGCCGATATTGGGCATTTGTTACGGGCAGCAGGCGCTTTGTGTTGCGCTCGGTGGAAAGGTGGAAGCTGGACATAATCGCGAATTTGGTCGTGCCGACGTGAGCCCGCAAAAATCCTGCTCAATATTCGATGGAGTGTGGGAAACAGGTGGCAAATATCAGGTATGGATGAGCCATGGAGACAGAGTCAGCAAACTGCCAGAAGGGTTTGAAATTGTTGCAACTTCTGTCGGCGCGCCCATGGCAGTTATCGCCAATGAAGAAAAGCGCATATGGGCCACCCAATTTCATCCGGAGGTTTATCACACCCCGGACGGGATCAGGTTGTTTGAAAATTTCGTAAAGAAAATATGTGGCTGCACAGGCGACTGGACAATGGCCACCTATCGCCAGCAGGCCATCGAAAAAATCCGCCAGCAGGTTGGTTCAAACCGGGTAATTTGTGGCCTTTCCGGTGGCGTTGACAGTTCGGTTGCCGCTGTGCTTTTACACGAGGCCATTGGCGATCAGTTAACCTGCGTTTTTGTTGATCACGGCTTATTGCGAAAAGACGAAGCTGAGCAGGTGGTGAGCATGTTCTCACAAAATTATAACATCTCGCTCATTCATGCCCAGCATCAGGATCGGTTCATTGGAAAATTGGCAGGAGTTAGTGACCCTGAAAAAAAACGCAAGATAATCGGCGCTTTGTTTATCGAAGCATTTGAGGATGTTGCCAACAAGCTGGGCGATGTGAAATTTTTAGCGCAGGGCACGCTATATCCTGATGTTATTGAAAGCGTTTCCTTCACCGGCGGTCCATCGCAAACCATAAAATCTCACCACAATGTTGGTGGCTTGCCAGAGCGTATGAATATGGAACTGGTTGAGCCATTGCGCGAATTGTTCAAGGACGAGGTTCGCGATCTGGGGCGCGAGTTGGGCCTGCCGGACGAATTTGTCGGGCGTCATCCCTTTCCCGGTCCCGGTCTTGCCATTCGCTGTCCTGGAGAAGTTACACCTGAAAAGCTGGAAATTTTAAGGGCGGCGGATGCGGTTTATCTGGATGAAATCCGCAAAAGCGGCCTTTATGATAAAATATGGCAGGCCTTTGCGGTTTTGCTGCCGGTGCAAACTGTCGGAGTAATGGGGGATGGTCGAACCTATGAATTTGTCTGCGCCCTGCGGGCTGTGACTTCGGTTGATGGAATGACCGCGGATTTTTATCCCTATGAAATGGAATTTTTAGGCCGGGCCGCCACCCGCATCATCAACGAAGTGCCGGGCATCAACAGGGTGGTTTATGACATTACGTCAAAACCACCAGGCACCATTGAGTGGGAGTGAGCACCGACCGCTCTGCGGTAAAAACGCTTGAGAAGCGTTTTTAGGTGCGAACGCGCTGAGCGACGCCGCGAAGCGCAAGGAACGAGCGACGAACGCCCGGAGAGCTATGCTCGAAGGGCCAGCAAGCAACCAGACCGGCACAGTCTCGATTGGCACAATTAGATTGGCACAACCTCGGTCCGGCACAGTCTAAGTCTTTATTTTGTCGCGTTTCCGAAACAGTAACTTCGTTTCTGCTCTTTTGTGCCTCACGCCGGCGGGCTGGAAAACCGGGACCACCCCCGGGTCAAGCCCGAGGGCATGCTTTTTCTAAATACGCTCTAAACCGGAATAGTCTCAGACCGGCAAAGTCTCAGATAACTTATCCAAATCAACCACAGGGCGATCCTTATACAGGTAACAAGACGCCGCCTGATATTTCTCAATGCGAAACATTGGCGATAGTGTTTTGCAGCTATCACTTGCCTTGGCGCAGCGACCATAAAAGGGACAACCATTTTCAGCCCCATCATTTTCACGGGTAAAAATCTTGTCCTTACCCCAGCGTTGTTCAAGGTCGGGCCATGGAATGGAATCAATCAATAATTGCGTATAGGGGTGGCTTGGACTGGTGATTACGGTTTCCACATCTCCCGCTTCCATCACCGCGCCCTTATAAAGCACCACGATCGAATTTGCGATATGATAGGCCGTGGTCAGATCATGGGTAATATAGATTATGGACACGCCATGATCGCGCTGAAGATTACGAAGGGTTTCAAGAATGCTGGCCCGCAGCGAGGCATCAACCATTGAAACCGGCTCATCGGCAATCAGCAAGCGGGGTTTGAGCAGTAACGCTCTGGCCACATTGATGCGCTGGCGCTGACCACCCGATAATTGGTGAGGAAAACGCCCGATTACATCTTCAGGGCGCAAACCAACCGCTGTCAAAGCTTCATCTATTTTATCCTGAGCTTCAGTTTTGGATTTTGCCAGTTTGAAGCGCTTGATCGGCACGGTTAAAAGATGATCGACCGTATAAAACGGATTAAAAACCGCAAACGGATCCTGAAAAACCGCCTGCACTTCACGCCGGAATTCCAGTTTTTCAGCTCCCCTAAGAGTGCTGATATCCCTGCCCCGATAAATTATCTGACCGGTGGTTGGTTTAATAAAACCCAAAAGCAACATGGCAAGAGTGGTTTTACCCGATCCACTCTCCCCGGCGATAGTGAGAATAGTTGGATCATCCTCACCCATATTCAGGGAAAACGGCTGCAACGCCGTTGTTTGCTCAGGCTTTATCAGGCCTTTCGAATAGACCTTGGAGACGTTTTGCAATTCTAAAAGATTGGCCAATTTTAAGCCTCCCCGGTAAATTTGTGGCAGGTTACAACTCGACCGCCATCAAGTGTTGCAACTTCGGGGCGTTGTGTTTTGCAGATATCCATCACGCTTTCGCAACGCGGATTAAACGCGCAGCCGCCGGGCAGACGTAATAATGAGGGTGCTAATCCGGGAATCCCCTGAAATACGCCTTTATTTTTGAGATTGGGCAGGCAATTAATCAACGCCTTGGAATAGGGATGTTTGGGATCGGTGAACATTTCGCGCACCGTGCAAACTTCCACCAGCCGTCCCGCATACATCACCGCCACCTTGTCCACAAACTGGGCCATAAGTCCCATATCATGGCCGATCAGAATAACTGCGGCATTGATCTGCTTTTGCACCTTGTCAATGGTTTCCATAACCTGACGCTGGGTCACCACATCCAAAGCACTGGTTGGCTCATCGGCAATAATCACCTGCGGTTGCAGCAAGATGCCAATGGCAATGCAAACCCTTTGCTTCATGCCGCCGCTAAGCTCGTGGGGGTGCATTTTGAAAACAGAGGCCGGCAGATCAACAGAGCGCAATGAGTTGATGCAGCGATCATAAACTTCGCTTTTGGATTCATCTGGCATGTGGGCGCGAACGGCATCAACCATCTGCGCACCAATCCTGATGACAGGGTTTAGTGAATTCATCGCGCCTTGAGGAATGTAGGAGATTTTTTGCAAGCGAGCCTGGCGCATTTCTTCCGGGCTAAGCTCAATGAGGTCGTCCCCACCCACAATAACCTTCCCGCTCTCGATACGGCCCGGAGATTTGATCATTCGCATCATGGCCAGAGCCAGAGTGCTTTTACCCGAGCCGGATTCACCAACAATCCCCAGCTTTTCTCCAGCTTTAAGGGAAAAACTAACATCATCCAGAGCCACCGCCCGGCCAGCGTCGGTAAAATAGGTGACCTCAAGATTCTTCACATCCAGAATCGGAAAGGCCGATCTATCAACCTTGTTGGATTTTGCAGGCGAAGAATTCAGTTTTTTTGCATTTGCAACTATCGAGTTCATTATAACCTACTCCGACCTGCGAATGCGAGGGTTGGACAATTCATCAAGCCCCATATTGATAAGGGCCAATGATCCAAGGATTAAAATCATGCCAAGGGATGGAATAATCGGCCACCACCACCAGCCATTAAAAAACGCGCCCTGAGACTGGGCCAGCCATATAATATTGCCCAACAAAGGTTCGCGAAGCGGGCCAAGCCCAAGCACTGCAAGATAAAAGGCTGCAAATACCGCCAGAAATATCTGCCCGACAAAAGCGGCCGCCACAAAGGGCAGCAGGTTAGGCAAAATTTCCTTGAAAATAATGCCCATATCACTAACCCCGGAAAGTTTGGCAACAGAAACAAACTGGCGCTCTTTCATGGTCAATACCTGCGAGCGAATAACCAGAGTTGGTCCCATCCACGCCAGCATCACAACGATCAATGCCATGGTGAAAATCGTTACCGATCGCTTGTCCAGCGATCCGGCAACCACGACCTGAATCAGCATCACCGGAATTGGAGTAAGTATCTGGCATACCGTGCGGATACTGGCATCAACCCATCCGCCGAAATAGGCGGAAACAAACCCTAGAACAACGCCTATAAATGTGCCAATTCCTCCCGCTACCACGCCGATAAAGGCGGTTTGCCACATGCCAACCACCATTGCTGCCATCAAATCCCGGCCATAAAAATCGGTCCCGAACGGATACTCCCAACTTGGTGGCCGCTTGGATGGCACAGACAAGGGATAAGCGTCTTTTGGATCGACAAAAAACTGCCCGAACAGCGTGAAGGCCACCAATATAAGAAGAATTACAAGGCCGATACCAAGGCTTTTATTGCGCCCCAGATATCTAAGGAATGGAAATAACCATCCGGTTTTTTGTGGTTTATGCGGAGCTGTTGAAATTGTCATTTTTTCGCTCCTACTCGTTGTTAATTCTGGGATCAAGAAGCGGATATAAGAACTCTAAAAGAGTCATTATCACCGCAATTGAAATGGTTATGAAAAGTACAATCCCATAAATAACCGGAAAATCATTGGCCCTGATGGCGTTGATAAGCACCGTGCCAACTCCGGGCAGAGCAAACAATCCCTCAACAATAATTGCCGATGTTACAACCGTACCAAGAGCCAGGCCAAAGGCTGTAACCTGAGGTAACATGGCGTTGCGTAAATAATAGTCGAAGAATATCCGATGCCCGCTCAAGCCCTTATGTTCGGCGAAATTGACATAATCCTCACCCTGAATGGTTATGCCCATTCCTCGCATGGTCAGCACCCAGCCCCCTATAGAGCCAAGGACCAATGAAAGGGCCGGCAAAATCTGATGTCGCAAAAGATCAAGGGCAAAACTCCACGACATTTCGGGCAGCAATCCTATGGAATAGGCACCGCCCAACGGTAAGAACTTGAGCTGGAACCCAACAAAGAACAATAGCAAAACTCCCACCAGTACGGGAGGAACGCCCATCAGCAATACGAAAGGCAGAGCAGTATTGCGAAGCCAGCGCGGAGCGCGCGGCCATGCCGCAACCGCACCAAGCAGGTTGCCGATAATAAAACTAAGAATGGTTGCAAATAATATCAGCCCGATTGTCCATGGCAAAGACTGGGCAATCAATTCCACAACTGTTGTGGGGTAACGGTTCAACGAATAGCCGAAATCAAGGGTAATTACGTTGCCAAGATAATCAATATATTGCTGCCAAAGGGGCAAATCCAGACCAAATTGTTTGTTAAAAGATTGAACTATTTTTTCCAGATCGTCAGGCGCATATCCGGTAAGGCGGGATAATTCTGCAAAACGCTCACGCACCGGATTAACAGAAGAAAGGCGGGGAATAAAAAATATGATTGTCGAAGCGGACCAGATGATCAGCATAAGAAATCCCAGGCGCCGCAAAATAAGGCTAATCATTAAATAAGCTCCAACCGAGAAGTTTGTTAAATGCCTAAAGCATGTCGCGTTTAATCTGAACCGCTCCAATGCTTTATCTATTTGTTTTCGCGTGTCTTACCAAAACCGGTTCTCACCCCGTGTCGAAGCACGGGGCATGCTTTTGGTAAGACACGCTTTAGGGGCGCAGCGCATTGCCGCGCCCCTTGATGTTAAATGCTAATGTTTCTACTGAGCAGCTTTCAGATTGGTCACAACCAAAGGAGAGGTTTTGTGCCAGAAAGCGCCGTTTACGCCAACACCCACATTTTCAGCAGTTGGCCAGTTTGTCCAGTATGTCTGGTTGTAGGCGATACGGTGCACCCACTGAATTACCGGAACATTGATCTGGTCACGCCAGTAGATTTCCAAAGCCTGAGTGGCAAGACCTTCAAACGCCGGGTCATCCGAGGGAATAACTGACATGGCATTGAGGATTTCATCATATTCAGGGTTTGAGTAACGTGCGAACTGATAGGCACCAACCGGCTCACCAGCAGTTCCCGCATTACGGCTGTTAAAGAAATCCAATGTAGCAAACGGATCCTTCAAACTTGCACCATGGCCAAACATATAAAGACCGGGGGCACCATCAGCCATGTTCTGGAATGCATCAGTACCAAAGTTGGTTGATGCATCAAAACCTGCACGGCGCAACATTTCCACTAGGATTGGAACACTGTCACTATGGATGCCTTCAAAGCCGTTGATAGTGCTATCGACTGTTTCGCCATCCATCTCCCAAAGATCGTCACCGTTCTTTGTATAACCGGCCTCGCTCATAAGAGAAGCGACTTCATCCAGATCATATTTACCCGGCTCATATTTTGCGATCAAAGCCTGCACACCATCGGTGTCCATGAATTTTTGCAAACCAGGGAAAAGAGGAAATGGAACAATCGTTGCAATTTCAGCGCCATCAAAAAGGATGTCGTTCAATTGCTCGCGATTGATCGCAAGGCTGACAGCACGACGAACACGAACATCGGCAAACTGGCCCTCTTCAGTATTCATCCACAAGGCATTTGGCCACCAATCCAGATAGCCATAGGGAGCCTCAGAACCAGAATGGGTGGTGATGTTGGGGTTCTTCTCAAGGATGGAGGCAATAAGATCCTGACGCATATCCAGCGCAGAATCCATTTCATTATTCACCAGACGCTGGGCAACCGTGTCCATATTCTGACCAATGGTGCCACCGAGATTGGCGATAACAACCCGTTTAACATCGGGAACTTCGCTCAGGCCAGCTTCAATTGCCCACCAGCTTTCACGCAGATTATAGATTTTTTGATTCTGGTTCCATGCCACAAGGTCATAAGGACCGGTATGGGGCAGATCAACGCCACCTGCATATTCATTTACATTGTCAATTCCATCAAATCCGTGGGCCGGCACAATTGGCATGCCCGTATCAAATTTAAGGGTCAGCACATCAAACTTAAACCGTGGCGCGGGAACCTTAAAGTTCACATCCACCGTAAGATCATCAACGGCAATTACTGAATCAACAAAAGTATTGAACGTCTTGTTAAAGCGTAACAAATCATTGTTCATCTGGCCTTCCATGGTAAACACCACGTCTTTGGAAGTAACCTGAACACCATCGCTCCATTTAGCCATCGGATTTAGTTTGATACGCAGCGAAGTATAGTCATCGCTGGTATATTCAATACTTTCAGCCAGCCATGGAATGTCTTGGTCGGTGAAAATGCCATAGAACATCAGGCCTTCCCACATCAAAGAATTGCCCTCTGAACTGGAATATCCCGGCACTGCCCACGGATTGGTTACGCCAACCGGGGAAGATACACTCCAGCCCAGTACCAGTGTATTTTCGCGACCTACATCCTCAAGTGGTGTATCGGGCGTGATCTCAACCGCTGCCGTTGTCTGGGCAAAGGCGGCAGAAGGAGTAAATGAAATTGCAACACCGACAATAGCGGCAGCTACAATCTTAAAGTTAAAGTTAGCCATATAAAGGTCCTCCCTTTTAGGTTTAGTTTTTAATATTGAGAGGCCCTTAAATGAGAGGAATAAGTATTTTCTCAATCAAAGGCCATCTATGGTCTTGGTAAATTTGGTCGTGATAATTGTAGTTTTAGCAACGCGTGCTTTCGCACCAAACGTCGCCTTGATAATTACTGGGATCATCGCGGTATCTTAGTCCGTTGATGAGCGCGCACCTCATATTCCTCCCTATTTGCGCAATTAACTTCCCGAAGGAATTTTTTAAGCACTCAAGAGCGGGATAATGAAACATGCCCCAAAATTCTCTTTACCTGCTTTATTCGACATAATGTTATGTGATTAAGCTATATATGTTGCAACACCATTCCGTCAACCGGTAGTATCAAAATTGAATTTTAAGATTTTTTGAGAATTTTATCGGTGATTTATTCGGCTAAAATAAAAAATATGCAGATATTTCAATAGTTAAAACCAAATGAAAAAGATTTTTTAATAAAAAATAGGTATCGATTTTCTTAAAACCAATCAGACCAAACAAAAAAAATTGTACATAATTTTGTAATTTGACAGATAACTTCAAACGTGGACCTGAGTGATTGCCAGCAACTTATTAGCTAAGTTTGTTTGGTTTGTTTCACCTTACAAGCTGACAAAAATATCCACAATTAAAGGTGCTTAAAAAAATTCTTTCGCTAAAATCCGCGATAAGTTAAACATTGAAAATGGAAAACTGCATCAGGACAACACATATATACAGAGTAATTGCTTTAAATCCAAAGACTGGGCATTTTTTGAGGCCTGATGAACCTAATTCCTGCTGGTGTAAAAAGACCCTGCTGATGCCGGGTTTGTTGTTTTTTTTACTCGCAATATTTTTTACTTTTTCTCTCACACCGACAAAAGCCAATCCAACCGGGGAATTGCGCATTCTAACGTCAATGCCGAGAACTTTTTTTGAGCCGTTTGCTCAGGCATTCGAAGATCTATACCCGCAAATTTCCGTGGTTGTTCTCAACAAAAACACCAATGCGGCGGTGGCTGAAATCGTTCGCGGCAATCCACGGGCATTCGACGTGTTCTGGGCATCTTCTGCTGAAGCTTTTGCGGTACTAAACTCCCAGGGCGCTTTTTTGGAATATGGGGACGAAGTAAAAAACCTTTTGCCCCGGGCAACAATTGCTCAAAATCAATTGCAAAATCAGTTGTCTGCACAAAAATCTCTTTCAGCGTTTTTCCCGTTCGCCCTGTCCTCAATCGGCTGGACGCAAAATCAGGCATCTTCCCTGCCGCGACCTTATCAATGGGAAGATCTGTTAAATCCTATTTATGTGGAAAAAATTGGAATGGCCGCTCCTTCGCGCTCCGGCTCCACCCATATGTTTGTTGAGAGATTTTTGCAGGTGCGAGGCTGGGAAGAGGGCTGGGCATATCTTTTGGAATTATCGGGCAATCTTTCCACCATTACCTCGCGGAGTTTTGGAGTGATCGATGGGGTAATCAAGCAAAGGTTTGATATTGGCATCACCCTTGATTTTTTGGCGCAATCGCGACGGGAAAACGGGCTGTTGTTCAGCTATGGGCGCCCTCTAATGGTAATGCCAGCCCAGATTGGATTGCTGAGCGGGGGGAATTCCAGCGAAGCCGCAGCCAGATTTGTTGAAATGGTGCTTTCAAATCAGGGACAGAACCTGCTGCTGATACCGCAAATATCAAGAGTACCGATACTTGAAGAGCTGCGGGATGCATCCCCGGAAATATCCAGCAAAATCAATAATGCCCTGCAACTGAGCTGGCAACCCTATGATGCGCTACTGGCCAGAGACAGATATTGGTCGGTCAATGCGATATTTGATGAATTTATAACTTTTCAATTGCCCAAAAGAAAATCCCTGTGGCGACGGGTGCGAGAACTTGAAACAGCAAATGCAGGGGACTTTGCCTCACAGATTGCAGAAATAAAAAGACTATTGGTGCAAATGCCAATCAACGAAGCGACCGCTCAAGACCCCATGTTAAACGACGATCTGACCAGAATAACAGCCCTTGCCGCTCCAACGGACTTTCAGCGCTCCATACTTACAGAATGGACCAAGCAGGCCAGTGAGCTTTTAGAGCAGGCCGATGAAATATTGTCACTTTTAGAAAATGGCAGTAATAACGGCCAATGATTGCACAATTTTTCAACGAGCGATTGCCATCGGTATGGACGCGATTATTTGTCGCCGTTTTTGCCATTGTTGCCATAGTCTGGGTAGTTCTGGGGGTGGCTATTGTTTTTTTTAATCAGGTCAGTCGTGATTATGCGGAATTGGCCAATGTGCATATTCCACGAATTGCACTGGCTAGCGAACTGGCTGAAAATTCGGCCCGGCTGGCGCGGATCACAACTGCAATTGTGGGGCAGCAGGGAAGCGGGGGCGAAGATGAAATCAAGGCTGATCTTGAAGAGGTGATTATTGCAATTACCCAACAAATTGAAAGAACCGGACTTGTAGAGCCACAAAATATCGAAGGGGAGATAAGTTTTGGCGGTTCTACGCAGGAAGGATTTGGAGAATTATTGCGCAATGTGCTTAGCGGCCTCGAAAAACGTCAGGAACTTACCAGACAAATTGCCAATGAAATGGGGGGGCTGAGATGGCTAAACGTGGACATTCAGGATGAAGTCGATCCATTGCTCAACGATTTTGCATTCAACCTGACAGTTGCAACCGATGCCATGGCCCGCAGCGCAGACCCGGATTTTCGCGCTCAACTCGGGGAAAGATTAGGGCTTGAGAGGGCCGCTCGCGATGCCATCAGGCAGGTGGGCGGAGAGGCAGCAAATCTGCTGACATTAATGTTGCAAAGCTCTGTTGCTGCTGACATGGGGCAATTAAACCAGTTCAAGAACCTTGCAGATGACAATTTAACCCGCTTGAACCTGACCAGTGAAAACCTGCCTGAAGGGGCAGAGTTTTTGACGCTGAAACAATCGGTACTGGCCCTGAGGGAACTGGCCCAGGACCCGAAAAATGTTTTCCAACTGCGCACACAATGGCTGCAAACCCAGACAAATCTTCTAGATATGCTAAATCTGGTGCAGGAAAATCTGGAAGGGTTGCAAAGCACACTGGCGGGCATCGGAGCTGAGCAAAGAGCAGCTGTTCTGGCGGTCACCGGGGCTTCTGCCGGGCGGGCAAATCTTGCGGTGTGGTGGCTGGTTGGCCTTACTTTTTTGGCGGGCATTGTTGGTGCTATTGCACTATTTGGCTATGTAAGGCGCGGAATAGTTTTGCCCCTTGGCGATATGTCCTCTGCCATGCTGGCGATTGCCGATGGCAAAGAAGTCACCTCCCTGCCCCAGATCGGTGAAGATGAAATCGGGCAGATGTCGCGAGCGGTTGGAGTTTTTCAAAAATCAGCGCAGGCAAGAGATAGCGCCTTAAAACAATTAAACACCGAGGTTGGCGAGCGGCGGCGCGCCGTTGAGGATCTAAAACAAACCCAGGCAGAGCTGGTGCAGGCGGGCAAGCTTGCAGCCCTTGGCCAACTTTCCTCAGGTATCAGTCATGAATTAAATCAGCCATTGGCAGCAATGAAGCACAGAATTCACCTATTGCGGACCGGCATGGCGGAAAATTCGGACGAAAAAGTACAAAGGCAGATCGAGCGCATGGATGGTCTTGTGGCGAGAATGGAAGCAACGATAACTCACCTAAAGAGGTTTGCTAGACGCTCAGAATATAAATCTGAAAATATCAAACTTGGCTCGATAATTGACCAAAGCGTATTATTGCTCAAGGGAAGAATTGACGGTCCGGGAATAGATTTCAATGTAAACAAGGACATCCGTGAAGTTTTAGTAAAAGGGGATCAGATATTAATCGAGCAGGTAGTAGTAAACCTGCTTTCAAATTCACTGGATGCCATCGCACAGACCGGAAATGAAGGCAGCATTCATCTTAGCGGAAGAGAAAACAGCAAAGATTTTACGCTGATAGTGGCCGATAACGGAATTGGTCTTGGGGATATGAAACCGGAAACCGCTTTTGAACCGTTTGTAACATCCAAGGAAGTTGGTGACGGATTGGGGCTTGGATTGTCAATTTCCTACAATATCGTAAAAGGCATGGGGGGCGACCTTGCTTTGGAAGAAAACCATCCCAAAGGAACAAAGGCGCTTCTCTCATTACCATTTGGAGAAAATAATGACTGAACAAGCGGTGGTTTATGTGGTCGATGATGACAAAGACCTGCGTGAAGCCATTCTGGATACTCTTGAGGACGAAAAAATCGCCGCTCGAGGATTTTCTGCCGCCTCTGAAGCAATTAAAGTTTTGGACCCTGAATGGGGTGGCGTCATTGTCTCTGACATTAGAATGCCGGGATTATCCGGATTGGAATTTCTTAAAATTGCAAAAAAATCCGCCCCTGAGGTCCCCTTCATACTGATTACCGGACATGGAGATGTGGCAACTGCAATCAACGCCATGAAGGGGGGGGCATATGACTTTTTGGAAAAACCGGCCAGACCCCAATATCTGGTGGAAGTGGTGCGCCGGGCGCTCAACATGCGACGTTTACAATTAGAAAATTCAAAACTGCGCCAGATGATTGCCACCGGGGGCAGCCTGAATTCCAGAATAATCGGGCGATCAACTTCTATAAAAAACTGCCGCCGGGACATTATGGCCATTGCCCCTTTAAACGTCGATGTGCTTATTCAGGGCGAAACCGGGACCGGCAAATGCCTTGCGGCCCAATGTATTCATGATCTCTCTGCACGCTCCAGTCAGGAATTCACCCGCATCAACTGTGTATCCGTTACTGCCAAAAATATCGAAAAAATACTATCCGGCACCGATGGCAAGCAATCCAAAAACAATGGGGGAACCCTGTTTTTTGATGAATTGAATTGCCTGGATGAAACAGTGCAGGTAAAAATGATGCGCTTTCTTGAGGATGGAAAAAATGATCCCAATAAACCCCGCATCATTGCGGGAGTTGAAAGCAATCCAAAAGACCTGATCGAAGAGGGCAAACTAAGAGCCGACCTTTATTACCTGATTAATGTTGCAAATATTTCTCTGCCAAACCTGAAAAACCGGGGCAAAGATATTTTTACCCTGCTGGATTACTTTATTTCGGAGGCCGCGTCCCGCCATAATCTGAAAATCCCCGATGTGAAGATTGAGTATCTTTCCATGCTTAAAAAATATACATGGCCGGGCAATGTTCGTGAATTGCGCAATGTGGCTGAAAAGATGGTTATCGGGCTTGAGGTGGTTCTTGGTGAGCAAGGCTCGAGTGAAAATCTTATCAGCAATGGCTATGACGGAGCGCTGCAAAAATTTGAAGTTAATCTGCTCCGGGAAGCTTTATTGCAAGCTGGAGGGCGCAAAGGGGAAGCCGCTGCCCTGCTCGGCATTCCAAGAAAACGCTTTTATCTGCGCCTGAAACATCATGATTTGAACTAAAACGGGTTAAAACTGACCCAGTTTGCAGGTCAAACATGACACATTTTGGATATGGATTATTCAATTGTTTCAGAGTGTTGACTACTTACAGTCGCCAGTTACATTCCGCCCGCCAGAGCAGGTTTTATCGCAATCTGGCACTAAAGGGAGGAATTTTATGAAAAACTATCTGCGCGGTTCTATTGCCGCAATTGCACTGATGGCGTCTTCAGCCGCAGTGTATTCTCAGGAAACAATTGTCGTTGTGACTTCGTTCCCCAATTCTATGACCGGACCAATCGAGGCTGCATTTGAAGCTGCCAATCCGGCCTATGATCTGGAAATATTGAACAAGAAAACATCCGCTGGTGTGAAATATATTCAAGAGTTGGCCGGCGCAAACACTGCTGATATTTTCTGGGCTTCCGCACCTGACGCATTTGAAGTTCTTAAGGGTGACGATCTGCTGGCCGAAGCAAATGTAAGGTCTGAAGGCATTCCAGATATTATCGGCTCATTCCCCATGAATGATCCAGATGGCAAATATCTTGGTTTTGCTGCTGCCGGTTATGGCATCATGTGGAACGAGCGCTACCTTGCGGCCAATGATCTGGTGCCGCCACGGGAGTGGGCTGACCTTAAAGATCCATCCTATTTTGGTCATGTGGGCATGTCTGCCCCTTCACGCTCCGGAACAACTCATCTAACCGTTGAAACGGTTTTGCAGGGCGAGGGCTGGGATGCTGGCTGGGCCGAATGGAAATGGATTGCCGGAAACTTCTTAACCGTCACCGAACGCAGTTTTGGCGTTCCTGATGGTGTTAACACCGGCAATTTCGGCATTGGTGTCGTGATTGACTTTTTTGGATTTTCGTCAAAAGCTTCCGGCTTTCCGGTTGATTTTGTCTATCCATCAGTAACGGCGCTGGTTCCGGCCAACATTGCCCTTATTCAGGATGCACCAAACCCTGATGGCGCGGTTGCCTTTATCGAATATCTTTTGACCCCCGAGGGCCAGGAAGTGTTGCTCGATCCGGCTATTATGCGCTTGCCGATCAATCCTGCAACCTATGCAAATGCCCCCGAAGGCTTCCCCAATCCATTTGAGGACAGCTCGATTGGTGCTGCCGTCAATTTTGACGTGGCCAAATCAGGAGCCCGCTATAATCTGGTCAACTCGATGTTTGACGTGATGATCACCTATCGTTTGAACGATCTTCGCGATGCGGTGCGGGCTGTGCAACTGGCTGAAATCAAGCATGCTGATGGCTCAAATGCCGAGGCGATGGCTTTGATTGCCGAGGCTCGGGCTTTGATCGAAGAAAATCCGATTGATGAAGCCACAAGTCTTGATCCGGCATTTGCTGCGATCTTTACCAAACGGCGCAAGGCTGAAACTGACGAAATTGAAGAACGTCAGGCTGAAGTTGAGCAGCGCTGGGATACGATGGTTGTTGAAAATTACCGTCGCGCTCAGGAGCTGGCCGAACAGGCAGTGGCGCTTTAATCGCAACTGCGAAGTAGTGCCAATTTTGGGGGCGGCATGTCTGCCCCCAATACCAAGGTGTCTTACGGGCAGATTGCTCAGTGATGATGCCTGACAGTTGCATAATTTGATGGTCACCCCCTTAATCCACGGACAGATTTTATGAAAAAAACGCCCTCTCAACCGGCGAAAAGCAAGTCACTTGTCGACAGGTTGCCATCATTTTTATTTCCAAGACTTAGCGGCATGGCGCTGGTTGCCATTATGATCGCAGTGTTATTGACGGGTTTGTTGATTGTTCCGGTTTTACAGGTTGTTTATGTGGCCTTTTTAGACCCGAATTCCGGGGCGCTAACTCTCAATAATTTTAGGGATTTCTTCGGATCATCCCTGTTTAGAGAGAGTTTTTGGAACTCTTTTTATGTCTCTGCAATGTCGGTAATTTTTGCCACGATGATTGCCCTGCCTCTGGCCTATATCACCACCCGATTTAATTTTGCCGGCTCGGTTATCATTCAAAGCCTTGGATTTATTCCCCTGATTATGCCCCCGTTTGTCGGGGCAGTTGCCATGCAGCTGATATTTGGCCGCAACGGCACCGTAAACCTGTTGCTCAGAGATAATTTTGGTATCACATTGCCATTCATGGACGGGCTGAACGGGGTTATTCTGGTGCAAAGCATCCACTATTTCCCGTTTATTCTCATTAATCTATCCACGGCTTTGCGCAATATTGATCGCTCCATGGAAGAGGCTGCGCAAAATCTTGGCTCCAGTGGTATGCGCCTGTTCCGCCGAATTGTTTTTCCCCTGGCGGCTCCGGGATATATTGCCGGTGCTGTTTTGGTTTTTATCAAGGTATTTGACGATCTTGGCACCCCCCTGCTGCTCAACGTCAACAATATGCTGGCACCGCAGGCATTTTTGCGCATTACCTCAATCGGCATCAGCGACCCGATGGGCTATGTGATTTCATTCATTCTGGTAGCGTTTTCAATTTTCTCTCTGTGGGTATCGTTTTTATTCATGCGCGGAAAAGACTATTCAACCGTGCAAAAAGGCGGCGGCGGATTGGCCAAGCGTGACCTGTCCACAGGTGAAAAATGGTTGGCCTATGGCGCGGTTACACTAATCCTGATATTTGTTCTTTCTCCCCATATAGGATTGTTATTATTGGCTTTTGGCACCATCTGGTCCTTTGCCCCCCTGCCCGATGGTTATACAATGCAAAATTTTGTCACCATGTGGGAAACCAGCGGAACCTATATTAAAAACACTGTGCTTTATGCGGGATTGGCCGCGCTGGCCGACGTAATCATTGGCACCGCCATTGCCTATATAGTATTGCGGACAAAACTCGTTGGAAGAAAAATGCTCGACTATATGTCCACCGCATCGCTTGCGGTGCCTGGAGTTGTGCTCGGCATTGGCTATCTGCGCCTGTTCCACGGGGTAAATGTGCCCTTTAGCGATCAGCCTATGGCCAGCTGGTGGGTGATTATTGCCCTGGCCCTGATGATCCGACGCCTGCCCTATGCGGTGCGCGCCTGTATGGCAGCATTACAACAGGTTAGTGTTTCGCTGGAAGAAGCTGCAGAAAATATGGGCGCAGATAAAGCCAGCAGCATCAGACGCATTGTAATTCCTTTGATGACCGGGGGAATTCTGGCTGGATTTGTCACCAGCTTTGCCACCGCAGCAGTTGAACTTTCAGCGACCATCATGCTGGTGTCTTCCAATTCAGATGCGCCGCTTTCCTATGGAATTTATCAGTTCATGCAAACGCCATCCGGGCGCGGTGCCGGAGCGGCCCTGGGCATTGTAGCGGTGGTAATTGTTGGACTTGGAACATATGCGTCGCAGCTTTTCATCGAACGCGACAAAAAAATGAAATCCACCAATCAGGAACATTAGGGCAGGCCCCTTAGAAATATTACCTGATTGGATTGTAAAAAAAATGCGCGGTAAAGTGCAAAAGGAAACTACAATGAAAAACAAATTTTTGGTTGGAATTGAAATTAAGGACCTGTTCCTGTCCTTTGGACCCACTGAGGTATTGACCGGGGTTAATCTGACAATTGAGCCGGGGGAATTTTTTGCTTTTCTTGGTCCATCCGGTTCGGGAAAATCCACTCTTTTAAGAGCTATTGCAGGATTTGGCCCCCGTCCAAGCGGTTCCATTCATATTGATGGAAAGGATATTGTGGATCTGCCGCCCTGGAAAAGAAACGTGGGCATGGTTTTTCAATCCTATGCTCTTTGGCCCCATATGTCGGTGCGTGACAATGTCTCGTTCGGGCTGGTTGAGAAAAAAATGCCCAAATCTGAAATTGGCCCACGGGTTGATTCAGCGCTTGATCTGGTAGGATTGCGAGATCTTGCCGATCGCATGCCCAATCAGCTTTCGGGCGGGCAGCAGCAACGTATTGCGCTGGCAAGAACCGTGGTGACCGAACCTAAGGTATTACTTCTTGATGAGCCTCTTTCAAACCTTGATGCGTCTCTTCGGGTGCAGATGCGGCGCGAATTGCTGGCTTTACAGCGCAAGCTCGGCCTGACAACAATTTTTGTAACCCACGATCAAGAAGAAGCAAACACCACATCCGACAGGATGGCAGTGCTGGATGGGGGAGTAATTCAGCAAATCGGCACCCCGCAAATGCTTTATGACAATCCTTCAAACCACTTTGTCGCCAATTTTTTGGGCACAGCAAACATATTGAATGGTGAAGTGAAAAAGAGCGGCGAAGATTTGCATTTTATAACCAACGCCGGCGATGCTTTTTCTCTGCAAGAGGGAAATCCGGGCAAGGGCTCCATTGTTCTTCGGCCGCAAAACATCAGTATTGTAAAAAAGCCCGGCCCGGACACTATCAAAGGCACTATCCGCCATCGGGAGTTTCTGGGCAGTCAGGTTAGATATCTCATTGATGCGGCGGGAACCGAGATCGTCGTTGATCAAAGCCATAGTGCCGGAATTGACTGGGTGGAAACCGGCACTTCAGTATTGCTGAAAGTAAACACCAAATCCGCTATTGTTATAAAGGACTGATTTCATCAAAATCTAAAAAAGCGGTTTTTAATACTGGTCAGAAACAGACATGGTCTTTTTTGAGCAATTCCCAAACCGGCTGATGTTTGCTTAAATGGGGCATGTTGGATTTTGATATATGTAATGAAGCCCGGCTGCGCCGCGATGCAGCATATGATGGCGTTTTTTTTATCACCGTGAAAACCACCCGAATATATTGCCGACCAGTTTGTCCAGCCCGACAGCCAAAGACTGAAAATATCAGGTTTTATCCCAGCGCTGCTGCATGTGAGCAGGCCGGATATCGCCCCTGCCTGCGCTGCCGACCGGAGACCGCGCCGTTTTCTGCCGCATGGAACGGCACCAAAACCACCGTCGAGCGGGCATTGCGGCTGATCAACAAGGGTGACCTTGATGATACGGAGCTGGAAATTTTTGCCTCACGACTTGGCATTGGCGCACGCCATCTTACCCGCTTATTTCGGACCCATCTGGGCACAACTCCGGGGCAGCTGGCCAAAACTGCCCGTGTGCAAAGGGCAAAACGCCTGCTGGATGAAACAGACCTGTCAATGATCGAAATTGCATATAATGCCGGGTTCAAATCCTTAAGACGATTCAATGCTGTTTTCAAAGAAACCTATCGTCGTCCGCCAAGCGCAATCAAGCGCCGATCATCAAGAAATATTTGCCACCTCCCCTAAAGTTTTAGCAGCATAGTCGCAGCAGAAGAAAAACCATACAGATGCTTAAGAGGGCCCATCTCTTCAATTCTGATGAGTTCAAACCCCTTGCGCTCATAAAGTGCTCTGGCTCTGGAATTGCTATCAATCACATCAAGACGCACAATTTTATAGCCGTTTTGCCGGGCGTGATCGGCAATTGCATCGAGCAATTTGGAGCCAATACCTTTGCCGCGCTGATCAGGGGTAACGGCTATGCCATCCATCAACAAAACATCGGATTCAATTTCGCGTTCAAGGACCAATAAGAATATTGTGCGCCAAAGGGCTGAGAAAAAACCATAATGCAGAACAAGGGATGAAAATCCGCCACCGATCATTGAACCATTGGCGATTTTAAAGCCTGCAATTCCCAAAATTTTTGATTTGCTGTTGCTGGTATCAATGGCGCAGATGGCAAAAGATGGGTCCATCACCTTCTCCAGATAGGAAATGGCCTTTGTCCTTCCGCCCAGCAGCCAGCCGATTTTATTCTCAAAAGCATCAAAATAAATTTTAGCTGCCGAACTGCGCAAATGCTCTGGAAACCCCATGGAAATTTTTATTTGATCTTTCATCCATTTATCCTGAAAGTTGATTGCAACGAATGCGGCTTTTAGTTGAACCGGTCCAGCCAATTTTCAAGGGTCATCATATAACCCTTGGGGAAAATTTTCTCGCCGCCGAACCAGATTTTGAACAAAACCATCAAGGAGCTTAATCCCTCATTTGAGGGCTGGATTTTATCGCTCAACATCAGGGCATGATCGGCCCCCTTTGGGGCAATTTTCATCAGGTCCAGATATGATTGATAGCTATCACCATTTTCAAGGCTTAATTCCATTCGGTATTCAAACAAATTTATCCGCTGGATTTCCTGTGGCGAATAGCCCTCGGATTTCAGGCGAATATCTCCGGAATAACGCGATTGTTCCATCCAGTCGATGGCCCCGGAAATAGAAATAATAAATGCCAGATCATCTCGTATTGCACTTAGCTTTGGCATTACCCATCCGGCCTGAGAAATTCCAATCAGGCCAATTGGCGTATCTTGCATATCCGGTAGAGATCGCAAAAAATCCATAGCCGCAGAAACTTCCAAAGCCCGGTCGTCCATGGACTGAAGCTGCCAGTCCCCTTCTGATGCACCAACTCCGGGCTTGTCCCAGAATAAAGAACACCAACCCTTTTGAGCGAACCGCTGCCAATAGGGTTTGTAATAGCCAAAATTATCACGCGGAGTTGCCCCCGATCCATGGACAAAAACCAAGCAGGGAGCAGCAGTATTCCCTGCCGGAGTAACCAGGGTCCCCTTGAGTAAATTTCCATTGCTTATAAAACTGATTTCTTGGCGCAACATTTTATCCTGAGAAGCAAAAACACTAATCGTAAGCAAAGCAAAAGCAAAAACAGCCAACAACAAGGCCAGTAGATTTTTTTTGCTATCAAAACGAATGTTAGCCATCATTCAAACTCCCTGCCTGCCATGCTCAAACAGGCGCCAAGAACCGGCGAACAAAATAAACGAAGGATTTAACGGTCTTTTCTTTAGGTGGAGATGCAAGGCTGGTTGAGCGCAAAGTAATTCCATCAAACATGGCAAGAATGACATATACCGCGCCCTTGACGTTAAGGTCTTTGTTTACTGTTCCCTGCTTTTGTCCGGCTTTAAGCGCTTTAATCATGGCAGTTTGCAATTGGGTATCATTGCTTTGAAATAACTCCGCCATGGCTGGGTTTCGAGAGGTTTCCGCGCTAATTTCAATCGCTAAGCGGCCATATTCTCGGTTGCTCAAAATCGCAATGATCGAGGGGAGCGCCTGACACAGACCCTCGACCACATCAACTGAATTATCCAGATGGGTAATGAGCTGTTCATTGGCATTCTTTTCGCTTTCAGCCATAGCCAGAATAACTGCATCTTTGCTGGCGAAATAACGATAGAGGGCACCGGCGCTGATATTTGCTGCATCACAAATTTCCTGCATGCTTGTTTGGTGAATGCCTTTTTTAGCAAAGCATTTTGCTGCGGCACTAATAATTTGTGTTTTTCTGCGCTTGTGCAGATTTTGATCGAGGGTTCTTGCCATGACAATTCTTTCATAAAGCGAACATTCATTCTATTATATGGGCTAATTTGAATAATTCAAGATCAGAGGAGCAAATACCAAATATTGAATTCACCAAGGCCAGTGTTCACTGGGCCAGTATTCACTGAGTCATTTATCAATGGCTCACAAGGTCAGGAGCCATCGCTCAGCCAGATAACAAGCTCTGCAATCATACGGCTTGCAATTTGTCCCACAGAAATAGTGATTTGAATTGCCATTCACGCTAAGTAATGAACGTTCACGTTTAAAATCTCCCAATTATCCTCTATTTGGGCAAATTTATCGGCAAAAACACTGTTTTAAGAAACACAGGTCAGGTTCCTTGCTCAAAAATATTTTAATATTTGGATTTATGTTGTTGGCAATCATTGGCGCTGCGGCGCCTTCAAACGCACAAATATCTAGCGCACCACAATTTCAACAACCCTTTTCATCCAGTTCTGTCTGGAGGCGACCTATCCCAAGAAACGCTACCTATTTTGATGTTAGTGACGCTATTTGGGGGGAACCTTCTCTGGCACCCAACAGGGTTAGTATCGAGCAAATCACCATCATTTACGTCGATGAAAACCAGCCAGAGGTCAATATTGTAAAATCGCGCGGCTGGTTTATGCCAAAACGTGCGCAAACCGATGGGCAGGTTTTTTATACCCGTCGCTTTGCACCCGATACAGGAATAAATGTCAGATATCCCTCAACCGCCAACGCTTCATTTGTGATTATTGACCCAAAAACTTCATTAGCCACCGAAGGCTCTGCCGGCTGGCGCGATCCGGGTGGAGATTTGATTACATTTTACGACGAACCACGGGTCCATAATATTGACCTGAAGGGAGATGGGCTTTTCGGCACGCTTGGCTCCGGCCTTCCCGCACTGGGCGGTTTGATCCGCGCCGGGGAAATCAATAATGGTATAAATCACTCGATCGCCATTGCCATGGGCAGCAGCAGATTTTCAAAAACCAACCATTTTGTTGCCCCCGCCTGGCGCGCCGATGGTTTTTCATCCAGCATTTTTAACGGATATTTGGGCACAAATCCGCGCTACACAATGGGAACTTTGCTGGCCATTCCCTATTCCATAAACATTGATGCAATTGAGTGGAACACGCCGCAGGGGTACATTTTAGCCAAATCCAGCCAGCAATATGGCTGGATTATTGTTGATTCAGGTGATGGCGGTCTTGGCGATGACCAGATGAAACTTAATACGAGCCGTATTGCTGCTGTAAATGATTTTGGAGTTCTGGTTAACCCGGATACTGACGAGCTATATGTCGGCGAAGCAAAATTTGATGTTGTCGGACTTGAAAAAGATGTTATCGCAATCATGAAACTGGTGATGGCAACCACGAAATAGGGTTGGTGCAATCAAGCGGGCAAACGCATCGCAGCGCCTGAAGGTATTACAAAGATTTTGCACCGATTTTTATATAGTGTGTTTTCTCAGTCAACCCGGCCATTTTTGATCAAATTATCCGCCTAGGGCCTATCACGTTTTGATAGAATCAAAACGTGGCCCTAAATCTTTGTTTTGTCGCGCTTTCGAACCGGATAACCGGATCCACTTATCCTGAAAACGCTCTAAATCAAAATTTTCAGCAAAAATTATGTTGTAAATTTTTTGAATTAAGCGCACGTATAACAAACATTTCCCAAAAGAAGCAGGCACGAATTCTAATTCGTACCTTTACCTGACGAAGGGATATATCATGCTTAAACAAAGCAATACCTATACAAACCATCCCGCCGCGGAAAAAACCACCCGCGTGCCAAAACTTATTGGCATAGCCCTTGCCCCGGTGCCACTGGTATTAATCCAACCTGTCCTTGCGCGTCTGGTGCGCGATATCGCAACCAGGCGCTCTGAATTGTTTGAACGCCTTGGTCCCCATACCAAAACGTTCTTTATGATCGATGTTGATGAATTGCCTTTTGTCCTGCGCCTGCTTCCTGACCCAAAGGGGCCAAAACTTACCGCCCACCGCCGCCGGGAAAATATTGAATTTGGCGCTTCAATCAGCGGCCCTTTTATGACCCTTTTTACCATTATTGACGGCAATTCGGACAGTGACGCAATGTTTTTTTCTCGTGACATACGCATAGGTGGCAATACCGAGGCGGCAGTATGCCTGCGCAATGCCATGGACGATCTGGAGGGGTCGATAATTGATGATGTTTTAGACATTGGCGGTGTGGCCTTTGCCCCCTTAAGGCTGGTTATGGCTCACCTTAGAAGTAAGGAGAACACCATATGAGCGCTCAAAAATCTGCCCCTCATGAACTGGACAAAGCTTTTGCAGCCCCGGAACTGGTCTGCCCTGCGGGAACTCCTGCCGCCCTGCGTGCTGCGGTCGATGCCGGGGCAGATGCAGTATATTGTGGCCTGACCAACGCCACCAACGCGCGCAACTTCCCGGGATTGAATTTTTCTGTCCAGGCCCTTGAAGCATCAATCCCTTATGCCCGGGAGCGCGGAACAAAAGTATTGCTAGCGGTTAACTCCTTTGCAACCGCTCCGGGCAGCGCCATGTGGCGCGAGGCAGTTGATATTGGCGCACGTTTAAAGGTTGATGCCATAATTGTTGCTGATATCGGGGTCGCTCAATATGCAAGCGAGACCCACCCTGACCTGCGCCTGCATCTTTCGGTACAGGCGGGTGCTTCCTCCCCGGAAGCCATCCGGTTTTATTGTCAGGAATTTGGTGTAAAACGGGTTGTATTGCCGCGCATTCTTACAGTTCCTGAAATCAGTGCTATTCACCGCGAAATTCCATGCGAAATCGAAGCCTTTGTCTTTGGTAATATTGGCATGATGTCGGAGGGGCGTTGCTCGCTGACCAATTATGTCACAGGACTTTCCACCAATATGGACGGGATCTGTTCCCCGGCCAGCGAAGTTAAATATGCTGAAGATGAAAAAGGAAACCTGTCGGCCAAGCTGGGGAATTATGAAATCGATTGTTTTGAAAAAGGTGAAAGTGCCGGCTACCCAACCATCTGCAAAGGGCGCTATCTGACCCCGGCACGAAAAGAGGCCTATTACGCGTTCGAAGAACCCATTTCCCTAAATCTGTCTTCCCTTTTACCGGAATTGATCAAGGCGGGGGTAACCGCATTTAAAATCGAGGGCCGCCAACGTTCTCGTTCCTATGTAAAATCAGTGGTTTCTGCCTATCGCGCCGCTGTTGATAATATCATGGAGGGAAATGAGCCGGATCTTTCCACCCTTATTTCGCTGACCGAAGGCGGCAAACAGACCCAGGGCGCATTCAAAAGTAAAAAGTGGAGATAAAACATGGCTGCCACACAATTGACCATGGGACCACTGATCTTTCACTGGCCTGCAGAAAAAAAACGCGACTTCTGGTTTCGCATCGCCGATGAAGCTCCGGTTGACGTTGCCTATCTGGGGGAAACCATCTGTTCCAAACGTACGCCGTTTTTTGATGATCGCCATCTCCATGAAGTAGCTCAGCGCCTAAAAAGAGCGGGTAAAAAAGTTGTCTGGTCCACCCTTAGCCAGGTGACAATCAAGCGCGACCGTAAAATCGTTGGCGATACCTGCACCCAAAAAGAATATGAGGTGGAGGCCAATGACGCATCCGCCCTGTGGCATGTTTCAGGCACCCCCCATCGTATCGGCCAGGCCCTTAACGTTTACAACGAACAGGCAATGAGTTTTCTGGCTGCAAAAGGGGCTACACACTTCTGCCTGGCGGCGGAACTGCCGGCACAATCCATTGAAGCCCTGTGCATAAAGGCCAACGAATTGGGGGTAACAATAGAAGTGCAGGTTTTTGGCCGCGTTTCCCTGGCCCTGTCAGCCCGCTGTTACCATGCCCGCGCCCATAAACGGACCAAAGATAGTTGCCTGTTTGTTTGTGAAAATGATCCCGATGGTATGGATCTGAACACCCGCTCTAAAATTCCTTTTCTTTCCATCAACGGCATCCAGACACTTTCCCATAGATACATCAATCTGAGTGCGGAAATGGAAGCGTTGAAAGAAATGGGTGTTGGAGCTTTTCGCCTGTCACCCCATTCAAGCGATATGGTGGCAATTGCCAAAATTTATCGCGCGCTGCTGGACAATAAGACCAGCTGCGATGAAGTGGACCACTCGCTGGAAGAGCTTGGCATACCACAGCCAATGGCCAATGGATTTTTTCACCGGCAGCCCGGATTTGAGATGGTAGGTAAGGGCGAAGCCATTTAAAGCGTGTCGCGTTTCATTAGAGCCGCTCCAACGCTTTATCTTTTTGTTTTCGCATATCTTTTATCCCAAAACCGGTTTCCACCCTCGGGTCACGCCCGAGGGCATGCTTTTTGGGAGACATGCTGTAGGGTCACGATAAATGTATGCGGTTATCCGGTATAAAGCGCGACAAAACCAGACCCCTGAGCGAAGCTTAAAGGCATAGGACCGTGTTTTGATTCTATCAAAGCCGGGAGTGCTCTAAGTGGAGGGATCATCAATCAGCGGATTGGGTTTTGCCAAAACTGTTAATGAGGCAACGTCTCCCAAAACAACTTTTTGCCCAACTACATCCACCCCATAGGGCTTTAAGGTGCCAAAGGCCCGCGAGAGGTTTTCCGGGGTCATGCCAAGAATAGAAGCCAGGGTTTTTTTATCACAGGGCAATTGCACAAATCCCGGCGCGCCCTGGGTAATATGATATTTGAGCAGGCGATTGGCCAAACGCTCCACACCGGTGCGCAATCTTAAATCCTTATATTCCTTGACCACGGCCCTGAAATATCCTGCCAGCTCCAAAACAATGGCGCGGGCAAAGGCATCATCGCGCTTGAAGGCATCACGAATATTTTGTGCCGGTATCATCAATATGCGCGACTTCTGGCTGGTGCGCGCCGACATCAGATATACTTCATTACGCAAGACCGCCGCCAGAATGAACGAACCAACAGGGCGCACCAGCGCCAACACTCCCTCGCGGCCATTAGCATTGGCATATAGTTCAACGCATCCCTCAACAACAAAAAACAAAAAGTCCGCATTGTCACCCTCATGAAGCAGATCAACCTGAGCCGGGAAGTTTTGCAGATAGGCTGCGTTCATAAGCTCAGAAAAACTTTCATCGCTCATACTATCAAAAAGTGAAAGCTGACGAATCTCAGGCAAATCAACAATGCGCACGCACTAACCCCAATTGACAAATATCAAGAATGTTTCAACTTATTTTGGCCGGACAAAGCACTTTTGTAAAGAGAGAACCATGATGTTTCAAATTTACCTCACCACCTATTCATTTGCAGCCCTTGTTTCTTCGTTTTTTGAAGCATTTTCGCAATGAAAAACAAAAAACCCGGGTAGAGTTGACTTGGAAATCCAGACCTCTGACGACAGATTGAGACATGCCCAACCAACAGGGTTTTGACCCTGGTTCTTCAAAATAACAACCGGAGATTTTTATGGAAAATTTATCAGGAGTAACTCGCACTCAACAAAATGTTGCTCTGGGGTTAAGCACACTGGCCTTTACCGTATGTTTTGCAGTCTGGACAATTTTTTCGATTATCGGCGTGCAGATAAAAGAGGATCTGGGCTTAAGCGAAACCCAGTTTGGTCTGTTGGTCGCCACCCCGATTTTAACCGGCTCCCTCAGCCGTATATTTTTGGGCGTGTGGACCGATCAGATTGGCGGGCGCATAATGTTGCCTTTGCAAATGCTGATAACATCGGTCGCTGTGTGGCTGTTGGCCACGGTTACCACTTACGAGATGTTTCTGGTTGCAGCCTTAGGTCTTGGCCTTGCCGGTGGATCCTTTATTATCGGCATTGCTTATGTCTCGCGCTGGTTTGATGCCAAAAGCCAGGGGACTGCGCTGGGAATATTCGGTGCTGGTAACGTGGGTGCTGCGGTGACCAACTTTGGCGCGCCGTTCCTTTTACTGGCCGTGGGCTGGGAAGATACCGCGCGGATTTATGCGGTAGTACTTGCAGTCATGGCAATTATATTCTTTGTTCTGGCCAAGGAAGACCCCGTTCGGGTTGAGCAGAAAAAAACCGGAAGAAAACCTGTTTCAGCCCTAAAGCAGCTTGAACCGTTAAAAGATATTCAGGTCTGGCGCTTTGCCACCTATTATTTCTTCGTCTTTGGCGCATTTGTTGCCTTTGCGTCATTCCTGCCGCGCTATTATGTGGGCGCTTACGGTGTGACACTGGCGATGGCCGGGGTATTTGCGGGCATGTATTCGCTGCCCGGCTCGATATTTCGTGCCCTTGGGGGCTGGATGTCTGACGTCTGGGGCGCACGCTTTGTAATGTATCTGACCTTCATCGTCTCACTGGTGGTGCTCTTCATAATGAGCTACCCGGAAACCGCCTATACTGTTACGGGTATTCCCAATGCTGATGGCACACCAAACCTTATAAATTTCAGCTTTGGCATGCCGCTTTGGGGCTTCGTATTCCTGTCGGTAATTCTTGGCTTTGTAATGAGCCTTGGCAAAGCGGCGGTGTATAAGCACATTCCGGTTTATTTTCCCAACAATGTTGGGGCTGTGGGTGGCCTGGTTGGCATGATCGGGGGGCTTGGCGGATTTATCCTGCCTATTTCCTTTGGTATCCTGCTTGATATCACCAAAGTATGGTCGGTGGTGTTCATGCTGATGTTTATCATCGTGGCTGTTTCCACAATCTGGATGCATGTGGCCATTCGCAAAATGGATCGCGAACGTCACCCTGAACTTGTCAAAGACACTCACCTTTCGGATGTGCCCCATCAGCGCTCTGACAAAACTGCGCCCGCGCCATCTGAATAAAAGCATTAATCAAATAAAGATCCGGCCGAGAAAAATCCCGGCCGGTCAACACTAAAATCCGGTCGTGTCGATATGGCCAAAAAATGACGGAGAAGTACATTGGGAAAAGATCTTAGAAACTGGACCCCGGACGACGAAAAATTCTGGGCCGAAAAAGGTAAAGCCATAGCAACACGCAATCTGTGGATTTCCATACCCTCCCTGCTCGCAGGTTTTGCCGTGTGGCTTTACTGGGGCATCATAACGGTGCAAATGATCAATCTGGGATTTGCCATTGAAAAGGCGGACCTGTTTACTCTTACCGCCATTGCCGGGCTGACCGGGGCCACCCTTAGAATACCCTCGACATTCTTCATCCGCATTGCGGGGGGGCGAAATACAATTGTCTTTACCACCGCCCTGTTGATGATCCCCGCTATCGGAACGGGTCTTGCCCTGCAAAACCCTGACACTCCCCTGTGGCAGTTCCAGTTATTGGCTCTTTTATCAGGAATCGGGGGGGGGAATTTTGCCTCCTCAATGTCCAATATAAGCTTTTTCTACCCAAAAAAAATCCTGGGTTATGCCCTGGGAATGAATGCGGGACTGGGCAATTTTGGCGTGACCACCATGCAGGTGCTTATTCCGCTGGTAATGACCTTTGGTCTGTTTGGCGGTGCATCGCGCACCCTGCAAACAACCTCGGGCACTTTGATTGGAAAAATTCCGGCCGGAACTGAAACCTATATTCAAAATGCCGGATTTATCTGGCTGCTATTGCTGATCCCCCTAGCCATCATCGGATGGTGGGGCCTGAACAATATACGCGATGAGCAGGTTTCTCCAAACATCCCAAACCCCATTGGTGCCTTTTCAATCATATCCTTTATGCTGCTGATCGGTTTTGCGGCTGCGGTGTTCGGACTGTGGCTGATGCTACCGGCAAGTGTTGGAGCCTCCGGGTGGTTGGTTTCCAAATGGCTGGTACTACCGATTGTTATTGCGTTGACCGTCATCGGGCTAAAACTAATTCCCGGACAGGTGGGGCGAAACCTCACCCGCCAGTATAAAATTTTTGGCAACAAGCACACCTGGGCCATGACAATAATTTACATCATGACCTTTGGCTCGTTCATCGGATTTTCAGCCGCCCTGCCCCTTACAATCAAAGTGGTATTTGGTTTTCAGCATGTGATGGTGGATGGGGTTTTAACCCATGATATCGCCAATCCCAACGGGCCTTCGGCATTGATGTTTGCCTGGATGGGACCTTTTATTGGCGCTCTTATCCGCCCCTTAGGTGGAATTATGGCCGATAAAATGGGGGGTGCAAAGGTCACCCAGATAATCTCCATCATCATGGTGGGCTGTGCGCTTGGCGTCGCCTATTTTATTCAGGCGGCCTATGCCTCTGAAACACCGGAACAATATTTCATACCGTTTATGGGATTATTCCTGTTGCTGTTCGCTGCCACCGGAATTGGCAATGGCTCAACCTTTAGAACTATCGCCATGGTTTTCAACAAAGAGCAAACCGGGCCGGTTCTGGGCTGGACATCGGCGATTGCCGCCTATGGCGCCTTTATCATTCCCCAGGTATTCGGGGAACAGATGGGCCTTGGAACTCCACAATATGCCTTGTACGGATTTGCAGTGTTTTACACCATCTGCATCATCATAAACTGGTGGTTTTACCTCAGACCAAACGCCTATGTGAAAAATCCATAAAATCAAAAAACCTGATTAACGGGGGGATTAATTCCCCCCAAAAAAGAACAAAACTAAAGGACCCAAAATGAGCCATCTTCTGGATAGACTGAATTTTCTGGCCCGTAAAAATGTGGGAACATTTTCCAAAGGTCACGGCGTGACAACAAACGAAAGCCGGGACTGGGAAAACTCTTATCGCAACCGCTGGCAGCATGATAAAATCGTGCGTTCGACCCACGGGGTCAACTGCACCGGTTCATGCTCGTGGAAAATCTATGTGAAAGGTGGCATTGTCACCTGGGAAACCCAGCAGACCGATTATCCGCGCACCCGTCCCGATCTGCCAAACCATGAGCCACGAGGCTGTGCCCGGGGGGCTTCTTATTCCTGGTATATGTATTCTGCCAACCGGGTAAAGCATCCACTTGTTCGTTCACGGTTGCTAAAATTGTGGCGGGCAGCACGGATGAACCTTGCTCCGGTTGCGGCATGGGCCTCCATTGTGGAAAACAAAGAAAAGCGCGATAGCTACGTTAAAATTCGCGGCCATGGGGGGTTTGTTCGTGCCTCGTGGGACGAAGTCAACGAAATCACCGCTTCCGCCAACGCCTATACGGCCAAAACCTATGGACCGGATCGGGTATTTGGGTTTTCGCCCATTCCTGCCATGTCCATGGTTTCTTATGCGGCCGGGTCGCGTTATCTCTCGCTGATGGGCGGGGTTTGCATGTCATTTTATGACTGGTATTGCGATCTCCCCCCATCGTCTCCCATGACCTGGGGAGAACAGACCGATGTGCCCGAAAGTGCTGACTGGTATAATGCAGGATTTTTGATGCTCTGGGGTTCAAACGTGCCTCAGACCAGAACTCCAGACGCGCATTTTTACACTGAGGCGCGCTATAAGGGTGCAAAGTCCGTGGTGGTTTCACCTGATTATTCCGAAGCGGCAAAATTCTCGGACATGTGGTTAAATCCAAAAGCTGGAACCGATGCTGCTTTAGCCATGGCCATGGGTCACGTGATATTGCGCGAATATCATCTGGATCGACAGGCAACCTATTTTGAGGATTATTGCCGCAAATATACCGACATGCCAATGCTGGTGCGTCTGGTTAAAAAGAACGGACATTATATTCCAGAACGGCTGCTAAGAGCCTCGGATTTTGCCCGCGATCTTAACGAAAAGAATAACCCGGAATGGAAAACCGTCGCCTTTGATGGTGATTCAGACAAAATCGTCACCCCGCAAGGCTCAATCGGCTTTAGATGGGGAGAGGACGGCCAGTGGAATCTGGAGGAAAAAGAGGGCAAGGGCAAAGACGTAAAGCTAAAACTCTCTTTCATTGCCGACGAGGACCATGACGCGGTAGCTGAAGTGGCATTTCCATATTTTGGTAATCGTGAGCATGATCATTTTGAAGGCACAGACCATGAAAGCGTGTTGGTGCGCTCGGTTCCGGCCAAGCAGATAAAACTTTCTGACGGCGACACAATGGTTACAACCGTGTTTGACCTGTTTGTAGCCAATTATGGACTGGACCGGGGAATAGGGGGACAAAATGTCGCCAATTCCTTTGATGAGAACGTGCCATATACTCCAGCATGGGCCGAAAAAATCACCGGCGTCCCGGCAGACAGCATAATTACCGTGGCCCGTGAATTTGCCACCAATGCTGAAAAAACCAATGGCCGCTCCATGGTCATTCTGGGTGCGGGTCTTAACCACTGGTATCACATGGATATGAATTATCGCGGGATCATGAACCTGCTGATAATGTGTGGTTGTGTTGGCCAATCGGGCGGTGGCTGGAGCCACTATGTGGGTCAGGAAAAATTGCGCCCGCAAACCGGCTGGCAGCCTTTGGCATTCGGGCTGGACTGGGCGCGCCCTCCCCGGCATATGAATTCAACTTCAGCTTTTTATGCCCACACCGATCAATGGCGTTATGAAACCCTTGATGTTTCTGAAATCCTCTCGCCAACCGCCCCTGATGGCGACTGGGACGCCTCCCTGATTGACTATAACGTCAAGGCAGAGCGCATGGGCTGGCTGCCATCGGCTCCCCAGCTTAAATCCAATCCGCTGGACATCGCAGCCGCTGCTAAAAAAGCCAAAAAAGATCCCAAGGATTATGTGGCAGAACAGCTTAAATCCGGAGGGTTAGAAATGAGCTGTGAAGACCCAGATGATGAGGCCAACTGGCCACGTAATCTGTTTGTCTGGCGCTCCAATCTGCTCGGCTCATCAGGCAAGGGCCATGAATATTTCCTCAAGCATCTGTTGGGCACCACCCATGGAGTAATGGGCAAAGATTTAGGTGAAGAGGGCAGACAGCGCTCCAAAGAAGTGAAATGGCATGATGAGGCACCCGAGGGCAAACTTGATCTTTTGGTCACCCTTGATTTTCGTATGTCAACCACCTGTGTTTATTCCGACATCGTTTTGCCGACCGCCACATGGTATGAAAAGAACGATCTGAACACTTCGGACATGCATCCATTTATCCATCCCCTCTCCTCGGCTGCTGATCCGGCATGGGAGGCCCGTTCCGACTGGGATATTTTCAAAGGGTTAGCCAAAAAATTCTCTGAAGTGGCCCCGGAAGTTCTTGGGGTTGAGCAGGATACTGTTCTGGTGCCAATCCTACACGATACACCGGGAGAGATGGCCCAACCGTTTGATGTCAAAGACTGGAAACAAGGAGAGATTGAGCCAATTCCGGGCAAAACCATGCCAAATGTGGTGGTGGTCGAGCGCGATTATCCCAACCTCTATAAACAGTTCTGTTCCCTTGGGCCGTTGCTGGAAAAACTGGGCAACGGAGGCAAAGGCATTGGCTGGAATACCGACCACGAAGTTGAGGCTCTTGGAAAACTTTCCGGTGTTGTGACCGAAGAGGGTATCTCTAAAGGCAGGCCAAAGATCGAGACCGATATTGATGCCACCGAGGTGGTGTTAATGCTGGCCCCGGAAACCAACGGGGAAGTGGCCGTAAAAGCCTGGCAAGCTCTTTCCAAGGCAACCGGAATTGATCACACCCATCTGGCGCGGCCCAAGGAAGATGAAAAAATCCGCTTCAGGGATATTGTGGCGCAACCGCGCAAGATCATCTCTTCCCCCACATGGTCAGGGCTTGAAAGTGAAGAAGTGTGCTATAATGCCTGTTACACCAATGTGCATGAGCTGATCCCGTGGCGCACCCTTACAGGTCGTCAGCAGCTTTATCAGGATCATTTGTGGATGCGGGCGTTCGGTGAGGCATTTTGTGTCTACCGTCCGCCAATTGATACAAAATCCATCACGCCCGAGATCGAAGCCAAGGACAATGGCAACAAGCAGATTGTTCTCAACTTCATCACCCCGCATCAGAAATGGGGCATTCACTCCACCTATTCGGACAATTTGCTAATGCTTACCCTCAACAGGGGCGGACCGGTGGTCTGGCTATCGGAAAATGATGCGGCAAAGGCAGGTATTGTCGATAATGACTGGGTGGAGGCCTACAATTCCAACGGCGCCCTTACTGCACGGGCCGTAGTTTCCCAACGGATGAAGGATGGCACCCTGTTCATGTATCACGCTCAGGAAAAAATCGTGAACACTCCCGGATCAGAAACTACAGGAAACAGGGGTGGCATCCACAATTCGGTCACCCGCGCCATTACCAAGCCAACTCATATGATTGGCGGCTATGCCCAACAGTCCTACGGGTTCAACTATTACGGCACCGTAGGCTCCAACCGCGATGAATTCGTGGTGGTGCGCAAAATGGAAAAAGTAGACTGGCTCGAAAAGCCGCTGGCAACAAAACAAGAGGCAAGCTCATGAAAATCCGCGCACAAATCGGAATGGTATTAAACCTGGACAAATGCATCGGGTGCCACACCTGCTCTGTTACCTGCAAAAACGTCTGGACCAATCGCGAAGGGGTGGAATACGCCTGGTTCAACAATGTGGAAACCAAACCCGGTGTTGGCTTTCCCAAAGAATGGGAAAACCAGAAAAAATGGAACGGGGGCTGGATACGCAACGCCAGCGGCAAAATTCAACCCAAAATGGGCGCAAAATGGAGAATACTGTCCAAGATTTTTGCCAACCCCGATCTACCTGAAATTGACGATTATTATGAACCGTTTGATTTCGATTATGGGCATCTGCAAAAAGCTGGTGAAGTTGAGGCTTTTCCAACCGCAAGACCTCGCTCTAAAATTACCGGCGAGCGCATGGAAAAAATCGAATGGGGACCAAACTGGGAAGAAATTCTAGGTGGAGAATTCTCCTCGCGCTCAAAGGACTATAATTTTGAGGGCATCGAGAAAGAAATGTACGGAGAGTATGAAAATACTTTCATGATGTACCTGCCCAGACTTTGCGAGCATTGCCTTAATCCCACCTGTGTTGCCGCCTGCCCTTCGGGTGCCATCTATAAACGTGAAGACGATGGTATCGTGCTGGTGGATCAGGAAAAATGCAGAGGCTGGCGCATGTGCGTCTCTGCCTGCCCCTATAAAAAAATCTATTATAACTGGTCGTCCGGCAAATCTGAAAAATGCACATTCTGCTTCCCTCGTATCGAAGCTGGTGAGCCAACCGTATGTTCAGAAACCTGCGTTGGTCGCATCAGATATTTGGGCGTTCTGCTTTATGATGCGGACCGGATTGAAGAGGCCGCATCCGTGCCGGATGAAAAGGATCTCTATGAAAGCCAGCTCTCCTTATTTCTTGATCCCAATGATCCTGAAATAATTGAGGAGGCTCGCAAACAGGGTATCCCCGAAGAATGGATCAATGCGGCGCAAAAATCACCGGTATATAAAATGGCCATGGACTGGAAAGTTGCCTTTCCTCTACACCCGGAATATCGCACCCTGCCAATGGTTTGGTATGTGCCACCCCTTTCACCTCTACAATCGGCAGCTGAAGCTGGAAAAATTGGTTGGGACGGCGAATTGCCGGACGTGAAATCCATGCGAATTCCAGTGCGCTATCTCTCTAACCTTTTGACCGCAGGCAAGGATGAGCCGGTAATAAACGGGCTTGAACGCATGCTGGCCATGCGCTCTTACATGCGGTCCAAAACCGTTGATGGCGTGATCAATGAAGCGGTGGCGGAGCAGGTTGGCATGACCCCTTTGATGATCGAGGAAATGTATCACACCATGGCGATTGCCAATTATGAGGACCGGTTTGTAATCCCCACAAGCCATCGTGAGCTTGGGGAAGATGCTTATGATCTTCGTGGCTCATGTGGATTTACATTTGGCAATGGCTGCTCGGGTGGAAATTCAGAAGTCGATCTGTTCGGGTCGAAAAAAGCCAGTACCCCCCAGACGCCAACCGACTTCATCAGGAGCTAACTTCGTTAGGAACTAAAACCATGTCAGTTACACTTAAAATTCTATCGGCAATTCTGTCTTACCCCTCAAACGATCTGATTGAGGGGGAGGCAGAGCTTCTTGAGGCACTAAAGGGCGATGAAAGCGTTTCGGAGCAGGCCAAATCTCTGGTGGGCGAACTTATCAGTGATATTTGCTCCCATGATGTTTATGACGCTCAGGAACGCTATGTATTGTTGTTTGATCGCACCCGCACCAACTCATTGCATCTGTTTGAACATGTGCATGGGGAAAGCCGGGACCGGGGTCAGGCCATGGTTGATCTGGCGGTGATGTATGAGAAACAGGGTTTTGATATCGAGGCCAAAGAGCTGCCCGATTTCATACCCGTATTTCTGGAATATCTCTCCACCCAGTCATCCGAAGAGGTGAATAACCTTCTTGGTCAGACCCTGCACATAATGGTGGCAATCCGCCAACGACTGCAAAAGCGCAAAAGCATCTATACCAACGCATTTTTGGCCATTGAAGACATGGTTGAAGCCAAACCGGATATGGCACTGGTCGAGCAGATTCTGGCCGAAGAAGAGGCTGATCCCAATGATCTGGATGCCCTTGATAAAATCTGGGAGGACGAAGCCGTCACCTTTGGCGCGGGTAAGGGAGAGGATGTTTGCGGGCCGGATCGTCTGCGCACCCAGATAAGAGCGCACAACCGACCGCCCCCAAGTAATTTTGCTCCGGATAATGGGGCTTCCAATACCACCGCCCAACCAACTCAAATTAACGGAGAACATTAAAATGGCCGAGTTCTTAAACAGCTTAATCTTTGGCATATATCCCTATATTGCTCTGGTGGTTTTAGTTGTTGGGTCCATTATTCGCTATGATCGCGATCCCTACACCTGGAAAACCGGCTCCTCACAATTGCTGCGTCGCAAGCAGCTTATGGCCGGCTCGGTAATGTTCCACGTCGGAATACTGGGCATATTCTTTGGCCATATTGTGGGGCTTTTAACCCCGCTTTGGGTCTGGGAAGTTATCGGGCTTTCTTCAGCTAACAAGCAATTAATTGCGGTAGTGGCAGGCGGTGCGGCAGGTGCATTGGGTATCATTGGAGCGACATTGCTTGTTCACAGACGGTTTTTTGACGCCAGAGTTCGCGCCACCTCAAGTTTTTCCGATAATGCGATCATTTTAATCCTGTGGGTGCAGTTTGCCCTTGGCCTGAGCACCATTTTGGTTTCGGTCCAACATCTGGACGGCAAGGAAATGCTTAAATTCGTTAATTGGGCTCAGGGAATTTTTACCTTTAACCCTGAGGCAGCGAACTTTATTCTTGATGTGGCCCCCATATTCAAAGCTCACATATTCCTAGGCTTAACTATTTTACTCCTGTTTCCATTCACGCGGCTGGTGCACATGCTTTCGGCTCCTGTGCGCTATATCTGGCGCCCGGGCTATCAGATCGTGCGCACAAAACGTGATATTCCACCTGCTAAATAGAGCGAAAAACAAGCAAACGAGTGAGACAGATGAACATTATTGACAATATGAAATCGGGCGTTCTTCCCAACGGCAAGGTAAAAGTCCCACACCCTCCAAAGCCAGAGGGAAGAACTCCCGTCCGTGTAAACAAAGTAGAAATCAGCGCTGATGCCATCAGGGCAGAAATGCAAAACCATCGGGCCAGCAATCCCGATCAGGCCAAAGCAGAGGCAATTCGCGCCTTGATTGTTCGCCAGTTGCTTTTGGATGAGGCGGCGGCAAAAAACATTGTCGCTGAACCAGAAAAACTGGGTAAGGGGTTGCGCGAGCTGGAAGATGATGCAGCGATTAGAACCCTGTTGGACAATGAAATTTCAACCCCCAAGGCCGATGTTGAGGCGTGCCGTCGCTATTATGAAGCCAACATGGCCCGCTTTAGTTCTGAAACCATATATGAAGCAAAACACATTTTGATTGCCGCGCCCCTTAGCGATAATATTAAACGTGCCGAAGCAAAAACAACTGCGATAAACCTTATTGAGAAGTTGGAAAATGATATTTCAGCGTTTGGAGAACTGGCACTAGAGTATTCCAGCTGTATTTCAAAACAACAGGGGGGGAACCTTGGGCAGTTGAGCAAGGGTTCAACCGTTGCAGAATTTGAAACCGTGCTTTTTGAAATGAGCGCAGGACAATTATGGCCTGCTCCAGTGCCTACCCAGTTTGGCTATCATATTATAAAGTTGGAAAAAATCATCAAAGGGGAGCAATTGCCGTTTGATGTGGTGCATACTAAAATCGGAGCATGGCTGGAAGCTGCAAGCTGGAGCCGGGCTGTATCCCAATATATTTCCATTCTTGCAGGCAAGGCAGATATTGAGGGCTTTGAAATGAACGGAGCGAAATCTCCGCTCGTGCAGTAAATAAGCTGCAACTATCAAAACTCAATAATGACAAGCAAAAAAGGCCCCGTTAAATTTTGGGGCCTTTTTTTAGTTCTGGAAAACCTGGGATCAGGGCTGCAAAGACTACAGCATTATTTTTAAGCCGAGAACTCCGATGCGCTTGGCAGGAGCTCTAAAACCAAAGCCAAGAGTGGCCGTGCTTGAGCCAAATTCATCATCACAGGCATCCATTGCGCTGTCTGCACATGGGCCCGGGTTATTGCCTTCATTACAGATAGCAATAACGCGATTATAACAATCGCCAAGTGGTGTCTGGCCATTTGCAGCAACTGCGTTACCGGCAGAAAGAATGGTCAGGGCAATAGTAATGGAAGCAAAAGCGGAGCGGGTGAAAGTTTTTTGTGTCATTAGAAATTTCCTTTTAATCAGCCAAATAAAAATCAAACTCTGGACGCACATGAAACGAATACCGCGCCACAAAGGAAATATATATTGAAGAGAATGAACTCGGCTTCACCACATTGTTCATGCCCCGTTCATCAGATTGCAACAGATCTGAAATGAAGTGATCACACAATCAAGCAGGGTCGCGCAAAGGAAGGTCAGGGAAAATCAACTCCAGCAAAACCGCAGGGTCGGCATCCTCGTATTGGTCTGAATTTCGGTTGAGCATAATTCCCACATAGCCGTGAATTATTGACCAGACAAGAATTTGATTGCCCTCCTCCCCGGCTTTTCCCGGCAACAGGGGCGCACAGATTTCACTAAGCACCCCATAGGACAAATCAGAGGCGCGAGTGAATTCTTCATCATCGTCAAATTTTTCAAATCCACCAAACATCAAGTGAAACAATGAGGGGTTTTCAAATGCAAAATCCATATATCCTTTAAGAGCTGCAAGAATTATCGCTCGTGGATCGTCCTTGTTGGCCAACTTGATTTGCTCGCGCATCTGGGAAGCGAATTGCAAGTGAGCGCGAGCAATCACCGCGGTTCTAAGATTGGCAAGGGAGGCAAAATGATGGGCGGGGGCGGCGTGGCTTACCCCGGCCTTTGCTGCAACCTTGCGAATGGAAAGCGCGTCTGCTCCGTGCTCATTAACAAGTTCAACACCGGCATCAATCAGCGCTACGCGCAAATCACCATGGTGATGGGGACGTTTTTTTGATGCAGGTGTTTTGCTTAAAGAAACGGATTTGATTGGCGGCATGTTTTTAGCATAACCCTCCCCTTGACAGTGTCAAGTTTTTCTGCGATCTTGACACTGTCAATTTAACTCGGGAAATTTCTTTCATGGCTCTATCGCGTTTTAATTCCATACTCGTTACTGTTTTAAGCATTCTGGTGGCATTGGTTTCTTATCGGTTTTTGGCTTTGGGAATAGACAATGCCTTCCCTGATTTCAAAGATCATATCGCCCTGCGCAATACCGCCTTTCTTGCCCATATCAGCGCTTCACCCATTGCTTTATTCATTGGTGCCCTGCAATTCTTCCCCAAAATGCGGGCAAAAAACCCCACAAGGCACCGCTGGATGGGACGTATTTATGCAATTTCCATATTAGTCGGTGGAGTTTCTGGAATATTTTTGGCCATTGGAGCGGTTGGTGGGCCAATCGCCTCCGCCGGGTTTGGCCTGTTGGCAATCACCTGGATTTTTACCACCGGACAAGCTGTCCGCTTAGCGATGGCTGGAAACTTTAAGGAACATCGCGAATGGATGATCCGTTCATTCGCCCTGACCTTTGCAGCGGTAACCCTGCGGCTTTTACTAGTTGGTTTTATGGTCGCCGGCTTTGAATATGGCCCGGCGACAGTTTACATCGCATGGCTTTGCTGGGTGCCAAACCTGATTTTTGCCCAATGGTGGATAGGCCGGACGAAAAACAAGTCAGTTGCTGCTTAAGGTCAGGTAAACTTTCTAAACAGGCGGGTGCGATCAAACAATTCTTCTAAAGTTCGCATCCGCTCTTTGGTGCTTTCCCAATTTCTGCCCTGCACCTCGGCAATTATCGCCTCAAGCAGCAGCATGATCACCACCGAACTATCCCAAGCCGATGGCACTTCAATATGGCAGTTGAATTTATTGGCGGCCAGCTTGGAAACCGGGGAACCCCACTGATCGGTAAACAGAATAATTTTTACCCCACGTTCATGGGTCATCTCCGCCAGACGCCTCAAATCATTTTCATATCGTCGCACATCAAATATCACCAATACGTCACCTTCGCTCATATCTAAAATATAGTGGGGCCAGGCGTTTGAATTTGACGTCATATGAGTAACGCCAGGGCGAACCACCTGAATATGGGTAAAAAAATAATCAGCCAGCGAGCGCGAAATTCTGCCCCCCACAATATGCAGTGAACGATCGCTATCGGCCAGCAAATCACAGACTTCGTCAAATTTCTCGCTGCTGATGCGCGAAAATGTCTGTCGCATATTGTTGGATACCGCTTCTGCAAAGCGATTTAGCATATGAGTTCCCGGAGTGTTTTGCGCCCAGTTTTCATGTTTGGAAATCGGGTTGGAAAGAGTTGCGCTGACCTCGCCCCTAAGGGCCTGCTGAAACTGGGGAAAGCCATCAAAACCAAGCTTTTGCACCAGACGGGCAACGGTTGGGGTTGAGACTCCAGAGCGCTGGGCAAGCTCAGTTATACTGCCAAGGGCGGAGGCCGGATAATTTTCCATCAGGATATGAGCCAATTGCTTTTCGGCCCGCGTCAGGTCATCCATACGTTTTTGCAGCTGGCTTTGCACGGAGCGAAATGAAGTTGGCAATATAGGTATTCCTTCTACTGGCATGGACATGCAAATCACCGCATATGGCGCGAACCATAGCTAATTTGAGTAACTTACCCTATCTCACCTGTTAAAAACATGAAAATTAATTGACAGACCGGCTGCTTGTGAACAATAGTTTACATATGCAAATACCAACCGCTACCAGCCCTGATAACTTTACCCCTGAACTTTTAGGTTCGGGGGAAACTTCGTGCTCAACAATTAACAAGGGTGGAGCCGGCCCGGTTGTTTTGGTCTGTGAGCACGCCTCACCCTATATCCCAAAATATTTCAATGGGTTGGGACTGGCGGACGAGATAAAAAGTTCTCATATCGCCTGGGATCCCGGCGCATTTGATCTGGCAAAATGTTTAAGTTCAAAGTTTGATGCGCCTTTAGTACATTCAAATATCTCGCGTCTGGTTTATGATTGTAATCGAGGTGCAGGCGAGGCCTCTGCAATGACGGCGCGCAGCGAAATATTTGATGTTCCGGGCAATGTTGAAATTAGTTCTAGCGAGGCGCATGCTAGAATCGAGCAGATTTACAATCCGTTTTCGATAACTCTTGATAAAGTCATCGAAGAAAAAAAATCGCTGATTGCAACGCCCTTATTGGTTACCATCCATAGTTTCACGCCGGTTTATTTCGGGCAAAAGCGCGATGTGGAAATTGGTATTTTACATTCGAGCGATAGCCGGCTTGCGAACGAAATGCTTGCGCTGGCGCCAATGTTTGGCAACATAAAAATCGAACGAAACCAGCCCTATGGCCCTGAGGACGGGGTTGCTCACACGCTTGAAGAACACGGGATAAAAAACAACCTGCCCAATGTTATGATTGAGGTGCGCAACGACCTGTTGGCTGACAGCGAGGGAGCTAAAAGAATTTGTGAGGTTCTTTTCAAGCTCATTTCCTTGTCCCAGCCAAAACTCGTAAACTCTGCAAACGGGGAGCAATAGAAATGCTTAGCGTTGTCAGAGCCTATGTGCGCAGCGTCAATTCAATGAACCGGTTTATCGGTCGCATGGCCATGTATCTGATATTTGCCATGATGGCGGTTTTGATGTTTTCTGTTATTTCCAAAACCTTTTTTGTCCCCTCTCAAATGACCCTTGAAATCGCCCAGTTCATAATGGTTGCATATTTTTTACTGGGTGGGCCCTATTCCATGCAAACCGGAGATCATGTGCGCATGGATCTGGTTTATGGGGGGTGGTCGGACACCACAAAAGCCGCTGTTGACAGTGTGATGGTAATATTCCTGTTTATATATCTGGCTGTGCTGCTTTATGGAGCACTTGGATCAACCGCCTATTCCCTTGGATATTTTGGCTCTAATCCGTTTGAATTCTGGGGAGGGCTTTTCATGGCCTTCATTACCGGAGGAATTGATGGAGCAGCGGAAAAAATAGGGTTTTTAGAGCGCACCCCCACCGCCTGGCGTCCATATATGTGGCCGATAAAATCCATCATGACTATTGGAATATTTTTAATGTTGCTACAGGCAATTTCCGCCTGGTTGCAGGATATTGCCAAGCTGATGGGAATTGAACTGCTGGGAGCTAAACTCAAAGGGGTTGAGCTTTAATGAGTTACGAAGTTATTGCCCTTTTGATGTTCTCATCAATGATGCTGATGCTGATGACCGGTCAACGGGTATTTGGTGCCATTGGAGCAGTTGCGGCGATTGCTTCGTTGACACTTTGGGGGGTTGGAGGTTCTGAAATATCATTTGGCGCTGCTATGAAGCTGATGAAATGGTTTCCACTGCTTACCCTGCCCCTGTTTATCTATATGGGCTATATTCTGGCCGAGAGCGGCATTGCTGATGACCTGTATAAAATGTTCCACGTCTGGATGGGCGGTTTAAATGGAGGCCTGGCGGTCGGCACGATTTTGCTGATGGTGGTAATTTCAGCCATGAATGGTCTCAGTGTTGCCGGAATGGCCATCGGAACAACCATCGCCCTGCCCGAATTGCTTAAGCGGGGTTATGATAAAATCATGGTAACCGGGGTAATCCAGGCGGGCAGTTCGCTTGGCATACTGGTGCCGCCAAGCGTTGTTCTGGTACTTTATGGCATGATTGCGCGCCAACCGGTGGGTCAATTATGGCTCGCCGGAGCAATTCCGGGTCTGATGATGGCTTCATTGTTTATCATCTATATCATTGTGCGCTGCAGAGCCCAGCCTGAACTTGGCCCCCCTCTTCCTCTTGAAGAGCGTCAAATGCCCATGAGGGAAAAGCTGAAGCTTTTGCGGGCCGGGCTATTACCGCTGTTTATTTTTGTCATGATGACCGGCCTTTTTCTGATGGGCATAACCTCGCTGGTGGAAAGCTCGGCAGTTGGCGCATTATCAGCGACCTTTGCCGCTTTGGTAAAAGGTCGCCTGAACAAGCGGGTAATGGAAGAAACCATGCGCAAGACCCTTGGGATATCGTGCATGTTCATGTGGATTATTCTGGCAGCATTGGCTTTTGGGGCCGTGTTTGACGGGCTTGGCGCAGTTAAGGCAATCGAGGGCTTTTTCATCGGGCAGTTGGCGCTTGGGCCGTGGGAGGTTTTGATCCTGATGCAACTTTCATTTTTGCTGATGGGCACGTTTTTGGATGATACGGCGATGCTGGTTATTGTTGCTCCGCTTTATATCCCGCTGGTTGATATGCTCGGTTTCAATTTAATCTGGTATGGGGTTCTTTATACAATAACATCCCAGATCGCCTATATGACGCCCCCGTTCGGGTATAACCTGTTTTTAATGCGGGCAATGGCACCAAAAGAGGTGTCATTAATGGATATTTACCGCTCGATTATTCCGTTTGTCGGGGTAATGCTTTTAGCATTGGTGCTGGTGATGGTATTTCCCCAGCTTGCCCTTTGGCTGCCGAATTTGGTTTATTCGAGATAACTACCAGACTATCAACAAGGAGGAGTGACTATGACTAACAGACGTAGTTTTCTAAAAAAAGCCGGGATAGCCGGAGCGACAGGCGCAGCAGCGCTTTCAGCTCCAGCGGTTCACGCCCAGTCAATGATAAAATGGCGGATGCAGACCTATGCAGGTCCGGCCCTTGCCGCCCATGTTATCAAACCGGCCATTGATGCCTTTAACAAGGCAGCTAATGGCGAGATGGAAATCGAGCTGTTCTTTGCCGATCAGCTGGTTCCAACATCAGAACTGTTCCGGGCCATGCAGCGCGGAACCCTTGATGCGGTGCAATCTGATGATGATTCCATGGCTTCACCAACTGAAGTGACCGTTTTTGGCGGCTATTTCCCCTTCGCCAGCCGTTATTCGCTGGATGTGCCTGTGCTGTTCAACCAGTATGGGCTTGGAGAAATCTGGGAAGCTGAATATGCCAAAGTCGGCGTTAAGCACATTTCCGCCGGTTCGTGGGATCCGTGCCACTTCGCAACTGTTGACCCTATCCGCTCACTGGCCGATCTTAGCGGCAAGCGGGTATTCACCTTCCCCACCGCCGGGCGCTTTTTGACCCAGTTTGGTGTGGTTCCGGTAACTTTACCATGGGAAGACATTGAAGTTGCCGTACAAACCGGCGAACTTGATGGCATCGCATGGTCGGGCATCACCGAAGATTATACGGTGGGCTGGGCAGATGTGACCAACTACTTCCTGACCAATAATATTTCAGGAGCGTGGGCTGGATCATTCTTTGCCAATATGGATCGCTACAATGAGCTGCCTGCGCATTTGCAGACCCTGCTCAAAATGGCAACCGACAGTTCTCACTATTATCGTCAATGGTGGTACTGGGGCGGTGAAGCTGATCTTCGGGTTAACGGCACCAAAATGGAGCTGACAACTGTGCCTGATGAAGAATGGGCAGAAGTTGAAGCTGCGGCTTTGGTTTTCTGGGATGAAATTGCTCAGGAAAGCGAAATCAAAGCCAAAGTGGTTCAGATCTTCAAAGACTATAATGATACCATGGTCAAAGCCGGACGTCCCTATCGTTATGGCTGATAAAACGTCCTCTCCGGTATGTTACCGGGGAAGGCAACAAGGGGTTTTTAACTCTGAATACTGAGGTATTTACCCTTGAACTCATATAAAACCTGCCCCGGTACTTACCGGGGCAGACTTTTGACAGGAAACAATCATCATGCCCGGAAATTTATCCTTCGACGATCTAAAAAAACAAGTTGCCAGCGCAGAAATCGATACCGTTCTGGTTTGTCTTGTGGATATGCAGGGCCGGTTGATGGGCAAGCGTTTTCACGCTCGCCATTTTATTGATAGCGCCTGGGAGGAAACCCATTGCTGTAATTATTTGCTGGCGACTGATTTGGAAATGGCAACGCCTGATGGTTATGCTTCAACAAGCTGGCAGACGGGGTATGGCGACTATGTGATGAAGCCTGATTTAAGCACGCTTCGCCCCGTTCCATGGTTAGAGGGCACCGCGATGGTGCTGTGCGATGTGCTGGATCATACGACCCATGAGGATGTACCCCATTCGCCCCGGGCCGTGCTTAAACGCCAGATTGCCCAGCTGGAAAAAATGGGTCTTTCTGCCATGATGGCCACTGAACTTGAATTTTTTCTGTTCGCGAAATCACTAGATGAAATCCGGGCCGACGGTTTTCAGAATTTAGAGCCGATCAGCGCCTATAACGAAGATTATCATATTTTGCAGACCACCAAGGAAGAGGCAATTATGCGCCCGATCCGCAACCATTTGTATGCGGCAGGAATTCCGATAGAAAACACCAAGGGTGAAGCAGAGGCGGGGCAGGAAGAATTAAATATCCGCTATGGCGCACCGCTGAATTGTGCGGATTATCACACCATTGCCAAGCATGCGGTAAAAGAAATTGCATGGCAGAACGGACATGCGGCGACTTTTCTTCCCAAGTGGCACAAGGACAGGGTTGGCAGCGCTTCCCATGTGCATCAGTCGCTTTGGAGGGGGGATGAGCCGGTTTTTTATGATGCAGACAAAGCCCATTGCATGTCTGACACCATGCGCTCCTACGTGGCGGGAATGATTAAATATGCACCGGATTACACTTGTTTTCTGGCCCCTTATATCAACTCCTATAAACGCTTTCAAAAAGGTACTTTTGCACCCACGGGCACCGCCTGGTCGGTGGATAACCGCACGGCGGGTTTTAGGCTTTGTGGAGAAAACACCAAAGCCGTCCGCGTGGAATGCCGAATTGGCGGGTCGGACATGAACCCCTATCTGGCCATGGCCGCCCAACTGGCTGCAGGCCTTAAGGGAATAGAAGAAAAACTCGAGCTGGGGCCGCCTCTAACCGGGGATGCCTATAAAGCGAAAACAGTTGACCACATCCCGGCCAATCTGCGCGATGCGGCCGAAGCCCTCAAAGGGTCACAAATGCTGCGTGAAGCCATGGGAGATGATGTGGTTGAGCATTATTATCGCTGTGCCACGTGGGAAATCGAAGAATTTGACAAAGTGGTCACGGATTATGAAATAGCCCGTGGATTTGAGAGAGCTTAAACTCAAAAGAGCCAAATAGTTACAATAGTAACTGTTGACACACTAACTTAGGCAGTGCATATTTTGCATGTAAAATCGAAATGCCACGTGGAAAGGACGCCGTTATGACGAAATACGCACCTCTCGAAACGCATTTGCTAAGCAAAAGAAATAAATGCATTCAGATGCAGTTTTCTGACATCGAAGCTATCATTGACGATCACCTCCCCCCCTCCGCCCGCAAACACCGTGCGTGGTGGAGCAACAACCCAAGCAACAGCGTTATCACTTACGCATGGCTTGAAGCCGGCTACAAGACCAGCGAAGTTGATTTAGATGGCGAAAAATTGATATTTCGCCGCGTAAAAAAAACCACAGACGCTGATGGCAACGGGGACAACGACCAATCGAAAAAGCGATTCCGAAGCCCTATTTTTGGATGTATGGCAGGAACCGTAACTATCCCGGACGATGTAGATATCACTGAACCAGCAATGCCTGAATGGGCAGAGATGATTGAAGAAAAGTATGGAAAAGATGGCTCGGATTTTACTTGATACCTGTACGGTTATTTGGACAGGAACTAACCGGGCCATTTCCACATCCGCAGCAGATATTATTGACGAATGCAGTGATAGAAACGAGACGCTGTTCGTATCCCCAATAACTGCTTGGGAACTCGGCATTTTGGTTTCAAAAGGGCGGTTTAGTTTTTCTATGGACATCGCTATTTGGTTCGAAAACTATGTTGGAAATGAAGCGGCAGAGCTCCTGCAACTTTCTTCCAAAACTCTGCTGGCTTCATCATTTCTCCCCGGGAATCCGCCAAACGATCCCGGAGATAGAATTATCATTGCAACCGCGCGCCAGCATGGCTTGCGCATCATGACCCGCGACAAAAAAATTCTCAACTATGCTGACGCCGGACACGTCAACGCAATTGCCTGTTAAGGAGCTACCAAACACAAAATGACAAAAACTCTCAAATGCATCTCACCCATTGACGGGTCAGTTTATGCTGAACGTGATATTATCAGCCTTGATGAGGCAAAGGCGGCAATTAAGCGCGCTGCCAAGGCCCAAAAACAATGGGGTCAGCTGCCCATTGAAAAACGCATTGAACTGGTGATGGCCGGGGTCGCAAAAATTGGCGAAATGAACGATGAAATTGTCACCGAACTGGCATGGCAAATGGGGCGGCCCATAAGATATGGGGGCGAATTTAGCGGGTTTAATGAAAGAGCCTCCTATATGGCTCAAATCGCCAAGGATGCCTTGCAGCCGATAATCGTGGAAGAAAGCGATGGATTTGAGCGCCGTATTGAGCGTGAGCCCTTTGGGGTTGTTCTGGTGATTGCGCCATGGAATTATCCATATATGACGGCCATCAACACCGTGGCTCCAGCATTAATTGCTGGCAATGCTGTAATATTAAAACACGCCACCCAGACATTGCTGGTTGGCGAAAACATGGAAAAAGCCTTTATTGAGGCCGGAATTCCTGCCGATATTTTTCAAAACATGTTTTTGGACCATGGCACCACTTCTGATCTGATTGCGGCCAAAAGTTTTGGCTTTGTCAATTTCACCGGCTCGGTGGGTGGCGGTATCGCTATGGAAAAGGCGGCCGCTGGCACCTTTACATCTCTGGGATTAGAACTAGGCGGCAAAGATCCGGGCTATGTTATGAAAGATGCCAATCTTGATGCGGCGGTCGAAACCTTAATTGACGGGGCGATGTTTAATTCGGGCCAATGTTGCTGCGGCATTGAGCGCATCTATGTAACCGCCTCGCTTTACGATGAATTTATAGAAAAAGCGGTGAAAATCGTTTCAGCCTATAAGCTGGGCAATCCACTGGATAAAGCAACAACTCTTGGGCCAATGGCCTCTTCTCGTTTTGCTGATGAGGTTCGTGCGCAAATTTCAGAGGCGGTTGCCATGGGTGCAAAAACCCATATTCCAAAGTTTGCCGAAGATGATGGAGGCACTTACCTGACACCGCAAATATTGAGCAATGTCACCCATGATATGCGGGTAATGAAAGATGAGAGCTTTGGCCCGGTGGTGGGAATTATGAAAGTTAATTCCGACGAGGAGGCCATCAATTTGATGAATGACAGTGAATTTGGCCTCACCGCATCCCTTTGGACCAGTGATGTTGAACGGGCAGCGAAAATCGGTCGCCAAATCGAGACCGGAACCGTCTTTATGAACCGGGCCGATTATGTTGATCCGGCCCTGTGCTGGACCGGTTGTAAAAATACCGGACGTGGCGGCGCGCTTTCATCCATTGGCTATCAAAACCTCACTCGCCCAAAATCCTATCACCTGAAGAAAATTTGAACGTGAAGGCGGCTCGAATCATCAATTTTGGTGATAGCGAAGAAGCTGCACTCCTGCGTGCAATTCTGGAACAACTGGGGCTAAGAGTGACAGTGGAAAACAGCGGAAACCCTGTCCACTTTCTGGAGGCACTGAATGAGTTTTTTCAAGTGGATTTCCTCATTATTGCCGGACACGGAAAACAAAACGGGCTTTTTTTTGGAGAATTCATAGCAAGTGTCGATACAAGCCTGTTAAGGGATGGCTATCTGCCGGTTGACGAAATCCGTGCGCAATCCAAGGGTGCGACTGTTATTTCGAGCGCATGCAGCACCGGAAATGCTGAGTTTGCTGCTGTGTTCCAAAAAGCGGGAGCCAATGCTTTTTTGGGGCCAGCGTCAGACCCGGATGGTGTTGCTGTGCCGATGATTCTGCATCAGTTTTTCTACAACCAAATCGTAGAAAAACAACCGCGGAAAAAATCTCTTATCAATGCTCAAGCAAATATGAACAAAGAAAACCAATTCGAACTGTTTGAATTTGGCAAAAAGGATATCTCATGAAACTGTTTGGCAACTGGTCATACCCAACAGCAATAAAATTTGGCGCCGGGCGCATCAGCGAAATTGATAAAGCCTGCAGCCAGAGTAATATAAAAAAACCCCTGTTGGTCACTGATCGCGGTCTGGCTGATCTGCCGATTACCAAAAATGCGCTGGCGCTTTTGGATAGAAACGGGCTTGGAAGTGCAATATTTAGCGAGGTTGATCCAAATCCCAACGAGTTAAATCTGGAAGCTGGTGTTAAGGCTTATAAAGCCGGTGGCCATGACGGGGTGATTGCTTTTGGTGGTGGTTCCGGACTTGATCTGGGCAAAATGGTGGCCTTTATGGCCGGACAAACCCGTTCGATCTGGGATTTTGAAGATGTTGACGACTGGTGGAGCAGAGCTGATGCCGATGCCATTGCTCCCATTATTGCGGTGCCAACCACTGCCGGCACCGGATCAGAAGTCGGGCGGGCCAGCGTTATTACCGACAGTGTTACCCATGTGAAAAAGATCATTTTTCACCCAAAGGTTTTGCCATCCATCGTTATTGCCGATCCTGAACTCACCGTTGGCATGCCAAGAATTATAACAATTGGCACCGGCATGGATGCGTTTGCCCATTGTCTTGAGGCGTTTTCATCCCCCCATTATCATCCCATGAGTCAGGGAATTGCCCTTGAAGGCATGCGGCTGGTAAAGGAATATTTGCCACGGGTCGCAAAAAATGCCGGGGATATTGAAGCGCGGGCGCATATGATGAGTGCAGCAATGATGGGAGCGACAGCATTTCAAAAAGGCCTTGGGGCAGTGCACGCCCTCTCCCACCCCATCGGCGCAATCTACAATACCCACCACGGTATGACCAATGCGGTGGTTATTCCGCCGGTTTTAAAGCTGAACCGACCGATGATTGAAAATCAGATTGGCGAAGCGGCCAACTATCTTGGAATAAGTGGCGGCTTTGATGGATTTTATGATTACGTGATGAATTTAAGAGCCGACCTTGGAGTACCGGACAAGCTTTCAGGGCTTGGAGTGGATACCAATCGCATCGCTGAACTAACCCAAATGGCTTTGAAAGATCCCTCATGCGCAGGCAATCCGGTAAAACTTACAGTGGAAAACGTCACCCAATTGTTTCAGGACTGCATTTAGCCGCAGATATTCAAAACCCCCCTTGGAACGAATGCATGGATCAAAAAAACCAACATGTGGAAGTAAAATCTCATGGCCTTTCGACCTGTTTCTGTACACAAAACTATGGTCAAGTTGATGCGATTTTTGCTCGATATTCCGGTATTATAAAATCGAATTCAACATGCTCCAAGGCTGACTTTGCTGGATAAATTTACCAGAAACCATTGATACCAAAAGAAAAGTTTACTGTCGCGCCCTATTATGAAAATTTCTTGACAGATCAATCAGACTTGTTCATTATTGTTCACACTTTCCGCCTTTAGATTGACAAAGACGGAATTGCGGGGGGATGATTTTTTTGTGGAGGGAATTAAAAAAATCAATCTTCCATGCCTGACGTAAAAACAACATCGTGGTTCAAAATTTTCCGGTGGAAAAGCAAACATAACCTGGCAACGATGTGATCGGCAAAAACGAATTGCGATCCAATAAATATTCAACCCAGGCGTTGAAGAGCTTAAACTAGACTAAACAAGCAAATAAACAATGAGGAAATGTTATGAAACGAATACTTCTTTCAGGTGTCGCACTATTGGCGCTAACCGGCTTTGCGCAGGCTGCGCAAAATGGCGGTTGCCCGGCAGTGACGGTCGCCGATATGGGTGGAGTTGCCGCTGGCGCTTATCCCCAACAATATGAACTGGCAGAATTTGAAGGCATTACCGGCTGCACGCTGGAATTTTCTGCCAACCCGGATATTGCTGCCCTAAACGCAAGAATTAGGGGCAATGGCGAATTGCCAGCGTTGGCTGATCGCCTGCCATTGGAACCTCTGGTCGTCGCACCATATGATTCAATCGGTAAATATGGCGGCACTTTGGACATGATTTCAAATGCTACTGAAGCGGGAACTTCTGATCTGCTTTCAGTTCGCCACGTAAACTTTGTGCGCTATTCAGACGATTTGCAGACCATTGTGCCAAACGTGGCCAAGGGATGGGAATGGAACGCTGATTTCACCCAGCTGACTTTCTTTTTGCGTGAAGGACACAAGTGGTCAAACGGCACTCCATTCACAGCAAATGACGTAAAATTCTGGTACGATAACCTGCTTATGGACACCAATGTAAGAGCTGCCCCTCCGGGATATGCCCTGGTTGCTGATGAGCGCATGGAAATTGTGGTTGTTGATGATCAAACTGTGCAGTTCAACCTGCCATCACCAAAACCGGGTCTGCTGAGCCAGTTTGCCACTAGCTTTGCTCAAGGGTTCCAATCAAAAGAATTCCTGGGTCAATTCCACCCGGAAATTAATCCAAACGCGGATGAGCTGGCACAATCACTTGGTTTTGAAAACGGCTATGCTGCAATTGCTGCCTATTATGGCAATTCCGACTGGACCGATACACCAACGCCATTGTTGGCTCAGCCTGAACTGGTTGCAGGTCTGCCCGCAGACGTTATGCCAAGTCTTGAAGCGTATCTGACCGTTCGCGATACGACCGATGGGCGTACCTATGTGGCAAACCCCTACTTCTTCCAGGTTGATACGGCTGGCAATCAGTTGCCATATATCTCTGAGCAGGATGAGACTTATGTCTCTGAAAACGAGGTTCGTATCCTGAAACTGGTAAATGGTGAAGTAGATTATAAACTGCAATCTCTGACCCTGCCTTCAGCACCATTATTGCTGGAAAATCAGGAAAAAGGCGATTACACGGTTGAACTCATTCCTTCAATCGGAATGGCCACTTTTGCGTTTAACATAACCGCAGAAGATTTGGCTAAGCGTGATTTGTTTGGCAATATTAAATTCCGCGAAGCAATGTCCATCGCCATGAATCGCGATGAGCTTAATGAAGTGGTGTTCTTTGGTCTTGGTGAAGCTCGTCAATATGTTGGCTTCTCACCGGCACCTGAATTTGTCGATTCAGCCAGCAGCAATTTTGCAATCGGGTTTGATCCTGATGCAGCGAAATCCCTGTTGGATGAAATTGGCATGGTTGACACTGATGGCGATGGCTTCCGCGAATTGCCAAATGGTGACAAGCTGGTACTTAACCTGCAATTCTCATCTCAGGGCGTTTCTGGCCAGTTAGTTGAACTTGTTGGTCAACAATGGGCCGATGTGGGCGTACAAAGCGCTGTGAAAGAAGTGACCGACGATGAATATCGCTCGGCTCAATCTTCTAACCAGCTTGATGTTGGCATCTGGGGCAAAGGACAACCAGTAGCCGTTGTTCTTGGTAGTTCTACTTCATGGATACCACCATTCGCCGATTATTTTGGTGCACGCACCGGAATGCTTTGGGGTGAATGGGTTGATTCAAATGGTAGTGCTGGAGTTGAGCCACCAGAATATGTTCAGCAGATCAGCGCTGACATCAATACCTTCTTAGGGCTTGCTCCGGGAACTGATGAATCTAACGCGCTTGGTACCAAACTGTCCAAAGCAATGGCTGAAAGCCTGTTGTTTATTGGCACAGTCAATGCTCCGGGACCGGTTTATAACCGTAACGCTCTGAAAAACTTCCCAGTATTCAAAACCTGGGGATTTGAGTTCTATCGGACATATCCATACCGCGGACCACAGTGGTATTTGGACGAGTAGTCAATCGTCCTAAAAACTAACAATCCTAGAAATAAAGTGGGCGGCTTCGGTCGCCCACCAAATTAAAGGCTGGATATTCGACCGGCTTGTTGCATAAAACCAAGTTCATATGCATAGTTTATTGAGCGATGCGGCCCGGCAGAATTGGGCAACAGTTTTGTGGGCGAGCAGAATAAAATCATAGTATTACGATTGCGCCGACAAAGGCGCGTGCGCAAAAATAAAACAAAATAAACAATACGCGCTATTCGAATAATTGATGAGGGGGAAAAATGATGCAGGGAACAAATGTATAAGTTCGCTCAATTCACCATGGTGCGCGCCGGCATGGCGCTGTTCACCATGATCTTTGTTTCATTCATTGTTTTTTCTCTAATGGAATTAGTTCCAGGGGATTGTGCAGAACGCTATCTGGCATTCAAAAACACTCAGGGAAGCCCAATTTCAATTGCCGAGATTGACAGTGAGCGAGCGCGCCTTGGCCTCGATCGACCCTATGTTGTGCGCTGGGTCGACTGGATATATAATGCGTTTCAGGGCAAATTTGGCGACAGCTGCATATTGCGTGTCGATATATCCCAGCTTTTGGGCCAAAAATTCTGGCTAAGCCTTGGCATCACACTTGCAGCATTGCTTTTAGCTTATTCAATTGCCATTCCAGTGGGCATAATTTCTGCCACTTCCAACAACCCCTACCTGAATAATTCTCTTCGCCTGGTCAGCTATCTTGGTTTGGCACTGCCAAACTTTCTTTTGGCGCTGATGATAATGTTATTCTCGACCATGGTGTTTGGTGAATCGCTTACCGGCCTGTTTTCCAAAGAATTTCGAGATGCGGCCTGGTCCTTTGATAAATTGATGAATTTCTTATCGCGAGCATGGCTGCCGGTGATCATTCTTGGCTGGTCGGCAACAGCTTTTGCCATCCAGACCGTCAGGGCTTTAATGTCTGACGAGATCGGAAAACTATATGTAACCGCGGCCGCAGCGCGCGGAGTTTCCGGCTCAAGACTATTGCTGCGCTATCCGGCAAAACACGCTTTGACACCGATCATCAATTCTCTCGGCTTCGATATGAACCGGATTTTCAACGAGTTGCCGATTATTGCATTGATCCTGACCCTGACGGAAGCCGGGTCACTATTGATCGAGGCGCTGGCCCGATCAAATGATCAGCAATTGGCCGGGGCGATTATTTTTCTTCTGACGGCAACTATCGTAACCATAAACTTCCTGACGGATATTGCGCTGGCGCTTACTGATCCACGCATTCGCCGAAGCATAATAGGGTGAATGAGATGTCAGAGATAAAAACCATAGACAGTCAAAAAGATCAAAAGCTCAAGGAAGCGTATTTTACCGCTGGTCAGGGTCAATTGATCTGGGCGCGCTTCAAAAAACAAAAAGCGGCAATGGTTGGCGCGTTTGTGCTGATATTTTTAATCCTTTCAGGGATTTTTGCTCCATTTCTAACTCCTTATGATCCAACAATTGCAGGTCGTAATGATACATATCTGAACGGGGCGCCGCAAATTCCAAAATTTTGCGATGAAAACGGATGTTCATTTCGACCGTTCATATATTCGTTTGAACGCAGCCGTTCCATTGCCACCAATTTTCGCTGGATAACAGAGATAAACCGCGATGAACGGCGCTATGTGGAGTTTTTTGTTGAAGGGTCTGAATATAAATACTTCAATTTCAATGTAGATCTGCCGGGAGATATTTTAGATTTCAGAATACCGGGCCTGACATTTAACACCCACCTGTTTGGGGTTGATGAGGGCATGATCCACATCTTTGGCACCGACGCTACCGGCAAGGATATTTTTTCGCGAACCCTGCATGCCATCAATACTTCACTGGCCGTGGGTACTATCGGGGTATTTATCGCCTTTGTGCTGGCGTTAGCTATCGGGGGGCTTTCCGGATATTATGGGGGCTGGATAGATTCATCCCTGCAAATGCTCACGGATGCGGTGCGAACGATACCCGGAATCCCTCTTTTTATGGCGATTGCTGCCTTTATTCCTGATACGTGGAGTGCGGAAATGCGATTTTTCGTTATTTCTATGATATTGGGTCTCATAGGCTGGCCAACCCTTGCCCGACGGGTCAGAACCCATTTGCTGACCGAGCGCAATCAGGAATATGTGCTGGCGGCGCAATTATGCGGGGCTTCTGCCGGGCACGTAATCAGACGACATCTGCTACCCAGTTTTACCTCTTATATCATCGTCGATCTGATTATCACCTTTCCCTATATGGTGCTGTCCGAGACCGCGCTCAGCTTTATCGGACTTGGCCTGAAAGACCCGGTAAACTCCCTTGGCGTGATGTTGCAAAGCGTTACCAATGCCGATGTTATGCTCAATTATCAATGGTACTTCATACCCGTTGTGGTCTTTATAATGCTGGTTTTGGCATTCGTATTTGTGGGTGATGGATTGCGCGATGCGGCTGATCCGTATGGAGATGCCGGCAAATGAGTTCTCTAATCGACGTTAAAAACCTGACGCTGCAATTTGACACGGATGAGGGGCGCATTACCGCCGTTGACGACGTATCTTTCTCCTTAAAAGCGGGCCAGGTGATGGGGTTGGTGGGGGAAAGCGGATCGGGTAAATCGGTTACTGCCAAGGCCCTGATGAAGCTTAATCCCTCTAACGCGGTTTATGGAGAAAAAACCAGCATTTCACTGCATCTGGAAAATGAGCGCATAGAAATTATGGACCTGAAAACCACCACCGAAATGAAGGTGGTGCGTGGCGGGGCTATTTCGATGATTTTTCAGGAACCAATGGCCAGTTTTGCCCCGGCGATATCCATCGGCGATCATATGACCGAGCAGTTGCAAATCCACACTGACATGTCGATAAAAAAGGCGACAGAGTTTTCCATTGAAATGTTGAGCAGGGTTGGTATCTCAGATGCTTCAACCCGTTTCAAACAATTTGCGTTTGAACTTTCCGGTGGTATGCGACAGCGGGCAATGATTGCCATGGCCTTGTCGACAAAACCAAAATTGTTAATTGCCGATGAGCCGACAACAGCGCTGGATGTTACTATTCAGGCTCAGGTTATCGACCTGATGAAAGATCTGGTGGATGATTTTGGCATGGGAATTATTTTCATAACCCATGATCTGGGGGTAATCGCACAGACAGCTGACGATGTTGCCGTTATGTATCTGGGACGATTGGTGGAACAGGGGACGGTTCGCGATGTTATTCGCACTCCCGCCCATCCCTATACTAAAGGGTTGATTGCGGCCCTGCCCCGAATGGATGATCTTGATGCTCCATTGGAGCCAATTCCGGGGGATATTCCCTCCCCGCTTGAAAGGCCACCCGGCTGTGTTTTCAACACCAGATGTTCGGTGGCAATTGCGGGAAAATGCACCGTCGAAATACCACAATTTTTTAACGTGTCGAAAAGCCACAAAGTGGCGTGCCATCTGGTGCAGCAGGAGGCACAAAAGACATGAGCGGGAAAAACAATAAAACACCTTTGATTTCAGTCAAGGATCTTGCCGTGCATTTTGGTCTGCGTGGCGGCGGGTTTGGCAAACGCCCGGTGGTGCGTGCGGTTGAAGGGGTCAATATTGATATTGCACCGGGAAGTTTTTTTGGTCTGGTGGGAGAATCAGGCTCTGGAAAAACAACCCTTGGCCGTGCACTATTGCGTGCTGTTCCGATCACCAGAGGAGAGCTGACCTATGATGATGGGGAAAAGCGCTATGATCTGGCAACCATCAAAAAAGCTGAGTTAAAGGAATACCGATCCCGCGCGCAATTGATTTTTCAGGATCCATATGCTGCGCTTAGTCCACGCATGACGGTGCGCGATATTATTGCCGAACCGCTTGAGGTTATGGGCCTGACTGACAGCAGGGAAGAGACCGATGAGCGGGTTCGCGAAATTGCTGCAAAATGCCGGCTTAATCTTGAGCATCTGCGTCGTTTTCCCCATGCGTTTTCGGGTGGTCAGCGCCAGCGAATTTCCATTGCCCGCGCTCTGGTTTCCAGGCCCAAATTCGTAGTGGCTGATGAAAGTGTTGCAGCGCTTGATGTATCGATACAGGCCGACGTGCTAAATCTGTTAAAGGAAATCCAGCAGGAAATGGGGCTGACTTTTTTATTCATCTCCCACGACCTTAGCGTGGTTGCCCATATTTGTTCTCAGGTGGCAGTTATGTATCTGGGCCGACTGGTGGAAACAGCTCCAACCCGGCAATTGTTCGCAGCACCAAAACATCCATATACCAAAGCTCTATTGTCGGCCATTCCATCACTGGACCCGGATGATCGGGGCAAGGCGCAAAAGCTGGAAGGGGAAATCCCCTCACCCACAAATCCGCCTCCGGGATGTAAATTTCAGACCAGATGTCCGTTCGCCATAGATATTTGTCGCAAAGAGGAGCCAAAGCTTGATACTACCGGCAACGATCACAATGTTGCCTGCCATCGTTGGCAGGAACTTATGGAGTAGAGCGTTAAGACAATACAAAGTTTTTTTACAGCATTAAATGGATTGCCGCGCACCCAATAATGGGATGCTCGCAAGGACCTTCCAAATTTAACACATGCACCGTCCCGGGCTTGATCCGGGACCTCATACAGCCAGACCCCGGCGCGATGGCCGGGGAGGTGCAAGTTTAGCGAGTTAAAGACCCCACCGCCCCATCCGGCGTTATCCTGATATTGCCCAATGTCTTGTCCTGATGCTTCATGCGGTGACTGAGCAGTTTTTGTGTCAGGCGAAGCAAAACCGGCGCAAATTCAGGATTGGCAGCCAGATTGTTCATCTCAAAGGGATCAGCTTCCATATCATATAATAACGGATCCATTCCTCCGTTAAAATGCACCAGCTTGAACTTCTGCTCGCGCAATATGGCCAGATTGGCCTCGTCGAGACTGATACCAAGCTGTTTTTGCCAGATCGAAGGGTAAAGAGGATCTCCAAAATCCAACTCCAGATGAACAAAATCGCGCCAATCCTTTGGATCCTTACCCTCAAGAAGCGGCTTTAAAGATACCCCATCCATTTCCGTTGGAACCGGCTGTTCGATCCAATCAAGAATAGTTGGTGCGATGTCCACCGATTCGCTAAATTCACTAACAATAGTGCCATGGGCAGAACTATTATCGGGATCACGAATTATCAATGGTACTTTGAAAGCGGGGTCAAACACATGCATCTTGTCCCACATATGATGGTCGCCCAACATTTCCCCGTGATCGGCCTGAAGAATAATCATAGTGTTGTCATACTGGCCGCTTTCCTTAAGAAATTCCACCACACGACCAATATGGGCATCAACTTCACTGACCATCCCAAGATAAACAGAGCGCAACATATTTACGTCTTCATCATTTTCAGGGTCAATCTGATCCCGACAAAATGGCGACATGTTTTTGGCACTAAACCTGACGGCAGCATGGTGCAAAAACGGGTGCACTGCCATTTCATCTGCCATGGAATTCATACGCTCTGGCATCGGTATTTCAGCTTTGGCATACATATTATTATAGGGGGCTGGAGCAACCAAAGGGGGATGGGGACTGATATAGCTAAGCAGAGCAAACCAGCTTTTATCAGTGCGCACCGACATTTCTGATATAAACCGGTCGGTCAAAAACGCAGTGCCGCTGTCGCTGGTGTTATACACAGCGGGGTCATCAGGACGGGGTGGCCGGTCGGGTTGATCTGGTATCGGCACATATATGTTTTCAGGGGAGGAAATATCATAGCCCTTGGCCAACAGATCAGCCCGCCAGGGAAAGGAACTTCGCCAGCGCATTTCCACAATTTCACGAAAGCCCGGCAGCACGTTTTCATCAGTTTTCAGGTCAGGGTCATTGGGATGCAGATCACGGGGATCAAAACTGGTATCGGTATATCCAAACAATAATGGCTCATAATTCTTCTTGCGAACTTCCAGAGCAATATTGGATATTCCTGAAGCCAAAGGCGCACCATTTCGAGATGAGCGATGGTTCATGGAATAACGGCCGGTTAAAATAGAAGCCCTTGACGGCCCACACGGATTTACGACCGAAAAATGAGAAGCAAACGTCACTGCATCTTTTTTCAGCGCATCAATATTGGGCAGATCAACATGGCTTGCAAGCGCTCCCTCAACACAGTCTGCGCGCAATTGGTCGATAATGATGACCAGAACATTTTTCGCCTCAACCACTTATATTCACCTCAGTTGCTAAATCTAAATTCATTCGAAACGCCCATTATCCGATATCCGGACGGGCAAATTAATTACAAACACATAATTACCCTTAGAAACGGCTTGTTTTCAACCAAAAACCCTCGACTTTTAAACGATTTTGTGGTTTTTAGACAAGTTCACCATATCCATAAAATCAATTACGGTCATTAGCTATGGGTTTAAGCATGCCAGATCAGGAAAACCAGAAAAAATCATCAGGCGATAGAAAAACCCATCGCGCCCTTGAACTGCTTGAAACATTGCGCAGGCTTGGCGGATCGGCACGCACCTCGCATCTGGCTGACATCATGAATGTTTCTGAGGAAACTGTTCGGCGTACAGTGAAAAAACTCTCCAAAGACGGAACGGTTTCACGCGCCCATGGGGGGGTATATCTGGCGCTTGAGCAAAGCTCCTCACCTATTCATCTGCGCATTCGTGAACAGGCAGAGCAAAAAATCAAAATGGCAGCTATGCTGTTAGACATGGTCGAAGATTCTTCGTCGCTGTTTTTAGATGTGGGATCAACAACAATTTTTGTTGCCGAAGCCTTAAGGGCTAAAAAAAACCTGACGATCGTCACCAATTCTCTTTCCATCGCCCAGATATTGATGAACCATAATCAAAATCGCGTGTTTTTGGCCGGTGGAGAGCTGGAGGACGAATTAGGGGGAACGTTTGGCAGCGTCACCCAGAAATTCGTCGAAAAATTCACCATGGACTTCGCCATCCTCTCAAGCATGGCGATTGATGAAAAGCGCGGGTTTTTGCTCAATAATTCACTAGAGGCCGAGCTTGCGCAAAGTTTTGCCTCACATGCTCACAAATGCATTATGATGGCTGATGCCACAAAAATCGGGCAGCGCGCTCCAATCATCGCCTGTTTGCCAACAGATATTGACTGCTTTATTACCGATAAAACCCTGGCCCCTAATTTTGCAAATGCGATGAAAAATTGGGAAATTGAAGTCATTGCAGCCGAAGAAAAAACCAAAGCAGCAAACAATAATTTCCCCGCAGAACCCCCCTTAAATACTCAACAGAAAAAAAAGAAACGTAAATGAGCAGGATTAGCAAATATCCACAGACCAACCGGTCCATAAATAAAATTCTGGAGAGCCGGACGTGACAATATTGATTTTTTTGCTGAACCTTGCCGGGGCAACAATGCTGCTATTGTTCGCAGTGCGCATGGTGCAAACAGGCATCGAAAGAGCTATGGGGCCTGGGTTCAAGCGCATTATTACCCGGCATAAAGACAGCCGGTTTCGCACCGCCATGGCCGGCATTCTGCTGGCTGTTGTTCTGCAAAGCGCCACTGCCTCAACCCTGCTGGCCGCCGGATTTACCGCGTCCGGCCTGCTGACTTTGGCAGGTGGGTTGGCGGTGGTTCTTGGGGCGGATTTTGGCTCGGCAATGGTTATTCAGGTTCTAACCTTTGATCTGCGCTGGATGATCCCGTTATTGCTGGTCAGCGGGGGTTATCTGTTTTTGAAGGAGCCTAGTCAGACCTTGCGCCAAGTGGGCCGAATATTGCTTGGAATTGCCTTTATATTGCTGGCTTTACGGCTGATTGGCGAGGCAATGGGTCCGATCAGGGACGGGAGTTTTCTGCCTGCAATCGCCGGATATCTGCAAGCTGATTATGTCACGGCATTTTTGGTGGGGGCTGCAATTACGTTCGTCATGCATTCCAGCGTGGCAGCAATTTTAATGTTCGTAACTTTTGTTTCTCTTGGAGTTTTGCCGGTAATTGCCGGGGTTTCCTTGATCCTTGGGGCCAATCTTGGCAGTGCGTTGCTAGCCATATGGCTATCGCGGGGAATGTCAAACAAAGCTCGCAGAGTTCCGCTTGGAAATCTGTTTTTGCGCGGAACAGGGGCAATACTCGCTCTCATTCTGATAAATAACAGCCCTATCCTCTCGTGGTTGAGCGGGTTTGAAAGCGGGCAGATTCTGGTTTCAGTGCACCTGACATTTAATATCGTATTGCTGTTTATTTCCCTGCCATTTGTCGGGTTTTTGGAAAGACCCTTACGCGCCCTGCTTCCTGATCCAAAAGTCAGCGATAGTCCAGACCCTCTAAAACCAATTAGTGCCCTTGATGACAAGGTAATAAATAATCCCCAAATGGCCATAGCCAGCCTGACGCGCGAAGTGCTTAGAATGAGTGAAATCGTTGAAATGATGACGCGTCCGGTAATGGAACTTTATGAAAGCGGAGATAATGAGCGCATCAAGGTTTTGCAGTTGCTGGACAAGAGCGTAAATTCAGCCCTTAGCGACATCAGGCGCTATGCTGCAAAAATCCCGCTAGATAAAATGAGCAAAAGTCAGGCCCGCCATGTGCGCGAGTTGACCGAATATTCAATCAATCTGGAAGTGGCGGGCGATATTGTTGCCAAAAAACTGTTGCATCTGGCAAAAATCAAGGCTCAGAAACGCCTAAACTTCTCTAAAGCGGGCTGGAACGAATTACAGGATCTGCACGAGAGGGTAATCGCCAATATGAGTGTGGCGTTTAACGTTTTGCTGACCGAAGATATTGAATGTGCTCGCATGCTGATGGAAGAAAAGTCAATAATGGCCAATAAAGAGCGCAAAAGTCGCAAAAAACACCTCAAACGCTTAAGAGAAGGCTTTGAGGATAGTTTTGAAAGCTCGGACATCCATCTGGAAACCCTGCGCGCCTTAAAAGACCTGAATTCCCAGATTGCAGCGGTAGCCTATCCCATTCTTTACAGGGGCGGGCAAATGTTGGATACGCGGCTGGTGGAAAATCTGGATGAGGCTGCAGAATAATAGCGGCAAAATACCTGTTTTAAAACCTGCATTTTTAAAAACGGCCGGAGAAAACTCCGGCCGTTTTTCAATTCAGCAGGTCAATCTGACAGATTTAGCCTTAATTCAAACTGGCAGTTTAAAAATTCCCAATCATGTTGACCTATTCTCGTTCGATATATATAGAACAGACATATTGAGGAAAGTTATATAGCGCCCGTAAATAAAATTTTCATCAATGGGGCGATAATAAATTGTCAGTCAAATCAGGTAGGCAGGTCCAAAATGAATGTTAAAACCCTATGTCTTGCAATTTTGCACAAGAATGAAACCACCGGCTATGAAATCAGAAAAATGTCGACGGAGGGGGAGTTTGCCTATTTTGTTGATGCGTCCTATGGCTCGATTTATCCGGCTTTAGCGCGACTTGAAGTCGAGGGTATGGTGACTTCCCGTGTTGAGCAACAAGAGGGCCGCCCGGCGAAAAAAGTTTATTCCATAACTGAAAAAGGTCGGGAAAGTTTTCACCAGTCATTGTTCAATGATCTTGATGATGATGATTTTCGTTCTGAATTTTTATTGTTTGCCCGTTTTGCCGCTGATCTGCCCGCTTCACTGGTTCGCAAACGGCTGGCAGAACGAATGGTTTGCATTAGTTGCGAAATGGAAAAAATTGAAGAAATGCGAGGCAACGATCTCTCTGAAGGTGATCTTTGGGTTTTAAATTACGGTCTTGCGTGCCTTGGTGTTGCGCACGACCACATCGCTACCCATATGAATGATCTGGTTGCACTGGCGCAGCCGGATGATGAGCAATCGGCAGACGACGCTACTTCTGTGGCTAACGTTAAGCCCGCGACTAACGTTAAGTCCGCGGTTAACACCCAGCCTGCGGCTGCGGAATAGGGGATTTCATAGATGATGCGTTATATCATGTCATACGGGGCAGCATTGTTGCTTATTCTTTTGATAGCTGGCTGGCTGGCCAGCGGTACGCTTATTCAGGGCGGAAGAGGGCCGGGCAATGGTGAGCAGGAAATTGTTGGCCTGATCGAGCCCAATGAAAACGGGCCGGTGAGACGTTTATTTGCTTCGTTGGGACTAATTGAACAGGAGCCAACAGAAGGTATTTCTGTTGCAGCAATTGAGGAAGCACAAACCCCGGATAGCGAAATTGCTGCAACAGAAGAAATTCAAAATCTGCAAACCGTGAGATATGAAAATTTTACTGCGCAATTAATGCCGATTGAAGTTGAGCTGCGCGGCCAGACCGAAGCAAATGCGGTGGTTTCGGTGCGGGCGCAAACCAGCGGAATTGTCAAACAGGTTCATGTGACAAAGGGGCAGACAGTAAATCCGGGAGATTTACTTTGCTCCATCGAGCGGGGAACCCGGGAAGCAAAATTATCTCAGGCTGAAGCTTCACTGGCTCAGGCTGAGGCCAGCCAGCAGCAGGCGCAGGCAGATTTTGATACCAATCTTTCCCTAAGGGAAAAAGGATTATCTCCCGCCAACACGGCGCGTCAATTTGAGGTCTCCCTGCGCGCGGCCAATGCTTCGCTCAGGGCAGCTATTGCAAGCCTTGATGATGTTAAAACCGACCTGGAATATACACAGGTTCGGACTGAGATTTCGGGAATTGTAAAAGACCCGCTGGTTAATATTGGCGATATGCTTTCAAATTCTGGCGTGTGCGCAACCATCGTACAATATGACCCGATGTTGTTTACCGGGCAGATTTCTGAAACTAAAATCAATCTGATCAAAAACGGAATGCTGGCAAAGGTAACCACTATCACCAACCAGCAGGTTCAGGGGAAAGTCAGATATATTTCATCCAGCGCCGAACGGGCCACTCGTTCGTTTGAGGTGGAGATTGAGTTGGAAAATTCCAACGCACAATTGCTGGACGGGGTAACTGCAACGGCAAAAATTATCGTTGGAGAAATGCCAGCTCACCTCATACCACAATCGGCTTTGACCCTTGAAACCGACGGCACGCTTGGAGTGCGGATACTGCTTGATGATGTGGTTAAATTTGTACCCGTGCAGATTGTTGGTGACGAAACAGGCGGGGTCTGGATTGGCGGACTGCCCCAATCGATTAAACTCATCACCCTGGGCCAGGAATATGTGATTGATGGTCAACAGGTTCTGGCCAGTCTTGATCAGGAAAATACAGCCGGTGAAGGGTCAGCATCATGATGAATATGCTTGAAGCCATCTTGCGGCGGCCAAGGACTGTAATCACCGTGATGCTGGTTATGCTGGTGGCTGGAATTTCAGCCTATATCAACCTGCCAAAGGAAAACCAGCCCGCAATAAACGTGCCGTTTTTCTATGTATCTGTTAGCCAGACCGGGCTTTCTCCCGCTGATTCTGATCGACTGCTGGTTCGCCCCCTTGAAACAGAACTGGGCAATATATCCGGCCTCAAAAGCATGCGTTCAACCGCGTTTAATGGCGGAGCCGCGGTAATTTTGGAATTTGATGTTAATTTTGACAAGGATCAGGCATTTCAGGATGCAAAAGATCAGGTTGATCGCGCCTTAAGCTCCCTGCCCGACGACGCAACCGACCCAACAGTAAACGAAATTTCCATCTCAGATTTTGGCACAATTACGGTGGTCTTATTCGGAAATGTCCCCGATCGGGCCTTGTACAGGTATGGACGCGAACTCAGAGATGAGCTTGAGGGCATATCCCAGGTCTTGGAAGTGGATTTATCAGGGGACCGGGAAGAGGTTTTAGAAGTTGTCGTCGACCTGCTAAAACTGGAAAGCTACAATCTTACCACCAACGAATTATTTGATGCATTAGCACGCAATAATATGGTGGTTCCTGCCGGATCACTGGATACGGGACAGGGGCGGTTCGCTGTGGAAGTTCCTGGTTTGATTGAATCCGCTCAGGACGTATTCACCCTGCCCATCAAAACCGATGGGGACACGGTTGTTACATTTTCCGATGTGGCAACAATTCAGCGCACCTTCAAGGACGCAACCGTATTTACCCGCGTCAACGGACAGTCGGCACTTGTGCTTTCGGTTACCAAGCGTTTAGATTCCAACATTGTTGCATTGTCAGAATCGGTGCGCTCCATAACAGAAGAAATGTCGCAAGACTGGCCGGTGGCTTTGCAATATTCCTTTATGATCGATCAGGCGGCAATCGCGCTTGATATGTTCAGCTCCCTGCAATTTTCAGTGCTTACAGCTGTTGTCCTGGTGATAATTGTCACTGTTGCATTGCTGGGCATAAGGCCGGCATTAATGATTGGATTATCTATTCCCCTGTCATTCATGACCGCATTCCTGTTTTTGCAATTCATGGGAATGACCGTAAACATGATGATTATGTTCGGACTGATTTTGACAGTTGGCATGCTGGTCGATGCGGGGATTGTGGTGGTTGAATACGCAGAGCGCAAAATTTCTGAGGGCATGGCGCGAAGAGAGGCGTTTATCAGATCAGCCCAGATGATGTTCTGGCCCATAGCATCTTCGACCGCAACCACATTGGCGGCGTTTTTGCCCTTGTTAATGTGGCCGGGAATTGTAGGCAAATTCATGTCCTACCTGCCGATAATGGTGATTGTCACACTGGCTGCCTCATTTATCACCGCCATGATATTTTTGCCGGTGGTGGGTGCTTTGGTGGCGCGCAAAAAAGTTTCTGAAAAAGAAAAACAGGCCGCCAAGGCACTAAGCGGTGCTGAGAATTTTGATATATCAAAAATTCGCGGTGCCCTTGGAATATATGTGCGCTCCCTGTCGTTTCTCGTCAGGCGGCCGCTGCTGTCTCTGGTCATTGGCATTGGTCTTATCGGGTCGGTTTATGTGGCCTATTTCAACAATCCAACCGGTATGGAAGCGTTCCCGCAAGTGGAACCGGAATTTGCCACGGTTGCCATAACCGGTCGCGGCAATTATTCACCGGTAGAAATTCGCGATATTCTGGTGGATGTGGAACAAGAGGTTTTAAAAGTTGCGGGCCTTAAAGATGTGGTGCTCAATTTTGGCTCAAACGGTGCCGTAGCTGCGGTTCCCAACGATACAATAGGCAATCTGCAGCTGGAATTTTTACCCTATAAAGACCGGCGCAAAGCCAGTGAAATTTTTACAGAAATTCGCGATCGCACTTCAGGAATTTATGGGGTCGGGGTTGAACTGATAGGAGCGGAAGAAGGTCCTCCCACCGGCAAAGACATCAATATGAGAGTTTCCTCGGAAAATTATGATGAAATCATCGAAGTTGTAAAAACCATAAGAAACTATGTAGAAACCGAACTTGGAAACACCATAGATGTGGAGGATTCTTCTCCCCTGCCCGGTATCGAATGGGAAATAATCATCGATCGGGAAAAGGCTGCCCGCTTTGGCATCGGCGTGCGTGAACTCTCCCCCTATGTGCAATTGGTAACCACGGGGGTGGAAATTGGTTCCTATCGGCCAAATGACGCCGAGGATGAGCTGGATATCCGCATTCGACTGCCCAAAGATCAAAGATCCTTTGACAGCCTTGATTCTCTGCAAATAATTACCGCAGACGGGCTGGTTCCTGTTTCAAACTTTATCACCCGCAGGGCAGTGCCTGAGGTGCCAAATATGAGGCGTTGGGACGGGCTGTTTTATATGTCTGTTCTGGCTAATGTTACAGGAGATAATCCGGAGACCGGGGAGCCAGTTTTGGCCCAGCAAAAAGTTGATGAGCTAAAAGACTGGGTGGAAACTCAAAGCTGGCCCGAAAATATTCAATTCACTTTTGCCGGAGCTGATGAGCAAACTCAGGAAACAAACCAGTTTATGATGCAGGCTGGCCTTGGGGCATTATTCCTGATGTTTTTAATTCTTTTGACCCAGTTCAACAGCTTTTATCAGGTGTTTGTCACCCTTTCCACGGTCATCATGTCCACCGCCGGAGTGCTGTTGGGCATGCTGATCACCGGGCAGCCATTTTCTGCCATTATGACGGGAATTGGCGTTGTTGCGCTGGCGGGAATTGTCGTGAACAATTCTATTGTTTTAATTGATACGTTCAACCGTTTAAGGAAAGACAATGTGGAGCCAATCGCGGCCGTTTTGATGACCGCAGCCCAAAGAACAAGGCCGGTTATTTTAACCACGGTAACAACCATATTCGGCCTGTTGCCGATGGCGCTTGGAATTTCCATAAACTTCTTTGGCCGAACTATAGAGCTTGGAGCGCCCTCTGGCGCCTGGTGGATATCTCTCTCTACCGCTTTGGTTTCCGGACTGGCATTTTCTGCGCTACTGACCCTGTTATTAGTGCCGGTTTTGCTGACAGCTCCGGGCATCTGGAAGGGGCAAATAACTGGAATGTGGAACGGGCTGAAAAGCATGCTTTTAAACCCAAAACAAGCTGTCCCAGTCCCTGCAACTGCTGAAGTTGTTAAAGAATCCGATGACCTGTCAACCAGGATTGTTGCAAACGAAGCGCAAGATATTCCGACAAAAGCAAAACCAAAACCAGAAACAAACGACAAGCCCGGTTTAGCAAAACAGGCTGCGGAATAGTATTCTGCAGCCTGCTTGTTTTATTTGGGTTTTGCCGATAATTCCTGAGCTTTTTCAGTAACTTTGCGCAATTGCTCTTCGGCCTGATTTGCCTCCAGCTGACGTTGCCACATCTGGGAATAAAGTCCTTTTTGGGCCAACAAAAACCCATGTTTGCCCCGCTCGGCAATCCGCCCTTCTTTGAGCACAATTATCTCATCGGCATTGATTACCGTTGAGAGCCTGTGGGCAATAACAAGGGTCGTGCGATTTTGAGAAACCGCATCCAGAGCCGACTGAATATCGCGTTCAGTCTGGGTATCAAGAGCCGAGGTTGCTTCATCCAGAATAAGAAATGGCGGGGACTTCAGAATAGTTCTGGCAATGGCCACGCGCTGCTTTTCGCCACCGGAGAGTTTTAGCCCCCTCTCCCCGACCGGAGTATCATAGCCCTTGGGCAGGGTTTTGATAAACTCACCAATCTGGGCCATGGCGGCGGCACTTTTGATATCTTCTTCAGAAGCACCGGGGCGGCCATATTTAATATTATAGGCAATGGTTTCGTTGAACAAAACCGTGTCCTGAGGAACCATGCCAATGGCGGCCCTTAGGGATTTTTGAGTAATATCACGTATATCCTGACCGTCGATGCTGATCTGTCCCTCGGCCACATCATAAAAACGATAGAGCAGCCTCGAAATAGTGGATTTTCCGGCGCCTGAGGGTCCAACTACAGCGATGGTTTTTCCAGCCGGGACTTCAAAACTTACATTTTTCAAAATCGGACGGTCGGCATCATAATGAAATGAAACATTGTCGAACCTGATAACCGGACCGGATATTTCCAGCGGTTTTGCATCAATCTTGTCAACAATTTCCGGATCCTGATCGAGCAACAAGAACATTTCTTCAATATCGGCCAGACCCTGACGGATTTCACGATAGACAAATCCAATAAAATTTAAGGGCCGGTAAATCTGCATCATGAAAGTATTGATCAATACAAAATCGCCAATACTAAAGCGGCCGGTTAAAACTCCATTGGCAGAATAAAGACCGATAAATGTCATGCCTATCCAGAAAATCACCCCCTGGCCAAAATTCAAAAACCCCAGTGAAGTCCACATTTTAATCGCAGATTTTTCATACTTTGACATGGAAGCATCATAGCGATTGGCTTCCAGCTCCTCATTGCCAAAATATTTTACCGTTTCATAATTCAGCAGACTGTCCATGGCCTTGGAGTTGGCATCGGTATCGCTTTCGTTCATATCCCGGCGAATACCAATGCGCCAATTGGAGGCGCGAATTGTAAACCAGATATAAAACCAGATGGTCAAAACCAGCGCCGCCAACAGGGTAAAACCAAACATAAAGGTAAATATCCAGCCGACAATAATAAACTCAAACAAAGCCGGAGCCGTGTTGAGCATGGTAAAGCGGACTATGGTTTCAATGCCTTTGGTACCGCGCTCAATCACCCGGGACAGGCCACCAATGCGGCGCTGCAAATGAAACCTTAAAGACAGTCGATGCATGTGGGAAAAGGTTTCAAACGCCAGCCTTCTGACTGCGTGCTGGCCGACCCCTGCGAAAAGAATATCGCGCAATTGCTGAAGGCCGGTATCAATAATATTGGCCATGCCATAGGCAAAAACGAATATCAGCGGCACGGCAATACCCAGCATCAAAGCCGGCTCTGCGCTTTGGGCGCCAAGCGCATCAATCACAGCTTTGTAGGCAAATGGAATTGTTGTTGAAGCAACTTTTGCCAGCATTAATGCGCCAATGGCCAATACAACTTTGACTTTTAGGTCAAAACGATCCTTCGGCCACATATAGGTCCAAAGGTGAACAATGGTTGATGCCAAAGAGCCTTCGTCAGCTGAAACTTTTGGCTTTTGTTTGTTAGTTGAATTATCGGCCACAGATATGCCTTTGCTTAAAAGTAATTAAAAATTATTTGGAGCGCAGCAATATGCCGGTCAAACATTCGATGGATGTTTCTACCAGCGCAAATTTTTCCTGCATTAAAACGTAGCAATTTTTGGTGCCTTTAGAGCGGCTCTCAATCAAACCTGCCTCAAGTAAAACCTTGATATGCTGAGAAACCGTAGACTGGGCAAGTGGCAAACATTTGGTAACATCGGCGCAACAGCATTCCTTAGTGCGAGCGGAAATTATTCGCAAGATATTAAGACGAACCGGATGCCCAAGAGCACGCATAACATTGGCCAGTTCTTCATCCTGCATTGAATTCATCAATTAAAAACTTTCTAGCGCTCAAAATGCGCGCTCTATTCCCTACTTTGTCTCGTTCCCGAAACAGTAACTTCGTTACTGATCTTTTCTGCCTCACGCCGGCAGGCTGGAAAACCGGTTCCCGCTTTTTCTGGAAACGCTCGTTACCTTTGTTTTATCGCGCTTCCGAAACATTAACTTCGTTACTGATCTTTTTTTGCCTCACGCCGGCAGGCTGGAAAACCGCAAAAGCACTTTTTCTGGAAACGCTCGTTACTTTTGTTTTATCGCGCTTCCGAAACGAAAAACCGCAAAAGCACTTTTTCTGGAAACGCTCCATCGGCAACTAACGATATAAGGTGTTTGCCGATCTGGCGCAAGTATTGGCACGGAATATTCGCTCAGTTTTCAGGCAATTCAAATATCTGTCCTGGATAAATCCAGTGGGGGTTTGAAATCTGGTCAATATTGGCTTCATAAATTTCCACATAACGCCGACCCATACCATAAACCCGATTGGCTATGGTCCAAAGATTGTCACCGGTTCTAATGATGACCTTGCCGGAAGCAAAACGAAGTTCGTCCGGCTCACCAACAATTACGGCGCGCAAGGTTGGTGTATTTGATCGCTCTTGCCGGGGCGCAACAGGTTCTGTTTCAACAGGTTCTGTTTGCGCAGGCTCAAGGATTGGCACATCTGCAACCGTAGTTGTTGGTTCAGCCGCCTGTGCAACCATTACCTGCTCGATATCGGGCGGGGAAGGCAATGGTGAATTATTGATCTTTATCGCTGGCAAATTGTCATCATTGATTGCTAGCTCAGTAACCTGCGCGACTGTCGATGCAACCGCAATCTCAGCCAACTCCTCCGGACGAGCTGCTTCATCTTCAACAATGGTCTGGCCGGGCCTGATAAATTCAACACCTGTTTCTTCTGTGACATCATCGTCCAAAAATATTTGCTCTGCAGTCGGTGAAATTTCCGGGAACGCAGTTTCAGGCATCAACTGCTCAACAGGTTCTGTTGCAATAGTTGGGATTTCAAGCGGCATTGATTCAGGCAGCACGTTTTCTGGTAACAATGTTTCGGGAGTTGCAAGCTCGAGCCGCTCAGTTTCGCTCAAAATTGGTTCAGGCGGTTTGCTATTTGTTGGTAAAATCAATGCAACGGGTGAAGAAACATCGCTATCTGGTAAGGGAGAAATATTTGCAGGTGGTGCAATATTAATTGTCATAATAGTTGGAGCATTTTCCTCCGCCTGTTCCGTTTCAACAATTTTCTCCTGCTCGTAGATCGGCGGTTCATTGGATATTTGTGGGTTTTCTTGTTCAGAATTTTCCGGCTTCAAATTTAATGGCTGCAGTTCTTGCACAGGCAGTTCTTGAACCGACAAGGCAGACACCTCTTGAGGCTTTGCAAGTTCAACAGGATCAATATCAGCCCCCGGTATTTCCAGTTCAAAATTCACCTGAGTACGAGCCAGCAAATTATTGGAATTCGGGTCAAGCATATCGGCGCGAATTCGACTGGAGTTGGCATCAAGAATATTTTGGACCTCAACCAGCCAGCGCCCACCCGCAACAATTGAAGTGCCGGTTAACTCATTGTCGACAAACAAACGAATTTTAAGCCCCTCCTCACCAGCACCGGCAATAAAGTTCAGCTCCCCGTCAATCTCCACCGCATCAATGGTTGGCAAAGTGATGGATTTATTACTCGTTGGTGCAGGAGTTGGTGTAAGCGCAGCAATTTGCTGGACTGGTTCCAATTGGACAAGTTCTTGTCGCACATTTTCCGGTTGCGACAATTCTATAACCACAGTTTCCAGCTCTGCAGGTTCTCGCTGCTGACGATCTTGTTGTTCGGGTTCTTGCTGCTGCGGTTTTTGCGCGACGATTTCAGAAACAACATCCGCCGGGGTTATAATTTCAGGTATGGCAATTCTTTGAATAGCTGTTGGCTCGACTGCTGGTGTGTCGGCATTTTGTGGCTCAGTAATCTCTATTTCTTCCACGCCATTGTCAGGCGCGACTTCCGCTTCCGGCAAATTTTCCAAAATCACTTCCACAGGCGGAACTACCTCTGGTTGGATAACCGCAAGTTGAACAATTTCAGGCTGAACAGTCTCTAGTTGCAAAATTTCGCTCGCTGGTTCATCCACCGTAGCAGTGGAAGATATTGCTTCGGGCTGAGAAATCACAGGAGGAGAAGCCACAGGCTGAACAACTTCTGGTTGGGCAGCCATCGGCTGGGAGGTTTCAACTTTAGTAATTTCTGGCTCGTTTATCACAGGCCGAACTTCCGCAGACGGAACTGCTTCTGGCTGGGCAGCCACAAGTTGAACAATTTCAGACTGCGCCGGCTCCGGGATAGAACTTTCAGGCTCAGCTTCTTGCGGCTCTGGCTCTTGCAACGCTTCTTGCAATTCAACCACTGGAGACGCTACCTCTTGCAACTCGACTTCTTGGGGCGCTACATCTTGAGGGGCAACCTCTTGGGGCACTACCACGGGAACCGAAGGCTCTATAATTTCTGTTTGCACATCCGAGGCTGGATCTGAATTCTCGTCAATCAGCGGCGTTAAAGCCTCTGCCAAGGGCAGCCTTTCATTAAGATCAACAAGCAGGCAAGCAGCAATGTTATCGCCAGCAATATTGTCGCCATCGGGGGAGCACTCAACAATTGAGGGACCAACAAACAACCCTCCCATGGCCACCAGCGTAAACGCGGCAGCGGCAACACTCAATAATAATGGCCGATTAAACTTATTGCGGGCCAAAAATACTCTCCAACGATCCAAAAGTGGATCTGAACTATGAAAATTGGTATTTGTCGCGGTTTAATCAAGTAAAGGGCTTATTTGCGCCCGATTAAGTTTTAGCGGTTTTTACCAATTTGTAGGTTATGGACTCGTGGAGGGCCTCGAACGAAGCGTCGATTATATTTGCAGATACGCCAATTGTATACCATCTTTCGCCAGAACCATCGCGACTTTCGATCAATACCCGGGTAATGGCTCCGGTGCCCCCGTTAAGAATGCGCACTTTAAAATCCACCAGCTCCAGATCGGCAATCCTCCCTGAATATTTTCCAAGGTCTTTGCGCAATGCACTATCAAGGGCATTCACCGGGCCATTGCCCTCGGCTACCGACATTCTAAGCTCGCCATCAATGCGCACCTTAACCACCGCCTCAGACATGGTGATAAGTTCGCCTTTGGCATTGTGACGGCGTTCAATAGATGTGCGAAAGCTCTCCACATCAAAAAAATGGGGCAGCATATCAAGCTTCCGCCGGGCCAGCAGGGCAAACGAAGCATCGGCCCCGTCATAGGAATACCCCCGAGCCTCACGCTCCTTAACCTGACGCAGCAATCCATCCAAACGCGGATCGGATTTTTCAACACTGATATTGTGGCGTTTCAAGGCGATTATCAGGTTGGATTTCCCCGCCTGTTGCGAGACCATAATGGCGCGCTGATTACCCACAGCTTCAGGAGCAACATGCTCATAGCTGGCGGGATCTTTAGCCTGGGCGGAGGCATGAATTCCAGCCTTGGTGGCAAAAGCTGCCGCCCCCACATAGGGGGCCTGCCGGTCTGGCGCTCGGTTTAATAAATCATCAAAAGCGCGCGAAATTCTGGTCAATTGTGAAAGATTTTTTTCATCAGGGGTAATTGCAAACCGCGATGAATATTCTTCCTTCAATAAAAGAGTGGGGATGATTGTGGCCAGATTGGCGTTGCCGCACCTTTCGCCAATGCCATTCAAGGTGCCTTGAATATGGCGCGCTCCGGCATTGATGGCCGCCAAAGAATTGGCCACCGCATGGCCGGTATCATCATGGGCATGAATGCCAAGTTTTTCACCGGGACAGATTTTTATCACCTCGGCGACAATGCGCTCAATTTCGCGCGGCAAAGTGCCCCCATTGGTATCGCACAATACAATCCATCGCGCACCAGCCTCAACCGCTGCCGATACACAGGCCAGCGCATATTCGGGGTTGGCCTTAAAGCCATCAAAAAAATGTTCGCAATCCAAAAGAGATTGTTTATCCGCCGCGATTGCCGCCCTTATACTTTGGGAAATTGACGCCAGATTTTCTTCCGGCTCAATGCCAAGGGCCAATTTTACCTGATGATCCCAGGCCTTGGCGACGAAGCAAATGGCCGGAGCTGAAGAGGATATCAGCGACTGCAAACCGGGATCATTTTCAACCGAACGACCGGCTCGTTTGGTCATGCCAAAGGCGGTAAAGATGGCGTTTTTTGTGCGGTTCTGTTCAAAAAATTTATTATCAACCGGATTGGCGCCGGGAAAGCCACCCTCGATATAATCAATGCCAAGCTGATCGATAAGTTTTGCTACGGCGATTTTATCATCCAGCGAAAATTCAACACCAACGGTCTGGGCGCCATCGCGAAGGGTTGTATCAAACAGATATAGACGCTCTTTATCGGCCATTGTTTTTCTCCCAGCTGGTTTTGCGTTCGCCAGTCGCAGAGTCTTTTTCATCGGTTAGTTGAATTCCTTCAAGCGCCAGTTCATCACGTATTGCATCCGCCTCGGCCCAGTTTTTTTGCTCAAGTGCTGATAGGCGTTTTTCAATTTCTAGTTCGATTTTTTCAACGTCTGCTGAAGAGCTTTTTGCACCCTGCGATGAGTTTTTTTGCCATTGGGCCATTTCATCAAATGAAATCAGCCCCAACAGAGATAAAGAGCCAAACAATCGTCTTGCATTATGAAGTTTTTCACCCCGGCAATGGCGGTGTAATTCGGCCAGAACTCCACTCATATTCAGATCATTGGCCAATGCTGCAACCAGTTTTGAACAGGGTCCGAACTCGGCATATTCAGCGCGGTTTCCCTCATCAAATGAAAGGCCAAGACTGAGCATCGAGGTTTTCCAAACTTTTAGAATTTTTTGTGCTTCTTCCAGTTTAGCCACTGAGAAATCGATCGGTTTGCGGTATTGAGTCATCAGCATGGCCAGCCGCAAGACATCACCGGGCCAGCTCTGTCCACCAAATTTTTTGGTGTGCAACAGCTCGTTGACGGTGAAAAAATTGCCTAATGATTTGGACATTTTTTCACCCTCGATTTGCAAGAAACCATTATGCATCCAGATTTGGGCCATCTCTTTTGTGTCATTGGCGCAGCAGGATTGGGCCAGCTCGTTTTCATGGTGAGGGAATGAAAGATCTATCCCTCCCCCATGAATGTCAAAAGTTTCCCCCAGCAGTTTTTTGCTCATGGCTGAACATTCAATATGCCAGCCAGGTCGCCCGATGCCCCAGGGGCTTTTCCATCCCGGCTCGTTTTCGCTGGAGGGTTTCCAGAGCACAAAATCCATCGGGTCTTGTTTGTAGGAGGCAGTTTCAACCCTTGCTCCGGCAAGCATATCATCAAGAGAACGACGGGCCAGACGGCCATAAAGCACCTTTTCTCCTTCGGCATAACTATGGGGAGAAAACAGCACATGATTTTCACTCACATAGGCGTGCTTCTTCGCGATCAGAATGGTGATCATTTCGATCATTTCTTTTATATGATCAGTAGCCTTAGGTTGAAATGTCGGCTCAAGGCAACCCAGATCAACCATATCCTGGCGGTATTGTTTTTCGGTGGTTTCGGTGAGTTTTCTTATGCCCTCGTTCAGGGGAAGATCTGGGAAATCAAGGGCAGCGCGCTGATTGATCTTATCGTCAACGTCGGTGATATTTCGCACATAGGTAACCTGGTCCGTCCCATAAACATATCGCAACAGGCGAAACAATATATCAAAGACAATTACCGGGCGGGCGTTACCGATATGGGCAAAATCATAAACCGTGGGTCCACAAACATACATGCGCACATTGCCCGCATCCAAAGGAGTAAAATCTTCTTTGGCCTTGCTCAGCGAATTGTGAAGTGAAATTTTTGTAATCTTTGAATTCATGGTTTCAATTTTCATCTAAATTGGGCAATAGAGGTTTAACAGGCATATTAGAATCATAAAAATTCACCGGATTACCCTTCCCTTAAAAGGACAAGGCCGGTGGGCCGTGAGCCGGTGGCGGCTACTGGTAATGTTTTTTGAAGATAAAAGAAAACCGCGCCGACACAAATGTACTAACGAATAATTATGCCAACGATAATGTTTAAAATTTTGGTTCTCATGGATCAATAATGAACTTATCTGGCACCAAATGCAAGATAGCAAAGCAGCACAAGGCCCCTGTTGGGGAAAAATGCAAATTCAACTACAGGGACAAACAGCGCCAGAAATATCTCAACTTAAGAATTTGTTAACCATAATTTAGTCGTTTTGGGCAAGAATTAGGCAAATTTAGGGGTGACTGCCAATATTTACGCACATTTACCAAATAATTACTGCAACTTAATCACTCCAAACAAATCGATTCAAGTAAAGTCACTACAAATAAAATTTTGGGCTTTTAGGCCAAAAAGCTGAGTTTAGCGCGAATGGAACAGGCGGATTTCGTGACAAAAACCAAATCGGGCAGATATTATAATTTAAACAAACGGGTTTTTTTAATCGCTGTTCTGGCGCTTACCAGCTCTTTTGCCACGTTGGAAGTGGCAGCTCAATCGACGGCGCAGATCAACAATAGTGTCAGAGCGCTTGAACGAGATCAAAATTTCAGGCGCTTGAATGCCAATAGTCAAACACTGGCAAATCTTCGACAAAGTCTTGGCCGTGCAGAAAACAATTTTTCACGCTCAAGCTGCCAACAATCGCTAAATGCCGGGCAACGCCTCTCACGGGATTGCCAAACACTGGCACGACAGATACTGCGCGAACGCAGCGAAGTATCAGACCTTGAGCAAAGGGTGCAGGCCGGGCAGACAATCGCCAGACAGCGCGAACAATTGCTGGCCCGGCGTGGCTCGGGCGGGGGCAGCAGGGCTGTTGTAACCGAAAGACCTTTGAACTTTTTAGAGCAGTTATTTGGCTCATTTGGTGCAAATTCTCAAATCATAGTTGAAGACAATAATCTACTGCCAAACTTTGGCACCGTACGTTCGGTATGTGTTCGAAAATCGGATGGATATTATTGGCCTGTGAGCTTTTCAACGGTTCCTGAATATCTGCCCAATGATGCGGCATTGTGCAGCGCTCAATGTCCGGGCAAGGATGTGGACCTTTATTTTTATTCAAATCCGGGCGAAAACCCAAAAGACATGGTGAATTTGGCAGGTCGACCGTATGCATCATTGCCAAACGCCTTTAGCTATCGCAGCAATTATGACCTTGCCAACAGCTGCACTGTAAGGGTTGAGGCCGGCAAAATCGAACTGGTTGAAGTTGCAGGGATTTCCAGAGCATATCTTAGCGCTGGAGAAACCAACCTTCCCCTGCCCCTTCGCGATCCAAGGCGGGTTATTGAAACCAGTGTTGCCCAGGTTTTTGCATTTGAATTACCCCGACCCAGACCAGGTAGCGTAGGAGACACAGAGTTCACCCCGACCCTAAGCGCTGAATTAAGGGTTGTGGAATTAAACGGAAAAGTGGTCAGGATAGTCGGACCAGACACTCCTTACGGCCAATCAGGGGCAACAGGCTCTTAAGCTCCGGCCCATCCCTGCGACCGGTAAGGGCCAGACGAAGCGGCAAAAACAGAGTTTTTCCCTTGCGTCCGGTTTTTTCTTTTATGGCGCTGGTCCAGATTTTCCAGCTGTTCTCATCAAAGGGTTCTGCAGGGAGCAAAGCGGCTGCCTCTGTAATGAACTGACGGTCTTCCTTAGCAATTTCTGGCTCTATCGGCCCGGTAATTAGCACCATTAAATCTTTAATTTCAGGCAAGCGGGTAATATTGTCTCGCAAAGCAAGCCATTGCTCACTAGTGGTCACCCCAAAATCGGCAAGCCTTGGGGCAAGTTCTGAAAATTCCTTCTGATGAAGAATGCGGGCATTGAGCGTATCAAGTTCAGCCGGGTCATAGCGGGCTGCCCCATGGGAAATTTTGGAAAAATCGAGCTTTTTTGCCAGTTGGTGCAGGTCATCATAGGGTTCCACCGCCAGTGCAGTACCTGTCAGCGTGGCCATTAAAGCCACCGCCATGGACTCAAGCCCCTGCTCCCTGAAATCGGCAAGAGAAAGCGAGCCAAGCCGTTTTGACAAAGACTTGCCATTAACGTCGGTCAGCAGATTATGGTGGGCAAAAATTGGCGCTGTTCCACCCAAAGCCTGAAAAATCTCCACCTGCACGCCGGAATTTGAAATATGGTCTTCACCGCGAATAATATGGGTGATTTCCATATCCATATCGTCAACCACCGAAGGCAAAGTATAAAGATATGAACCATCGGCACGGATAAGAACCGGGTCGGACATGGAGGCGGTATTAACAGTCTGATTTCCGCGTACTAAATCATCAAATTCCACCGGATCACCCTTTAGCTTAAAGCGCCAATGGGGTTTTTTGCCCTGATCTTCCAGTTCAGCGCGCTGCTTTTCATCAAGGTCAAGGGCGGCGCGATTGTAAATTGGCGGACGGCCCATGGCTCTGGCGCGAGAACGGGCGCGATCCAGCTCGTCAGAAGTCTCATAACAGGGATAAAGCCTGCCATCAGCAATCAGCCTGTCACGGGCAGCATCATATAAAGCTGTGCGATCGGATTGTGCAAAAATCTTATGGGGGGTAATTCCAAGCCAGTCCAGATCGGTTTTTATCGCTTTTGCAAATTCTTTTGTCGAGCGGGCCTGATCCGTATCATCAAAGCGCAGGATAAATTCCCCATCGCTGGCCAAAGCAAACAACCAGTTAAACAGGGCCGGACGGGCATTGCCCAAATGTAAAAGTCCGGTTGGCGATGGGGCAAATCTTACACGGTTCATTTAGTTTCCACTTTTATTTTCGAGCATATGCTTTGATTAAATCAAAACATATGCTCTTTCTTTTTTTTGGTCGCGTTCCCGAAACGAATAACCGGTTACCACTTATTCTGGGAACGCTCTGTAGCCGCTAGTTATGGGATATTTACGGCCAATGCCAAAGGCTTTTTTGGTTAGTTTGACACCGGGGGCGGCCTGTTTACGTTTATATTCAGCCCTGTAAATCATCCCCTCGATACGTATGATCAGATCGCGCTCAAAGCCAAGATTTTGAATTTGTTCTATCGAAAGTTCATCTTCAACCAGCCCCTTAACAATAGCATCGAGTACCGGATAGGGGGGCAGGCTGTCCTGATCAAGCTGATTGGGGCGCAATTCGGCACTTGGAGCCTTATCAATAATTGTTTGCGGTATCACCATACCTTTATTGCCAAGGCTATCACCCGGAAAATGAGAATTGCGCCAGTCAGCCAGATGATAGACCTGCATTTTGGCCAGATCCTTGATGGGGTTAAATCCCCCGTTCATATCGCCATAGATGGTGGCATAACCAACCGCCATTTCAGACTTGTTGCCGGTGGTTAGCAACATGGAGCCAAGTTTATTGGAGACCGCCATCAAAATCAGCCCACGCATGCGCGACTGGATATTTTCCTCTGTAACATCTTCTTCCATACCGGCAAAAATTTCACTCAATGCAGAATTTGCCGCTGTAACCGGCTCAGCAATGGGCACAATGTCATAGCGGATACCAAGCCGGGTAGCGCACTCTTTGGCGTCATTCAAACTGTCTTTGGAGGTATAGCGATAGGGCAGCATTATTGCGTGCACGTTCTTGGGACCCAAGGCGTCGGCGGCCATGGCGGCAACGATTGCAGAATCAATTCCCCCCGAAAGGCCAAGCACAACCGAAGAAAATCCGTTTTTATGAATATAGTCCCTTAAACCAAGCACACATGCTCGCCATGGTGCCTCGTCCACCGAGACCAGATTGGTGTTTTGGCCATTTGTGCATTGCCATTTGCCGTTGGTTTTTTTCCATTCAGAGAACAGCAATTCACTTTCAAAGCTCTTGCCCTGAAAAACCAGTTTTTGCTCACCATCAAAGGCAAAGGAAGCCCCATCAAACACCAGCTCATCCTGTCCGCCCACCTGATTTAGATAAAGCAGTGGAATAGAGGTTTCGCTGATGCGCTCTTTGACAATTTTGAACCGCAGCGCTTGTTTATCGCGCCAATAGGGAGAGCCGTTGGGGCATAATAAAAGCTCTGCCCCCTGCTTCGCCAAAGCATTGGTGACTTTATCGGACCAGATATCTTCGCAGATCGGCAGGCCGATTTTTATGCCTTTAATCGTTACCGGCTCAGGAAGCGGGCCGGAGGCAAAATATCGTTTTTCATAAAAAACATCGTCATTGGGCAATGAATGTTTGAAGCGTTTATCAAGAATTTTGCCACCTTCAATCACCACAATGGCGTTGAACAATTTGCCTTCCTGCTGCCAGATCGTTGGCATCAAAACCGCGATCTCAAGGGTTTTTGTTTTCTCAACAAACTTGTGCAATGTCGCAATGGCCTCGGCAACAAATTGCGGTTTTAACAGCAGGTCTTCAGGGAAATATCCGGTAAGGAACAGCTCGGGAAACATAAGGATATCCGTGCGCTGATCTACAGCCTTACGCAATGTATCAAGCGCAAGATGAAGATTTTGCTGCAAGGCTCCCACCGTGGGGTTTAGCTGGGCCAAGAGAATTTTAAGGTTTTTTGTCAACAAGCCATGCCCGGATCAAAATGTAATTTGGCAAGCTTTATCGCGCCAGGCCCATTGGAGCAAGCATTGAGATTGGACATTAAAATTTTGCTGCCTTTAAGGTCAGCGCCTCTAAAAGTTCCTGCCCTTAGAATGTCCCTGCAATTTCAGCCAGTGCGCCATAGCGGAAAAATTCCAGACCCGTAACATTGTCAATATAGTTTTGCGCGTTGGCAGGAGTGCCAACCTGTCTGGCAATAACATTCATGGTCGCTTCGCCAGTAAGATACCAGCCACGGGCACCAACTCGAACCACAAGGTTTTCGGTGGGTTTAAACCCCAGCATCACTTCACCGCTGGCTCCATAAAGGCGTCCGGAAATATTACCCGCTGAGCCTTGAGTAAAGTTATCTCCGCCCGAAATAAAATCCGGAATAGAAAGCGCGCCATAAACGCCGGAGAGATTTGCATAGGGAATTATTGCGGCTTCCATATTCAAATCAATATTGTCACCAATATCTGCATTTATCGCCAAGCCGATTTTGGCCACATGAATTTCAAGCGCATTGGTAGCACTATCGCCGCCGCCGGATGCGGTTACAAAATTTGAACGCCCCATATTCGGATTGGCGGCAATAAACTGGTATCCGGCAAACGCTCCAATGCCAATATTTTCGGTACCAAAGGGCACCATACCAAAATCAACTCCACCATAACCGATATAGCCACCGGCCATGGTTTCATTAACGACCTGAGGAGTTATATAGGTGCCATCAATCTTAACAGCATAACCAATCTGGCCCTTTAGAAAGCTGGAGGTTGAATTATCATCAATGCGAAAAAACGCTTCAGCAATTGAGCTGGTATCCGACGCCGAATAAAAACCGCCAAAAGCATTTACTGCTGATGAGCCCATGGAGTACCAATATCTGATCCCAATCTCAAAATCCAATGGATCCGGCTCTTCGGAAAACCCCCACTCTTCGGGGTAAGAACCACGCAATTCATCAGGGCCAAAACCGTTTAACTTTTCAGCGCCAATAGCGTTTGCACTAAAGCTGGCAACCGCAAGAGCGGCCCCGACAATTGAGGAAAAGCGACGCATTGGGAATCTCCAGACACAGATTTAATACTAAATTACCGCTGCGTTTATCTCCCATTAAGGTTAATGATCCGCTAAACTTGGCCAATTCTCCTGCTATATCGGGGCAGCCAAAAAAATCTGCCGCTCAGCACCAGCTTGCCTCTTCATCGGTTGGATTATGCAAAAGTTCAGCAATATTGGCCTGCAATAGCCTATAGCCCACATTGCCAAACAATTTTTGTCTGCCCTCATTCATAAAATAGGTGGGACTGCCTGCAATATTATTTTTCTGGGCCAGGTCATAATCGGCGGCCAGCAAGGTTACCGCTTGAGAATTGTGGATTTTTTCTTCGACCAATTCAGGTTTTACACCCAGATCCTCAGCAATTCGCATATGGATATGCCAGTTGGAAATATCTTTACCCTCAGCAAAAAAAGCCAACCTGATCTGCCATGCGGCCTTGCTTGAAAGTCGATCAAGATAGGGCTGATCTGAAAGGGCATCGCCATATCTTTCCTGCTCAATTACTTCCATGGCCTTGACAAAAATATGCGCGCTGGCTGATGTCAGCGGTCTGGTATCAAGCCAAAGGCGAGGATTTATTTCCACATGGGGGAATTTTTTGGCCACCTCCAGAGTATGGCGATTAAACCCCTCATAGCCACCGCGCGCCTTCCAGCTTTGCTCCATTTTGGCTTCAACATCAGGAAACACCGAACAAAACCGGGTTTCGATATTGATTTTTTGGGCAAATTCAACACTTAACTGCTCAAGGCGACGCTGGCCCACATAGGCCCAGACGCACAATATGTCCGAATAGTAGGAAACACGAACTCCGGACATATTTATCTCCCCGTGGGCATTTTTTACAATTTTCAGCTTTTATTGGGGCGCATCTCTTCCGCCACCAAAAATGCCAGTTCTAAAGCCTGAGAAGCATTGAGACGCGGATCACAATGGGTGTGATAACGATCGGACAGGGAAGCCTCGGTAACAGCAGAAGAGCCGCCAACACATTCTGTCACATCGTCTCCGGTCATTTCAAAATGCACGCCGCCGGCATAGGTGCCCATTTGCCGATGCACATCAAAAAAGGCTTTTACCTCGCCCAATACCTTGTCAAAGGGTCGGGTTTTATATCCCGATGAGGCTTTTATCGTATTGCCGTGCATGGGATCACAACACCAGACAACGGTTCGCCCGGCCTCTTTTACCGTCTCAATCAAACGGGGCAGATGGTCCTGAACTTTATCGGCACCAAAGCGGGCAATAAGAGTTAAGCGGCCCGGCTCGTCATTGGGGTTTAATTTGTCCATCAATGTCAAAAGATCGTCGCGCTCAAGGGTGGGGCCACATTTCAGGCCAATGGGATTGTTGATGCCGGAAAAATACTCCACATGGGCACCATCGGGCTGGCGGGTTCTATCACCTATCCAGATCATATGCCCCGAAGTTGCATACCAGTCATCTGTAATTGAATCGCGACGGGTCAGTGCTTCTTCATAACCCAAAAGCAATGCCTCATGAGACGTGTAAAAATTTGTCGTGCCCAGGGTTGGGGTGTTTTCAGAATTAATACCCATAGCGCGCATAAAGGCTATGGCATCCTCAATTTTATTGGCGGTTTCCTCATAGCGGGGCGAACCTTTTGCCCCTTTCATGAAACTGGTTGTCCATTCATGAACCCGTGTCAAATCAGCAAATCCGCCCGAGGCAAAGGCACGAAGCAGATTTAGCGTTGCCGCAGACTGGCGATAGGCCATAACCATGCGCTGGGGATCAGGAACTCTTTGCTCAGAATTGAACTCAATGCCGTTGATAATATCGCCGCGATAGGATGGCAGCTCCACCCCGTCAACAGTTTCCATATCCGCTGAGCGGGGTTTGGCAAACTGGCCTGCAACCCGGCCCACCTTGACCACCGGTTTTGATGCCCCATGGGTCATCACCACCGCCATTTGCAAAAACACCTGGAAAAAATCACGGATATGGTCGGCACCATGTTCAGCAAAACTTTCAGCACAATCCCCTCCCTGGAGCAAAAATGCCCTACCAAGCGCAACATCGGCCAGATCAGATTTAAGATCGCGCGCCTCCCCGGCAAATACCAACGGGGGGAATTTTGCCAGACGGGCCTCCGCTTTTTTCAGCGCGGCAATATCGGGATAATTGGGAACCTGCAAAGCAGTTTTATCACGCCAGGACGAAGGCGACCAATTTTTGTTATCGGGTGAAATACTGGTCTGATTACTCATGGTAAAAACTCGTTTTTTGATATTTGCTGGCGCAAGAAATACTCTAATAAATGGCTTTAGCAAGCCCTTTGGCCAATGCCAAGCGGGTTTTGAGGGTAAGGGCATGCGGATATGGAAAAAGGTTTGAAAAATAGTAGTTCAATTTCATCACCTTCGGGATTATAAAACACCCAGATTGTCAGCAAGGGACAAACCGGTATGGAACATTCCCACGACCCGAAAGACATTGCCGAGAGGTTGGCAAAAGGGCCGCAGATCAACTATCTGCGCGATTGGATTTATGGGGGCATTGATGGCGCCGTAACCACTTTTGCCGTTGTTGCCGGGGTCGTGGGGGCGGAACTGAGCGTGGGGATTGTCCTAATCCTTGGGGTAGCAAATCTGGTGGCGGACGGATTTTCCATGGCCGCCTCCAACTATTCAGGCACCAAAGCAGAACGGGATGATTATGATCGTATCCGGCTGATTGAATTGCGCCATATTCGCAATTCTCCGGAAGGGGAGCGCGAAGAATTACGCCAGATTTATCGGGCAAAAGGATTTGAAGGGGACGAGTTGGAAAGCATGGTTGATCTGTTGAGCCGACATGAAGATGTATGGGTTGAAACCATGTTGAGCGAAGAATACGGTCTTTCCAGCGCCCAGCGCTCGCCCGCAATTGCGGCATGGGCAACATTTATCGCCTTTATCATATGTGGTGCCGTGCCGCTGATACCGTTTGTTTTTGGCATGCAGGCCAGCGCCGTTGCCGCCGCTTATGCCACCGGAATTGTGTTTTTTATCATCGGAGCGATGAAATCCAACTGGTCAACACAAAAATGGTATTATAGCGGAATTGAAACCTTTATTATCGGCATGGGCGCTGCGGCCATGGCCTATGGAATTGGCGTTTTGTTGCGCGGGCTGGCAAATGGGGCCGGAATTTAGGTTTTTGGAGGATGCGAATTGAGATTTTGGCTGCACCGGGCGAGTGGCCAGGGCGAGCACCTGTGGTTTTTGGCGCTGGTTGGGCCAAAACAAACGCTGTCGATGAAACTTTTTGGTTGGCAAAACCTATAGCTCCAGAAGCTATAGGTTTGTAAGTTGATACGGATTATTTTGGGAAGGGTAGTAGATGGGGAATGAAGCTTTAGACAAACAACCCGCTCGTCATGCTCAGGCTATATTTTGTCTAACGCTGGCGGGTTGAAACAGGTGACGGTTGTCTAAGTGCCGCACCATCAATGCTACAATATCAACGTGCTTCGCGCTCAATCAATGCTACAAAATAGGACGCACCATAGGGTAGCGCTTCATCATTGAAGTCGAACCAGGCGCTATGCAGGATGCGTCCGTCCGTATCAGGACCATTGCCAATCCATGCATAGCAACCCGGCCGATCTTCGAGCATGAAGGCAAAATCCTCCACTATCATTGTCTGAGGCGGCGATAGGTCTACTGAATTGAAAACTTTCTCCCCAGCAGCTTGCGAGATCGCGGCTGCATTCTTCTCATTCACCAGTGTGGGATATTGCCGTGTGTAGGATATTTCAACTTCTGCACCGGCCGAGGCACAAATGCCTTCAACAATGCGCAAAAGAGCAGGCTCGGCAGCGGCACGGGTAGAGGGGTCAAATGCCCGGATCGTGCCGCGGATAACCACCTCATTGGGGAGCACATTATATGCGTCCCCGCCATGTATCTGGGTCGCGCTGACAACAATTGCACTCAAGGGATCAATGTTGCGCGCCGCCAGTTGCTGTAGTCCAACGATGACATGAGCTGCCGTTAATACGACATCAACGCCTTTTTGCGGTTGAGCTGCGTGCATTCCCCCTGAACGGACATGAATTTCAAAACCATCGCCAGACGCCATCATAGGCCCTGCCTTCACGGCAAAGTCTCCGATATCCATGCCAGGCCAATTGTGCACTCCATAGATTTCATCACAGGAGAAACGCTCAAACAGCCCCTCGCTGATCATCCTTGCCGCCCCGCCGTCCTCGCCACCCATTTCTTCCGCCGGCTGAAAGATAAACACCACCTGGCCAGAAAAATTGCGGGTTTCTGCCAAATGTCTGGCTGCGCCCAAAAGCATGGCTGTGTGACCATCATGGCCACAAGCATGCATGACACCGGGATTTTTTGATTTATGGGAGAAATCATTTTTCTCCTCGATTGCCAACGCATCCATATCCGCCCTAAGGCCTATGGTTGGACCGTCACCCTTTGAGCCTTGTAAAACGCCAACAACACCCGTACCGCCAATGCCTTTAGTAACCTCAATGCCAAAGCTTTCCAGCTTTTCTGCTACAAACTTTGCGGTTTCAAACTCGAGATAAGATAGCTCCGGGTTCTGATGGAGGTGTTGTCGCCATTTAGTCATTTCATCGCTGAAAGAGGCAATTCTGTTGTTTACAGGCATACTAAAATCCTTAATTGCCGGATTTCCGGCTTAATGCCGCAAGCGTGTCGTCGCGCGCGTCAACTAAATGGTCTTGCAGATAAATGGTCTTGCAGAATAATTAGAGCCTTTGAAAGAAGGCTATCGCGATAGGCCATCAACAAGGCCATGTGTTCACAAACTGACTTGTCAGGACGTTCCCCAGTCGATGCAGCTACAATTTCAGATTACGGTGACAGTTACCGAATTAATCAGACTCTTTCGCCATCCACAATTTTATAGGTTGGCTCTTTCATGGTCACCAGCTCTTCTGCGGCTACCGGATGCACAGCGATCGTGCGGTCAAAATCGGCTTTGGTGGCGCCCATGGTCACCGCAATGCCAACCATCTGGATCATTTCCCCGGCCCCTGCCCCCATAATATGCACCCCTAAAACCTTGTCGGTTTTGGCATCGGTGATAAGTTTCATCAGCATGCGGGTATCAGTTTGAACAAAAGAATAAATCATTGGTTTAAAGCGGGCCACATAGACATTTAGCTCAGAAAATTTTTCCGTCGCTTCGTTTTCTGAAAGGCCCAAAGTGCCAATTTCCGGATTGGAGAAAACGGCGCTGGCGACAATCGAAAGGTCGACCCTTGTGGGGTTATCATTAAATTCGGTTTGGGCAAAAGCGGCCCCTTCGCGAATTGCCACTGGAGTCAACGCTGCGCGCCCGTTTACATCACCAACCGCAAAAACCGAAGGACAAGTTGTGCGCGAAAATTCATCAACAGGAATTTCCCCGTGTTTGCCTAAAGTCACGTCAATGTTTTCCAGCCCCAAACCCTCAACATTTGGCACTCGACCCGTGGCATACATTACCTGATCCACATCCATCTGCATTTCGTCAGTGCAGGTTACGCAAAGGCCGTTTTCAGTTTTTTCGATCGTGGCGGGTTGGGTGGCAAGGCACACTTTTATACCATTGTGAACCATTTCTTCAGCCAGACCCTCGCGAATATGGCTATCAAATCCACGCAATATCTGCGCGCCGCGATAGGCCAGAATGGTCTCAACTCCCAACCCGTTAAAAATCGCCGCAAACTCAACAGCAATATATCCACCTCCAACAATTACAATGGATTTAGGAAGGGTTTTAAGATCAAACGCCTCGTTAGAGGTAATCGAGTGTTCAATACCGGGGATTGATGGCACAAAGGGTTTGCCACCCGTTGCGATCAATATTTTATCCGCAGTCAAAACCTTTCCCGAACTGCTCAAAGTCACAGAATTGGGGGAAGTTATCTGCGCCCTGTCTGCCACAATTTCAACGCCTGAACCGCCAAGCAGCGACCCATAAAGTTTTTCAAGCCGGGCAATTTCCTTATCTTTGTTAGCCAGCAGCGTTGACCAGTCAAAACTGGCCTCAACCGACCAGCCAAAGCTTGGGGCGATATCAAACAGAGTTGAAAAACCAGAAGCATAGGAAAACAGCTTCTTTGGCACACAGCCGCGAATTACACAGGTTCCGCCCAGCCTATATTCTTCCACGATGCATACTTTGGCACCAAACCCGGCGGCAACTCGGGCCGCCCGCACTCCACCTGAGCCGCCGCCAATTACCAACAAATCATAAGAGTTCGCCATAGTGAATTACCTTCGAGATAGGGAGAGTCATAAATTAAATATAGTTCAAGCCACGGTCATGGCACTGAACGCGCTTGCCATAAAAAACGGCCCCACACAAGCAGGGCCGATACATATTTCACTTCACCTTCATTAAAACAGAGGCAAATTCAGATTGAGTTCACTCCGGCAGTTTTTGCCAGTTTATTTACATCTCAATACCGTTGGCGCGCAGCTCGGCACGAACCTGAGCAAAAAACTCAATATTGAGATTGGCCTGGTAAATCTGCATAACGGTTGTAAGCTCAGTGTTAATAATGGAATTTGATGCTGAAAGTTTGCGTCCCACTTCGGTTTCATAAAACGCTACGATTTCACGCAATTCTTCCATGCTGAAACGCAGGGCATAAACCCTGGCAAGCTGATTAAAAAGCTCGTCCTTGCGTGTTGAATAGGCCTCGATCACTACGCCGATGGCATCACTAACAGCATCAGCCTCTGCAGGATTTTGGGAAACAAGGGTGCGCATTGTCTCTATGCCGGTGCGTATCAGTGTGGTTTCAAAAAGCTGTGATCCATCAGTCAGGTCAACATATTGGCGAGCCATCGCAATACGGTCCACTTCAAGCTCTTGCGCACTGGCAGGGGATTGAATGGCCGCAAGCGTCAAAAGGGCAATAAATACTGCACGCAACGGCTTGATAAACCAAGAGAACATAATGCTTGTCCAAGAGATCATCATATTTGTCATTGTCAAAATTCCTAAATTTTTTCGATCTGGCATTCTTTAAGCCGTTAGCTTGCTAACACCCTGAGGCCCGGCAAGATAGGCAGTTTGGCAAATATCAAGAAAAAGACCGTGCTGCACAACCCCTGGTACTTCCAACAATGCGCTTGAGATGCCTCTTGCATCCAAAATGCGGCCAAAACATGCATCAATCACAAAGTGAGCGCCATCAGTCATAAACGGTTTGCCATTTTGATCCATTCTCAAGCTCATTTCAGGTTTTGTATCAAATTCAGGTCTTGCATTAAATTTTTGCATCACCACACCAATGGCCGTTTTTGTTGCCTTTAAACCAAACACATTCACCTCAACCGGCAGGGCAAAAGCGCCCAAATGATCAACCCGTTTGCCCTCATCGGCAATAACCACCATTTTATCAGACGCCGCCGCGACAATTTTTTCACGCAAAAGAGCCCCTCCCCCACCCTTGATCAGTGACATATCCGGACCAATTTCATCGGTGCCATCAATAGTAATGTGCAGGCGATCAATTGTGTCCAGATCTGTTAGATTAATATTAAGGGCTTTGGCCTGAGCTGCGGTTTCGTTGGATGTTGGCACACATATGCACTTGAAACCTGATGCAACTTTTTCCCCCAAAAGATCAACAAAATGACGGGCGGTGGAGCCGGTTCCAAGTCCAATCTGCAATATTTCTGAGGCATCCAACTTACTGGCCGCGATATCCAGTTCAACCATTGCCGCTTGCGCTGCCTGTTTTTTTAAGTGGTCCATAAAAGCTGCATTCCGTTATCTAGGGTCAGGACCCTGGCTATCTGTTTTAGTGTATTTGCATATTATTTGCGTGTTATATGCAATATATCGCGCAAATAAAGGAATATTTTGGCAATTCGAGCATTTTTGATAACCCCGCCGAAAACGCTGAAGATTGTGCAAAACCAGATCACAAAAAATCACTTAATTATTATATGAATTGAAGTCATCTCCACTTAATTGGCCTTTTCTATTGCATCATTTTTCTATATTCTTATGGCAAATGGTGATAGGTTTTAACCCAGATATCAAATGACACTTTGGTAAACCGGATGTGGTTCAATAATGAATATAAACATAAAAACCCCTCAAAATTCCACGACAGCACCTTCGGCTCCGCTGATTGATAATTTTGGGCGTCATGTCACCTATTTAAGGGTTTCTGTTACCGACCGCTGTGATTTTCGCTGCACCTATTGCATGTCGGAAACTATGAAATTTCTGCCAAAAAAAGAAGTATTATCGTTCGAAGAGCTTTGCCAGATTATTGAAATTTTTGTTGAGCGCGGGGTCAATAAAATCCGCCTCACCGGTGGTGAACCGCTGGTACGTAAAGATATTATGCAACTGGTTGAAAGAATTTCAAAACACCTCTCCACCGGATCGCTAAATGAATTGACCTTAACGACCAATGGCAGCCAGCTAAAACGCTATGCAAAACAATTGGTGGACAATGGCATCAAACGCATAAATGTTTCGCTGGACACCAGGGATAGCGAAAAATTCACCCGCATAACCAGACGGGGAAAGCTTGAGCAGGTTTTGGAGGGCATTGATGCGGCCGATGCTGCGGGGCTTAAAATCAAGCTCAACATGGTGGCCATGCGCGATTTTAACGAGCATGAAATTACTCCAATGATCACCTGGGCTCACTCGCGTGGATTTGATCTGACGTTGATTGAAGAGATGCCTTTGGGGCAGGTTAGCGGAGACCGGCGCAAAAGATTTTTGTCCCTGCGCGAAGTGCGGGATAATCTGGCCAAAGATTTTACGCTGGAAAAAATCGACCATCAGAGCGGAGGTCCGGCGCGATATGTGCGTCTAAACGAGACCGGCGGCAGGGTTGGTTTTATCACCCCAATGACCCATAATTTTTGCGAAAGCTGCAATCGGGTGAGGCTTACTTGCACCGGACGTCTATATTTGTGCCTTGGTCGGGAAAACCAGATGGATCTGCGTCAGCCATTGCGCGAGCACGGAAAAGACGGGCTAAACAAAATTTTGACCCAAGCCATGTCGATAAAACCAAAAGGGCATGATTTTGATTATTCCAGAATTGATCCAGCAACCGATCGCCATATGTCAGTTACCGGCGGATAAATACTACCAATCCACGAGTCATAAATCTGTCAGACTGTTTACTCTTTACGCAGTTTTTCCTGATGCAGATAATTTAGCGGCAGGGCGGTAGTATATTTTATCTGCTCCATAGAAAATGAAGACGAAACATCATTGATGGAAATTTTCGCAATCAAGCGTCGATAAAAATCATCGTAAGCGGCAATATCGGCAACCACCACCCGCAACAGATAATCCACTTCTCCACTCATGCGATAAAATTCCACCACTTCTACAAAATCAGCAATGATGGATGAAAAATTTCGCAACCAGGCATCAGAATGTTCTTTGGTTTTTATGGCCACAAATACGGAAACCGGCGCATTGATTTTAGCAGGATCCAAAATTGCCACCCGGGCAACAATAATCTTATCCTCTTCCATTTTTTGAATTCGCCGCCAGCACGGAGTGGTCGAAAGACCAACTTTGCGCCCAATCTCAGAGACGGGAATTGTTGCATCCTGCTGCAAAATCGAAAGGATTTTTTTGTCGATACGGTCAAGGGCCATGGGATTTTCCGTCAGTTTTAATTTTGAACTAACGCGCTTATATAGAATTTAATTCCATTCAGCAAAGAAATTTTGAAGAATATTAGAATACAATTCCGACAATTGGTTAATTTAACACCGTGCTTTCTAACTTCATCAGAAATAATGCGCGCGAATTCTTACCCTCGCCTAGCGCTCACCCCGACGCCAGTTGCGCGGAGTAATAAATTCTCCCTGCCACATTCCGGCTTTATTTTCGCGGGCAATTGCTTCCTGATCAGGGTAGTCATCATAGGAAATCGCCAATCCCGCCAAAACCATCGCTCCACCGATATCCACATCATCGACCGTGCAGACAGCTAAGGCGCGATCATAGCGATCTCGTCTTTCATATGTGCATTTCAGCGCCCCCTCTTTTACCAATTGTAAAAGCCGTTCATGGGAAACACGGCCGCAGGGCCACGGATCGCCGCTGGAATTTATGCAGGTCTGATCAAGTTCTGGCGCATCTATTCCTATCAGGCGAACGCGTTCGTTGCCAAAGCGCAAACTATCACCATCGGAAACACCGGCGCGGCCTGTAATGGTGAACTTGCCCTCAGAATTTATCTCTTTAATGCCGGAAAAATCAAACCCGCTGCTCTGCAGCAACATACCGGCAAATACCAGCACGGCCAGCAACAGCCAGATATTAAAAAATCCGGATAATTTTTGTGCAAAGGCTAAAAACCTCAACTTCATATTAACCACACTCCCAATACACTAAAAAATGACGCGTAGCACACCTTTGGGTCAAAAGCCCATGCGGATCAAACTCCACATGGGCCATATCTGATTTGGGCATAGGTCCAAAAAAGGGTGCATTGTATTATTGGTGAGTTCAGCAATGCCGGAACAGGCAAAAAACGACGAAAATTATCTGGAACGCTCGCAAGGGCGAAACGCTCATCGTACGGTTTTTGATGCCAGGCAACGCCTAACTTCTACCACCGGCACCAAAGCATCCTATGATTTTGAGTTGCTGAAAGAATATGCAAAAGCACGAAAATCCAGCCTGATAATAATGACTATCCTGTTTATGGTCATGGGAATCTATGCAAGTTTTTGGGTGCCGGTGACGGTAGCGGTTATCTGGTGCGTGGCGCTGATAATTTCCAATCTTTCAGTTGTGATGATCTGCAGACGCTTTCTTTATAACAACACCAATACCCGGTCCGTAAAAAGCTGGACCGCAAGCTTTATTGCTTTTGAAACAGTTTATGGAATTGCCTGGGCAATGCTGGCCCTGTTCACCCTGGCATCGGGCGACCAGAATATTGCCGTGGTGATATTTGCCATTTTGCTGATGGGAATTGGCGCCAATGCTCTGGCCAGCCGATCGCTGCCCATCGCAACACTGGTAACCACCATGCCGGCCACCGCAACGGTTTCCATAAATTTGTTTTCCTATGGGGGCACGCTTTATTATTCATTGGCAGCCGTTGCCATAATCGCCCAGTTATTTGTGTTGTTCTTTTTACAACGCTTACAAAAAATCGAACTGTCATCCCTGGCTCACCAATCTGAAAAGGATGCGCTGATACTTGACCTTGAAGATGCACGGGAAGCTTCTGATCAGGCGCGACGCGAGGCTGAGCAGGCAAACATTGCCAAGTCAAACTTTTTGGCCACCATGAGCCATGAGCTGCGTACGCCCTTAAACGCAATTATCGGGTTTTCCGAGGTGCTAAAATCAGAGCTGCTGGGCGAACATAAAATTCCACAATATAAAGAATATGCCAATGATATTCACGACAGTGGCAAGCATTTGTTGAATTTGATCAACGAATTGCTGGACCTGTCACGAATTGAAGCTGGAAAATATGACCTCAACGAAGAAATAGTTTCCTTAAGGGACGTGGCTGATGATTGCCTTAGAATGATGAAAATTCGTGCCAAGGCAAAAAACATTGAACTGGTGGAAGTGATTGATGATGATCTGCCAAAAATCTGGGGAGACGAGAGGGCCATTCGCCAGATTATGCTCAACCTGTTGACCAATGCCATAAAATTTACCCCGCAGTCAGGACGAGTGGAACTCCGCATTGCCCGTAGCGGTGACGGGGGGCAATTGCTTTCTGTCAAAGACAATGGGCCGGGAATTCCTCAAGAAGAAATCAGCACGGTTCTATCATCATTCGGGCAAGGATCGCTGGCCCATAAAACCGCCGAACAAGGGGCAGGACTTGGCCTGGCAATCGTGCAAAAAATAATGGATCTGCATCAGGGAAGATTTGATTTGTTTTCAAAGGTGCGTTTTGGAACTGAGGCCATAGCCACCTTCCCAAGGGCCAGAGTAATGGATGCTGTGGACCCGGTTTCAAAGGCCCATAATCGGTTAGAAATTTATTAGGGCCGATCATGTCTTGATGGAATCAAAACACGGCCCTAAATCTTTGTTTCGTCGCGTTTTCGAAACAGTAACTTCGTTACTGATTTTTTTGCCTCACGCCGGCAGGCTGGAAAACCGCAAACGCACTTTTTCTGAAAACACTCAAAAATCTTTGTTTCGTCGCGTTTTCGAACCGAAAAACCGCAAGAGCACTTTTTCTGAAAACACTCCAGACAGCCACCTTCCCAAGGGCCAGAGTAATGGATGCTGTGGACCCGGTTTCAAAGGCCCATAATCGGTTAGAAATTTATTAGGGCCTGAACCAAAAAACCAAGACCTTATCTATTCTTTGCTGACCTCTTTTTCATCAACATTGGCATCACCAAAAGTTGCCATATTATGGTGCAGGTGCAACGCGGTTTTAACCAATACCGCCCCAAGGGCTGCTCCACTCCCCTCACCCAATCGCATGCCAAGATCAAGCATTGGGTGCTTGTTCATTTCCTTTAGAGCCTTACCATGGGCGTTTTCATCGGAAACATGGGCAAAAATGCAATGGTCAAGAATTGCCGGATTTATAGCAAAGGCAATGGCGGCAGCGGCGGTTGCCACATAGCCATCAATTATTACCGGAATTTTATGGTGCCGGGCCGCAACAATTGCCCCAAGCATGGCGGCAAATTCACGCCCGCCAACTCTGGCAAGAATTTTTAAAGGATGATCCAGATTTTCCTTATGCAATGCCAAAGCCTGATCGACGACTTTTGCCTTACGTCCAATCCCTGCCTCATCAATGCCGGTGCCTGCCCCAACCCAGTCAGATCCGGGGCCGCCAAAAAGCGCTGCATAAATGGCAGCTGCAACAGTTGTGTTGCCGATGCCCATTTCACCAATGCATAACAGGTCAGGCTCACCAGCAATTGCTTCCATTCCATAGGCTATGGTTGCAGCACAGGCCTTATCGCTCAAGGCCGCGACACAGGTAATATCGCCGGTAGGAATATCTATTGCCAACTCAAACACCCGAAGGTTCAGCCCGTGCAATTTTGAAATTTGGGAAATCGCCGCTCCACCACTGGTAAAATTTGCTACCATCTGCGCTGTAACACTGGCCGGAAATGCAGAAATTGCCTGATCGGTTACCCCGTGATTTCCGGCAAAAATCGCCACCATGGGATTATTCATGGCAGGATTTTCAGTTTCCTGCCAGCGAGCCATAAACTCAACCAGATATTCCAGCTGACCAAGGGAGCCTAAAGGTTTGGTAAGGGTTTTATCGCGTTGACGAACCTTTTCAACAGCGCTTAATGAGCCTTTAGGCAGGTCTACAAGCAATTTGGAAAATTCGGTAAACGGTTCTGGAATTTTGGAGGAAAATTTTTGCATTGTCACTTAATTTGTACGATGGTGAAACGAGATAAACTGAATGGAAATTCAATCTGTTGAAAAAACAATCATCCTTGAGTCGCCCCCCCGTTGGCAATAAAAATGAAACGGTTTCCACCCCTTCTATTTTAGAAGATATTATTATGGGGATAAGGTTCTATTCACGCCTGCAAATACCCAAATTTGGTCATACGAAAATGCAAATTGGGCGAATGGCAAAAGTTTTGGGCCTTGCCAGTGTCATAATTGGCATAATACCAGGGCTGATTTTATTATTATTCCTATTGCTCGGACTTCCCATTTTGCTTAGCGCAGGTTTTGCACTCGCAGCGCAAATTGCAATCACTGGAGCCATGGCCGAGGACGGATTAGCTGACAGTTTTGATGGATTATTTGGCGGCAACACTTCAAAAAACCGCCTAAAAATCATGAAAGACAGCACAAATGGCACCTTTGGGGTTGTTGCAATCGTATTGTTGATCATCACCCGCATTGCAGCCCTTGGGGCGCTGGCTACCGTCTCATCAATCGCAGTGATTTTTTTGTGGATCGGAGCGCAGGTATTGGCCCGCCAGAGTGCGCTGTGGCTAATGGTAGACCTTGAAGCTGCCAGAATTGACGGCGCGGCAGCGAATGCCGGGAAATTATCGCGTACAGATTTTTGGCTTGGAATGATTCCGGCTTTACTGATCACAATAGTTTTTTCAGTTTTTTTCGCCGGAATTGGTGGAATAATTATTGCTGCCGCAATTGTCATGTTGATAATTGTCTGGTGGACCCGTACCTGTAAAAAACTTATCGGCGGGTATAGTGGTGATCTAATCGGTGGATTACAGGCAATGATAGAAATTGGAATATTAAGCGGATTTTTGTTGATACTATAAAAATCCACCAAAAACAAAATAGGGGTTTTCCTTGGCATTTATTGGGTTTGCACTGTTAATAGCTGTTGGCTTAGCAATGGTGATCAGCTTTGGAGCGGGGCAACTTGTTGGTTTGTCTGATGATCAGTTCGGGCAGATTATACTGTTGGTCCTGGTGCTGATTCTTGTGGCATCCGGCTCTTTTGGCCGCCGTGTCAAACTAAGCCATATACTTAACGGTGTCGCCCTTTGGTCCACCATGCTGTTTGTTCTGGTTGCAGGTTATAGTTATCGAGAAGAAATCAGCGATTTTTCAAGCCGGGTTCTAACCTCTTTGGCCCCCGGCATGGCCATGGTTGATCAGGATGAGGGAACGGCGGTATTTCAAAAAGGATTTGGCAATACTTTTAGAATGGATACCGAAGTCAATGGCACCCTGATCACCATGATTTTTGATACCGGTGCCAGCGCCGTGGTGCTGACCAATTCTGACGCAGAGGCGGCCGGGATTAATCTTGCAAGCCTGCGCTTTAATATTGAGGTGCAAACAGCCAACGGAACAGGGCGCGCTGCCGGTGTTACAATCAAACGTATCGAGGTTGGGGGGATTATCCGGGAGAATATCAGGGCATTCGTTGCTGAACAGGGAGCCTTGAAAACCAGCCTTTTAGGCATGACTTTTTTACAGACTCTGGACAATTATACAGTCAGCAAAGATTCTTTGGAACTGAATGGATAATTGCTCCACTCAACCGGCAAGGTTAAGCTTTTCTGGAAAAAACAATCCCGAACCAGGGCTTGGAATTATCTAAATCATGTTTATATTAGGACATACTGATATAAGGAGTAAATATCATGAGCTATTGCTTTTCCAAGGTCTTGAATTCTGAAATGGAACCGGCCATTGAAACGGTTACCGAAGCCCTCAAGGTTGAAGGGTTTGGTGTATTAACCGTGATTGACGTCAAAGCCACCTTGAAGAAAAAGATTGATGTGGATTTTCGCCCCTATACGATTCTTGGAGCCTGCAATCCGACATTTGCTCATAAAGCCCTTTTGGCTGAAGATAAAATCGGGGCCATGCTGCCCTGCAATGTCATCGTACAACAAATTGGCGATGGTCAGGTGGAAGTTTCTGCGGTTGACCCGATAGCCTCGATGTCAGCGGTTGAAAACCCTGCCCTTGGCGAAATTGCCGGCGAGGTTCAGGCCAAGTTGAAAAAGGTGATTGACGGGCTTTAAAGACTAAATCTTGAGAGCCTGAAATGCTTCCATAATTGTATGGGGTCCGGCGCCTTCTTTAAGCACGTCCATGGTCATGATCTGGCGAAAACGGCGGGCACCGGGCAATCCATAGGCCAGACCTATCATGTGACGGGATATGGAATTGAGGCGCACGCCTTTTGCCGTTTGATTCGCGGCATATTCGCACATTATATCAATAATTTCAGCAAGGGATGGTGCTGGCTTGCTATCGCCATATACCAGCCCATCAATTTTTGTCAAAAGCATGGGATTGTGATAGGCAGCGCGCCCCATCATCACACCACTTACATTTTCAAACTGCGCTTCAACCTGCTCTAAAGTTTCAATTCCGCCGTTAATAATAACCGGAAACGGAGCCAGACGCTTGGCCAGATCATAAACCCTTGGATAATCAAGGGGCGGAATGGTGCGATTTTCTTTGGGGCTTAAACCACTAAGCCAGGCTTTGCGAGCATGAACATAAAGCCTACTCACCCCTGCCCCGATCACCGCATCGACAAAATCATCCAATGGTTTGCCAATATCCATATCATCAATGCCAATGCGGCATTTAACGGTTACCGGGCGATCGGTTTGTTCCTTCATGGCGACTATACATTTTGCAACATGTTCCGGTTCCGCCATCAGGCAGGCCCCGAACCTTCCGGCCTGCACCCGATCGGACGGACAGCCCACATTGAGGTTTATCTCGTCATAGCCAAATTGATCGCAAACTTTTGTAGCCCTTGCCAGTTCTTCAGGATTGGAGCCACCAAGCTGGACGGCAACCGGGTGCTCAATTTCATCATAACCAAGCAAACGCTCAACATCGCCGTGAATAATGGCAGCGCTGGTGATCATTTCAGTAAACAACAGGGAATGACGCGTTAGCTGGCGATGCAAAAATCGGCAATGGCGATCGGTCCAATCGAGCATCGGGGCAATTGCAAATATTTTTTCTTTATTTTTCAACGGATTATGATACATTTCAACGGTCTAAATCGAGAACAAAAGTGTAAGGAAATGGATATGCTTGTAAGGGTTTGTACCTGATTTGATCTGTGTGTGTAAGGAAATTGTAAGGATCGCCAGAAGGTAGTGTAAGGATTATGGCAACTATTATCAGAACAAAAGAAACCACTTGGCGCGTCGTTGTTCGGCGCAAGGGCAAATATGCGTGTAAGACTTTTCGATTGAAGACGCACGCCAACGAATGGGTGCTCGAAGCCGAGCGTCTGATCGACCAAGGAGGCGAACCGTCCACTAAACGCATCAGGAAACCCAAAACCCTTACCCATTTGATAGATCTGCATATCGCCGACCTGCAGGCCGTGGGTAAAACACTGCGGAGGTCAAAACGAGCTGTTTTGGAAACTCTCAAGCGGGACATAGGCTCAACCCGAATTGATCGACTAAATCGCGCTGCCATTATAAAATATGGCCAAATGCGTGCCAAACAAGGCGCAGGGCCGGTTACACTTTCGGTTGACCTCTCCTACCTCCGTACCATTCTTGTCCACGCCTCTGCTGTCCATGGTCTTGAAGTGAACGTCGAGACCGTCAACCTCGCCAGAGCAGCTCTCACCCACCTAGGCCTTATTGGGCGCTCGCATGAGCGCGACAGACGCCCTACTGATAACGAAATTAAGGCGCTGATTTTTTACTTCAAGAGTCGCCCCACTATAATACCGATTTCACGCATTGTGCAATTTGCCATTGCAACTGCAATGAGACAAGAGGAAATCTGCAAAATCGAATGGGCAGATGTAGATTTCATAAAACGCATCGTGGTTATCCGCGATCGAAAGGATCCGCGCCATAAATTGGGAAATCACCAAAAAGTTCCACTGCTCAACCTTACGGGTTTTGATGCATGGCAACTGCTTTTAGAGCAGAAGATACTGACTGGAGGTCAGGGACGATGCTTTCCATACAACCACAAATCAGTTGGCACAGCTTTCCGGCGTGAGCGCGACGCTATTGGCGCGAATGATTTGCGATTCCATGACCTGCGTCATGAGGCCACCAGTCGCCTTTTTGGACTTGCCACGGTTTAGTTCCGTGTCCTTAGCTTGGATTAATTCCATCAAGGAGACTTACTATGGCACATGGCCACACTGACGAATTCAAACGTGAAGCTGTCCGCATTGCATTGACGAGCGGGCTTTCACGTAAACAGGTAGCATCGGATTTGGGCGTTGGTTTTTCGACGCTGGCGAAATGGATACAGAAATCCAAACCTGATGACCTTCCTCCACCGACTGATATTGATTTGGCCAAGGAGAATGCACGGCTTCGCAAAGAAAACCGTTTGTTGACGGAGGAAAGGGAAATACTAAAAAAAGCAACAGTGTTCTTCGCGGGCCAAAGCAAGTGAGCTTCGCTTTCGTTGACGAACACAGAAAACACATTCCAGTTAATCGGTTGTGTCACACTCTTCAGGTGTCACCGCGTGGGTATCGAGCGTGGCGTCGCCGTCCCATGAGCCAACGACAGCGTGATGACATGGTTCTGCTGGCCCATATCCGCGATCAGCACCATTTCAGTCTTGGTAGCTACGGCCGCCCTCGCATGACACAGGAGCTGAAGGAAGTTGGCTTAGCTGTAGGTCACCGTCGTGTGGGTCGTTTGATGCGTGATAACGGCA